>DATEGO010000059.1:0-96963 GCA_035280065.1 Candidatus Acidiferrum sp.
TATTGCGAAGCTTGTCCGGGAAACACAAATGCGACTTTGCCCATAGCTGATTCCTCCATGCCACCGTCAGGCCGGAACCGCGGTGGCGGAGAGCTCCTGTTCGATTCTTTCGTTGATGCGCGCGCGGGCGAGCCCCGCGGCTACACGGATGGCGTTTTTCACGGCGTTGGCGTTCGAACGCCCATGCCCAATCACGCAAACTCCCCTCACACCCAAAAGCGGTGCGCCGCCATACTCCGTGTAATCAATTTTTTTCTTCAACCCTTTGAACGCCCCCTCCGAAAGCTTGGCCCCAAGCTGGGAAAGAATGGAACTCTTCATGGATTTCTTCAGCGAATCGAAAATGGAAATCGCCAGGCCTTCGCAAATCTTCAAGGCGATGTTGCCGACAAAGCCATCGCACACGATAACATCAACAATGCCGGAAAAAAGATCCCCGCCTTCGACGTTGCCAACGAAGTGAACTGGACTTTTCTTCAGCAGAGTATAGACTTCGCGCGTCAGCACGTTACCTTTAATCTCTTCCTCTCCCACAGAAAGCAGTCCCACGCGCGGGCGCCGACTACCAAAAGTCGCCCGGTAATACACCTCGCCCATCACCGCGAATTGCAGCAGATGCTCGGGCCGCGAATCCACATTCGCGCCAACGTCCAGCAGCACTGAAACGCCGCCCCGGGCATTTGGAAACGGGGCAGCCAGGGCGACACGGTCGACGGACTCAAGCGTTCCAAGCAGAAAACGGGCGACGGTCATCACGGCACCGGTATTTCCCGCGCTGACCAACCCATCGGCTTTGGCCTCGCGGACCAAACGCGCCGCCACATGCACTGTGCTGTCTTTCTTTCGCCGGAAAGCCTGAGCCGGATGATCATTCATGGTGATCACTTCGCTCGCCGGGACAATCTCAATCGGCAGGTTCGGCGCCGCGTGCTTGGCAAGCTCGGCCCGCACCACGTTCGGCGGCCCCACAAGCAAAACGCGCACGCCGAACTCGCGTGCGGCCAGAACACTGCCTTCCACTTCAGGACGTGGTGCATGGTCCCCGCCCATAGCGTCAACGGCAATGGTGATCATGGGGTTTGCCCGCAGAATCAGCGAAACGTGAAAAGCCTAAGCCGACGCTTGTACCGGCTTGCCTTTATAGTAGCCGCAATGCGGACACGCCTGGTGCGGCTGCTTCATTTCATGGCAATTCGGACATTTGCCCAGCTGCGGCTTGGCCAGAAAATCGTGCGCCCGCCGTGTGCTGGTCCGTCTTTTGGAATGCCTCCGTTTTGGGTTAGGCATAACACTACACCTCGTTCCCGCCGCTTTGGGCGGATTATATAGGGCTTTGTGCCCAGAAAGGCTATTGTTTTTTCAGCCAGTCCTGCTTGAGACGCGCGAGAGAAGCCATGCGTGGATCCGTGGCGTGGGTCTCGCAGCGGCACTCTTCGTGGTTCAGGTTAGCGCCGCAATTCGGGCACAGCCCCCGGCAATCGCTCTGGCAAATGGCCTTGATGGGAAGCGCCAGAAGCACCTGCTCTTTCAACACGTCCGCCAAGAAAAGGCCATCTCCTTCGTAGAATCCGATATCCGTATCATCGTCCTTCAGCCGGTCTTCCCGATGCTTAATGAGCGTGGCATCCTTGGGAAGCGGGGCATAAAACAGGTCAAACGAATGGCTCACTTCCTCGGTAACCGGTTCCAGGCAGCGTGCACAGACCAACTCCACTTTCGTCTCGAAGTTCCCCTCGACGCGAATCTGGCCTTCCAGCAATTCCGCAGTGGCGTTCACTTCCAGCGGCTCAATCTGCTTGATTTCTGCAGAATGGAAATCAATGTTGCCCGGAGCATACGCTTTGTGAATCCGCAGCTTGCGGACAGCCAATTCCTTGACGTCCAGGAACATCTCTTCAGCGCCTCCGGCGCGCACGCTCGTGCTTTACCATTATTCAGACGGCCTAATCCCAAGTCAAGGAACGCGCCACGCAACTTGCTATTTTTGCGCCTTTCTTGTCACTCATGCGGCCCAGTACTTACTCGGTTTGCGTCTGCCGCTTTCGCTTGCAGATAGGCGCATTTCGACGTTAATGGGCAGACCTCGCAGTTTGGCTTGGAGCGCTTGCAAATCTCCTGTCCATGCTTCTTTAGAAGCAGGTAAGACCTCTGGCGGGCTTCCGATGATTTTGGTAGCCCGGAGTCCAGAATCTCCCTCGCGGCCCGGTAATCAGCCGCGTAGTTCTTCGCGGATTCACCCATAAACAGCCGTACCGGCACATCCACGAAAGCGGACGGTACCGCCGCAATGGGTGCCAGTCCAGAGAACAGAAGAATCTTTTCCGCGCTGGGTTCTCCGATAACAGGAAACTCCTGAAGCACCCTCTTCGCGGCCTTGAGACCTTTCTCCGGCTCTTCTTTGGCGCCGCGCATTCGCTTGGTGAGGACGGCGGTGAGGTCACCCTTGAGTTCGTCGCTTACTTTGCGAGCGATTTCCTTCAGCCGTTCCGCGCACACGCTTGGCATGATTACGCTTGGCCGCATCACCTTAGCCAGCTTGGCATTCGGAGCGGCCAAAATTTTCTTAGCCTGCAGGCCAACCTCGCGTCTTAGCGCTTCAAAACCACTCATGCACTTTGCATCGCTTGCAGGGTAGCCACAATTCAGGAACACAATCATCTCATAGGGATCGGTTGGACCGGCCAGCTTCTGCGATCCGAACAACCTTTCCAGCGTGTCTAAGATCTGCGAGAGCTTTGAAGGCATGCGCGGCTCATTCTACGCCTCTCTGGAAGGACCGAGCGGGCGGTAGGTCGCAAGGGAAGGGCAACAACTCAACATCACAATCTCAGATTGAATGAGACTGCTGAGAACTATCCGTTGTACTACAACCAGTCAAAGATCCCGACTTCCAAGTCCGCAAACACCGTGCATAGTAAGTCCTTGACCATCAAAAAGTTACATGACGATAGTACGAATGGTAACTTTATGGAACGTCGGCCGCAAGCTTCGGCGCCCAGGGCATCCGACCTGCAACATTTTCTAGCAGGTAGTAGTGCGGCCTGTGGGGCGCTTCGAGTCCCCTTGTCGCACCATTTGAATTCTGAGGGACTTTAACTCCATGTTCAGCTCGCGTTCCCGCAAGAGCTTCCTCGGAGCCCTGTTATTCGCCGGCCTGTTGGCTTGGGCTGCAGGCGGGCAGGCACAAGACTCCGCCCGCAAGATTCTGAAGAAGGTCCCGGTCCCTTATCCCTCGATTCTAAAATCCAAAGGCATCGGCGGAGTCGTTCGACTAAAAGTCTTCGTCAAGCCGGACGGCAGCGTGAGAGAGTCTGAAGTGCTTGGCGGCAATCCCATTCTGGCGGAGAGCGCCCAAAAGTCTGTAAGTCAATGGAAGTTCTCTCCAGCCAGCTCCGAGACGGCCCTGGAACTCTCGGTAACGTTTGATCCGCACTCAGAATCCGGCAATTAGAAGAATCTCAATCTACCCACTCGAATCCGCAGAATAAAAAGGGAGGCCGGAACTCAGCCTCCCTCTTTTTTGTGAGATGAATCTTCGCCTAAAACTCGTAACGCAATGAAACCTGCAGCACGCGCGGCGCGCTTGCGGTCGATGTAATGATGCCGAACTGGCTGGTGTCGAGTAGCGTGGCCGAGCTTGGCCCGTTGAAAACAGGATGATTGAACGTGTTGAAAGTATCCATGCGAAGTTTCAACTGCTGGCCTTCCAACCTTGGCAGCCGGATGGATTTTTCGATGGCCATGTCCACGGAAGAAAAACCGGGGCCGCGAACTGCGTTCCTGGTTCCCGTGCCACCAGCGAAGGGGAACGCGAATTCGGCTACGGCCGAGGATTGACTCGCGAAATATTGCAATTCTCCGGCCGAGTCTGTGTGGATGTTCTGCTTAAGCCCGGCGGCACTCAGCAGAACGGCGGGGGCATCGAGTGTAAAGGCCGTCGGGAAAGAACCAGTTCGAACGGTAAAGGGATAGCCAGTCCTCCAGGTGATGATGCTGGAAGTTGTCCATCCTCCCAAAAAGGCGTTGGCCCATCCTGGAGCATTGCGCAGGAAATGCCGCCCGTGGCCCACAGGCAGATCATAGATATAGTTAACATTGATTGTATGACGCGCGTCGAAATCAGAGCTTGCGCGGCAAACCCGGAGATTATCAAGTTCGCAAACGAGGCCGTTGCCGCTAAACGAATATAGGACGTAATTGTTCGCCACATCCGACACGTTGTCGATGGAATGTGAATACGTGTAGTTAAAATCGAATTGCAATCCATTCGAAAAACGCTTGCGAAGCGTAGTCAGGAGGGCGTTGTAGTTCGAAGAAGCATAATTACCGATGTAGGCATTGGCCGACGTCTGCGCCGGGAGACCGATGTTAGGAAAGAGAAGACCAGACTCCTCGAGGATTAGGACAAGGCTTGACAAGTCTCCTCTGGTAACAAATGGCGAGAGAGCTCCTGCGACGAATGTAGAACAATTTGGTAATCCAAAGTCCTGACAGGTTACGGGTGCCCCAACCTCCGACGTTAACACGGCGTTGATTTGGTTCTCAAACCATGGAATTGGCGTAATCGGTCCGGAACTCAAGGAAGGAAGCTCCTGCTGCATTTGACCAAATGCTGCGCGCAAAAACTGTCCCGAGGCTGAGTCTTTGAAGTTTGTCGTAGTTGCAGCATCGCCTACAGCCAAGAGTCTGCGACCCAGGCGGCCTACGTAACTGGTCTCCAACAGCAAGTTCCCAGGCAGTTCTCGCTGAATTCCAAAGTTCAGCAGGATGGAATATGGGTTCTTGGTGTCGCGGTCAAATTGGAAAAATGAAGGAAAACCTCCCGACGCAGTGCCGATAGGATTCCCACTCGAATCCAAGTTGGGCGTGGAAGGAGGTGTCGTATTTGGGGCCAAAGGGAAAGGAGGAAGATTGGTGTTCAACCCATTAAAGCGCGGGTCGAGAAGTAGAGAATCAAAAGGGTCATTTGGAAATCCGAAAAAGTTATTTGCCTGCGCATCGAAAAGAAACGTGTTCTGGTCGAGACCAAAACTCGCTCCGCCTGCTATGCGGTCGTAGAGAAGCGAGGCCCCGAGGCGGACAGTGGTCTTGCGCTCGCCAAAAAGACTGTTTAATAACCCGCTTCGGAACCCAGGGTTATAAGCCAAGCCGATGCGCGGCCCGAAGTCTTTGTGATCCGGCTTGTAATAGCCCGGAGCATTGCTGGCTGCTCCGCCTAGAGAGTAGCTCACCAAGGGAACGACACTATTGCCACTCAAGCCCTGAGCCGCAGCCTGCAAGCGAGCAGCTAAATAAGTACTTTCGTTCACGGAAGCAACGGATTGAAAACCATTGACCTCGTACGGGACCGTATGCAGCGTATATCTCAATCCGTAGGTCAACGTTAGATCAGATCGAAGTTTCCACGAGTCCTGCCCGTAGAATTCAAATTCGTTATAATTAAAGTCTCGCCTTTTCCCTGTTCCATTGGGAAATGGCGTACCCGTTTTGTTGTAGTTGAAATTTGTCGTCACCTGCGAGTAGCGCCCCAACATGAATGGGAAAAAGTTATCCCAATTGTTAATCGCAGACTGGTCCGAGTTGATGTCAGTGGGACGCAACGAAGGATCGAGAGCAGTGATAAAACCGCCCAGACCGACGCCGATAAAGTTGAAATCGTTCTTAAGCGCGCTGATTTGCCGAATCAGCTTGAGATCCCCGCCAAAATCCATCGTGTGATTTCCCTTGATCCAAGTCAGCCCTTCACGGAACTCGGGTACGGGCACATTGCGAGATTGCGAAGACGACCCAAGGAAGGGGTTAGAAATGTTCGGTGTAAAGAAGAAGGAGTTGGGGAACGTCGGGGCCGGACGCACGGGAAAATCCAGGATGGCGCGGACAAGGCCTGCGGAGAATTGGTTAATTAGATTAGGAGTCGCCGTCCACGTCCATCCCGCAGAAAGCGCATAGCCATTGAAAGTGTCCCTGGAACTGGGGGATGGATCGCCCGGGAATTGCGCAATGGCTGTGTTGAAATTATCGTCGACGCCCTGACGCGCCACACTACCGCGAAGAAAGAGCCTGTGCTTCGAGGCAAGGTTGTAATCGATACGCCCCGTATAAACGTTGTCTGATTCGTGCGCGGGCGAAGTAAACAGAAAGCCGTCCGTATTGATCCCGTCTCCGGCAGAGCCCCGGTCATTGGGAACCGCAGGATAGCGGCTGTTGATAAAACTGAGCAGCGCGGCATTGTCGCCCGCTCCCTGAGGATCGAGCGCGGCAACATCAGAAGGCTGGAGGTACGTAATGCAATTCGGCTGCTTGGTGAAACGAGCCGTCCCATCGCAACCCGCGCTGCTATTGATGTAACCGAGCTGGCCGGCACGAAACTGTGCGGTGGGGACTGCGCGTACGTTCTGGCTACTGGAGGAGCGTCGCAGTCCTTCGTAGTCGAAAAAGAAAAACAGCTTGTCCTTCTTAACCGGACCGCCGAGGTTGCCTCCAAACTGGTTTCGAATCAGTGGCGGGCGGGCCACGCCGCTGCGATTGTTAAACCAATCGTTGGCGGCAAAAAGAGTGTTCCGATTGTATTCGCGCATGTTGCCGTGCCAATTGTTGCTGCCGCTCTTGGTCACCAGATTAATTCCGCCACCGCTGCTTCGGCCGTAGTCAGCGGTCTCCCCCGCGGTCACGGTTCGAACTTCCTGCAAGGCGTCAATGGAAACTGGAATCGTCGAAGTGAAAGCCTGACCGGTTGTCTGATCGTTGATATCCAGACCGTCCAGCGTGATGTTCCCCTGGTCGCTGCGAGCTCCAGTAATGGAGCCGGCATCGTTGACACCGGCTTGGAGTTGCATCAAATTTGCCGCGTCCAGACGAAACTGAATGGGCAATTCGCTCACGGCCCTCGCATCGATCACGTTGCCGATGGTCGCGTCCGTGGTGTTTAGCGTGGCTTCACCAGCAGCTTCAACGCTAATGGCCTGCGTTACCGCTCCCACTTCAAGACTTACGTTGCGGGTTTCGGTGGTACTGACGCCAAGGGAAATGTTACTCACGACCAGCCTCGCAAACCCGTCTTTCGAAAACGTCAGCGAATAACCCTGAGCCGGGGTTTGACGCAGAAACTGATAAAAGCCCAGATCATTTGTGGTCGTGGTCTCGTGCAGCCCCAATTGGCTGTTCGTGAGTTCCACGGTTACGCCGGAGATGATGCCTCCACTATTGTCAGAAACAACGCCGCTAACTGCGGAGAATTGCTGCGCGTGCAGCGGGAAGGATGCGACCAGCAAAAGCAACACACCCAGAACAACACCCCTCAGATTCTTCATTTATCACCCCGTGCCAGACAATTAAACGCAACTGGTGAAACGAAACGCACTACTATGCGGAGAAATTCATCATGAGGGGGCAAGCACGTGAATTGCCATAGGACATTTCTTACTTGGTGCGTAATCTGAACACCCACAAACACTTAGGTGCAAACGCGAGCACATGATGAAACGGCAAAACTAGATTCCTCTAGTTATTGGAAGGAGATACGAAGGTGTGGATTCTTTAGATCGCCCCTTCCCGTGTTGGAGCAGCTTGCAATCAAAAACTCCGGCTGATTTCTGAACCATCTGTGAAATAACAGGCGCAGCAAACTGGAATGATTTGCACTTACGAACGATTTGAATAAGAAGAGCTTCCTTCGTAGGAGGCATCGCGTCTGTCGGCGCGAATCAGTTTTCGCTTATCGAGTGGGCAATTTCTTCACAGGACTAGTACCAATCAAATTTGGCCGGTTCCCCTATCATTCACGCAAGACACTGATTCCTAAGACTTTAGGTGACGTCTCAAGTCTGCTCCCGTTTGGCTCCATTCGTGCCACCTAGTAGCTTGCCCTGGTCAAAAATAGAAAAAAATGGGGGGAATCTAATGCGATTCCGTTCTGTACTCAGTCTAGCCGCGCTGTTTGTTGTATGCTTTACTGTAGCCTCCTGGGCGAAGCCAGTTGCTGATCGATTGATCCCGGCAAGGGCGCTTCCGGCTCCTGCCAACCCGTCCCAATCAGGGAAAATCGCCTCGATTGGAGACGCTGCTTTTTCACTCGAAGTCACGAACGGTCAGGAAAAGAAGACCATCGAGTTTTTTGTTGACGATGACACCAAGGTGGAAGGCAAGCTCAAGGTAGGATCTCAGGCAACCGTGGAGTATCGCTCTGCTGATGGCAAGAACATCGCAATTCACGTCGTTGTCAGACCTGCCTCGGGTTTCAAGGCACTTTAGATTTTGATAGAGAGGTACCGGTTTTTCGAGAAACGTAGCAAGCATTCCTTAGTTCAACATGGCCGCACGCTCCCAGCCGCCGCGGTCCATTTTCTTTTCTGGATTGAGGAGCTCAGATGCGCACGACTCTGAAAATTGTCCTGCCCCTGATCGTGAGCGTCGGCAGCGTGTCCATTCTCTTTGCTGCTTACCAGGTCAGGAACGAGCGGCGCATCTTGCGCAACGACCTCGCGCGACGCTCTGAAATTCTCGCAGACAGTCTTCAGGAAAGCGTGGAACGTCTGCTTGACCGCGGCCAGGAAAAAAACCTGCAACGCCTGGTCGAGCGTTACGGGGAACGTGAACACCTCAAAGGAATCGTCATCTACGATGCCTCTGGCCACACGCTTGCGATGACGCCGGGACTGGGCCCTTTCTTGCCGTTGCACCCCACTGCCGCGACGCGAGCCACACGCGGCGATGCCGGAGCGGGAGAATTCCTCCCGCCTGAAGAAACTTCCGCACCAAAGGTAAGCGAAGCTGTCCCGGTCCACGTGTATGCTTTGCCGCTTCATCGCGATGACAAAACCGCAGGCGTTCTGCTCCTGATTCACGATACCAGTTACATTGATCGGCAAGTTGCCCATACCTTGCGAGATGCTCTCTTGAATGCGCTGATTCAAACTTTGCTGATCAGCCTCCTGGCGCTGGTGCTTGTCCGCTGGACATTCACTGAACCACTCACTCGAACCGCAAAATGGGTACGAACCCTTCGAACGGGGCAACCCAACCCGCCTGCGGCTCTCCTTCGGGGCGAAATCATGGAGCAGTTGCATAACGAGGTCACGCACCTGGCCCGCGATTTGCATACCGCCAGAGCCGCGGCAGAGGTCGAAGCACGCCTGCGCGATTCGAATGCATCCCTGTGGACCGCGGAACGTTTGCGCGTCAGCCTGCGCGACAGGCTTCAAGACCAACCCTTGTTCGTGGTTTCGAATCGCGAGCCTTACATGCATGTCTATAACGGCAACAAAATGATCAGAATGCTGGTACCCGCGAGCGGCGTGGTCACAGCGCTCGAACCAGTCTTGCTTGCTTGCAACGGCACTTGGGTTGCAAATGGCTCCGGCAACGCGGACCGCGAAATTGTTGACACCCACGATCACCTCCGCGTCCCCCCAGACAGGCCAAGCTATACTCTTCGGCGCGTCTGGCTCACCGATGAAGAAGACAAAGGCTACTATGAGGGCTTCTCGAATGAGGGCCTTTGGCCGTTGTGCCACATCGCCCACACGCGCCCGATTTTCCGTCCCGAAGACTGGCTGCAATATCAGCGCATCAACCAGCGCTTCGCCGACGCGGTTTTGCAGGAGATGGCGGATGTGGATTCGCCGATTATCCTGGTGCAGGACTACCACATGGCTCTGGTTCCCCGCATGATAAAAGACGTCCGTCCGGACGCGCGCGTCGCGATTTTCTGGCATATCCCCTGGCCCAACGCGGAAGTCTTCGGGATTTGCCCATGGCAGCGAGAGCTTGTTGAAGGGCTGCTGGGCGCGGATCTAATTGGTTTCCACATCCAATCACACTGCAACAATTTTCTAGAGACCGTGGACCGCGCGCTGGAAGCTCTCACCGAATGGGACCGCTTTGCCGTAAGCCGGCAAGGCCACGTCACGCGCGTGCGCCCGTATCCGATCAGCGTGGCGTTTCCTGAGAATCCGGTGACCGATGCTGATCACCCCAACGCCGGCGCGTTGCGCGAAGCCTTGTGCGATGAAATCGGAATTGAGGCCTCGTATTTGGGAGTTGGCGTGGATCGTGTGGACTATACGAAAGGGATCCTGGAGCGTTTTCGCGCGTTGGAGAGATTCTTCGAGCTCAATCCCGGCTACCAGCAGCGTTTTACGTTCGTGCAAATCGGCGCTCCCAGCCGGACCGATATCGAGCGTTACAAGAGTTTCCTCGATGAGGTCAGCGCAGAGGCTGACCGCATCAACGCGCGCTTTCAAACCTCGCGGTGGAAACCCATCGTCTTTCGCAAGAAACACCATTCCCACGAAGAGATCGCGCGTTTCTATCAGGCCGCCTCGCTTTGCATGGTCACATCTCTACACGATGGGATGAACCTGGTGGCCAAGGAATTCGTGGCCTCCCGGGCAGACGAGCGCGGAGTTCTCATCCTGAGCACGTTCGCCGGAGCAGCCCACGAACTCTCCGATGCGTTGCTGGTGAACCCTTACGACATCGCGCAGCTCGCCCGCGCCATTCACCGGGCGCTGGAAATGCCCGAGGAGGAACAGGCCGAGCGAATGCAACGCATGCGGCACACCGTGCGGCAGCACAACGTTTACGGCTGGGCCGCTCATCTTCTTTCCGACCTGACTGAGATTCGAATCGAACTGGTGGAACGCGTAGGCGCGTAAGAGGGACGCAGAGCGGACCTAATTTATCGTCGCGGCGTTGCATCCAACCGCGTTCGGCTTCGTGCATCTAAGGATGGAGAGGACTGCAGAATTGAACGTCGCCGAAACACCCTTCGACTTCGTAACCGCTTCTTACCTGACCCGAATCGGAAACCAATCGGCGGGAACCCTGGCGGAATTGCTGAACGGCCTCGAACATTGCAGCGACGCTTCCATCTTCCATCACACCTTTCAAACCTTGGGAACCCACCACTTTCTCACGGAAGGCTTTTCGAACGATTTTGCGCAATGGACGCTCTCCTCCACGAACCGGAATGACCTGGCCGAACTGCTCGCGGCCCTCGACATTCGCGATTACACTTCCATTGCCGCGCTGCGGAGCGATCTTTCCCGTGTGGTCCGCGATTTCTGCGTAGCGCAGCCACAATTCGCTTCGCAATCCGGCCTCGAGCGTTTCTATTTTTGCGAAAGCGTGGAAGTCACCGTGCCTCTTAGCCGCAGCGCCCGCAACCTCGAACAGTTTCGCGAAGGCATCGAGCACCTCAGCCACGCCGGTTTCTACTTTCATTTCATCTCCTCGCGGTTGCGGCTCCAGCTCCAAACCAACGACTTTTCCCACTGGCTCTCTACTAGTCTCGGTCTGCGAACTCTCGCCGACAGCATCAATCAAATTGATGTCTACACCAACACATTGGACAGTGCACGCGCCAAAATGCTTCGCCTGATTGACCGCGAAAGGAAGAAGGTATGAGCGAGATCCTGATGGCGGCGAGCCGCATTCCCCTGGAAAACTACGCGGACGTGGTTGGGGCGGGCGAAATCGAGGAATTGCGCGCTCTGGCGAAACCGTTGCGCGGCCGCAACATCGAGATGGTCAATTCGACAGCCGTGGGCGGCGGCGTCGCGGAAATCCTCAACCGGCTCGTGCCCCTTGCCGAAGAGCTCGATCTCAACATTCGCTGGGACGTGATGAAGGGCGCCGAAGAGTTTTTTGACGTGACGAAATCTTTCCATAACGCCTTGCACGGTGAACCATACCAAGCCAATCACAAGGATTTTGAGGTTTTTCTTTCTTACAACGAGCAAAACTGCGCGACGCTTCCGCTCGATGCCGAATTCATGGTCATCCATGATCCGCAACCCGCCGCGCTGATTCACGGTCGCCCGCGTGGCTTGAATCATTGGGTTTGGCGCTGCCACATTGATTTGTCGCATCCCAACCGTGCCGTCTGGGACTTCTTGGAAAAATTCGTCTCCCGCTATGACGGGGCCATGTTCTCTTCCCCGGACTTTTCTCGCCAGCTTTCCATCCCACAATATCTTTTTTATCCGGCCATCGATCCTCTCTCTGAAAAGAATTGCTCTCTGGACCGAGAGTTCATCGAACAAGTTCTTCACCGCTATCAGATTGATCCCCAGCGCCCGATTTTGACCCAAATTTCGCGCTTCGATCGCTTGAAGGATCCCGTCGGAGTGATTCGCGCCTACAGAATCGTAAAGCGATATTTCGATTGCCAGTTGGTCCTCGCGGGAGGCAGCGCGTCCGACGACCCGGAAGGCGCTCTCGTTCTCAAGGAAGTCCTGCGCGCCGCGGACCGCGATCCAGACATAAAGATCCTTGAACTACCCGCCTGGGCGCCTTTGGAAGTAAATGCGCTTCAGCGCGCTTCTACAGTCGTCGTTCAAAAGAGCCTGCGCGAAGGATTTGGTCTCACTGTTTCCGAAGCGCTTTGGAAGAAAAAGCCCGTCGTGGCTTCCGCGGTCGGCGGCATCCCTGCCCAAATTATCCACAAGCACACCGGCCTGCTGGCGCATTCGGTGGAAGGCACGGCCTACCAAATCCGGTTTCTGCTGTCGCATCCGGAAATCGCCGCAAGACTCGGAGAACATGGCCACGAACACGTGAAGGAAAACTTTCTCATTACGCAAAAACTGAAGCGCTACCTCGCGTTGTTCCTGATGCTTGACCGGCGCATATAAATCATCGAATCATGTTTTCACACAGCGCTGGCAACTACATGCAGTAAATCTTCATCTAAACTCGAAGCAGAAGCCTTCCCCAGCCCGGGTCATTCCTGCTTTTTGTGCTCCAACTTTGATGTCCTGAGGAGATCATGTATGAAACGTGTTGCTCTACTCTTGTGCTTGGCATTCCTGGCAGGGGCAAGTTGGCTTGCGCCGCAGGCGAAGGCGCAGGATCAAGTTCAGATCGGGGCCTACGGCGATTACTTCCGCATCGAACAGACCGGCACGAACATGGCGGGACTGGGCGGCCGTGTCGGCTACAGAGCTCTCTCTCACGTGATGTTCGAGGGAGAAATCAACTACGACTTCGATCAAGGATTCGTAGAACGATGCTTGAGCACCAGCTGCACTGTGACCGTGGCAAACAGCAACCTGAAAGTGCTGCACGGACTCGGCGGCTTCAAGTTTGTTGGAAGCCATGGTGCCATCCGGCCATTCCTTGCGCTTAAAGGAGGCTTCATCAATTTCCAGTTGAATCCGAAACCCGCGAGTTTCGGGCAGTTCACGACTTCCGTTCAGAATCTTCGCGCGAACAACGTCAGCGGGGTATTTTACCCGGCTGTGGGTGTCGAGGGACACCTCGGCCCAATCGGTCTGCGACTGGAGGGCGGCGACGAGATCTATTGGACCGGGAGCCCACACCACAACGTGCGTATAGCGTTTGGGCCGTTCCTGCGGTTTTAGGGAACTGGAATCCGCGCAGTGTAAAACCCATCCGGAGGGAGATCTCATGCAAGCGAATCTCCCTCTTTCGTATCTCCAAAACTCAATTGCCTCTTTGCAGGATGAGGCAGCCCGCAATCATGTCGTGCAGCGCCTGTTTTCTATCCGTGAAGCCCGCCATGATGTAGCCGATGAAGGCAGGCACCATGTTCGTTACAATCTTGGCGAAGTGACGCCCGGTTGCTCGCCAAAAGCTCACCCGCCGGCCGTCCATGTCGGTCACAACGAGGCCGAGAGCCTTTTTGCCCACCGTCGCCTGCCATTCGGAACTCTCCATCAGCGCGTGATAGAGCCACGTGACCACCAAGCTTGCCGCGCCAAACAAAAAGAGCACCGCAATGAGGACCCAGACCCCGTTTTCATTCCAGTCTTCTTCCGGATGGATTTCGCTCAAGGATGCGCCTAGGCCCGTCAGAAAGAACAACGGAATCGCGAGAACACAAACTCCCAGCACGATCACCGCACCATCAATGAGATAGGCCAGGAACCGCAGCCAGAACCCACCATACTCAACGTGAGGAACCGCGATCGCTTGAGCGTTCATCGGGCGCACCATCGCCGCCGCCGTCGAGAACGCTTGCCCGCAAGCTGCACAGAACATTGCGCTATCCGCCATCAGCGCGCCGCATTTGGAACAGTACACGGAAACTCCTTGTTCACAACCTTCTTTGCTGGATCAGGAAACGAATCATCCTACTTGCCGCTCATGCGGAGGTCAATTCGACCACATGTCGATCTGACTGCCTTTGTAGGGGCGCAGCACTCCTACGTCCAATCTCGGCGAGCCGTCCAAATTGCGCTGGTCCAGCTTCACTCGCCGAAATGCTCGCCGTGCTGGCGCAGCAAGAACTGATCCGTCATTCCGGCAATGTAATCGCACGCGATGACGTGACGTGGCTCCGTCCGCGCCAACTCCTCGTACGAAACGGGCATGGAGCCCGGCTTTGCCAGGTAATAGGCAAAAAGTTCCTGCAAACATTTCACTGAGCGATCACGGTCTTCCGTGATCGCCGAATGATTGTAAATGTGCGCAAACAAAAACCTCTTCAGCGCTGCATTGTGGTTCGCAGCTTCTTCACTGAATCCCGCAAGCCGTTTCGCGGTTCGTCGAAGCTCCTCCGTCGAGGAAACGCCAGACGCCAGCACTCTCTGCCGCGTGGACTCGATGAGATCGGTGGCAAGCAAATCCAGAACGTGCCGGAGCGCCTCATTGAATTTCAACTTCTCACGGGCCGCCGGACGTTCGGCATCCATAGGTATATAAGCAGCAGCAAAGAATGAAACTTCCCGGCACAAGAGCCTGACGTCGAGAAGCCCCGCTTCCAGCGCGTCGTCAATATCCGCGGTGTTGTATGCAATTTCATCCACCCAATCAATGAGCTGCGCCTCAAGCGGCGGACGCAAATCGAGCAGATATTCGCGAAGCTGCGGAAATTCCGCTTCCGCGTAATCGCGCGAGTGTTTGATGATTCCCTCGCGCACTTCAAACGTGAGATTGAGCCCGGGAAAATCAAGATAGCGCTGCTCGAAGTGCTCGACAATGCGCAGCGCGTGCAGATTGTGGTTGAAGTGCCCGCCGTGCGTGCGCATCAATTCGTCCAGCTTCCGTTCGCCCGCGTGCCCAAACGGCGGATGGCCGATGTCGTGAACCAGGGCGAGCGCTTCGGCAAGCTCCGTATTTAGCCCAAGCGCGGCGGCAACGGTGCGGGCAATTTGTGCCACTTCCAGCGTGTGCGTCAGGCGATTGCGAAAATGATCCGAGTATCGAGTGGTGAAAACCTGCGTTTTGGCTTCGAGGCGCCGAAACGCGCGTGAATGAATGATGCGGTCGCGGTCCCGCGCATAGTCGCTGCGGTAAGGATGGGCCGGCTCAGGATAACGGCGCCCGCGAGTGTCTTCCGCATGCATGGCCCAGGGGGCCGGAGGGGGAAGAGTTGCGATGGTCCGCTCCATCTCATTCCGAAGCACGGCCGGTTCAACCTGCGTTCAGCGTCAGTGTTTCGGTCAGGACTTCGGCGAAATCGAATCCAGGCCGCGGTCGGCTTGTTCCGCGATGTTCGACTCCGGAAACTCTTTCTTAATCTGCTGGTAGATGTTGGCGGCCTCTTTCGGATTCGAAACGCGCAAAGCGCGTGCTAGTTCCAGGAGCGCGAGGGGACGCGGGACAAGCACGCTGGGCTTGTCCGCAAGGGCGCGAAACAGTTTGGCAGCATCATCAGGCTTGCCGGTGCGCGCGTAGATGATGGCCATTTGATACTGCGCCATGGCGGCGAGTTCCTTGTCGCTGCTGTTGCTGATCTTCTTCAGTTCTTCGAGAGCCTGGTTTTGCCGCTCCAGGTCTTCCAGGCAAAGTGCAGCGTAATAGCGCGAGAGTTTGCCGGGATTCGTGGAGGCATAGGAATCCGCCAGCTTCGTAAACTTGCTAAGGGCATCCTGGGCGCGCGCTTTTTCGTCTGGGTAGGAAAGCTCAGTCGGATCGGCTCCAGGGACTGCCGGTCCTATGCGGCCTTGATAGGCCCTCAGGGCTGCATCAAGTTCGACGGACGCTTGGGCGGTTTGGCGGTCGACGTAGAAGCGCCATCCGAAGTATCCGATGGCTATGGCAAGCGCGACGGCCACAACGATGCCTACGAACTGCCCGTGAGACAACACAGCTTCAGCGCCGTGCTCGATGGTTTCCTTGATTTTGTCCTGTTTCAGTTCTTTGCGCGAAAGATGTTCCGACACACCGGCTCTCCTGAATGGTCTCGAACGTGCCATCGTAACACAAGATCGCGCTCGTAAGGCGGTCGAGCAATTCACCGATTCGGCGCGATTTACCCTTCCGCAAGAAAGACCGCATGCAATCTCCCCGGTCATTCGCGAATGGTGTTAGCTTGGAGTCATGAAGACAGGGTGCATTCATTGCGGCGCAGAACATCTGCTGAAAGACACGGAGTTTGGCGGTCATTCGAAAGTCCAGTTCAAATGCTCGAAATGCGGCAAGACTACAATCGTGGAAATCAAGCGGCGCACCGACGCCACCGTGGTGATGACACCTCTTCCCTCCTTTGCCCGCGCCAACGCCACCGGCTTGAACCTGAACCTGCCTCCTCCCGACCCAAGCTTGAAGCTACCCGCGAACAAAAACGTGGTTCTCAGCATTCTCTCGGGCCCATCCAAGGGCCAGAGTCACACACTCACGAAGTCGCGTGCGGTCATGGGCCGCATAGGCGCTGATGTCGCCTTAAGTGATCCGGAAATCTCCCGTCATCATTGTTTGCTGGAAGTGCGAGACACCTACATCAATCTCAAAGACATGGACTCGACCAATGGCACTTTCTTCGAAGAAGAACGAGTGCGCGCCGCCGTGCTCACCAACGGCGCCGAATTTCGCATTGGGAACAGTTTGATCCGCGTCAGCTTCCAAGCCAAGTAGCCGCACTCTGGTGCAGACCTGGCTCCCCTCCTGCTGGGCTTTGGCAAAATAGTGGTTGTGCGATACTAACGCCAAGTCTGCGCTTTCCGGAGGGTGATGAATCGTCTCTCTATTTGTTTGATTACGTTGAACGAGGAGCGCAACTTACCGCGCGCCCTGCGATCCATGGAAGGGATTGCCGATGAGACCGTCATGGTCGACTGCGGAAGCCAAGACCGCACGCAAGAGATTGCGCGAGCCCAAGGCGCTAAGGTCGTTGTGCGCGAATGGACAAATTTCGCGGAGCAAAAAAACTTTGCAGCGGCGGCAGCAAGTAACGACTGGATCCTGTCGTTGGACGCAGACGAAGAACTGAGTACTGATCTTCGTAAATCTCTTCTTGAATGGAAGCAAAGCGAGCCTGAATTCGCAGTTTATGAAATCGCCCGGCGCGCCCAATATTTAGGCGCCTGGATCAAACACTGCGGATGGTACCCGGACCGCCGGCGCAGACTTTACCATCGGAATTCGGCCAAATTTCAGGGGATCGTGCACGAGTCGCTACGGTTTGAAGGCCGGCCAGGAAGGCTGAGGGGCGATTTGTTGCATTACACGATGAACTCGTTCGCAGAGCATGAGGACAAGGTGGAACGTTACACCACGCTCGCAGCACGGCAAATGTACGAGGCAGGAAAGCGAAGTTGGCGCGCCGCCACGTGGGTGGCCGCGCCTTGGGCCTGTTTTAGCACCTTTGTCCTGCGCGGCGGCTTTCTGGACGGTTATCGCGGCTGGCTCATTTCGAGAATGGCGGCGCGCAGCGTGCGGCTGAAATTTAAGAAGTTGGGCAAACTCGTTGCAGCGGAGCGGCGCGGCGACAGAATGCAAACGCAATGAGAGTGCTCTACGTAGACCTGGAGCGCGAATGGCGCGGTGGGCAGAGCCAGGCGCTGCTGACGTTGCTCGGTCTGCGCGAGCGCGAACTGCAGGCAGAACTCGTGGCCGCGTGCGATTCGCCGTTAACGATGCGCAGCCGAGAAGGGGGAATTACCGTTCACGAAGTGGCGCGGTTCGGCTTGCGAGCCCGAGCCGCCGCGGTAATACGCCGGCTGCTTGCGCGCCGAAGCTTTGACCTGGCGCACGTGAATGAGCCCCATGCGCTAACGGCTGCCTGGCTCGCGGGCGCGCATAAAAAACTGCCGCTTCTCCTTTCGCGTAGGATTGGCTTTCCATTGAGACGAGGCTGGGCTACGCGTGCGCGTTACGCAGCAGTGGAACGGTTCGTGGCCAATAGCAGGAATGTCGCGCAAAGCCTGATCGATTGCGGAATTGTGCCCGAACGAATCTCGATCGTGAATGAGGGAGTGGAAATTCGCGAGCGGCCGTCTGCGGGACAAAGAAACAGGGCTCGAAGTCATTGGGGCGTAAAGGAGGAGGAGTTTCTGTTTGGCTGCGTCAGCGTGTTTGTTCCGGAAAAAGGCCAGGGGCATTTGATTGAAGCGCTGGCCGCGGTCAGAGAATCACATCCCCGGGCACGTCTTTTGCTCGCAGGCGATGGTCAATGTCGCGGAGAGTTGGAGGCGTTCGCAAAACGGTTGGGGCAATCGGAGGCCGTGATTTTTCCCGGATTCGTGAACGACGTCGCCAAGGTCTACGATGCGCTTGATGCTTTCGCCTTCCCTTCCGAATTCGAAGGCCTCGGAACCGCGCTGCAAACGGCGATGGCAGCAGGCCTGCCGTCCATTTCGACGAGGCGCGGAGCATTGGCAGAAGTTCTAGACCGCGAAGGAACGGCATTGGTGGTCGAACCAAACGGAAAGGAATTCGCTAGGGCCATGTTGCGCTTAATCACCGACGCGGACCTCCGAAAGAAACTCAGCGAAGCCGGGCGGCGCGAAGTGGAGCAGCGATTTTCTGCGGAACGGATGGTCGACGGCACTATCCAGGTTTACAAAGAGGTCCTTGAAAAACGTCCCAGTAAGTAAAATCCCTCAGAAAGCACGCTAAAAAAGCTTGAAGCGCCTGGTGACTCCTGTGTGAGCCGCCAAGCGCTTCAACCTTAAAACTTTTGCGCTAGTAGACTGACTTCTCTCTTCGTTCCAGCGTTGCCCTCCGATCCGCTCGCCGCTTTGCGTCAAGCTATTTGGGGGATTGAACAACCCATCGCCCTTTCGGGTTGAGGAACTCCACGCCAATAGCAAAGCCTTCGCTTTGTAGGGATTGGCAGTAGGCTACTCGAGCCGAGGAGCGAAACTCTCCGGTGGGCGAAGCGAACTTCAACGGTTCGCCCGGTTCCCAGCGGCGCACGCTGATCACCCGCGCGCCACGCGCGCTTACGTTTTCCGTAAAAGTCGATTCCAAGCCCGGCGCATCGCGGTGCCCGTCGATCAAAACGGGAATCTCCATCAAAATGCGTTTCTCCACCCGGTGAAACGCGAATTTGGTCGTGACCGGCATTTCGAACGGTCATCCTCACAAGCACGCGGCAATGCGCGCGAGATTTTGAACGCTGCTCCGACCGCCATGTTTCATGATGTATAGGGCCCGGTCGGCGGAGCCAAGAAGTTTTTCCGGTGTGTCACCATCTTCTGGAAACGCTGCAACGCCGGCGCTGACGGACAGTGCCGGGGCTTCGGTTTCGGCGGCCAGCCGTTCGCGGATGCGGGTAACAACGCGCGTAGCAATGTCTTTGCCGGCTTCGGGCAGGACCAAAGCAAACTCGTCGCCACCGTAACGAGCTGCTGTATCAATGGCGCGCGAGTGATTGCGAAGAACTTTTCCGATGCGCACCAGCGCACGGCTGCCGGTCAGGTGACCATATTGATCGTTGATGCTCTTCAAGCCGTCCATGTCAAGCAGCACCACACTGAACGGACGTTGTGTGCGGCGCGAACGGTCGAGTTCCGCTTCCAGGACGCTGATGAGGCGGCGATAATTCGCCAGCCCAGTAAGCGGATCGCTGACCGCCATCGTGCGCACTTGCTCGAACAGGCGCGCCTGGTCGAGCAAAGCGCCGGCAAGCATCACCACGTAGCTAAACGTCTTGCTCAGTTCCGCGAGGAAAAACGGCCCATCGAAAAGCTGGCGGGAAAACGCGGCGGAGACATGGCAGATTGCGTTCAGCGAAGCCACGATGAGCAGCGCATAGTCGAAAATGCTTGCGCTGCTCTTTTTGTCCTTCTCACTTTTGATGCGAAGGCGGAAGCACGCCGCTGCAATCAAATAGAGCATGGCAGGAAGCAAATCCCAAGGCCGAGACAGAATATTCTTTGCATTCGCCACCGGTGCGGAGGGAGCGGCAAGGAACGCGGCGCTGGTCACGTACGCTGCCAGAGCTACGACGAGCAGGACGGCGGCGGTTTCCTTGCTGGGCTTGCGCGCCGTGGGCATGTAGCGCTCCACGGCCAGAGCCGCCAGCAGCAGAACCGCGAGCAAAGTCCGGCTGACCATCCAGCCGAGCGGAACTTTCGAAAGGACTAGCGTTCCGTCGTTGAGCCCGTCGTTGAGTCCAAAGTAGCCGACGGTCTCGATGATTCCAGCAAGCGCAAAACCGAAGGAAAGAATCAGCGAGGTGCGATCGTGCGTGCCGCGAAACCGCACGAGGGCATTGGCGGCATAGCAGTAGCACAGGAGCGTTCCACCCACTTCGAGATACAGATAGGCTTGCGGCGAGGCTGCAACGGAGGTTTGCCGGGAATAAAAGATGGCCGCAAACAGGAGAGTCACCAGGGTCAGTGCGGTAGCGACAGCAAGGCGCGAGCGAAAGTTCCGCGCTGAAAGCGCTTGGCGGCTGCTTCCGAGAAACCCTGCGATACTAGGCCAACTCCCCACAAAATCTCCCAAACACCGAAGAAACACTGGCAAATGGCTAGAAAAGCAAGTTTGTGCCCTTTCTGAAGACAAAATCACGCCTTTGCAAGCCTTTACGTTTCAATGATTTACCGTGCAACTTGCTAAAGACTTGGATCGGGTTCAACGGAGCGAGACAGCACGAGGAACAACCAGTTTCCAGTCTGGTACTGGTATCACCTTTGTTTCGTTAGAGTTACCGGGCAATTGGACAGTATCAGTGAGATTCCTGTCGATTTCTCAGGTTGAGACAATCTCAGACATGAAACGGAAACATTTTAGGCAGACAGATCAAAGTGGTTTGTTCAACAAGGGGGAATAGAACTAGAAAAGGAGTTGGCCTCTTCTCCCGTTCGAATAACAACCTGGGTTTGAGCGCGGCGGGCCCATTTGATGGCGACGGGTGAAACGTTAGATGCCAGGTTTTGGTTTGGGAGGAGGAAGTTCGCGGGCGACGACGGTGTCCGAAAAGCCCGAAGTCTTGTGAGAGCCGTCGCAGAACGGTTTGTTTGCGGAATGGCCGCAGCGGCAAAGGGATACGGTAGTGCGTCCTGCTAGCCCGAAAGGCGCTCCTTGCGGATCGACGATTTCGAAGTCTCCTTCGACACGAATGGAGCCGTTGCTGTTTACCGTGATCTTGGTTGCGGCCATTTTTCCTCCCCTCGACGAAGAAAGTATGCCTGCCAGCACACTTCATGGACAAGCAGAAACAAAAGGAGTCCGCGCTTGGGCGGACCCTTTTCTAGAAAGAAATTCGCTCGCGCACTAATACTTCGGGACGGATGGATCGACCTCGTCGGACCAGGCGAGAATGCCGCCTTTCATATTGAGCACTTTGCGGAAACCGGCTTTGCGCAAAAAGTCGACCGCCTCCGCGGACCGCTTGCCGCTGCGGCAATGCGCGACGATTTCGCGCGAGGAATCGAGTTCGTGCACGCGCCGCGGCAATTCGCCGAGCGGGATCAATTGGCCTTTCAAATTGCAGATCTGATATTCGTGGGGCTCGCGCACGTCAAGGATGAAAAGATCGTCTCCGCGGTCAAGACGGGATTTCAATTCGCGGGGAGTGATTTCAGGCACTTGAACGTTTGGCGCGGGAGCTTCTTCGCCGCGAACTCCGCAGAATTCGTAGTAATCGATGAGTTTGTGAATGGTGCGATTCGAACCGCACATGGGGCACTTGGGGTTCTTGCGCAGCTTGAGTTCGCGGAAGCGCATTCCCAGCGCGTCAAAGAGCAGCAAGCGTCCAATGAGATTGTCGCCACTGTCGAGAATCAATTTGATGGTTTCCATGGCTTGGATGGAGCCAACGATTCCGGGCAGAACGCCGAGGACACCGCCTTCAGCGCAGGAAGGCACCAAACCCGGCGGAGGCGGTTCGGGATAGAGGCAGCGGTAGCACGGGCCGTCGGGCATGCCGAAAACCGTGACTTGCCCCTCGAAGCGGAAGATCGAGCCGTAGACGTTCGGCTTGCCGAGCAAAATGCAAGCATCATTGACGAGGTAGCGGGTCGGAAAATTGTCCGTGCCATCCACGATGAAGTCGTAATCCTTGAAGAGTTCGAGGGCGTTTGCGCTGGTCAATTGGGCTTCGATGGATTCAATCTGAATATCCGGATTGAGATTGGAAAGGCGCGCGCGAGCGGCCTGGCTCTTGGGTTTGCCCACATCGCTGGTGCCAAAGGTGACCTGGCGCTGAAGATTGGTGAAGTCCACGACATCGAAATCAACGAGGCCGAGCTTGCCGACGCCAGCGGCGGCAAGATACAAACCGAGCGGCGCCCCCAGTCCGCCCGTGCCAATGAGCAAGACCTTGGCGTTTTTCAGCTTGAGCTGCCCCTCCATGCCGACTTCCGGCATGATGAGGTGGCGGCTGTAGCGAAGAATTTCTTCTTTCGAAAGCGTTGCAGTGGGTTTTGTCCCCGGCTGCGCTTGAGTGGTTGTAGCCATTGCCTTTCCCTGCCCTTCTCGATTCATCCAGAATATCAAAAATGGAAGCGAAAAAGTTCCGCGCGAGATTCAAACTGGAGAGAGGACTTCCAGGAACAGGAAAGTCAACAACAACAGCCGCCGGCGATGGAGGGAATGATGCTGATGGTGTCGCCATCTTTGGTGGTGGTGTTTTCTTTCGCGAGATAGCGAATGTCTTCGTCGTTGACGTAGACATTGACGAAGCTGCGCAGGCGGCCGTCTTCGGTGAACAGGTGCTTGCGAAGGTCGGCATACTGCGTTGTGAGACGGCTGAGGGCTTCGCCGACCGTGCCGGCGCTGAACTCGGCCGAATCCCGCTTGCCCGCGTAGGGGCGAAGCGGGGTGGGAATCATGACTTTCACAGGCATTGGTTTTCTCCCTATATGGTTAAAAGCGCGGGTCTTCCCGACTGAAAGCCGAGACGCAAAAACCGCGAAAAACCCGCCACTACGAATTCAAGTTAGCAACTAGAGCCGCAGCAGCCCGCCGGGCTGAGGCTCGGCCTCTACGAACCCTAAACTGCCGCGCTGTGACGAATCTCGATGCCTTCGGGCGAAAAGGCGCGGCGATCGTCGTCCAGGCGCCAGGAAGTCATGTCCTTAGGCGAGCCATTCTGCACGCTGACGATGATGTAGCTGTACCACGGCCACGCGTGATCTTGATCATACTCGCTCGGGCGCGCGGGATGATCGGGATGCGAATGATACCAGCCGATGACTTCCATACCTTGCGTCTGTGCGGCCTTGTCGGCTTCCAAGACATCTTCCGCAGTCACAGAAAAGCGATTGCGCGGAGAATCGTCGCGCCGGTTAACAAGCGGAAAAAGCGCCAGCACCTCGCGCGCAGCTTCTGGGTGCGCAACATCCCCATCGCGGCCCAGCAGCGCACCGCAACACTCATGAGGATATGTTGCGGCGCCGTGTGTGCGAATTTCCTCGGCCAAGTGTCCGCCGATCCAAAGTTTGGCCTCTTCCGCCATGGTCTAGTCTTCGTCCCAGAAGCGTTCGTTCAGGTACTTGGACGCAGAATCCGCAAAAACCGTGACCATTACGGCGTGTTGCTTTTTCGGGATTCGCGCAGCTACCGCGAAACAACCCAGAAGCGCGGCCGCAGCGCTTGGGCTGACGAGGAGGCCCTCTTCGCGCGCCAGGCGCTTTACGAGGCGGTAAGCCTCTTCCGTAGAGACCGGCAGATTGTCATCAGCGAGCCGATCGTCGTAAATCGCTGGGCGAATCGCTGTTTCCATGTGCTTCCAACCTTCTAGGCCGTGGAAGGAGGCATCAGGTTGCAGGCTGACGCAGCGGATTTCGGGATTCAGCTCTTTCAGGCGACGCGTTGTTCCGACAAAAGTGCCGCTGGTGCCAAGTCCCGCAATGAAATCCGTAATGCGGCCGGAGGTTTGCTTCCAGATTTCGGTCGCCGTGGTTCGATAGTGCGCTTGCCAATTCGCTGGGTTGCTGTACTGGTCGGCGTAAAAGTATTTGTCCGGCTGGGCGGCGACGATTTCATGGACTTTGCGAATTGCGCCGTCGGTGCCCTCGTCGCCGGGAGTGATGACCAGTTCCGCGCCGAAAGCTGCGAGGATGCGCTTGCGCTCGTGAGAAGCGCTGTCGGGCAGGCAAAGCTTCACGCGATAACCCATTGCCGCGCCGATCATGGCGTAGGCGATGCCGGTGTTGCCGCTCGTGGCGTCAATGATGGTCTTGCCGGGCTTTAGTGCGCCGCTCGCTAGTGCGGCCTGAATCATGCTTAGCGCGGGCCGATCCTTAACGGAGCCGCCCGGATTGAACCATTCGGCCTTGGCGTAGAACTCGACGTTTGGAAATTCGCTGCTTACGCGTTCGAGACGGAGAAGAGGGGTGTCGCCAATCCGCTCGAGGAGAGACGAGCCTGACAGTGAATCGGGAATAGAGGATTCCCGGGCCGAAGCCGAGATGTGGCCGGTGACAGACATGGCAGGTCGTTTTGCATAGGATCACTCCAGACCCTAAAGGGTCTGAGATATGCGACCAGTTTACTCCGAATTGATGCATTTTACTATCGCCAGGGTACACGTCTGGTTTTCTTCGTGTTAGGAGGCGTTTGAAGCGAAGGCCATCATGTGAATAGCCCAAACATGTGGGGCCGCCGCAGCGGTCCATATGCGGGATTGCGTCTTGCCGACAGGCCCAGAACGCGGGTGCAACACCATTTGCCGGACACGTGGTGAATGATGGGTTCGGCGCACTTTACAGAAGGGAGGGCAACCGCTACTCTGAATGAGCCATGTGGAATGTCGAAGAACGATTCTCACCAAAGGCGATTGAAGGGTTGGCAGCGCTGGGGTTTGCGGTGGGCAGCACGCGCGGAGTGGTTCGCGTGGAAAAATACGGCTGCGGCGCGGAATTCCGCAAGGGAACCGACGAGCGCTATCAGATGACCATCGCGCCAGCGATTATGCTGAAAGGCCAGTTCACGAAGTTGTGGGACGCGGGTTACCAGAAGTTTTTGCTGACGGACGAAGGATTGAAAATTCCCGCGCTGGCTTCGCACTTGCAGAATCTGCGGAAATTCAACGAAGAACTGCGCACGGCGTTGGGGGTACCAACTTTCTACAACGAAGCGCTGGGTTCGGTGAGCCAGGTGAGCGTTTACGACCGCGTGCGAGGGCGCAAAGGCGATGTGCCGGACGAAACGGTCGGAGCCCATAGCGCGGAGGGCGGCCACTAGGAAGTCTTTCGTTATGAGTCTTAAGTTCTCAGTTAATCCAAAAAAAAATCAAACACGTATTTCAGCGCGATCCCGCTACTTCCAATTGGCGGCGAAATTGCGAGACGTCGACGCGATGCTTGGCCGCTTTGTGGGCGCCGATGAAAATTACCGGGATGTCCCATCCATAACGTTCCTTCAGAACGGCGTCTTCGTCGATGTTCACTTCGCGAAGGGCGGCGCCAAATTCGCGGACTAGTGGAGCGATGGCGGCCCTGGCTTCTTCGCAAAGATAACAGCCTGGACGCGAGTAGAGTGTGACGTCGCGCGGGCCGCAGGCCGCGAGCTTTGCATCTTCGGGCGTATTGATCGCGGTCACAGGTGCGCCAGGGAGATGGACGAGCGATCCGGCGAAGACCTCCAGTGGAAGAGATCCGAGCGCAAATCGCCAAGCAGCGTTTCGAGGAGTTGCGGCGTCTCTTCTAGGAGTGAAACGGCGGGCTGAATTTCGGCAGTAGAGGCGGGTTGCATAAGGCTTCTCCGGACGGCCGCACCAGTTTACTCGCAATTCTTCATCGAATGAAGAAGTGGCGCATAATGTCAGGTACGAGGCGGGATGCAAAGGAAAACATGAGCAGAGTCGTGGCGCTGATGGACGATTTGTTTTTTCAGATGAAACTGGCGGAGACCGCCAAGCAGCTTGGCGTGGAAGTGAAAGTGGCGACGAATGGCGACGCGCTGATGGGCTTGATGGCAAACGCGCCAAAACTGGTGATCGTGGACTTGAACGCGCGCAGCCAGCCGTTGCAAGCGATTGAAAAAGTGCGGCAAAACAACAAGGACGTTCGCGTCGTGGCATTCCTGTCGCACGTGCAAACGCAACTTGCGGCCCAGGCGCAGGCCGTCGGATGCACGGAAGTCTTGCCGCGATCGAGCTTCACGCAGAATCTTGCGGCGATTCTGAGCGCTTCGAAAGATTGAGCGAGGATCGATCAAGCTAATGGGGCGCACAACAGAATATTGCGAATGCATACTGCTCGGTGTGTTTTTGTTTACAGCAAGCAGCGGCGCCCAGGAATCGACGTCCAAGCCGGAGGCAAATTCAGGAACTCCGGCCAGCGCGGCGGCGCAGAATGGGCCGGGCAAGGCCCTGAGCAGCGCGCTGGCTGCGGCTTGCTCCCAAAACCAGGCGGAATTCACCCCCTTCCTGACCGTTCGAAACAAGGAATCATTCTCCCGCATGACACCCGCAGCGCGGGTCGCCCTGATGAAGCGGTTTGTGCTTCTGGACGAGCCTGGGAAAGCGACGATTTCTGCGAATCCTTCGGGCCGGCCCATCGTTCGCTGCGAGACGCCGGGCGGCACGGTCGAGATGCAGATTGGCGGGGCGGACGTCCGGGATAATATGGCGTTTTTGCCGCTGGAACTTCACGAGACTACAGATTCCACCGGGGGAAGCGCCCGCCAGATCAACATGGGCTTGGTGCGCGAACAAGGCGATTGGAAACTGCTCTCGCTTGGAGTCCTTCTTCTGGACCTGCCGGCGCTCGAAGCAGAATGGGATGAGTCGGAGATCGAAGCGACAGAGAAAGGCGCCCTCGAGTCTTTAAGAACCATTGCCGACGCGATTGAATCCTATCGGAAAAAATATTTGCGCCTCCCGGAATCCCTAGCGAACCTTGCCTCGCCTGCCCGCGGCAAACCCGGCACTGAGGCTGCCAGCCTGTTGGAAGCCGACCTCGCCAAGGGAGGAAAGGATGGCTACGCGTTTCGCTATGTGATTGTCGGCGCTAGCAACGTAGGCGCTCCCGCGAAATACGAATTATCCGCCACTCCTCTCCGCTATGGACAGACGGGGCGGCGGTCGTTCTTCCGCGATTCGAACGGGATGTTGCACGCGGCAGACCGGCAGGGCGCCGTGGGCAGCGAAACCGATCCGAAAGCGGAATAGTGCTCGCAAAAAGCCCTGGTACTTCTACCACTTTGTGCTTGCACGGGCTTGGCGCTACTATCGTACGACCCGCTAAGGTGCGCCTTTTGCGAATTTCTCTTTCTTGCGTGCTTTTCACACTTGGCTTGCTACTGCCCGGCCGCATCGCGGCGGCGATGCAAAGTTATTCTGAACCACCCCTGCCTGTTTTCGAGCTGCACAGCGGATTCTGGATCAATCTTCATCACACGTTGTATCAGGAGGCACGGCAGCGCAAAGCTGCCAGGTCGCGCGACGGAGGGGCGACGAAGTCCGCTCCGACAGCTGCGAAGAGCGTTCTTGCTGGAAAAGGACTGACAGACGCAGAACAAAAGGCCTGGGACGATGCCGTAGCGTTTTACGCAGACAACTACGCGGACAAGGACCTGCTCTTCACGACGGAATTGATTCAACTGAAAGACCAGCTTGGGGATTTCGAAGACTGCGACGAGCTTTCCGGGCGAAAGCGGAAATTTTGCGACGTGGGCTTGCCGGCGAACTTGACGCAAGTTCTGGAGGCGGCAGCTCCCGTTTATCGCAGGTATCTCTGGCCCGAACATGACAAGGCCAACCGACGGTGGATTCTACAAGTGGCTCCGCTGGTGCGTGAACAAGGTGTAGGACTCTCGGAACGGCTAGCGGATATTTATCAAACGCGCTGGCCGCACGGAAAAATCCGCGTGGACGTGGTGGCCTACGCCAACTGGGCCGGCGCTTACACGACAGTTGATCCTTTGCGCGTCACGATCTCCAGCCTGGATTCCCGCAACCAGGGGCCTCAAGCGCTCGAGGTGCTTTTTCATGAAGGCTCCCATGGAATCGCGGAGCCGGTACAGACGGCGATTATCCGCGAGTGCCGGCAGCGCGATAAGGCCATTCCGCGGGATCTCTGGCACGCTCTGGTTTTTTACACGACGGGCGAAGTGATCCGCACGGTGCTGACTTCTTCTTCGGCTTCGGCGAGTCGCGGAGACAAGGGGAGTGACGGCCCCGCGGGCACCTATAGCGCTTATGCAGTTCGCGAAGGACTGTACCAGCGCGGGTGGAAGAACTATCTCGAACTCCTGCAGCGGTTCTGGCAGCCGTACCTTGACGGAAAGGCAACGTTTGACGACGCAATTGCACGAATGGTGTCTTCGCTTTAGTAGGCCTGAGCCGCGCTCTCATTTTTTAAAGTTAAAGCGCGTGGTTTAGTTCTTAGACAGAGGCAGTTCTTAAGAGCTGGCGTCCTTGATGTCTTCCCGTGCCCGTCTCTGCGCGCTCTTCGCCTGCGCCCTAGCGTCCACATCCGAGTTCAGAACGTGAATGGCTTTGTCCAAGGGCAATGCCCTGTTTCTTGGCGGAGCTTCGCACGACTTCACGTCGCCGCCGGGACGCATGCCCGTCATGTCCCATTTCAGACAATTATATTTGAGTTTCAAATTGCGGCTCACGTGGAGCGCGGCGACGCAATCCTCTAGGCTTGAGAATTCGCTGCATGCGTCTCGCAAAGTTGTTTTCGGAGGCAGAAGCGCCTGCAATTGCAACGTCAGCTTCCGGTCTTCCTCCGGGTGAGCCGCAAGTTGCTCGGTAGCAGTGGGGCTGGGGTTCTTCTTAATCCATTTGAGAGGATTGTAAGAACGCGCGGTGGCGCCGGCAGCGCCGAGCAAAATGCTGACTCCCGCTGCACTAACAACGAACCATTTGTTTTTCATGCTGTCCTCACTTCGAGGGCGGGCCCTGGGCTAGACCTAGTAGGCCACGATGCGAGGAGCGCATCGAGTTGTCGATGGTGCGGTACTCACCGAATGCGTTACGTTGACCTGGAGGGCAGGTTTTGAGGAGGGAGTACCTGTCCACCGGTGGCTGGCAGGCATCTCGACCGGAGCGCATCTCTTCGGTTTTTTGTGAAACCCGCGCGCCGGTGTTGCCCTGTTTCGTTTCTTTCGAACGTGTTGAAAGAGATTCGTGACGGCGCGGTGACGTTGTCGCAGCCATTCGCAATATGCTAGGCTTTCCCGGGTTGAGATTAATCCGGACCCTTGCGTCACGCGAGCCCTGCGACGCGCGCAACTTTCCATAAGCCCCTCCGAAAGAGGCAGTCCCAGCAAGGGGAACCATCGGAGAATTGAGGCTCCGGAGAATCCATCGCCGCGGGGCTGTATTGCGTTCGTCCCCGTTTTTGACCGTCTGCAGCGGAACGGCCCCGGAAGCAGCCGGAGCCCCGAGAAAAGGAATCACCAGCCTATGCCTGGCCAACAAGCAGCCTCGAAGACCGAAACCGTGCCCGTCGAAATCAAGCTTGCGCATTCGCCGGATTCCGACGATGCGTTCATGTTCTACGCGTTGGCCACGCACAAGCTCTCCACTCCCGGTTACAAATACACGCACATTCTTTCGGACATCCAGTCGCTGAACGAGGCGGCGCTCTCGGAAACCTATGACGTCACAGCGATCAGCTTCGCCGCTTACCCAAGTCTTCGCGACAAGTATGTTCTTATCGATTGCGGCGCGAGCTTTGGAGAAGGCTACGGCCCGATCGTCGTATCAACAAAAGCGGTGAGGCCGCAGGAACTTACCGGAAAACGAATTGGCGTTCCTGGACTGAAAACTTCGGCGTATCTCACGCTGAAGCTTTTCGAACCCAATTTTGAGCCTGTTGTCATGCCCTTCGACAAAATCATTGACGCGGTTCAGAACAATCTTGTCGAAGCCGGCCTGCTCATTCATGAAGGGCAGCTTTTCTTTCCTGAAAAGGGACTGCACCGCGTGATGGACCTCGGAATTTGGTGGCAAGAACAAACGGGGCTGCCTCTTCCGCTAGGCGGAAATGCGGTTCGCCGCGCGCTGGGTCAAAAGCTCGGGCGCCAGATCGCGAAAACCATCCGCGACAGCGTTGCTTACGGCCTGGAACACCGCGAAGAAGCTCTGAATTACGCCATGCAATTCGCGCGTGAGATGAACACGGAGCTAGCCGACCAATTTGTCGGCATGTACGTCAACAAGTGGACGCTCGGCTATGGAGAAAAGGGCAAGCAAGCGGTGAACGAGCTGATCGTGCGCGGCACGAATGCAGGTCTCCTCCCCGGCCCACCGACGGTGCAATTCCTCAGCGAAGAGGAATAGAAATCGGACCTGCGTAAGGTCCTTTCGGCGCGCTTTATTTTTTCGGCGTCAAATACAGATCCTGATAGTCAAAACTGAAATCGGCAAGCGGTGAAACCGCCACCATGGTCAAGTGATCGATGGCTCCGTCTGGTTTCAGCGTAAAGGTGAGGAACGCGTCTTCGATCGTGCGGTCTCGCCAATGAGCCTTGAAAGTGTCGTATTGCCAGTGTTGAAGATCCGCAACAGCTTTCGGCGTGTGGTCCAGTGTGAAAACAAGTTTGCCACCTTCCATCCGAATGGTAACGGGTCCATACCAGGGATCGGTGTAAACGCCCGCATATTTCTCTAGCGGCAAGGAAGGCTTTGAATCGGCGGCACGGCCGGATTCCTGCTGCCTCATGATCTCCGCGGCTTGCTTCTCGGCTTGCTCTTCCGCAGATTTGTGCGCCGCAATCCAATCCGCGGGCGCGAGTCCAAAGTAAGAATCGAGTATGTGGTACAGAATCGAGTCGAAAGCTCCGCCTTGCTCCGCGTTGGTCAGGATGACGACGCCGAGGTTTTCTTCGGGAACCAGCATGACACGCGAGACCATGCCCGCTACGCCGCCGGTGTGAGCTACCATTTCTCTTCCGTGGTAATCGTTAAGTCCCCATCCAAGTCCGTAGGCTGCGAATTTCGGCCTCTTCGCGGCAAGTGGAGAGGCCCCCGTACCGATCGGAAGAATTGTTTGCGCGCTCCACATCTCTCGCGATTGCCTCTCGCTGAAGATTCGTTCTTCGCGTCCGGGAATCTTTCCGTGATTGAGTTGAAGCAGGAGCCATTTCGCCATTTCGGCGGCGGAGGAGTTGATCGAGCCGGCCGGCCCTGCATTATCGAGACTTACAAACTCGATGGGTTGAAGCTTGCCGTCTACTTTCGAATGCGGCCAGGCGTAGTTGTCGCCCGGCTTGAAGTCGGCGTTGCTCAGATTTGTGGTGTGCATTCCCAAAGGAAGCAGAATTTTCTCCCGAACGTAATCTTCCCAGGACTTCCCGGTCACCGCGGGAATGATCTGCCCAGCGGTCATGTAGAGCAAATTGTCGTATGCGAAGCGGCTGCGGAAACTGGAGGCCGGCTTCATGAAGCGCAGTTTGTAGATAATCTCAGCGCGGGTGAACGTGGTGTGTGGCCAGAAGAGCAGGTCGCCCTCACCCAGGCCCATGCCGCTTCTATGAGTCAGCAAATCGCGAATGGTCATTTCGTGAGATACGTACGGGTCGTACATCTGAAATCCCGTGAGACGCTCATATACCGGGTCGTCCCAGGAGATCTTGCCATCGTCGACCAGCGTGGCCAGCGTTGCGGAGGTAAACGCTTTTGTGTTTGAGCCAATGGCGAGGAGTGTGTTTTCATCCACTGGCGTCGGTTCACCAAGTTTCCGGACGCCGTATCCCTTGGCCAGCACGACCTTGCCGTCTTTCACGATGGCCACGGACAGACCGGGCACTTCAAAAGCTTTTAGAACTCGGGCGACATAGCCATCCAAATCCGCAGGCGGGGCGTTCTGCGCCAATACGGGCGGGACGCAAATCATCACCAACAACCACAGCAACCATGGTCGCAGGCTGAGTTTCATGACGTCCTCCTCGCTTTTTCTGGAAGCTTGCGCTGGAGATTAAATCACAGATTTCTCGAATTTCGCGGACTTCGCGTTGCGGGCCTGCCTTGACGCTCCTAGGCGAATCCCTTACTGTCTTTTCGTTATGATTTCGCGCAAAACAGTTCTGCTTTCTTCGTTCCTGTTGCTGCCCGGCGCTGCGGTACTGACGCCGCGCGTTGCAGCGCAGACTCCGGCAAAGCCCTCCGTCCAACCAGAACCAAACAAAGTTTGGCCCCAGCAGGCGGTCCGCGCCGCACACGGCATGGTGGTTACGGATGAAGAACTTGGATCGCAGGCTGGCGTGGAAATCTTGAAGCGCGGCGGAAATGCGGTGGATGCGGCTGTTGCAACCGCATTTGCTCTTGCCATCGTCGAACCCGACGCGGGTAACATTGGCGGCGGAGGCTTTATGCTTCTCCGCCTTGCGGATGGCAAGACCACATTTCTGGACTACCGCGAAACGGCTCCCGGCAAAGCCACGCGTGACATGTACCTCGGCAAGGATGGCAAGCTGGATGAAGAAGCCTCCGTCGTTGGATATCGCTCGGTAGCGGTCCCTGGAACCGTCGCGGGCTTGGAATTAGCTCTGAAAAGCCATGGCACGATGAAGCTAGCTGATGTGATGGCCCCGGCCATCCGCCTGGCGGAAGAGGGTTTTGTAGTCAGCGAAAAACTGGCCGCTGAATTGGAAGAGGAAAGCCCTGGCTTGCAAGCATTTCCCGCGAGCAAACGGATTTTTCTGAATGGAGATGAGCGCTTCAAGGCGGGCGACAGGCTGAAGCAGCCGGAACTGGCGGCAACACTCAAGCGCATCGCGCAGAGAGGGGCCGCGGAATTCTATCGAGGAGAGACTGCGCACGTGCTCGCAGATGAGATGGCGAAGAATGGCGGGATTGTTTCGCTCGATGACCTGGCGAACTACAAGCCCAAGATCCGCGAAGTCTTGCACGCGAAATACGACAGTGGCGGCCACTCATGGGAAGTGTTGACGGCGCCCCCGCCAAGCTCTGGCGGAGTAGCGATGATCGAAGCTCTGAACATGCTAAAGGATATCCCGCTCAAAGGCTGGGACGATCCGCAAAGTGTTCACATGGTTGTGGAAACCATGCGTCGAGTGTTTGCGGACCGGGCTGCGTATCTCGCCGATCCCGACTTTTCCAAAATTCCGGTGGCTGGCTTGACGGATCCCTGCTACGCGAAGGAGCGTACAGCGAGCATCGATCCCGCAAAAGCGTCCTCTAGCAAAACGATTACGGCGGGAACACCTCACACCTGCAGCGCTTCTGCAAATGCGGAAACTGCCCCTCATTCTGTCTCCAGCAAGCCTGAAGGTCGCCACACAACACATTTTTCTGTTGTGGACACGGCGGGAAACGCGGTCGCCAGCACTTACACGCTGAACGACAGCTATGGCTCTCACGTAACCTGCACCGCAGGTTTTTTGCTCAACGATGAGATGGACGATTTCACTACTCAGCCCGGAGCGCCGAACTCCCTTTACGAATTGATGCAATCTGATGCCAACGCAATCGCGCCGGGGCATCGGCCGCTGAGTTCGATGACGCCAACTATTCTCCTTCGCGATGGCAAGCTCAGTTTCATCACCGGCTCGCCTGGCGGACCGACCATCATCTCCGTCACCCTGCTGAGCGTGATCAACTGGATGCGCCTTGGCATGGACGCGCAAGCGGCGATCAACGCGCCGCGCTTTCATCATCAATGGTTCCCCGACCGCATTCGTATGGAGGCAGAGTTTGGTTTGAGTGTGGAGCAAGCGCTGCGCGCTCGCGGGTACGAGGTTGAGCGGGGATGGTACGAGACGCCTAGCCTCAGCAATGAGGCCAAATTGCGCAAGCACATGGGACTGGTCAACGCCATCGGCATTGATCCGCAGACTGGTGAACGCCTGGGGGCAGCCGACCCGCGCGATCAGGGGTCGGCAGTCGGTTACTGAGGGGAATGCTTCGGGCACAAGGGTCTGAGAGAAGACGGAAGCTGCTCGCCGAATAACGATAAACTTCTGGGATGGCCTTAGAAACCCAGTGAACTCATGCAGAGACTACTCTCGACCTACCTATTCATTTCTAAGAAATTAACGCCGGAAATCCTAGCGCAAATCGGCGAGGCCGATTTCCAGGGCATTGAGATTTTCTGCACGCGCAGCCATTTCGAATACACGATGAAGCCGGAAATACGCGCGATGGCCAGCGCCCTCGACGCCCATCGTTTGCAACTGGTTTCGCTCCACGCTCCCACCAGCCGGGACCTGAGCGCCATGCGCGAGAGCGGCGCGCCGCTTTCGATTTGCGAAGTGGAGCGCGTTCGGCGCATCGAGGCCATGGACGAATTGAAGCGCGTCATTGACGTCGCAGACGACCTACCGTATGCGCGGCTCATCCTGCACATGGGAGGCTCGCGGGAAACCGCCGATCCGCGAAAGCGCGACGCGGCCTTCAGTTCATTGGAGCACCTGGTCCTGCATGCTCGCCACGCAGGCGTCACCATCTGCGTGGAAAACACTTTGAGCGAGATGGGGAGCCCCGATTATTTGCGCGCTTTTGTGGACGAGACGCGCCTTACCGGCTTGCGGTTTAACTTCGATATCGGCCACGCACACCTTGCGGAGTTTCCGGAAGAGGAACGCGTGGAGAAGAGTCTTGTGCCGATGAAGGAGCTGGTTTCTTCCGTGCATCTGCACGACAACCACGGCGAAAAGGACGAACACCTGCCGCCTTACGATGGCTCCATCCACTGGCCCGGCGCCATTAAACTGCTCAAGTCGTCATCACAAGATGGTCTGCCGGTTGTCCTCGAACTAAAGGAAAAGACCGGTCCCGAAGCGCCCACCATGAACGAGCAACTCGTCGCTGCCCGCAAATCGCTCGACAGGTTCGAGAAGGCTTGGGCGTAAGACTTCAAGTACGAAAGGCGTTTCACTAAACCTGCATTTCAGGAAAGTGCGAGCCTCTTATCGTTCTGTCATAGCAGACACCGACCCCTACTCTGGTAAACTATTCGTTTAATTTTGGGCTGAGAATCGCGCTATGACGACGATCACAATTGAACAAGCCGGGAAATACGACGGGCAGGAAGTCACCCTCAAGGGCTGGCTTTACAATCTGCGCGAATCCGGCAAGCTGCTTTTCCCTATCTTTCGTGACGGAACGGGCATCATCCAAGGCGTTTGCTCACTCAAGGAAAATCCCGAGGCATTCGAATCGCTCAAGGGCTTGACTCAGGAATCAAGCGTCATCGTCACGGGAAAGATTCGCGCGGAAAAGCGCGCTCCAGGCGGCTACGAAATCGGCGTCACGAAATTGCAAGTCCTGCAAAAGGTCTCCGAATCGACTCCTTTTCCGATCCAGCTCAAAGAGCACGGCGTGGATTTTCTCCTCGACAACCGGCATATCTGGATTCGCACGCCACGCCAGGCCGCGATTCTTCGCATTCGCGCCGAAGCGATCCGCGCCGCGCGCGAATTTATGGACAGCCAGGGTTACACGCTGACTGACGCGCCGATGTTTACTCCCGCGGCGTGCGAAGGTACATCAACGCTCTTTGAAGTCAATTACATTGACGACCAGAAAGCGTACCTCACGCAGAGCGGCCAGCTTTATGGCGAAGCGCTGGCCATGGCGCTGGGCAAAATCTATACGTTTGGCCCTACCTTCCGCGCGGAAAAATCAAAAACACGGCGCCACCTCACGGAATTCTGGATGCTCGAGCCTGAAGCCGCTTACGTGGAACTGGACGAGGCCATGGCGCTCGGCGAAGGGCTGGTGAGCGCCATCGTGCAAGGCGTTTTGAGAAACAAATCGCAGGAGCTCGAAACCCTCAAGCGCGATACGAAAAAACTGGAGTGCGTCAAGCCGCCCTTCCCGCGCATCAGTTACGAAGAGGCTGTCGCCGTGCTAAATAAAAACGGCAATCCGGCCAAATTTGGCGACGATTTCGGAGGCGACGAGGAAACCATCATTTCGAGTTCTTTCGATCGCCCAGTACTCGTTCATCGTTATCCCACCTCCCTCAAAGCCTTTTACATGCAGCCCGACCCGCAGCGGCCCGAGCTTGCGCTGGCTTTTGACATGCTTGCGCCGGAAGGCTACGGCGAAATCATCGGCGGCAGCCAGCGCATCCATGATTACGACTTGCTTGTCATGCGCCTGCATGAACACAACCTCCCTGAAGAGGCATTTCAGTGGTATCTCGACCTGCGCCGCTACGGAAGCGTGCCACATTCCGGCTTCGGCCTTGGTCTCGAGCGTACGGTCGCCTGGATTTGCGGCACCGAGCACATTCGGGAGGTGATTCCCTTCCCTCGTATGATTTACCGCGTGTATCCTTAGTGCGGGGTAGTTCGCGCCACGCCGGCGCATCCACCACGCATCGGGCACCACGGAGTGATCCGGGCCTTGCGCACTTTTCGCGCATTGACTTTTGGTGCGCCTTCGCAGGACGCAAAATACGGATCCGAACGCGGGACAAAATGGCTCAAAAAGTTCGCATCATCGGCGTTCCCATGGACCTCGGCCAAAGCCGCCGCGGCGTGGACATGGGGCCATCCGCTCTGCGGGGTGCAGGTTTGCACACCGCCATCAAGAAGCTGGGCCACACCGTCGAAGATATTGGCAACCTCGAAGTGAAGCAACCCGAAGAAATGCCCGTCGGCGAAAAGCGGGCCAAGTATCTTCAGGAAATTGCAGAAACCTGCCAAGACATTTCCAGAACTGTAGAAAAGTCCCTTGGCGAGGGTTTTCTCCCGCTTGTTCTTGGCGGTGACCACTCGATCGCAATCGGGGCGGCTGCCGGCGTGGCTTCTCACTATCGCCAGCAGAAGAGGGAAATCGGCTACCTCTGGCTGGACGCGCACGGCGACATGAACACGCCAGAATCTTCGCCGTCCGGCAACATCCACGGAATGCCCCTCGCGGCCATCATGGGCTACGGCGCGCCCGAACTCGTCGAGCTGGGTGGCTTCAAACCCAAAGCCGAGCCCGGGAACATTGTCATTGTGGGAGCGCGCGACCTCGACGCTCAAGAGCGCAAAATCGTCAAAAAATCAGGCGTCCGTGTTTTCACCATGCGCGACATTGACGAGCGCGGCATGCGCGACGTCATGTCCGAAGCTCTAAAATACGCCATGGACGATGCCGCCGGCGTGGCCGTCAGCCTGGATATGGACTTCGTGGATCCCACCGATGCCCCCGGGGTCGGCACTCCTGTCCGAGGAGGCGTTACATATCGCGAAGCGCATCTCGCCATGGAAATGATTGCCGATACGGAGTCCATGGTCTCGATGGAAGTGGTGGAGATCAATCCCATTCTCGACGAACATAATCGGACGGCATTGCTCGGCGTCGAATTAGTCCTATCTGCTCTAGGTCAAAAGATACTGTGAGCTGATTTTTCACAGCCGGTTGTCAATTCAGAACGCATCCAAAAACAACCGCTCCAACAATTCAGTTTTTTCCCTTATAACTGAAAACTGATTACGGACTACTGAGAACTGGAACCTCCCGTGACTCCTGACAACAAGAAACGACTCCGCGTTGGCATTCTCTTTGGCGGCCGCTCCGGCGAACATGAAGTTTCACTCGCTTCCGCCGCTTCCGTGATTCGCGGCCTCGACCCGGACAAGTACGACGCTGTGCCCATCGGCATCACCAAGGAAGGCCACTGGCTGATCGGCAACGCGGCGCAGAAAATGCTCCCCGAAGTTTTGAAGGGCGGGCAGCGCGTGATGATGACCGCGGACCCCACGGACGCCGCGCTCATTCCGCTCGACCGCAGCGGCGGCGGCCAGCGCATTGACGTGGTTTTTCCTGTCATGCACGGCACCTATGGCGAAGACGGCACGATTCAAGGCTTGCTCGACCTTGCCGGTCTGCCGTTTGTGGGCGCCGGGGTACTCGGCTCGGCCATCGGCATGGACAAAGACGTCGCCAAGCGCCTCTTGCAAGTGGCCAAGATTCCTGTTGTGCCGTGGGTAGCTGTGCAGCGCGCGGATTGGGAGGGCCATCCCAAAGAAATTCAGGCCACCCTCGAAAAGAAGTTTAAGTACCCCATGTTCGTCAAACCAGCCACGCTCGGCTCTTCGGTTGGGATGACCAAGGTCCATTCGCGCGCAGAATTGGCACCGGCCTTGACTCTTGCCGCGGAATTCGCGATGAAAATCCTCGTCGAGAAATGCATCGTGGGGCGCGAAATCGAGGTTTCGGTGCTTGGCAACCACGATCCCAAGGCTTCGATTCCGGGCGAAATTGTTCCGCACCGTGAATTCTACGATTACACAGCAAAGTATTTGGAAGAGGGTTCACAGATTCTCATCCCTGCGAAGCTCAAACCCGCGCAGGTGAAAACTGTTCAGAAGTACGCTGTGGAAGCTTTTCGTGCCCTGGAACTCAGCGGCATGGCCCGTGTGGATTTCTTCGTCGAAAAGAAGGCCGGCAAAATCTATCTCAACGAAGTGAACACCATTCCCGGTTTCACTTCCATCAGCATGTATCCCAAAATGTGGGAAGCCAGCGGCATTCCGTTTCGCCAACTGATTGACAAGCTCATCGAACTCGCCCTCGAAATGCACCGCGAAAAAGCCCGCACCAAGTATGAGATTGAGCTTCCTGAGGGCGCCGCCGGTGCGTTGGAAGCCTAAACCGCAAAGCTGGAACTTCACTGAAATCGCGTATCATGTCAACATACAAGGACGGAAACTAGTCAGCCGTCGGTTTCGTATCTCCACTCAAAAGCACTCTAATCTGGAGAGCGATGTCTGAACTCACTCAGTCATCTCCACTGGCAGCGGCTATCCCGCGGCGCCGATCGCGCCTGGCTGCTCCACTCTGGTGGCTCATGCTGTTGTCCAGCCTCGCCGTCGTTCTGTACTCGACCACTTATTTTCTTGGCACGCCCGGCGACAAGCATTTCTCGCGGTACGTTTTCCTGCTTCGCTTGCACATTGCGGGAGGGATGGGCGCGCTTCTGGCAGGTCCCTGGCAGTTTGCTGAGAAGTTGCGTGTGCGCGCGCTTAACCTGCACCGCTGGCTAGGGCGCTTTTACTTATTGGAGGTGGCGCTCGGATCGATCGCAGGCTTCGCTATGGCACTGGTCTCTGAGGAAGGCCTGCCAACGCACCTCGGCTTCGGCATGCTGGCGGTATTGTGGTTTTTTACCGGCCTGCAAGCCTACCGTGCGGTGCGGAGCGGAAACATCGTGGCACACCGTCAATGGATGATTCGTAACTTCGCTTTGACTCTCGCCGCTGTCACTCTGCGGAATTACATGCCCCTTATACTGTTCGTCCTGCACTGGCCCTTCCGGCCGGCCTATATCTGTGTGTCCTGGCTGTGCTGGGTTCCGAACCTCCTGGTAGCGGAATGGCTCATCCGTCGAGAACGTCCTGTGCTCAACGTAAGTAATTCCTAATTGTGTTGAGCTCGTCCACTCATCGCCAGCCATTTACTCACGCTGCGAATTTTTGTAAGGTTTTAGTGTTGCTCGAATGCGCAGAGATTTCCCAAACGAATTGCGGAACTTGATTCTGACGCTCGCGGGACAGGAGAAAACTGAATGACACTGCTGGATCCACCTCCCGTTAAACCGCAAAGGTCACGAGCCATACCATTCACTGTGGCTACGGTTGCCGTCGCCGCAATCGTCCTCTTGTATCTCGTTTTCCGTTATTATCCCGAAAAGAAAGCTGCGGAACGATTCTTCGACACGCTGGTTGCCGGTAACATGGACCTTGCGTATCAACTCTGGAAGCCAGGTCAGAGCTATACCAAGAAGGATTTTCTGGCGGATTGGGGCCCCGAAGGCTACTACGGCCCCGTTAAGAGCTACGAAATCCTGAAGACTAGCTCGCCGCACGGCGCCAATGATGTGGATGTTGAAGTGGCTGTTAGTCCGTTTTCGCCCATGCCCCAGCCGGGTGACGCGGAAAAAAGCCGCAAGACCAAAGTAGTTAGCGTTCGAGTTGCCACGAGCGACAAACATCTTGGCTTTCCGCCGTAGCGTAGCTAGAGCGCTGCTTGTCCGCGGATGTCATCTAGCGCGTACTCCAATTCCTTAGGCGAAACACTCGCCGTGCCCAGCTTTCCGACCACCACGCCGGCGGCTATGTTGGCGAGGATCGCGGCGTCCACAATGGACGCGCCTGCAGCCGCGGCAAGCGCAAGGACGCTCAAAACCGTGTCCCCCGCTCCCGTCACGTCAAAAACCTGGCGGCCCGTCGCACCGCGCTCGATTCCCGCCTGGCCGACACGGGAATAAGTCACTTCAAAACCTGTCGCCGGAATGTGCATGTGCCCCGCGGACGATTCCTCAAAAATGCTCATTCCCTTTTCCCCGCGCGTGATTACCACCGCCCCGCAACCAAACGTCGCCAGAAGCGCGCGGCCCGCCTCCTCCACGGATTTTTCGTCGGCAAGCGATTGATTTACCAGCAAACCTGCTTCCTTCGCATTGCAGGTGACGGCTCGCGCACCTCGGTACGCATACAACCGTCTGGTCTTCAGGCCTACAAAGACCGGAACCTTTAACTGCTGCGCCGCGCTAAGCACACGATCGGCAAAGTCGTCAGTGACTAGACCTTTGTCGTAATCGGAAAGCACTAACGCGTCAAGCTGTTTCAGTGCTCTAATGACGTGCCGCAATAGCTTTTCCCGCGTTTCGGGACGCAGCGGCTCCCGCCGCTCCCGGTCCACCCGTACGACTTGCTGGTGCCGAGCGATGATGCGCGTCTTCACTGTTGTTAAGCGTTTCGTTTCTGTAATGACGCCCTTGTCCCCTATCTTCGCTTCCTGCAGGCACTGCTGCATCGCACGGCCTGCCTCGTCGCTCCCGAGCACTCCAAATGCCTCGACCTTTGCCCCAAGCGCGGCAATGTTGGCAGCGACGTTCCCCGCGCCCCCCAGGCACTCGTTCTGTTCGACAAAATCCACCACCGGCACAGCCGCTTCCGGGGACAGTCGAGAAGCCGTTCCCCACAAGTAGCGGTCGAGCATCATGTCTCCGAGGACACCAATTCTCTTGCCGCGCAACCACGGGAGCAGCCGTTTTAACCGGGGCACGGAATGGGCGAGAAGAGTGGTCATGCGAGCTGGGCGGACTCTAGCTACGTGTTCTGATTCTCCTCCATGATGACGGCTTCTTCGGGCAGCATCACTGGAATTTCATCGCGAATCGGATACACACGCCGGCAGGAGACACATTTTAACCCGGATTCGTCCGGCAAGAGTTCTATGCGGGTCCTACACACCGGGCAGACCAGAATGTCGAGAGCGTATTTGGGAATCGTCAAGATTCCTCCTCCAGGCTGGCCAACGATTACAGCAAACAGGCACTCTACCAAACGCCTCGGATGCTCAGCAACTCGTCGCTGATCAAGTCCGTTCCCGAAGCCTGCGCGTGCTCGCGGCAGACAACTTCAAATCAACTCTTGGATGCAACTTTTGTACAAGAGAGCACGACCGCACCAAAACTGACCCTCGGGCCAGTGGTTTTTTGCGGCGCCCCTCCAGTAGACTGGCTCCGAGTTAGTTCGAATCCCCTCCCCACGGGAGAACGACTGTGTACTGCGATCGTTGTGGACTGAATTTCCTGCCCAAACAGTCCGTGTGCACTCGCTGTAAGAAAGTGCCCACGCGGTACTGGTTTCAATTCATGAGCTTGGTCACCATTCTGGTGGCCGTCCTTTGCAACACCGTGCTCGGACTCTTCCTGCTGCCCCGACTCGCCAACGCGCACCACGGAAGGCTCCTGTTTCGTGGATGGTCCTGGTTCAACCAGCAGGCCGCGTTTTACGGATGGGTGCCCCTGGCGCTGGGCCTCCTTGCCTGGGACTGCTTCGTGTGGAAGGAAGGTCGGACCAAAGTGAAGGGATGGTTTACTCGGAAGCTGCTCACATTCTCGCTCGCCGCCGGTGTCGCGCCGATGATCCCGTGGTGGATTCCAGCGGGGCAGCCTCCTGGCCAATTCCTTTCCATGATTGGCCGCTATCAGGGCTTGCCTATCTTGCTGGCCTGGAGCGTGGTCCTGGTGGTGACCATCATTTTGTGCATTGACGCTGAGTCCCGCGACTATCTGCTTGGCCATGGGCGAACCCTAAGCATTGTCAGTACCGGAATGCTTGTCTTGGTCCTCGCCATGACCCTGATTGGCTGGTCGCTCACTTACTGAGCGCCAGGCAAATCCTATTTTTCACTGGCCATTCGAACAGGATACTCGCAGAAAACACACCTCTGCGGGAGCTATTGCCGCCCAAGCCTGGGCAAGGTCCAATGGAGCTAACGGAGTAACTATGAAAATCAAAAGGCTCCAGTTCCTTCTCATTGTCTTGGCGTTGACTCTTTTTGCAGGGAGTTCCTTCGGGCAGGATAGAGTCTTCAACTGGCTTCCCGCCAATGACGAGACCGTGCGGCTCGATCCCGCGAACTATCACACTGGCCGCACCTATCATCCGAACGCCGTTGGCCAAAACAATCACGTGGATATCAAGGCGCAGAAGCCGGTCACTATCTTTATGACGCCCGAAACGGATTGGAACGCGGCCCTGCAACATCCCGAAGCCATTACGAGTCTGACGCAGGTGTGCCTGCGCGAGCACGTTGTGAACACCACGTACGTCTGCGATCTGCCGGTTGAACCCATGACGCTCATCATCCGCGACGAGCGTTACAGTCCGGGGACGCCGGTGTTTACCGGACTCGGAGTCGTGCTCAATACGATGGAAGGTACTCAAAACAATGTCGTTCGTGAAGTGGGTTCAGGAATCGCCGCGGTCCTAAACAGCGCGCGTCAGGCTTCCTCGCCGCGGCAATTCAAGGACCCCAACGATGTGCATATCCAATATTACCGCTGGGATTGCGTCGAGAACTGCGTGCAGCCTGAGTTCCGCTGGATGGAACAGGTCAAGGAGAAATACAAGCTCACGTCCTTCTTGAAAGTGTATGGCGGCTTCCAGGCGGATCACGACGGCGAGCAGGTTAGCATTAAAATCAAGTCCCCTGTCCCCATGTTAGTAGCCATGGTTCCGTCGCAAGTTGCGGATCAGTTTCACTCGCAACCGGGTGCGCTTGAGGCCGCGCTTCAAAGAAATGCCTGCCAGCAACGCGGCGTTCAATCTCTGGAATTTCAATGCACGTTCAATCTGGCTGACGGACCGCAGTCTCTCGTAGTGGCGCCAGAAGCTGGCGAAAGAGTGCCTCACAAAAATACGGAAGTCCTGATGCTTGCCTGGCAGTGCGTCGAGAATTGCCAGCTATTGCAAACCGCCAAGCAATGACAGGCAGAGACTCTTAATCACTTGTGGATGGGAAGCAGGTCCCAGATTCCGGCATCCTCCGTGCCGAGAACCCACGAAGCAAAGCCTCGTAGCCCGCGGTCTTTCACAAGCGAATAGCGCTCTTTGAAAGTGCGCGTGTCTGTATAGAAAATCCACTCGCGCTCATCATCCCGATAAAAGTACAGCCACGCGGTCCGGTCCACCGGATCCCATTGCGGCTCTCCGCCGTAGGCTTTGGCCAGATTGAGCGCGTCATCGGTCGAAATATAGTCGGCTGTGGGATTGGGCTTGTCGCCGCTTTTGTCCGGCGGCTTGGTCGGAGTTCCCGCGAACCAGTGATAGCCATACAAAGGAATTCCAAGCGCGAGCTTCTGCGGCGGGACCACCCTTAGCGCGTAATCCAGATTGGCGACGGTCCAGTTCCATCCAGCAACCGGGCCAGGAACGGTCCATGTCGTGTGCTGGTCGTAAGTCATCAGGCAGAGAAAATCTACCGCCTGCGAAATGGCTTTTAAGTCGTATGCGCCCCGCCAATTCTGATAGATCCACGCGGAGAATCCTGTCTCGCCGGGATGGCCCGGTGCGTTCGGAATCGTGGCAATGGAAAGTTGCAGCCCCTCTTTGTGAAAAGCTGCCGCTGTTTCGCGAACGAAGTCGGAAAGCGCATCGCGGTCGACCCAATTCACGTTTTCCAGGTCCAACTGAAAACCGAGGTAGCCGTTCTCTTTGCTGGCCTGCGCCATCGCAGCGATGGCCTGCTGCTTTGCGACGGCGTTCGCGAAAAAATCGTGCACCGCTTCCTGCGCGAAACCGGCGTTGACTACTAACGGCATCACCGAAACACGATGCTGCCGAGCCATTTCCAGCACCTGTGGATTGGGACCGCCCGAAACCAAGCCGCTCGAATCCAACGAGTACCAGTTAGGCGAAAGAATATCCACTTTGTCCGCATGCGCCAGAAACGAGCGCACCGATTGCGGCTCTCGCGTCATATAGAAAATGGATTTTGGTTGTTGGGCGCGAATAGGCATTGCAGCAAGGAACAATGTTGCGAAAGTGGCAAACAGTATTTGTGGTCGTTTCATTGGCGCAGTCTAGCGAGTCCTAGGCGTCTCACGCAACAATGTGCCAATCCTTTTAGGGCGCTTTTCAGCTTCGCGCAACCTCCACCCTCCACGGCGACCGTTCGGGCGCAATGGGCAAGCGCTTCGAGCGCCCAAGCAGTGGTCTTGTCCGTGTGGCAGGAAGTGCAGGGGTTCGGAATCTGATACATGTCAGCCATGGCGGGCGACCGTACGCCAAACGTGTGGGCGCGTACCTTAACGCCCCGAGCGTGGTCTCGATCTTCGGCATGTGACACGCCACGCACTGGCTCCCGGTCGAGCCTTTCTTGTGGTGCGTGTGTTCCTCCAGCGTGGTTGTGTGCGGGCCATTGGGTGAGAGCGGCCCGCGGCAATCCAGGCAGAGTTGGTCGGCCGGTTTGCGAAGTTGCGCGTAGTTGCCGGTACCACGAACATCGTGGCACGAAAAACACGTGATCCCCGCCGGAACATCAGGCTCTGGACAAAATCGTTTGTCGCCAAGCCTACCTAGTCGAGGCATAATGTCAATCGCCGAGGCGGATGCGGGAGAAGCTCATGAGCGAAAAACCAAAAGAAGAGAAAAACGAAAAAACAGCCGGAACGGCAGGCAACAGAGGAACCGAAAAGAAGGAACTGACACGCCGAAGATTTCTGAGCGACGTTGCCGCCAGCAGCGCAGCCGCCGCTTTCGTCCCGAGACATGTTTTAGGGCGAGGTTTCACTCCGCCTAGTGACATGCTCAACATCGCCGGTGTCGGCATCGGTGGCATGGGCCGCCAGAACTTGATCAACCTTTCCAGCCAGAACATTGTCGCCCTGTGCGACGTGGACTGGGGCTACGCGGACAAGGGTTTCGAGCGACTCGACACCGACATCCAAAGATTGCGCGATCGCATTGCTAATCCCAGCGCATCACCCCAGGCGGGTCAATCGCAAGCGCCGTTTGATGTCGCGAAGGCCAAAGTGCGCCTGGACAACATGATCCGCCTCAAGAACGAGCACATTCCGAAAGCCAAGCGCTACAACGATTTTCGCGAGATGCTCGAAAAACAGAAGGACATTGACGCGGTCCTGGTCGCCACCGCCGACCACATGCATGCTCCCATCGCTCTCGCCGCCATGGAGCTTCACAAACACGTTTACGTGCAAAAGCCGCTCACCTGGTCCGTCGAAGAAGCTCGCAAGATGGCGCGCACCGCGAAAGAAACCAAAGTCGCCACACAGATGGGGAATCAGGGCCATTCCCTCGACGATGCGCGCACAGCTGTCGAATACATTTGGGCAGGCGCCATCGGCGACGTTCGCGAAATCCACATTTGGACCAATCGCCCTCTGGGCTTTTGGCCGCAAGGCATTCCCCGCCCCGAGGCACTCAAAGAACCTGTCGACAAACTTCGCTGGAACGGCCAGGGCGTAAATGAGCGCCTCGCTGCGGCGATGGCCGGCAACTATCCCGTGCCTGAAACGCTCTCTTGGAATCTTTTTCTTGGCGCAGCTGCACCGAACATCGACTATCACCCCATCTACCATCCCTTCAACTGGCGCGGCTGGGTGGATTGGGGCGTTGGCGCCATCGGCGACATGGGCGCCCACTTGATTGACCACTCGATGTGGGCTCTGAATCTCGGAATGCCCGTGAGCGTCGAGACGATATCAACCCCCTTCAACGGCGCGACGTATCCACATGCCACGATGACGTTCTATGAATTTCCCGCGCGCGGACCTCTGCCGCCCGTGAAGCTCACCTGGTACGACGGCGGCTTGAAACCCAACACGCCCGAAGAACTCGGCGACGAAGAGCTAAGTCAGGAAGGCGGCGCGTTGCTCATCGGCAGCAAAGGCAAGCTGCTCCACGAAACCTACGGCGCACATCCGCGCCTTCTGCCTAAGTCGCTGCACCATTCCTTTCGCAAGCCACCACAGAAGCTTCCGCGCATTCCCGGCGAAGCTCACGAAATGAATTGGGTGGACACATGCAAGGGCAAGACCGAAGCTTCCTGCCCGTTCGAATACGCCGCGCGCCTCACCGAGGTAATGCTGCTCGGCATCGTCGCGCTAAAAGCCGGCAAAAAGATTTCCTACGACGGCCCCAACATGCGCGTCACCAATCTGCCACAGGCTAACGATTACCTTCGCCGCGAGTATCGCCAGGGCTGGTCCGTCTAAAGCCCCAATCGGCGACAATCCATAAAGGTCGTCATCTGGCGAAGAGCGGTCTTCCTGAGTCAGCGTGCTTAGAACCCTCGCGGGGCCTCAGCGCCGTACGGCCCATGCTATTCCATCCGGACCCGCCCCAGTGGGAATGCGTGCGCTGACTTCGAGAGTCTTTAGATCGAGGACCGCGACGTATTTCTCGCCCGCCACTGCAACGTATGCATGTGCGCCGTCGGGAGAAATCAAGACGCCTTCCGGCTGACGTCCAAGATTCAGCCGCTTAATCACTTTGCGCGACGCGGCATCAACAACGACCAACGCATTGTTCCCCAAGTCCGAAATTAGAACCAACTTCCCATCAAGCGTGAACTTGAGCCGGTTGGAACGATTTGTCTGCACGTCCAAAGTCTGCACAAATTTTTTTGCGCCTACGTCAATGACGGACACCGTGCCATCCGCCGAATTCGCCGCCCAGTACTCGCGGCCGTCGGGCGAAATGTCGCCTCCTTCCGGCCCTTTCCCGACAGAAACATTCGTAGCATTCCAAACCGAGGGATCCGAGCCACGCTGGAGCAGGGTGATCGAGTCCGAGCCAATATTCGAAGTGAAAAGCAGCGACCGGTCTTTCGAAAACAGAAGCATGTGCGTGCCGTTCTGGCCGATGCCGAGCAGCCAATCGATTTGGTTCGCGGCAGGATAGTAGCGCGCGATCAGCCTGTTTTGCTCGGCGGTGAACCACACTTTGCCCTCGGCGAAAGTGATTCCGTGCGGCCGACGCAGCGCGCCCAGGTCCACGCGTCGCAACTCCTTCTGCGCCACCAAATCCATCACTGAAATCGTGTTGCCCGGAGTGCGCCCTCCGTAGTTCGCGACGAACGCCATTTTCCCATCGTCCGAAGCGGCAATTTCGTGCGGCCCTTCGCCCGTGTGAATCTGCGCCACCGTCTTCAGCGTCCCCGGATCGATAATTGAAAGCGTCGCGTCCTCTTTGTTCAGCACCAGCAGCGCCGGCGAAGGAGTCTGCGCCCAACTCGACACTGGATTCCCCAGCAGAACGAGCCCAATCAAAAAGATCGCCAACATCAGTTTCCTCAACGTGCTTTCTCGCTTCATGTTGCTCTCCTCAAAAACTGGCGCAGTAAACGGATCGCGCTGTCATTGTAAGCGCAACTCGCCACTCGCTAGAGCCCTTTCGCCGCCCGGAACGCGCGCACCTCCGCCGCCGCATCCTGATGCTGCGCATCCACCGCATAATTAAGCTTACGAATGTCCCTTGCGGAAAGCTTGCCTCCTAGGTCCGCTAGCGCCGCACGCAGTTGCGGAAACCGTCCCAGCGTGGATTCGCGCACGATAGGCACGGCGTCATACGGCGGGAAATAATGCTGGTCGTCCTCCAGCGCCGCCAGTCCCAGCGCATCAATCAAACCGTCCGTTGAGTTCCCGGCAACCACGTCCACCTTGTAACCCACAAGCGCGCGATAAATCAGGCCGAGGTCCATCACTTTGGGCGGTTCCGCAAACTGTAAATGGTAACGATTGGAGAGTCCGGGGAATCCGTCTGGCCGCTCCAGAAACTCATAGCCCACGCCGACACGCCAATGCGGCGCGGCAGAAGCCAAATCAGAGAGTGTACGAATGCGCATTTTCTTAGCGTCGTCCCCGCGAATCACCATCACAAAATTGTTTTCGAAGCCGAGCGGCTCCGTCACTTCCAATTGAAATTTTCCCGCATACTCTTCCTTGACCCTGTTGTAGACGTCGGCAGCAGTGCCTTGCGGTTTCTCGCTCAGGACTGCGGTCAAAGCCGTGCCCGTATATTCCACGTAGAGATCGAGATCGCCGGCCAACAGCGCTTTGTGGACCAGCAAAGTCCCGCCAAGATTCGTCTTGCGAACGACCGGAATTCCGGTTTTCGCCTCGATGTGCTGCGCTAAAAGTTCGGCCAGCACGACTTGCTCCGTGAAAAATTTTGAGCCGATCGTGATTTTGGATTGCTCCGATTTTTTGCAACCGAAAGCAAGAGGAAGAACTCCGGCGCAACACGCCCAGCAAAAAATCGCCCGCTGTAAGCGCCGCATCTTCACACGACCCTCACTCTCCGTTCGAGCAGGCCGAGCAGAAAATCTGCGATAAGCGCTAGCAGCGCCGCCGGAATCGCTCCCGCAAGAATCAGGGAATCACTCACCAGCGCCACGCCGCGAAAAATAAACGTCCCCAGTCCACCCGCCCCTATGGCCGCCGCAATCGTCGCGATACCAATCGTGATGATCGTGGCCGTGCGAATGCCCGCAAGGATGATGGACAGCGCCAGCGGGAAACGCACGCGAAATAGAATTTGCGCCGAAGTCATGCCCATCGCTTCCGCAGCTTCCAGAACCGCAGAATCGATACCTGAAAGCCCTACATAGGTGTTCCGCAGAATCGGCAGAAGCGCATAGAGCACCAACGCGACAATCGCCGTGCGCTTTCCGATGCCGCCGATGAAGGGAGTGGGAATCAGAAACCCAAAAAGTGCCAGGCTCGGTATGGTTTGAAAAACGTTGGCAACACCGATCGAGAACGCCCGAAGAACCGGCCGCTCCACGATAAACATCCCCAGCGGAACGGCAATCAACATGGCGATCACCATGGAAATCAGAACGAGCTCGAGGTGATCCAATGTCGCGCTCAAGATTTCCACGCGGTGCTCCGCGAAGAAAGACCAGTCGCCTAAGCCTGCGCTCATGCCGGCACCCCAGGGCCAGTTTCGAGTGAAGCGGCAAACGCGCGCACTTCCTGGTGCTCCAGCTGCAGAAATTCTTGCGGAGGCGCGACCGCAACAATCCGCCCTGCCTCCAAAAGCACAATGCGCGACGCCAGCAGCAGCGCTTCCCGCAAATCATGCGTAACAAAAACGATCGTTTTCCCCAGCCGCTGTGCCAGCGCGCGAAATTCGCGCTGCAGCTCAGCACGCGTTACTGGATCGAGCTCGCCAAAGGGCTCATCCATCAGCAGAATCGGCGGGTCCGCCGCCAGTGCGCGCGCCACACCTACACGCTGCCGCTGCCCACCGGAAAGTTCGCGAGGCCGCCGCCCCGAAAACTCGCTAGGCTCCAGCCCCACAAGTCGCAGCAACTCGCCTACGCGCGCCTCTGTGCGACCGCGCTCCCATTTCTCCAGCGAAGGAACCAGCGCGACGTTTTCCGCCACCGTGAAATGCGGAAACAAACCGGCCTCTTGTATAACGTATCCGATTCCTCGCCGCAGCCGAATCGGATCCCAATCCACCGTAGCCCGCCCCTGGACCAAAACCTGTCCCTGGGACGGCAGCAACATGGCGTTAATCAACCGCAGCAATGTCGTCTTCCCGCTGCCGCTCCTTCCAAGGAGAACCACCGTTTCCCCGGCGGGAACACCGAGCGAGACCCGAGAAATGACCTCGCGTCCAGGAATATCGTTTATGTGGAACGATACGTCCCGAAATTCGATCAAACTCCCCAAAGAATTATTTATCTTCGCATTCATTTCGGTTGACAGCCCCAAATCCCGGCGGGAACATAGTAATGTAGTTCGCCTCCCGACGCCGATTTTTGGCGCATCCTTCGCTGGGGCCTTGCATCAAAAGAAGGGGAACACGCCATGGGAGCACTCGCCGCAATTGCTGTCCGCATTCGCCACGATCTCCATACCCGCATACTGAAAGCCCGCGCGCGCACCGATGAACTTTTTCAATTGGTCCGCGAAGAGGCCCTTTACGATAGGCCCATCGCCGAGCGACACCGTATCATTTTTTATGTGGGCCACGTCGAAGCCTTTGACTGGAACCTCCTCTCGCAGCGCGCTTTCGGTCTCCGTTCCTTTCATCGAACCTTCGATCAACTTTTCGCCTTCGGAATCGACCCTGTTAGCGGCGGACTGCCAACCGACACTCCGGAAGATTGGCCTACTCGGCAGGAAATCCAGCGTTACAACACACGCCTGCGCGAAGAACTCGACCACGCCATCGAACACGCGCTCGAGCGTCCCGAAGAAGGCCATCCACAATTGATGCAAATGCTCCACGTCGCTGTCGAGCATCGCCTGATGCATGCAGAAACGCTCGCCTACATGCTGCACCGCTTGCCCACAAGCAAAAAGGTTTGTCCGCCGCAGAAAATGGCATGGAAAGCTCCGCATGTGAAGTCGCACCTCGTCGAAATTCCCGCAGGGGGCGCGACGCTGGGGTTGCGGCATTCAGACGAACGCCAAAATGCCCTCGAAAATGAACTTGGGTTTGGTTGGGACAACGAGTTTGCCGCTCACGAAGTAGCCGTTCCTGGGTTCGCCATCGAGAGTCATAACGTTACAAACCATGATTTCCTGCGTTTTATGCAGGCCGGCGGCTACGAAAACCGCGGGCTCTGGACTCCCGAAGGCTGGGCCTGGAGAACCAAAGAGAATATCCAGCATCCAATATTCTGGAAGGCGGACGGCAATCTCTGGATGCTTCGCACCATGTTTGGCGAAATGCGCCTCCATCAGGAATGGCCCGTGTACGTGAGTCACGCAGAAGCCACCGCTTACGCAAATTGGCTCGGCCGCAAGCTCCCCACCGAAGCGCAATTCCATCGCGCCGCTTATGGCGCGCCGAAGACCGAGGAGGAGCGTCTTTATCCCTGGGGCAACGAGCCACCAAAGGAACGCCACGGCAATTTTGATTTTCGCTCCTGGGATCCGTCACCGGTTGGTTCGTATCCTGCCGGTGCCAGCGCTTTCGGCGTTTACGATCTCGTCGGAAACGGCTGGGAATGGACGCGTACGGAGTTCGCGCCCTTTCCGGGATTTACGTCGATGCCCTTTTATCCGGGCTATTCCGCAAATTTCTTCGACGGCAAGCACTATGTCGCGAAAGGCGGTTCACCCCGCACCGCCGCGTGCATGCTGCGCCGTTCATTCCGCAACTGGTTTCAGCCGTATTACCCGTACATTTACGCAACGTTCCGTTGCGTCGAGGACTAAGCACCACCGGCTCAGATCCAGCCCGGGAGAGAGAACGAATGGAGATGCCTGCCTCAACGCTACAGCACGTGTCGGAATTCGCGGCCGAGGTGCGCGAAAGCCTCACCAAGCCCGGCCAGCGCGAGCTCCCCTCAAAATATTTGTACGACGAAGTCGGCTCCGCGCTGTTTGAGGCCATCTGCGCGCTTCCGGAATACGGATTGACGCGCGCGGACACGCGGTTGTTACAGGAAAACGCGGCCGAAATGGTGTCGCGCGTCCCCTCGCCGGTGCGCGTGGCGGAACTTGGCAGCGGCTCGGGAAAAAAGACGCGCTGGATTCTCGAAGCCCTGGCTCGCCGCCAGATGACGTATTACTATCCCATCGAAATTTCCCCTCATGCGCTGGCAGCATGCGAAAAAGAGGTGGGGCAAATCGATCTGGTCAGCGTGGTGGGATACGAGCAACCCTATCTCGAGGGTTTGCGGTCCGTTGCGAAAGGACGCAGCGAGCGCGACCACATCCTGGTCCTGTTTCTTGGCAGCACCATCGGCAATTTCGACCGCGACGCGGGTGACGCGTTTTTGCGCGAAGTGCGCGCGACGTTGCGCCCCGCCGATGCCTTGCTGCTCGGCACCGACTTGGAGAAAGCCGTCGAGTTGCAACTCCTGGCTTACGACGATCCCGCCGGCGTGACCGCGGCTTTCAATTTGAACCTGCTATCGCGCATCAACCGCGAACTCGGTGCGGATTTTGATTTGACCTGCTTCCGCCACGAAGCGCGCTGGAATTACGCGGACCACCGCATCGAAATGCACTTGCGCTCTACCTGCCGCCAGAGCGTGCGCATTCCCGCGGCGAACCTGCGCGTCGTCCTTAACGAAGACGAAACCATTTGGACTGAAAGCTCCCACAAGTACAAAGCCGAGGAAATTCCCGAAATAGCCGAGCGCAGCGGCTTCCGCTGCGACGCCCAGTGGATCGACTCCGAGTGGCCCTTCGCCCAAAACCTCCTAATTGCAGTCTGACCGTAGCAAGTCACTCTTGAGTGTGCCCTACTTGCCTTTCAATTTGTAGCAAACACGGACTGAGGTGAATACTCGAGATGCGCTAGAACGTTTCGAGGCGCCAGACGAGGCGGGTGGACCAGACTTTTTGGGTGGTGAGCGGCGGATGCCAGACGGCGAGAATCTGCGAGCCTTGGTAGACGCGCTCGAAACCTTCTTCGGACTCAGAGACAGTTTCAACCGGCGCGACCCAGAATCCTTCCGACAAGGGCGCATGCAAAGCGACCCGAACGCGCTGCCAGCCGTCTTCCATGCGCAGGATGGGCGCGGGCAGTGTGCCGCTGAAACGAAGATTCGTGGGGCCGCTGGGAGTTTCAAAAAAGCGGTCCGGCTCGGTGGGCGCGAGAAAATTGATGATGGATTCGATCCCTACGGCCACGGGCTTTTCCAGAAGTTTCTTGAACTTGAGCTGGATTTCGCAAGCGACTTCGAAACCATTAGGGTACGGATTGAAAGAAAAGCTTTTAAAGAGCAGGAGCCGCGGCGCCGCCGCTTTGGATTTGTCGTGGACAAGCAGGGAATCCGCGCAGAAGAGATCCGCACTGGCAGAAGCGGAATTTTTTACGGTGTAAGCGCTGCCGGCAAAGGCGGCGTCTTCGCACAGCTCGAGAGTTTCGTAATCGGCCTGCGTGCGCGACGGATCGAAAATCAGGATGCGGAACGCGTGGCGCGGCCAGCGGTCATAGCGAAGAAAGCGCTCGAGGCCGGGCTCCTTGACGCGCGTTTGCTCGTGAATGGAAACAGCTGTGCTGCCAGCGGCAACTCCTGCGGCTTCGCGCAAGCGCGTGTGATAAGCCTCCGGGCGGCGGAAAATGGAATTGATGAGTGTTGCCGCCGCAGGACGAAAATCGAGCGCAGCAATGGTGCCGCCGTCGCTGGGTTTCAAGAGCGCCTGAAATTCCGGCGAGGTGAAAAGCAATTCGCTCGCGCCATCCGCGTCGTAGTCGAGCATTTCCACGCGAGGAGCGGACCCTCCGGGGGTGAGGCGGTCGGCAATCGCTTCCGCGCGAATGAGGTTGCGCGCGGGATCGCTGCGGAGATGCGGCGCGTAAATGCCGCCGAAAATGCCATGCCAGTAGGCGTCATTGCACTGCGCTCGTAAGAGCAAATCACGCGCTTGCGCGAGGTCCGCAGCCTGCTTCTCGCGGTCGTCACAACCAGGACCGGCGGAGGCGGCAGCCATGCGCGCCGAAGCGTGCAGCATTTTTTTGTGCAGCAGATTGGACTCAGGGTACTTGCGAAAAAAGCCGCGCCAAGAGCCGCCGCGCAGGAAAGCAAGCACTTCCGGTCGCGGACTGAATTCCTGCAACACGGTGTGGAAGCGCTGCCTCACACGCGTAGGAAAGACCCACTCCATCATTTCGGTATAGGAAGCGGTGGGAAGATCAGCGCGACCCAGGGGAGAATGCGAAGCCAGATATTCGCTAGGAGTACATACGTTGAGCCAATCCGAGTTTTCCTCAAGCGCGGCAAAGAAATCCGAGAGCCAGCCATCTTCGTAACAGAGTTTGTGCGTGCCCGGCCAGACGCCAAACTTTTCCATGTCGTCGCCCATGGCCGCCACGCCGCCCGGATGAACGCTGGCAGCTTCGCGCAAAAAGGTGATCACCTCTTCGACTTTGCCAAAGGGGACGATGTAGCGCAGCTTCTTCTGGCCCGGATAGAGCGACACGCTTTTGCCACGATCTTCGGCAATGTAAGCGCCAAAGAGTTCTTCCGGCTCAAACCCGGCGGCGAGGAAGTGCATGTCATCCACAAGCGTGTAAGCGACATTGGCGTTGGCAAGCGCCGTAGGAAGTTGCGGCTCCCAGACGCGCTCGGCGAGCCAGGCGCCGGAGGGCCGCCGCCCAAAATGTTTCTCGATGTAGCTAGCCAAGCGCGTGATCTGCTCGCACTGGTCTTCCGACGGGATGGACACGAGAATCGGTTCGTAGAACCCGCCGCCGACCAGTTCAACCTGTCGGCTTTGGACCATGTTTTTCAGTCGGTCAAAATATTCGGGGCGATGCTTTTCGAGCCAGGTGAGAAGCGGGCCGGAATAATGAAGACCGAGGTGGACGTCAGGATATTTTTCAAGTTGCTGCAAAAACGGGAGATAAGAGTCATCGTACGCTTTTTCAAGAACATGTTCGAAATTGCCGCAGGGCTGGTGAGCATGAATAAGAAGAGCAAGATGGAAGTTCTGCGGCATGGGGACAGTTTTCTTCTTTCTTCTTGTCTCTACCATGATAGCAAGCCGCGCAAGTTTATGAATTTAAACCCCCGATGGGACGCAACCGATATGCAAGGGTGAGGCGCGTTACAGATCAGGGCGCGCTGTGCTTGAGGATCCACTCGGAAACGAAGGTGAGGGCTTCGGGGGCGAAGGTCTCCTGGATACCGCCATATTCGGTGGGCGAGCCAGTGGGGGCATGCTGGAAGAGATGGTTCAGGCCGGCAAATTCATGCGTCTGAAAATCCTTGTTGCCGCCTTCCCGAAGCGCTTTCTCAATCTGAGCAAGATTTTCCTTCGAGGCAATCTGCAAATCTTTGTCGCCGTTGAGGGCCAGAACCGGGCACTGCGTTTTCTTCAGCGCGGGGACGGGATCGTAATCGAGAAAGAAGCGAAACCAGGGCGAAGTCATCATGCGGGCCTGAGGCTTGAGTGTTGTCGGAGGCAACGTGGTGCTCATGCCGGTAGAATCGACGAGATCCGTTAGCTTGGCTTCGAGGACTTCCGGGTCTTTCTCTTTTCGCGCCAGAGCGTAAGACTGCAAATTGAAGTCGCGCGCCTTGGCGATGCGGTCGTCGTCGAAGCCGGCGGCCTTCAGAATTAGCTCAGCCTGCAGAAGCATGATTTGCTCGCCTTTTAAGCTAGGAGCTGCCAGCAGGACCACCCAGGCTACGTCCGAAGAGCGCGAGGCAATCATTGGGGCGATCAGCCCACCCTCGCTGTGGCCGACGAGGCCGATTTTCCTCGCGTTGATTTCTCTGCGCGACCTCAAGTAGTCGAGCGCGGTCGCCGTGTCGCTGGCGAAGTCTTCGGTAGTGGCCTGATCGTAACTGCCAGTGGACTTGCCGATGCCACGCTTGTCAAAGCGAAGAACGGCTATGCCTTTGCGCGTAAGATGGTCGGCGAGCACGAAAAAAGGACGATGCCCAGCGACATTCTCGTCGCGATCGTGCGGTCCAGAGCCGGCGATGAGAATGGCAGCGGGGAATGGCCCTTGCCCCGAGGGGAGCGTGAGTGTTCCGGCGAGCGAAATTTGCGCTTTCGAATTCGCAAAAGTGACTTCCTCTTCGCGATAAGGATAAGGTTTCTTGGGATTTTGTGGCCGCACCAACTCGACCAGCTGATCGGAGCGTTGAAAATTCAAATTGTGCGTGATGCCGCCCTGCGTCCAGTTTCCGGTGATGGCGGATTTCGCGGCGTTCAGGTTGCCTTCGTAAACGCCCTGCACGATGGGGATTTCAAAGTGAAAGACAGTCAGCTTCTGCCTGACGTTGACGGCCGGGAGCCCGGTGATGCTTTGATCGGGACTGTCCAGCGCCGCAACAAGATGCTTTTCATCGTCGTGACTGACGTGCAATTGAAAACGCAAACGGAGCCCGTTGGCTTCCATCGCGCCCTGCCATATCCCTTCCACGCTGAACACGGCATCGCCCGGCTTTTTCGCTCCAGCGCCGGGGGCCTGACGATGGAAGGCAAGAGGAAGCCCGACATTGCCCTGCGACCACGTGCCTTGAATCCCGGCGTGGTCCGCAGCGAATTTCCCTTCGAATTGAGCGCCGACGGAGGAAACACTGAAGCGGACGTCGGATTCGTTTTGTGTCAAAGCCGTGACTTCAATTCCGTAGACGCCTTGATCGAGGCTATCGATAGTAGCTTTGAGTGCGCCGTCTGGTGATTTGGAGACATGGAGCACGAGATGCAGAACCGCCTCGCCCGCCTCAAGGGAACCGGCCCAGTTGCCTTCGAGTGTGGCCTGGCCATGTGAAAGCTGTGTTTTGTGATTTACCGGCGCCTGGGCGTCGGATGCTGGAGAGAAAACCACAAAGAAAAGCAGAAGTGCGAGCGCTGCTGCAAAGCAACTGCGAATGACCTTCAAGCAAAACCTCCCCCAGGGGCGGATTCCGTAATAGATGATTTTACGAAGAAAAAAGTTGGCGCGTTGCCTGAAGTGATCGCGCGGACGAGAAAAAAAACGGCACGCTAAAACGTGCCGCCAGAATTCCTCGGACAAAGACCCGCCTGCGGAAAGATCTCTTACTTTCCTCGCTTGGCGTACCAGTCGGCGTTGACGGGCGTGAAGCTGGCCCACTTTTCCGGCAAATCTTCCAGCGCGAAAATGGCGGTCACCGGGCAGACCGGGACGCAGGCGCCGCAATCGATGCATTCGGTCGGATGGATGTACAGCTGGGTTTCCGCGGCGAACTCCGCCTCATCCTTGCGTGGGTGGATGCAGTCCACCGGGCAGACATCCACACAGGCGGTGTCCTTAGTGCCGATGCAAGGCTCGGCGATCACGTAGGCCATTCGAGGTCTCCTTTATCAAACTTCAGCCGGGGCTTCAGCGGAATCGGCACGACCGGCAAAAAACTCCTTATACCATGAGGCCGCGGGCAGCGACAAGCGGCTACGGCTCATTGTACGCGGGGCGAATGAGTTTCTCAACCAGAGGACAATAGATAGAATGGGGGTGAGAGGAACGAACATGAGATTGCGAAATGGGATGGCGGTTCTCTGTTTTCTGGCTGCCGCGACTGCGTTGGCGGCATTTGCTGCGCCGCAAACGGCGAAAGCACCTGTGCGGCGCGATCCTGAACTGATTGACGCGCAGGGATATCAGAAACTGGTGCAGCAGTATCGCGGAAAGCCGCTATTGGTGAACTTCTGGGCGACCTGGTGCGAACCCTGCCGCGACGAATACCCCATGTTGAACGAACTGGCCAAGCAATATGGCCCCCAGGGATTGAAAGTCGTAGGCGTGAACATGGATCAGGACGGCGACTTAATCCTGATGAGGCGGTTCATTGTCCGCTATAAGCCCATATTCCCCAATTACCGGAGGAAGCCAGCGGAAGCGGAAGAGCCGTTTCGCTTGGCGGTGCTGCCGGGATGGAGTGGGTCCCTGCCCATTTCTATCTTTTACGGGAAAGACGGACGACCAGCGGCAAATTTTGTTGGCGAGAAGAATCGCGAAGCGTATGAGGGAGCGATTCGCTCGCTGCTCAATTCGGGGGCGAATTAATCGCCGATTCGGCGGGCTCAACTTCGCCACGATTGTTTCGCCTGAGGTTCTTCTCGGAGGACATTTGTGCTCAATACCAAGGGCAACTGCATCACTTACTTTGGCCACAGCACCTTTTCACTTACCACACCATCAGGGCATGTGGCGCTCATTGATCCGTGGGTGATGACCAATCCGTGGTGCCCCAAAGAATTGAAGAACGTGCCAAGGCTGGATGCGATTTTTCTAACGCACGCGCACACCGACCACTTGGGCGACCTGCTGGCACTGGCCAAGCAGCATCGCCCCAAGATTGCCGCGATGTTCGAGACGTGCCTGTGGATTGAAAGCAAAGGCTTCGTGGACGAAACCTGCCCGATGGGAAAGGGCGGCTCACAAAAAATCGGCGATTTCGAAATTACAATGACCCACGCGTTCCATTCCAATTCGATAGAAGAAAATGGGGTGCGCCATTACGGCGGAGAACCCGTCGGCTATATCATCCGCATGCCGGGCAAGTTCACGGTGTATCACGCGGGAGACACGGCTTTGTTTGGTGACATGAAACTGATTGGAGAACTTTACAAGCCGGACCTGGCGATGCTGCCCATCGGCGACCGTTTCACGATGGGCCCCCGGGAGGCTGCGCATGCAATCCGACTGCTCGGCGTGAAACACGTTATTCCGATGCACTACGGGACATTCGCTTTTCTAACAGGGACCGTAGAAGAGCTTCGAAATGAGGCGAAGAAAACTAAAGGGTTGAAGATTCACGCGCTGAAATCCGGAGAAAAACTATGATTCGCAGCGAAAACCTGCGCAGCGGGTACATTCAAGATGACGTCGAGGAGTATTTGTACAATTTGCTGCCCGAGCGCGACCAGGTCGTGAAGGAAATGGAAGACTACGCCGAGGAACATGACGTTGCCATCATCGGACCGGCGGTGGCACGGCTGCTAACGATGCTCGTGCGGGCTTCCGGCGCGAAACGCATCTTTGAAATGGGATCGGCGATTGGGTACTCGACAGTCTGGCTGGCCCGAGCGGCGGGAACACAAGGCAAAGTTTTTTATACGGACGGGGATCCGGAGAAGGCAAAGCGGGCGGAGGTGTACTTTCGAATGGCGGGCGTGGCGAAGCGCGTAGAAGTCCAAGTGGGAGACGCGCTGGCACTGGTCAAAAAGACGCCCGGCAAGTTTGACATGGTTTTTATCGATGTGGACAAGCAGCAATATCCTGCTTCCCTGGTGGCGGCGCTGCCAAAATTGAAACGGGGCGGACTGCTCGTCGCGGACAACACTCTATGGTCAGGCGAGGTGGCGCGGCCCGCGGCTGACGACGACAAGGACACGAAAGGCATCCAAGAATTTAATCGCGTAGTGTACGCGTCGAAAGAGCTTTATCCTGTACTCATTCCCCTGCGCGACGGCGTGACCGTTTGCTGCAAGCTTTAGCATAGGGTGTTAGAGAACGCTATCTTCCATCGATGCAATGACTTGGATTTCCGGCACGAATTTCCCCACGAGCCTTTTGCCGTTGGTTATCAAGAGATCAGCGCGTGCTAGAGCTGCAGAAGCTAAGTGAATCGAATCTGCGGCTGGCAAACCCAACTTAGCTCAGATTTGTGCATAGTGATCAGCCGCCTCGACTGTGAAGTCCACAACTTCGGCAATCAACTCTTGCAAAGTACGGCTGGCCTCCTTAGCGCGGTCTGCAGCACCCCTGCGGTAAACTCCATCAAGCACGTCGCCGAAAGCAAAAGAGGCCGTGAGTAACAGATCGCCTCTACTCCTCATCCTGAGCCTCAAATTGCACTATGCCAGAAACTGCAATTCAAACAAACAGGGTCACGAGCGAAAGAGATTGCGGAGGATGAAGCCGACGTTGGCGGGGCGCTCGGCCAGGCGGCGCATGAAATAGGGGAACCAGTCGTTGCCAAACGGAATGTAAATGCGCACGCGGTAGCCATCCTTCACCAGGCGACGTTGCAGGTCGGTACGGATGCCGTAAAGCATCTGGAATTCGAAATCGTCTTTAGAGATTTTCTTCTCAACGGCGTAGCGAATTGTCGCGGCAATCAAGCGCGGATCATGCGTGGCAACTGCATTGTAGAAGCCGCTCGAAAGAAGGATCTGCATCAGGCGGAGGAAATTGCCGTCGACATCGGCTTTTCTAGGAAATGCGACGTCTTCCGGCTCCTTGTAAGCGCCCTTAACCAAACGGATGCGGCAACCGCAAGCCAAAAGCTCCCCCACATCCTTCCCGCTACGGTAGAGATAAGACTGAATCACCGTGCCGACGGCAGGATTGCGCGCGCGAACGCGCTTGACGAGGTCAATGGTGCGCTGCGTGTAGGCGGAGCCTTCCATATCGATGCGGAGAAAGTTATCTAAACTAGCAGCCCGCTCGACAATGGAGAGCACTAACCCGGTACAAAATTCGCTGTTAATGTCCAAGCCGAGTTGCGTAAGCTTGCAGGAAACGTTGGCCAGAAGTTTTTCCTGAGCGATAGTTTCGAAGATTTCGAGATACTCATCGCGGAAACGCTGAGCGTCGGAGGTGCTGGCAACATTTTCGCCTAAGTAATCCAGGCTGGCGCCCATGCCCCCATCATTGCAGCGCCGGGCGGCATCGATGGCGTCTTGCAGCTTCTCTCCGGCAACGAAACGGCGCGCCATGCGGCGTGTGGTCCCATTGGAAGTGACCCAGCTGCCGAATTTTTTGTTTGCGGAAAGCTTCAGAAGCGTAGACCGAAGCATGCGCGTTCATTATCGCAGGCTGAGCGAGATGACACTAGTGCTTGTGCTCTTCCAGGAACTTTTCCGCATCGATCGCGGCCATGCAGCCAGAGCCAGCGGCGGTGACCGCCTGGCGATAACGATGATCCTGGACGTCGCCGGCGACGAACACGCCTGGAATGGAAGTCAGGCTGCCGTGCTTGGCGGTCAGGTAGCCGTTCGTGTCCATATCCAGCTTTCCCTTGAAGACCGTGGTGTTCGGCTCGTGGCCGATGGCCACGAAAACGCCATCGAGGGCGACTTCGCGTGTTTCCTTCGATTCGGCGTTACGCAGGCGCACGCCTTCCACGAGCCCCTTGGGAGCAAGGATCTCTTCGACGACGAACGGAGTAACGAATTCGATTTTTTCGTTTTTCCTGGCGCGTTCGATCATGATTTTCGAGGCGCGGAATTCGTTGCGGCGATGAACCAGGTAAACCTTGCTCGCGTAACGCGAGAGAAAGCCGGCTTCTTCCATCGCCGAGTCGCCACCGCCAACGACGGCGATGGGCTTCCCGCGGAAGAAATAGCCATCACAGGTGGCGCAAGTGGAAACACCGTGGCCAATCAGCTCGCGCTCGCCTTTTAGGCCAAGCAGGCGCGCCGAGGCACCGGCAGCGACAATTAGGGCTCCCGTCTCGTACGTATGTTTCCCAGCGGTGATTTTGAAAGGGCGCTTGTGAAGGTCCACTTCGGTCACGGCGCCGGCTTTGAATTCCGCGCCAAACTTTTGCGCCTGCTTGCGCATATTCTCGATCAGTTCGGGTCCTAGGATGCCGTCGGGGAAACCCGGGAAATTCTCAACGTGCGTGGTGAGGGAGAGCTGGCCGCCGGGCTCATGGCCATCAAGAACAAGCGGCTTCAGATTTGCACGCGCGGCGTAAATCGCAGCGGTAAGGCCGGCACAGCCACTGCCGATGATGACGACATTGTGCATTCCAGTTTTCTCCAGCCATTAGATTCAGTACCGCGCCCGCCGGATACAGCGGCGGTATTGTAGCATTCCCGACAGCGCGCCTCGGAATCCGCGGCGGCCAATTTGGAGAGACTACTTTTTTCGCGCCCGTTGACCCGCACAAACGCGACTGCGTATAGTCGAGACAACGGTGTTGAACCTAGGAGAACAACGATGGATCCACGCTACCCAATTGGAAATTTTGAAGTGCCGGCACAAATCACGCCGGCGCGCCGGCAACAAGCGATGGATGAGATAGCTTCCTTGCCGGCGAAAATGCGGGCGGCAGTAAAGGGGTTGAATGAGGCGCAGCTCGATACGCCTTATCGTTCGGGCGGCTGGACGGTGCGGCAAGTCGTGCATCACGTCCCGGACAGCCACTTGAACGCCTACGTGCGGCTGAAGCTGGCGCTCACGGAAGAAAAACCGACGATCAAGCCCTACGACGAGGACGCCTGGTCCAGACTGGCAGATTCGAAGTCCACACCGATCGAGGTGTCACTGTCGCTTCTAACGGCAGTCCACGATCGCTTCGACCGGATCTGGCGGTCGCTCAAGCCGGAGCAGTTCATTCGCCCGCTGATTCACCCGGAGAGTGGCGAGCGGACGATCGATTGGATTCTCTTTCTCTACGAATGGCACGGAAAGCATCACACGGCACACATCACGGAGCTGCGCAAACAAAAAGGCTGGTGACGAAAGGTTGTAAGTTGTAAGTCGTAAGTTCCAAGCTCTAAGTTTTTCTTTCCAATCCAAATTTTGAAGTCTTGCCTTGGTTCGTGCTTCTTTACTTGCCTTTCATCTGAGGGTGCGGAGTGGCGTAGCGCGGTCTGGCTCGTGTAGGATGATTCGGCGCACGCAACACACAAGGAGAACGCATGGGCCGAGCGGCAGGGACGTACGCCATTTTTGAAACTTCGCAAGGGAACATCGTGGTGCGGTTGTATGAAAAAGAAGCGCCCAAGACGGTAGCTAATTTTGTCGGGCTCGCTGAAGGCACGAAGGAATTCACCAACGAAAAAACCGGGCAGAAGGAAAAGCGGCCGTTTTACGACGGGCTGATTTTTCACCGTGTAATCCCACAATTCATGATTCAGGGCGGCTGCCCGCACGGCAGCGGGATGGGCGGACCGGGCTACAAGTTCGCGGATGAGTTTCATCCTTCCCTAAAGCATGCGAAAGCGGGATTCCTTTCGATGGCGAACTCTGGCCCGAACACGAACGGCAGCCAATTTTTCATCACCGTTGCGGCGACCCCCTGGCTTGACAACCGGCATACGATTTTTGGCGAGGTCGTGGAAGGCCAGGACGTGGCCAACAAAGTCTCGAACGTACCGCGTGATTCGAGCGACCGCCCTCGCACTCCCATCACCATCCAGACGCTGCGCATCGAACGCGTCGCCTGATTGGATTTGAAGGCAAGCCATGCTCACGCCAGAGCGGCTACTGGGGGTCATCATCGAGCTGATTTTTGTGATGCTCGGCGGACTGTTGATCTGGCTTGGTCTCCGTGGTCCGGTCTCCGGGCGCATCGTTGACCGGCACAGTGTGAGCTGGCCGATTGTCGGCGTAGCGTTGATCCTTTGGGGATTTCGCGCGCTCTACAAGCCGGGCCAATGGTGGAGGCGCTGGGAATACTGCACGCGCGGGCTTTCTCTGGTGCTTCTGGGAGTCCTGATGCTCGCCATTATCCGCGTTCCATTTTCCTGGTTCGAACCGATGCTCATGGCAGCAGGCGCGGTTCTCGTACTTCGCGGAATTGTGGCCTCGGCGCTCATCCTCAGACCACGCTGACACAACGCCCTGCGAGAGGCGGCAACTTTTTTCTCTGCACCCGGCGATTCACCCGCTTTTTCTTTTCTTGGATATAATCCGAGCTACTGACGGCCCTCCCGAGAAGCTTTTCTGCGCAGGGCCGCCATTCACCTTCATCGAAAAGGCAAAGGAGAAAGACCGTGTTGAAGGAATTCAAAGAATTTGCCATGCGTGGGAATGTCATGGATATGGCAGTAGGCGTGATAATCGGCGCGGCGTTCGGGAAAATCGTCGCGTCGCTGGTAGAAGATGTGATGATGCCGCCGCTCGGACAGTTGATCGGCAAAGTGGACTTCTCGGCCTTCTTCCTCAGCTTGAATGGCAAAAGCTACGCCTCTCTTGTAGAGGCGAAAGCAGACCATGCGGCGACACTCAACTACGGCATCTTCTTGAACAACGTGATCAATTTTCTGATTGTGGCCTTCGCCGTGTTCCTTGTTGTGCAGCAGGTGAACCGGTGGACGAAGAAGCCGGAGCTAGCGGCCGCGCCCACTACGAAAGAGTGTCCGCAGTGCGCGATGACCATTCCCCTCGCGGCAAAGCGCTGCGGCCACTGCACCTCGCAAGTAGCCTGATCAACGCTAAAGAGTGGCCCGTTGCAAGCAGGTTAGGATGGTTGCTTGCGTTTTTTCTGATTTGCTTCGAGGTGCGCGCGCAGGCGGCAGACCACGTCATCTTCGTGGCCGTCCTCCATTTCTTTCTGGACTTCCTCCAGCGCGAAGTGAACCACGTCATGGTGGTGCAGTTCCAAGGGCGAGACCAAATCGCTAAAACGCAGCCACAATCGGTGCAGGAGATTGATTTCGTTGGCGGTGAGGTTTGGAGCGTGGGGACCAAGGACCTTGTAGAGCTTGTCCCCGTTGGGCATGTGAATTTCCAGGTTGAATTGCGGTTTCGTTTCACCCAGCTTTTCCCAGGCCTCGCCAATCTGGCGGGCATGTTCCTCGGTGCTCTCCCTCGACGATCGGCCCACGACAATGGTGCTGGATTGCAAGGAAGTGGCGGCGCGCAGAATACCGTCCCACAGGTCGTTTGCCGCGACAACTGCCAGACGAATGGACTTTCCCCGTCTTTCCGCCAGAGCCAGCGCCTGCGAAAACAGTTGCTGCTCGATGCCTCCAAAGAGTTGCTCGGCTTCCAGTTCGTATTCGCCGGAAGCGGAACGCCGCAACAATCGAACGTGAAGAACAACAACGTCGCGGCGGCCAGGCTTCACACGGTCGAGGACGTTGCTCAGGTGGTACAGATTAAATTGATTGCTGACCGGAACGAGTATGTTGCCCGGTCGCGCTCCAACCGCTTCCGGCGTGAGTTCGCTTTCTGACTCCAGGTTGAACTGGTCCATCTCCACATGGGCGGCGCCCATTCTTTTGCGGTGGCGCTCGGAAATGGTAAACACGAAGAAGAGGAGAATGGAGAAAACGCCGCCGGCCATAGTGGCCACCGGCTTGGTGAAGAGGTTGACGACAGCAATGAGAAAAAGCGTGCTCGTGATCACGATTAGCCCGAGAGGGATCTGAACGCCCCCAATTCGCGGGTTGAAAGGAACCTGGAACTCGCGCTCGCCGGGATGTGTATAGCGCAGGACGAGGACAGCCAGACCATTCATCGTAAAACTCCAAATCACGCCGAAGGCATAGAGGTTTGCGAGAAAAGTCACGTCGCCGCGGCTGATGACGATCGTGGCGATCTGGAGTAGAACGATAATGTTGATGATGCGGTAGCTGGTTCCGAATGTCGGGTGCGGTTGGCGGAACCAATCACTGAGCACGCCATCCTCGGAGACCCGGTTGAGCACGCCGTTGGATCCCACAATAGCCGTGTTGACCGCCCCGGCGAGAATGAGCACTCCGACAATGACCACGAAGCCATGAAAAATCAAACGGGCAAGAAAAGGCCCTTCGAGATTCATGGCCAAGCCGCCAATCAGATTCTGCAGAAAACCCTGGCGAACATCGTCAGGGATGATCATGACGGCAAAGAACGAAACCAGCGAAGTGAACACCAAGCTGTAAATGAAGATGATTAAGCCGGCTTTCTTCAGGTTCCGGAGCTTGGGGGACTCAATTTCGCGGTAGACCTGCGCCAGGGATTCTTCTCCGCTCATCGCCAGGACGGAGTGCCCCAGCGCGATGAAGATGGCGATAATGCCAAACGTATGTGGCAGCGAACTGTGAGCGAGCCAGCCCAGGGCGCTCGGCGTAAGATGGAGGTTGCGCGGATGCGGCAGCGGCGGCAGCTCCGAGTGGCGGACGATAATTGTGCGGATGCACCAGGCGATGAGCAGAACCACCATGACGGTAACGAGCTTCATGATTTTGAGCGCTTTGTCGCTGGATTCGTGAACGCCCTTGGTGTTCTGCCACCAAAAATAAATGGTGACGAAAATCGCAAAAGAAGCGGCGATCAAACTCACGGTTCGGGGCGAGAACGCACCGCTGAGATGAAAGTGCTGGGAGGTTTCACTCAAGAGCCCCGCGAGGTATTGGCCTGCAGAAACGCCGCTGATCGGGCCCGTGAGGATGTAATCGAACATCAGGGCGGAGACGCTGAACTTCGCAAGCCCGCCGCCCAGGGACTGCTTCACGGCGCGATAGACGCCGCCGCGTACAAACATGCTGCAGCTTTCGATGTAGACCGCGCGAACGGCGTAGGAAAACAGCATGATGCCGAGGATGAACCACGGGGCGGCTTTGCCGATGTAGCCTTCCGCCTCGCCACCCGCGTAATACGCGGAAGAGGCGAGGTCGTTGAGGACAATCGCCGCCGCGCGCCAGAACGAGATGAAGCTGAGCAGCGCCGTGGTGGCCACCAAGACGCGCGGAACTCCGTTGCCCCGGCTGGCCGCAGCAGCAGGGTTGTTGGGAATGCTGCTCATGTGTGGGTTTCGCTACCTAGCAGCCTGAAATGCTCCCATTTTTCACGCGTGAAGTCTAGTAAATCAGGTTTCCGTTGCCTATCTTTTGCGCAGCAAATCCTCAATGTCGCCAATTTTTTCGCCAAGTAGGTTGAGCTTCCGCGACAGGCCCTGAATGTCGGAAGCGGCGCGCCGGTTGACGTCGTAATCCAGCTCGCCGCGCAGACGATCCTTCGTGTCCTGACGGTTCTGGCTCATCATAATGACCGGCGCTTGAATCGCCGCGAGCAGGGAAAGAAACAAGTTGAGGAGAATGAAGGGATAGGGATCCCAGGCAGCCTTCCTTAGAACAACGTTGACGGCCACGTAAGCTGCGGACAGGATGGCGAAAAGAATGATGAACGTCCAGGAACCGCCAAATAGCGCTACAGCGTCGGCGACGCGCTCGCCAAAGGTGGCTTCCTTTTCAATGATCTCATTGGGATGGCGCCCGGCGCGCAAGCGGACGAGTCTTTGCGAGGCGTGGAACTGCCTGCCAAGTACCGTGAGCATATCCATCCCAGCGTGAGGCTTTCGCTGGAGAAGTGTGGCGATGTCGTCGCGCGAAACCTCAAGGCACGCGGTCTCTTCGAGAGCGATGGCATCGGTCTGATGCGGTGTCCTCTCTAACATCGAGGCAAAGCCGAAGAATTCCCCGTGCCCCGGCTCGTCGACGACAACTTCCTGGTGATCTTCATCCACGGTCGTGACGCGCACGCGCCCGGAAATCATCACGTAAGCTTGCCCCGTGGTGTCACCCATTTTGTAAATGCGCTGGCGTGGGGCGAAGTGCTTTAGCTCCACCTGGCTGGCAAGGACAGCCGCCTCTTCATCGTCGAGAAGCGCAAAGAGAGGAACGTGCTTCAATTCATTGCGATCGCAAGCCATAGTTCACCTCATTGGCATTGGGATAATGACGGACTCTAAGCAGAGCATTCCACAAAAGCGAAGAATGGTTCAACCGGCAACGGCTTTGGCTAAACCTCGAGGCATCTAGCCGGCAGCGGCGCGGAACGCTTTTGCGCACTCCTCGCAGGGACAGATGCTGCGGAGATGGTCGTAGGCGTAGATGCCCGTGGAGTGGCCGTCGGTAAAGGTGATCTGAATGGCGTAATTCCCTACTTGCGTGGCGGCTTTGGCGCGCGGCTTGGGCTTGAACATCGGCAGCGTGGGAGAGGAGGCCATTCCGGGCGCGGACACAAAGGCTGCTTTTTTGTCGCGCTCGTCGTTGCATGTCGCGCAAGGGCATTCGTCGCGCAAATATGCGAAATCGTAATGGCTGGCGTGGCCGTCGGCCCAGGTGATGTCGACACCGGCGCCGCTTGAAACGTGAATCTTGACGCTGGTCGGCTTTTTGCGCGGATCGAGGGGAGTGGGCATTTTTTGCGACGCGTTCAGGCCTTCGTTTTTCCGTCGCAGCAGTCGCCCGGAGGAATGGGGTTGCCGTGCGGGCAGGTTTTTGGGTGGCCGAGGAAGGTGCAGATGCGCGCGTCGAGTTCCGGGCTGATGATGTGTTCGAACCGGCAGGCTTGCGTGTGCGCTTCGGTTTCGTCCACCGCAAAAGTGTCTTTGAACAGCCGCTCCGCCAGTCGATGGCGTCGCACCACGTCGCGCGCGCGCTGGCTTCCCGCGGTAGTGAGTTGCGCTGCTCCATTTTGCAGCGCGACCAAGTGCAGATCGGCCATGCGCGAGAGAACGCGAGCCGCAGGCTCTTCCTGCGCGGACGGCGTACTACCTGCCGAGCCAGAAGCGTGCAGGCGCGCGAATTCGGCGGGCTTTCCTTCTTCGCCGCAGACCCAAATCTGTTCGAGCAAGTGGTCGAAGCGAATTTCGTCGTCCGAGGAAACGGATTTGCAGCAATCAGCCGTGTCTACTAGAGGACAGTTGAGTGGCTGGCTGGGTCCGTGCAGCGCAGAGTCATAATGTAGGTGGCCGTGGGCCAGCTCGATGCGCCGGTCGGCTTGCCGCGCGATGTCCGGATCGTGCGTGACCATCAGAATGGTATGACCCGCATTGTGCAACTTGCGAAAGATTTCGATGACGATCCGTTCGTTGGCCTCGTCGAGATTGCCAGTGGGTTCGTCCGCAAGAATCAGCTTGGGCTGATTGATCAGCGCGCGCGCGATGGCTACGCGCTGCTGCTCGCCGCCGGAAAGCCGCGCTGGCAGATGCGTCAGGCGGTCGCCGAGGCCTACACGCTTCAGGGCTTCCTCCGCTTCTTTTTCGTCGGTGACGCTGTGAAAATACTGCGCCAGCATCACGTTTTCGAGCGCGGTGAGATACGGCACAAGATGGAATTGCTGAAAAACGAAGCCGACTTTTTCCGCGCGGTAACGGACCAGGTCGTTCTCGCCCAAGTTCGCGAGATCGACCCCGTCAACCAACACGCGACCGCTCGTTAGCGTGTCCAATCCACCGAGAATGTTGATGAGCGTCGTCTTCCCCGAGCCGGAAGGGCCCATGAGCGCAACCCACTCGCCGGTGTTCACCGCGAAACTAACTCCGTTGAGCGCGTGCAGAGAGGCGTATCGCTTGATCAAATTGTCGATTACGACTTGTTGCGCCTCGGCGCGCGGCTGCAATTGGACTGGAGCCACCACACTCACGCTTCACCTCGGAACACCGATGCCGGGCGAATACTCGCCAGCCGCCGCAGCGGGAAAGCGCTCAGAATCGCTACCAACATCGTCAAACCCACCGTTACAGGATACACAATCAGGCGCGGACGTGCCGCCACGCCAAAGACGGCTTTGCCCAGGCCGATAGAGAGCAAAATACCGAGCGCTGCGCCGATTAACCCGCCCGCAAAGCCCAGCAGCGCGGCTTCTGCTAAAAACAATCGCACCACGCGACGCGTAGCTCCGCCAATGGCCTTCATCAAACCGACGTCCATCTTGCGCTCGATAGCCACATTGGTCATGGCGGCCATCACGCACAGCGCTGTCAGCAGCAACACGATGCCCACCGTAGCTGTCAGCAATCCGCTGATGCGGTTGTAAATCTTTGCCTCACCCTCGGTGAATTGGCGGATGGGGCGTATTTCGGCGTCAGGAATTCTTTTCTGAAGATCCGCGATGTAGCTTTGGATTTCGCCCGGAGTGCCTGGAACGGTCAGTTGGATCACGCTGATGCGATCTGGCAGGTTGGCAAGCCGCTGCGCAGCTCGCAACCCGATCTCGATGCGGTCGTCCTCCGGTCCGCCAGTTTCGCGAAAACTGGCAACCCAGCAAGATTCAAGGCGGTCGCCGCTAGTCAAGACAAGTTCTGAGTCTTGCTGGGCGCCCATCTGCTTTGCTACTTGTTCGCCGGCGACACACACTTGTTCCGACGAGGCCTGCCCTAGGGAGGCTAAAGCAGTAATAATCCCAAGCGGATTCGAGCCAGCGATAACTGTGGTTCCAGATCTTCCCGATTTTGGAACCGAGACGCTCGCGATCAGGTAAAGGGCGGATAACACGGTCACGCGGCCGCTGGGAACACTCACTGGTACCGAATGGATGATGGATTCCGAAAACGTTTCCGAACCTGACAACGAAGAGCCCTTTGGGACGATCAGCACATTTGGTCCAAACGCGCGGAATTCCGTGGTGAGGCGGCGCTTTGCGTCCACTTGCAGATTGAGCAGCGCGGCGGTGACCGCGGCGCCCGCTCCGAGCGCCAGCAGCATGACGACCAAACGTCCTCGGTTAGCTCCCAGCAAGCGGCGGAGGATGCGCCAAAACATTCCGCGATTGGCGTCAGGCATGAGACTGCTCCGAAGCGATGGAAGAGCACCGACCTGAAGGTCGACCACTACAGGAAAGTCGCCGTTGCCGCAGTTGTAGTGGCCGGTCTTTAAACCGGTTCTTTTGCCACGCGTAGTGTCTGCAAAACGTCATCATTCGCCTCGCAGAATGGGCGCGGGCTCGATGCGCGAAGCGCGCCGCAGCGGAATGGCACTTCCCAGAAGCGTTACCAGCGCAGCCAGCCCAATTACCACGAAAAAGACTAGCAGCGTCGGTTCGGGGGCAGCCCCAAAAATCTTTTCGCCCAGCAGGCGAGCCAGAACTATTCCGAGTGCGTAGCCGACTCCTCCGCCCACAAACGCAAGCAGCAATTGTTCCGCGGCCAGCAAGAAACCTACTGTGAGGGAGCCCGCACCCAGTGCTTTCATCAGGCCAATCTCAACCTGCCGCTCAATCACGGACGCAGCCGACGATGCGCCCACCGCCAGCGCCGCAGCCAACATCGCCGCAAAAGTGACCAGCCACAGTAGGGTTTGCACACGCGTGAGAATCCGGCCCTCGCCTTCGGCAACGCGGCGAATTACGCGTACGTCTGTGCCCGGCAGCACCTGCCCGATCGAATAAGCAATCGAGGAAACATACGGACTGCAGGACCATCTCTCAAACTCAGGGGCGCTCATGGTCTTTGGATCGCGGCGACCGAAATCGTCTTCCGGCTTGGTCAGGGCACTCACATAGAGTTTGCGGTACTCATAGGCGCGCCGAGCGAGCCGCTGAACGCTAACGAGAGGCATGAGGACCGCGTCGTCTTCAGCTGCGCCTGCAGTAAGGATTCCGGTGACCAGGCACCCAATGCTCGGTGTGCCGAGGTAGTTCTGCATGTCTACGCGGTCCGGGTATGTGATGTAAATGTGATCGCCAGTATGGAGCGCCCAGCGCTTCGCAAGATGGACGCCGACAACACACTCGTCCGGGATGCCAACGTAGGTATGGCCGCCAGCCGCCCCGGGCGGCAAGTCAGGAGGAAATACTTCAACTCGCTTGACAGTGCCGGCGTCCGGCGCGAACCAACGCCCCCCAATTTGAAACCATGGATTGGTGTGATCGATGCCAGTAACGAAGGTCGAGCCATCCTTCAAATATATGGGGTAAGAGGCCCAGGTCCCGATGATTTGGGTCTTGGCTTCGACGGATGGATTGGCGCCATCCGGCGTTCTTGCCACCGTTGCGGAAATGTCCAAGGACGGAGCGAACGCCATGATGTTGTTGTGCCAGAAAATTGTTTTGAGTTTTGGCAAGTCGGCTTCGGGGAGATACGCTCCCACATTCACAGGCCGGTAATCCACGCCGCCAATTTCCAGCGGCAACGAGTCGGCCTTCGGCGTGACCACCAAATTCGCGCCAAGGCTGCGGAACTCCTTCGCCAGGCGGTCACCGACATCCAGCGCCACGCTGAGCGCGGCCGTAGCCACACCCATACCCAGAGCCAGCGCCGCGCCGGTCAGCAGCTTGTGCCGGGGACGCCGCCCGAAAGAATCGGCCACGAGTCGGAGAAACATTTCGCGAGTTGTAAGTTATAAGTTCTAAGTTGTAAGTCTTGAGCGAATCTCCAAACGTTTGCCCTTCTTGCGGTAGCGCAGACCTTATGACTTAAAACTTACGGCTATGACTTGTTCCTTCCTTATCGAGGAATCTCCTTGGACGCCTGAGCGATGGCGGAAATATCAATCACAATGTCGCCTCCATCCACGTGCGCGGGCACGCCGATGGGATTGCAGCCTCCCTGGTCGCCAATCGAGGGAATATAAATCGCGGAAGCGCAGTGCCGGCAGATGACATTCTGGCCGTCCTGGCGGTAGCCTTCTGCGCCGCAAATCCGGCAGGCATCCAGCGCGACGCCCCAGCCGTTAGGCTTTTTGATGACCATGAAGCGTATGGACTGCTTACCCGCGCTGACCGTGAACAGATGCATGGTCCCATCCTGTACTTCGCTGACGGGCACACGCACGACGTTGCCAACCGGGTCAATCGCCCGGGCCGTGGGCGGCGCAGAGTTCGCCCGCGCATAAATGAAATCGGCTGTTAAGACGAGAATCACGGCCAGCGAAGCCGTCGCCGCGGCAATCATCCAGCGGCGCTGACGCCGGTTCTGCGACTCGAGCAACCGCTTCTCCGCTTCATTGAGAGATTCTTTCGCGACTTTGGCGTGCGAAGCGGCCTGCCATTCGCGCAAAATCAGCAGCATCGCCGCGCCAAAAATGAAAACGAAGAAGAATAGTTCGTTGCGCACGATGGGGCCGAGAATGGCCATTTCCGCTTGGCTCGAAGGCAGCCACTGCGCCTCACTCAGTTCGTGCAAGCCCGTCAGCGCGAGCTGGAAGGCCACGAGGATCAAAATGATGCTTGTCGCGGCGAAAAACCGGTGCAACGGAATTCGCAGCGTGCCCTTGAAGAAGAACAATCCAACGGCAACTGCTGCGGCGATCCCGGCAAGCGTCCCAATCCAGGTTTGCAATCCCTCCGTGGAAAGTTCGACGGCGCGAAGAATCAGCGCCAACTCCACACCCTCGCGGAGAACCATCAGGAACACAAAAAGGAAAATCCCCCAACCCGCGGCTTTCCCAGCGCGCTCCGCGTAAGACTCCACCTTCTCCTCAATCTCTTTTCGCAGGTGGCGCGCAACCCGGTTCATCCATACAATCATCGTAACAACAAAGACCGAGGCCACCAGGAGCATCAGCCCCTCGAATCCGTCTTCGCTGATGCGCCAGCGCTCCAGACCCACCGCCACAGCCAGGCTCAAAGCAGCGGCCGCCGCGACGCCATACCAAACGAATTGCGCCAGATGGCTGCGGGCGGTGCGGGAGAGATACACCAGGATGATGCCAACGACGAGCGCCGCTTCCACGCCTTCACGAAGCGCAATAAGAAAAGCTGAGAGCACGGACGGTCCTGTAGGTCTAGTTGTAAATCATTTGCAACTACAAATTCGAGTTTACCTTAGGCCAACTCCCAAGGTCAACCGGACTAATTCAGTCCTATTTGATAGGATGCGCAACTCTAGCGCCCGGAATAAGCTATTCTCCGGCCCGCTCTTACGCCTCAGTAACTTACGCTGAATCAACGCGCCTCATTTGTCATCTACGGTTGGCAGGATTCATTGCCCGTTTTTTGCACGTTTTTCGTACTGCTCTTGTTCGTAGCAACTCCGCTGTGCGCCCAAGAAACTCTTGCTGGAAGCAGCGGTGAACGACAAGCCCGCCGTGCGTCTGCTCGACACTGGCGCAGATAACTCCATCGTGTCTCCATCCGTGGCTGGAATTACCGCCAAGCTCGACCCGCTGAAGCCTGAAAAGACAACGGGAGCCAGCGGAGACTACACCAAAGCCAAGATTGATCTGCGACTGGAAAAACGCCATTGGATAGACCGGCCCATTCTTGTAGTGGACTTGAGCGAAGCCAGCAAGCGACTCGGCGCGCTTCTTGACGGGTTTGTGGGGAAGGACATTTTGAGGGAGTTTTCAGCGTGCGGGATTGATTACAAGGCAGCCGTAGTCGAGTTTGAGAAATAAGCGGGATGCGCCCACAATGCGTCGGGTTAGATCGACACAGACTCCTGAGCGGGGATTTTGAGCGCTATCGCCTGCTTACAACATCTACTCGGGAGCATAATGCTGTGGGCGGTTCCGATGACCCGATTTAAGGAACTAGCAAGAATCCAAGCCGCGATTAAGCGCAGGAATGAATCCGAGCTTCGGTGGCCGATAGAGCACTGTCAGATGAGGCTGCGGATTGCCGCTCGAAAGGATCATGCAAACTACTGGCGCGGCATCCAGCTTGAGGTCGCGGACGCACTTCGCTCACTTGCTCCACCCACCACCTGACGAGGTCGTGGGATCGGTCGCTTGGCGCGTCAGGCAAAATTTTCACTCTGTGCGGGAGGGAGGCGACCAAGCCTCTCCTTTTTGGGGGAGGTTGGAGCCCTGGCCGCCTCCAGGTTACCTCGGACGTGGCAAGCTTAATTGTCCCGGCACGTTTGTTGGAACTGTCAAGAGAAACAGGTGCAATTTGTAGAGGAGCGCCGCGCACGATCATGTCTTTCAGGATTCGTTATCCTGCAAAACACCTGGAATCGCACTCGAAGGAAACCCTGCATCTCCGTTATTCGCGCCTTGCTACAAAGCAACGACAGCGAAGAACGTGATGCCTTAAAAGGCTTATCCAGCGGGGACCACTCAACTGGCGGTTTGAGTGCAAGACCGTGAAGCTGCCGCCGCTAATCTACCCCTAGCCCCACGGATTATTCCCAACTCCCGGCGCAGTTGCCGCACCTGTCAAAACTGACAGGTGCAAGCTCAGCTCTCAAGGCGTAATTACGATTTCCTCTGCACTGGATGCAGACTCAATGGCGGTTTGAGTTGCAACAATTCGCGAGGCACCGTCAGCCAACTCGACCCCGAGAGCGTGACCCGTTTCACAGCCTCGCGTATAAATCCCTCAGATGCGGTAATCCTGTAACCCCTCTATCGGTACTTCCTGCGAGCGTCTGAGAACGCCTAGGAACGCCTAGGGCGGGCAGTGGTGCCATGACGCCCCCCTGTACGTAAGTACAGGTTACGCGGATTCGGACGTGATAGGCTTCATACGCCTAGCCTAGGATTAGCCTAGGAGAAATATATGGCTTCCGTATTCAAGATGCAGAAAATGCACTACGCGCTAGAGAAATTCGGCGATTTCATTAGCGGTTCTGGTTCTGGAGCCGTGTCAGCTTATGCCGCTATCCACGCTACGGCCGTCATCGACAGCCTTTGCGCCTTTGAGGAAAAGCTACATGCGCATGGTACTCGAGCGGATGACATCGAGTTTTATCTAGGGACAGCTCTCTACGCAGCTTGCCAGTTCCAGGCCTACGTTGCGGGGGAAAAGGGCGATATCGCCAATCCGAATGCCGCCCTAGTTTACCGAGATTTTCTTGAGGCAAGAATCGAAAAACTGCACCTCCTGGAGCAGGATATGGATTCCTTGGATGCCGACAACGCAATTGGAGGCAATTTGAGCGGCGGTTTCATCTTAAAAGAACCGTTCAGGGGTGTACCGCCTGAGAGCCAAAGGTGACGCATCTATCTTGCTGATTTGTCGTAGCTTGCAGGCTCGCTTTTCGATGTCTAAGACGCTCCATGCGGGCGGCTGCCTTTGCCCGTCGAGCGGTTAAACGTTCGTCGAAGAGAGTATTGCCAAGTTTTTCCGCGCGCTTTTCCTGAACCTTCACAATGCTCAGGGCGACGTGGCTCTTGTAGCGTATTAAAGAAGATTTAGAAACATCCCACTAGTCCGCTATGGTCCGTAATGGCGTGGGATGAGCATGTACGATGTGGCCAAGTGGATTGGCGACACCGTTCAGACCATCGAAAAGCACTATGCTCCGTGGGTAACATAGCTGCGGGACCTTGCGCGCCGAACCATGGAAAATGGCGAAGGATTAGAAAAAACCGATTGCACGATTATTACACAGCCGCCTGCAAAACTGGGGGTCATTCAATGAAAGCCAGAGATAACAAACACTTTGTTGGAGGGCAGGTCTGTATAAGCTATTCTGTTCTTGCGCATGGGGTCTCTTCGCCAAGCTTTGTCGCTCATTCTCTCCGGCCTCGTGCTTTTCTCGCAAGCCCTCGCCCAAGCGCAAACGCCAGCCTCACCGCCGAAGCAGGCCCCTTCCCAGAAGGTACATCCCGACCTCAAGCGAGCGCGCCGAGCGGCGGAGCGAGGTGAAAAAGCCGAATCCATAGGCCGTCTTGACGAGGCCTTGCGTGCCTACGAGGAGGCCGCGCGCTACGTTCCCCGGGACATGGCCTACGCGACGCGAGTGGCAGGTCTGCAATCCAAGTTGGTTCGTTCCTATGCGGATGCCGCGGAGCGCGACGCTTTAGCCAGCCGCTTTGACCAAGCAACGGAAGATCTTGGCGCCGCATTGGCTATCGACCCGGCAAACGCTATCGTCCTGGAGCGATTGCGCGAGATAAAAAGCATGGGTAACGAGACCGGACCAAGGGTCGCGGCAGCTATTCCAGGATTGCCTCAGTTGAAGCCGCAAGCGGGAAAGCGCAGTCTCGACCTGCGCGGAGACACGAAGACCGTTTACGAGCAACTGGCAAGCATTTTTGGCCTCAGGGTCACTTTTGACCCCGACCTGATCGTTAGAAACGTGCGTTTGAATATCGAAGACGTAGATTTTCAGAACGCGGTGAAAGTTCTCGCTGCGCAAACCGGTACGTTCTGGCGCCCGGTAAACGCTGCGTTGATGTTTGTCGCCGCGGATACGCCGGAAAAACGCAGGCAGTTCGATTTGCAAGCGGAGCAGACTTTTCCCCTTTCTTCCGCCATCAGTTCCGAGGACGCTACGGAAGTTTTGCGCATCCTGCGTGAAATCACGGGTGCTCCACACATTGACCTCGACACGCGCACGCACAGCATCACTATGCGCGATACTCCGGAGCGGCTGGCTCTCACCGGCGCGCTGATTCAGCAGATGGAAAGAGCGCGCGGCGAATTGATGCTCGAAATTGAACTGCTGGAAGTCGACAAGAACACCGCAAGGAAACTCGGAGTTGAACCTCCCACTAGTCACCGACTAATCGCCCTCCCCCCCAATTTGCTCAGCCAGTTGACTCAGGCAGGCAATGTGACAGCGCTCCAGACGCTCCTTGCCGGAATTTTTGGAAGCGCAGTAAGTGGAGGGTCCTCATCGGTCAGTTCGCTCATTCCGCCAATCGTGGCCGTTGGGGGCGGCAAAACCACGTTTCTTCTGACTCTTCCTTCCGCCGCTGTGGACTTTTCGGATGCTCTCTCACTCGTACAGAGCGGCCGCCAGGTTCTTTTGCGTGCGCAGGACGGAAAGCCCGCCACTTTCTTTGTTGGCCAGCGATTCCCCATTACCCTTTCTCTGCTTTCCGGTAGCGTGGGAACGACCGCCTTTACTCCCAATCCAGGAGGCGCGAGCAATCCATTCCCTAGCACTTCCTTCGCAGCTGGGAAAGGACCGGCCTCTCTTGTGGCTGCCGATTTTCTGAATAACGGTTCGTTGGACATCGCCGCGGTCAACGAAATCGATAATTCCGTCACGCTTCTGCTGAACCAGAACAGCAGTCAGGGAACATTCGCTGAGGCCACGGGTTCTCCCATTTCACTGGGCTCTGCCCGCGCCGCGGCGCCGGCCACACACCCCGGAATCGCCTCGGCGACATTCACAAACAGTGGATGCCACGACTTGGTTGTCAGTGATCCGCTTGCGAACCAGGTGGACGTGCTCCTCAGCAATTGCGACGGTACCTTTCAGAAACCAGTGGCAATTCCCGCCGGCTCCAATCCCACAGCAGTAGCCACAGGGGACTTCAATGGTGACGGCAAACAGGACTTCGCCGTGGTCAACCAGAACGACAATTCAGTTTCCATTTTTCTTGGCGACGGCACGGGGAAATTCACTGCCGCGACCGGTTCGCCCTTCGTTCCCGCGAGGCAACTCGTCATCACTTCTACATCTCTCCTGGATGGTGTTCTGAACAGCGCTTACAACGCCACACTGCAATCCATTGGAGGAATTGGAGCGGTAACCTGGAGCCTCACAACGGGAACCCTACCTGCGGGCCTGACTCTGAATCCCAGCACGGGAGCCATTACCGGCACGCCCACCGCAGCAGGAACCTCCGCTATCACGGTCAACGCGATTGATTCCGCCAGTCCTCCGAATTCCGCCACTATCGCAGTCAGCATCACTGTCAACACCAGCGCGCCCGCATTTGCCATTTCGACGGCGTCGCTTCCCAACGGAACAATCGGCGTGCCATACGATCAGATTCTTACGGCCACTGGAGGGACTGCTCCATTTACGTGGACCGTTTCGTCGGGTTCCCTTCCTGCTGGATTGACTTTGAGTCCCACCGGCGAAATTACGGGAACTCCCACTTCCACCGCGACAACGCCGCCAAGTTTTACGTTCACCGTGACCACGACGGACTCCAGCGCCACACCTTTAACGGCACAAAAGCAGTTCACTTTGACCCCGATCCCTGCTACGGCTGCAGCGCGTGGCCCCGTAGCGATCGTCCAGCACGATTTCAATGCCGATGGCAATCAAGACTTGGCTATCGTAAATCAAGCAACGAACAACGTGACGATCCTCCTGGGAAAAGGCGACGGCACTTTCACCGAAGCTACCGGCTCGCCGATTTCGTCGGGCAACGGGCCCGTGGCGATCGCGGCCGGCGACTTAAACGGCGATTCAAAACCGGATTTGGCCGTTGTGAATCAAACGGACAATACAGTCAGCGTGTTGCTGAACAACGGTGACGCAACTTTCGCAGCCAGCGCAAGCTCACCTCTTCAAACAGGGGCGGGGACTTCACCCAACGGCGTCGCCATCGCGGACTTCAATCAAGACGGACTTGCGGATATCGCTGTGACCAACAGCGGAGCCAATAGCTTCAGCGTGTTCGCGGGAATTTCAGCAGGTCTGTTCAGCCTAGCTTTCCAGCCGCCTGCCGGCCCAACCGGTTCCACGCCGACCGCTATCATTGCAGGAACTTTCGCGACAGGCGGCTTTCCCGACGTCGCGATCACGAATGACGTCCCCGGGGCGGCCGGCGATGTCACCGTGATTCTCAGCCCAGCCAGCCTGTTTGCCAACGGTGTCGCCCGCGGAGTCCAGCAGCAGCCCTACCCCGGTTCGGAATACGTGGACCTTGGAGTGAAAATCAAAGCGACGCCGACGCTTCATTCGAATTCGGAAGTGACCCTGCAATTAGAATTTGAAATTCGCGCGCTTGCGGGAAGCGCCGTCAACGGCATTCCCGTCCTTTCGAATCGCACGCTTTCACAAACGGTGCGAGTGAAGGAAAACGAGCCAACGCTGATTACAGGCATGACGGACACGGAAGAGACCCGCTCCATTGCGGGTCTGCCGGGTTTCGCAGAGGTTCCCACGCTGAGATATGCGTTTAGTTCAAAGAGCCACACTTTTCAGGACACCGAGCTTCTCATCGTGATTACCCCACGCAGGCTTCGCTTGGCGGATCATCTTACGCGGACTCTCTACGCGGGCCGTGGCGACGTTGGTCGCGGTGGGGCAGGTGCGGGATTCCGGGGAACTCCAACGCCAACGCCGCCGCAACCTCAGCCGCAACCCGAGCCACCGCTCCAGCAGCCTCAGCCGCGGCCTGAGCAGCCTCAACAGCAACCGCCTCAACCCCAACAACCGAAGCAACAGCCCGGTACTCATCGATGATTTTGGAGGGCTGCCTACGGCAATGGTTCAAACACGACGAGTGGCTGATAGGTTCGCGGCACGACCCCTTCGGCAATGGCTATTAACTTCTCCTGCTGATTGAACACACGCAGATGCGGCGCCATCGGCGGCCCGCCATCGAGTTCGGTCGTTGCACCGGGAGGAGGCTCGATGCGTCCGGGCTGCAATTGCGAAACAGAAATATTGAATTTCGAGCCGTGCCGCACGCGTTTTTCGACCACCGGCAAAACATTGATGCGCGGAAAATTGGGCAGCAGGTTTTCGAGCTTGATCAAGCAGTTTGCGAATCGGCCTGCTCTGCTTGCTTCCGCGAGCTCCTCGAGAGCGATGGCTTGTTCCAGGGAAAATTCTCCTACCGCAGTGCGCGTGATTTCTGCGAGGTGTGCGCCGCAACCCAGCTTCTGCCCCATTTCGTGTGCCAGTGAACGAATATACGTCCCGGAAGAACATTCGATGACAAACCGCGCGACAGCGCCTTCGATTTCAGTCAGCTTGTACTCGTAGATCTCTACCTGGACGGGCTTCAATTCCACTTCTTGTTTTTTTCGCGCGAGTTCGTAGGCTGGGCGGCCTCCTACTTTCTTTGCGGAAAACGCCGGTGGCATTTGCTCAAATTGCCCAATGCGTTCCGCGGCGAGCCGCTCGAGCGCCGCAGCATCAAGAGCCATCGGCACATTGGCGCCTTGCGCCTCGCCGTCGGAGTCGTATGTGTCCGTTGCAAATCCGAAGCGGTAACCTGCCGTATAACGCTTCCTCCTGCCGGAATAGAAGCGCACTAGCCGCGTGGCCCGGCCCAGCAGCAGAGCAAGAACGCCCGTTGCCAGGGGATCTAGAGTTCCTAAATGTCCAATCTGCCGGAAACCCGCCAGGTGGCGCACCGCATCCACAACATCGTGCGATGTCTTCCCCTTGGGCTTGTTGATGACGAGCGCGCCGTCAAACGGCGCCGGTTGTGGCTGGCGCGGCATGAAATTAATTCTTAGTCGTAGGTTTTAAGTTGTCAGTAAGAACCGCCACAATCCAAAATTCGCAGGTGCTACAACCGAGGGACGCCTCATACGAGACTGCACCTACGAATTAGAACAGTTTTCTCCGTTGTTTCTTGGCATGCCCCACTAAGAACTTATGACTTACAACTTAGAACTGCAAATGGACTATCGGGAAGTCTTCTTCTTCGTGGACGGCTTGCCCTTCTTCGATTTGCTGCGCGCCGGGTCGCGTTTCTTGATCTCCACGGGCACAGCTTCGCCTTTCTTCACTTCTCTCAGCAGTTGCTCGATGCGCTCCACGCGCTCCTCGGACGTGTCCAGCGCAAAGTGCAATTCCGGCAGTCGGCGAAGCTGCAAACGCTCAACAAGTTCGTGACGAATGAAGCCGGCCGCGTGCTCCAGAGCCTTGATCGCGTCAGCTTGCTCCTCGGTCGTGCCTTTCACGCTGATGAACACGCGTGCATGCTTCATATCCGGCTGCACACGGACTTCGCTCGCGATAACATTGCCTTCCAGCCGTGGATCCTTTAATTCTCCCGCCAGCATGGCGTTGATTTCGTGGGCGATTTCTTCTCCAACACGTTCATGACGATGATTCGTGGAACTCATCTACGTACTTTGCGATGCACCTTAGATTATTTCAACCGCTTGGTTGATTAAAATCGAGCCAAGAATGCCGTCCGCCTCGTCCAAAACTTTCTGCAGCACTTCATTCACGTGCTTCTCTTCATTCGAAATCGTTACGACACCCACTACCGACCTCTGCCACGTGTCTTGATGCTCGAGCTCCGCCACCGCCACGTTGAAATCGCGCCTCAGCCTGTCCTTCAAGCTTCTCAACACCTGCCGCTTATCCTTCAGCGATTGCGCATCGGGGATATGCAGTTCGAGGGTGAGCAAGCCGACTGGCATCTGCGGCTCCGGGGAAAAACCGGCGGTTTATCTTTTGCCCGCGGGCGCGCTGGCCTGTACGGCAGCTTCCGCGGCGCTCATCTTCGTGACGCTGAAGCATTCGAGCACGTCGCCAACCTTGATGTCATTGAAGTTGGCCACTCCCGCGCCGCATTCGAAACCCGTGCGGACTTCGCTGGCGTCGTCCTTGAAGCGTTTCAACGAACTCAACTTCGACGTGTAAATCACCGTGCCGTCGCGAACCACGCGCACTTGCGCATCGCGCTTCAGAATTCCGTCGACGACGTAACAGCCCGCCACGGTGCCCGCGCCCTTCACCCTGAAAGTGTTCCGCACTTCCGCACGGCCCAGATAGGTCTCGGTAATAACCGGCTCGAGCAGGCCTTCCATGGCCTTCTTAATTTCGTCCGAAACCTCGTAGATGATGTTGTGTGTGCGAATGTCCACGTGTTCCTGCTGCGCCAGGTCCGCAGCTTTGCGATCCGGGCGCACGCCAAACGCGATGATAATCGCGCCCGAAGCCGAAGCCAGAAGCACATCGTTCTCGGTAACCGCACCCACACCCGATCCGATGATTTTCAGCTTCACTTGGTCGGTGGAAAGTTTTGGCAGCATTTCGCTAAGCACTTCCACGGAACCTTGCACATCAGCCTTGATGACGATCGGCAATTCCTTGACCTCGCCGGCCTTGAGCTGTTCGTGGAGCTGATCCAGTGTGATGCGCCCTCCGCTGCTGCGCGCCATCGCTGCGTCGCGCTGTTTGCTTTGGCGGTATTCGACAATGTGCCTCGCCTTGGCTTCGTCGGTTACCTGGAAGTGATCGCCCGCTTCCGGCACACCCTGTAATCCAAGCACTTCGACGGGCGTGGAAGGCGGAGCGTCTTTCACCGCGCGGCCGCGATCATCGAACATCGCGCGCACTTTGCCGAATACCGAACCGCAGATGAAAAAGTCGCCTGCGTTGAGTGTGCCATTCTGCACCAGCACCGTGGCGACAGGGCCGCGGCCTTTGTCCACTCGCGATTCCAGCACCGTCCCGCTCGCCGGAGCATCGGGATTGGCTTTCAATTCGCGCAAATCCGCGACGAGCAAGATAATCTCCAGCAGTTTTTCGATTCCCTTCTTCTGTTTCGCCGAAACTTCCACGAATTCTGTGTCGCCGCCCCATTCGGCGGGCATCAAGCTCAAATCCGACAATTGGCGCTTCACGCGCTCAGGCTGCGCTTCTGCCTTGTCAATCTTGTTGACCGCCACGATGATCGGCACATTCGCCGCTTTGGCGTGGTCAATGGCTTCCTTGGTTTGCGGCATAACGCCGTCATCCGCAGCCACGACCAGCACAACGATATCCGTCACTTTTGCACCGCGCGAACGCATGCGCGTGAACGCTTCGTGACCTGGCGTGTCCACAAAAACGACGCTGCGGTCATTCACCACCACTTTGTAAGCGCCGATGTGCTGCGTGATGCCCCCAGCCTCACCTGCCGCGACATCTGCTTCGCGGATCGCATCCAGCAGGCTCGTCTTTCCGTGGTCTACGTGGCCCATTACGGTCACCACTGGCGGACGCGGCTTCAAACTTTCCTTCGTTTCTTCCTTTGCGACTTCCAGCACCATTTCTTCTTCGAGCGATACCACGCTCACCACGCCGCTGAACGCTTCCGCGAGCGTCGTGGCCGTAGGCACATCGAGCGCCTGGTTGATGCTGGCGAATACGCCCTTATCCAACAAAGTCTTCAATAGATCTTTCGCGCGCACGTCGAGTTTTTCTGCAAGCTCACGAATGGTGATGCCTTCGGTGATGGTCACTTCGCGCGGCGGGCGCGGTTCGGGCGGCGCAATGACTGCTGTAGCAGCAGCACCGCGCCCAGCCCCCTGACGCATACGCGTCGGGTGCAGCTTGCGCTCGCCTTCAATCTCTCGCTTGTCAACCGCAGGCCGCTGACGCGGCGGAGTCTTGCGCGCGTAGAGCGGCTTTCCGGGCTCTGCCTTCGGAGGCATCTTGTCCGGAAGGGGCGGCAGCATTCCGGGACGTCCCGGTGTGCGCGGACCCGGACGCGTTCCAGTGGGCATCGGACCGCGACGGTGTTCGAAAGGACGCGCAGGCTCTGCTCCGCCGCCAGGCCGCGGTCTGCCCTGACCTGGCTGTTGCGGGCGCATCGGCTGCCCCGGTCGCGGCCCTCCTGGGCGTTCGCGCGAAATGTCGGGCAGAGGCCCGCGATTACCGGTTGGCAAAGGGCCGCGATTTCCGGAAGGCCGCAGCGGCGCGTTCGGCCGCGGCGGTCCATTGGGGCGCGCGGGCGCGCCGGGACGCGCAGGAGCGGCTCCCGGCGCAGCTGCCGCAGGTTTCGCTACAGAAGGTTGTGTACTCGGGGGAGCCGCGGCGGCTGGCCGAGCCGGTGCGGCACCGGGCTGCGCAGCAGGAGCGGCAGGGCGAATGGGTGTTGGCGCCGCAGGAGCAGTGGGCTTTGCCGCAGCAGGCGGGCCTGCAGGCACCGGGGTTGGCGGCTTGGGAACAATCTTCGGGGCCGCAGGAGCAGCAGCTGGAGGCGCGGCCGGGTGAGTTGTTGGCGCTGCTGGTTTGGTCGCGGGAGCAGCAGGCGTCGCCGGAACTGGCTTCACCACGGCAGGCGCCACGCGAGCTTGCGGCGGAGCCGCTGCAGGTGCAGCCGGCCTCAACCGCGCCGCCCTTGCTGCGGCTTCCTTCTGTTCCTTCTCGGCTTTGGCGGCTGCCTCCGCCTGGGCCTCGGCTTCCGCAACTCCCTGAATTCTTTTCCGAACCTTTTCCGCAACATCGGCGGGAATCGAACTCGAATGCGTCTTTTTTTCTGTGACACCGAAACCGGACAGAAGGTCAATGATCGCTTTGGCCTTCACCTCCAGTTCGCGGGCCAGCTCATTAATACGGACTTGGTTCGCGTCGCTCATGCGCTCCGTTCGCTACTTGGTCCTTTTACTCCAGTTACTCCTGCTTTGCTTCTTCCGCTCGCGTTGGTTCGTTCCCGTTTTCTTCTGACGGAGCTTCCCCTTGCGCTTCTTTCGCGGGCGCCTTTTCTCCTGAAATGGCTTCCACTTCCCTAGAGGCTTGCTCTTCGCCCTGCGCTCCTTCAGCAGTTTCCGTCGAGCCCTCTTCTGCTGCTGCGGCCTCTTCGCCACCTTCCGCTGAAGCTTCCGCTGCAGCTTCCGCGCTTTCCGTGTTCGCCGCATTTTCACCCGTTGCCGCTGCTTCAGAAGCGCTCTCGTAGAACTGGTTCACAGCCTGGTAGATCTTGTCCACCATCTTTTCGCCAATCCCCGGAATTTCCATCAACTGCTCCGGCGTCATTGACGCGAGCTTCTCGACGGAATTGATTCCCGCAGCTTCCATCTTCTCGATGGTTTTCGCTCCGACGCCCGCGAGCGAAGTCAGCGGTGTCGTCGGCGCGGTCAACGCGCTCATCTGCTCTTCGATTTCCTGGCGCTTCTCTTCCTCACTCTTGATATCAATGTCCCAGCCAATAAGCTTGCTCGCCAACCGGACGTTTTGCCCTTTCTTGCCGATCGCGAGCGAAAGCTGCGAATCCTCAACAATCACTTCCAGCTTTTTCGTCTCTGGATCGGTGATTTGCACGCGCGTCACTTTCGCGGGACTGAGCGCCTTCTGCGCAAAGGCTACGGTTTCCTCGTTGTACGGAATGATGTCGATTTTTTCGCCGCGCAATTCGCGGATGATGGATTGCACGCGCATGCCCTTCATGCCGACGCAGGCTCCTACCGGGTCCACGTCTTTGTCGCGGCTCATTACCGCTACTTTAGTGCGCTCCCCCGCTTCCCGCGCAGCGTGGCGGATTTGCACCGTACCGTCGTAAATCTCAGGCACTTCCATTTCGAAGAGCCGTTGCACCAGGCTCGCATCCGCGCGCGACACAATTACCTGCGGCCCCTTCGCCGCGCGGTCCACGGCCTTAATCACCACGCGCAACCGCTCACCGATGTTGTAAGTCTCTAGCTTCGACTGTTCGCGCTTTGGTAGCCGCGCTTCCGTCCGGCCCATGTCCACGATCAGGTCCGGGCCTTCCGCGCGCTTCACAATCACCGTCACGAGCTCTCCCACGCGACCGTTGTACTCATTGAAAATAGTGTCGCGCTCGGCTTCGCGCACTTTTTGGAGGATCACCTGCTTCGCTGTCTGCGCCGCAATGCGTCCCAGTACGTCCGTCGGCTTCGGCGTCAAAATCTCCGTGCCAACTTCCGCGGAAGGATTCTTCTTCTTTGCTTCCGCTATCGTGATTTCTTTCTTCGGGTCCGTCACCTCCTCGACGACGGTGTGCACGGAGTACACGTCTACTTGGCCCGTTTCCGCGTTGAACTTTCCTCGCAGGTCTTCCTCAGTCTTGTAGAATTTCCGGGCCGCCACGACCATCGCGTCTTCGATCGCCGACACCACCACTTCCGGCTCGATATGCTTCTCGCGGCTCAGCATCTCGATTTGTTGATAAAGCAAGTTCGCCATATCGTGTCCCTAAAATCCCTAGAATCTCCGCCCTCAGCCCTAAAACTCCACGACCAAATTCGCCTTGCGAATCGACTCGAGAGGTAGCTCCACGGTCCTCGCTACTTTCCCTTTCAACTCCATTCGAACTTTGCCTTCCGCAAATCCCGCCAGCCGTCCTTCAAAAAATGTCGCGTCTCCAATCGGCTCCGTGGTCGTGATCTTCGCCAGCCGGCCGCGAAAACGCTCGAAGTCTGCTGCCTTCTTCAGCGCCCGGTCCAACCCCGGAGAGCTAACCTCCAGGATGTATCCGGGCCCGGGAACCAGCTCTTCCACGTCCAAAATCACGCTAAGCTGTTGGCTCACGCGTTCGCAATCCGCGTGGCTAATCTTTGGAAAGGGGTCGTTTACGACCTCACTCGCGCCCAGCGTCCCGGCGGCATCACTGATGACCGTCGCAGGCTTTGCCACCCGGTCGATGTACACTCGCAAAAACCGTTGCTTGCCGATTTTCCATTCGACATCAACAACTTCCAGACCTTCCGAACGCGCCACTCGCTCGGCAGCGGCGCGGATTTTCTCCAAATCCACTTGCAGAGACTCCTATACCGTGGCCGGCTCGCACCACACTCCGCCCGGCCCCAACAAAAAAGTGGGCTCGCGCCCACTTATCCGTTCGACCCGCTTCAGAGCGAAATTAGAGTATATTCCCCTGACAAGGCAAAAAGCAAGATACAGGGTCTGTGCCAATCCAGTATCAGGAAAAACCCTAACTTTTCGTATATTTCGCTGGCTGCACTTCACACTTGGCGCGCGCCTCTGGCCCGGCCGCAGCAAAATAGCGTAAACTTTTGTGAAGAAAGGGATTACATGGACTGACAAAGCGTTGAGCCATGCAGAAACGGCTGGCTCCCCAGATCACTGGCATCAGGCCCCGTTAATCCTGGTGCTCCCTTTCCTGCTTCATTGTTATCCGGGTTATCCGCGCCGGGCCGCAGAATCTTCCGCAGCCGGACGCGCGCTTTGTGCAACTGGGATTTGGCATTCCCCACGGAACATCCCAGCAGCTTTGCGATTTCGCCATGGGCGTAGCCCTGAATGTCGTACAGCACGAACATCAATTTGCATCGAGGCGGCAACTGTTTGATGGCGTTTTCAAGGGCCACGCGGTCAATGTAGCCTTCCAGGTGCAAGTCTGGCGCTCCCAATTCCCGCCGCGGGGCTCCGTTTTCATCGGAGCCGTCTGTGTTTTCCACCACCGCCGCCTTTGCCAGCTTGGTTCCGCGAATCCGCATCAACACCGTGTTCACTGCCACGCGGTGCAGCCAGGTAGAAAAGGCCGAAGCGCCGCGAAATCCCTGGATCTTGCGGAACACATGAAGAAAAACTTCCTGCGTTGAATCTTCGGCTTCGTCGGGATTCCTGAGCATGCGCATGCACAAGGCATAGACACGCGCGTTATGCAATCGGTAAAGCCGCTCGAACGCCCCTTCGTCGCCCCGTTGGGCCATACGTATGACCTTTTCCTCGGGCAACTCACAAAGTTCCATACTCCTCTGACGATGCACCACGTACCTCCTCATCCTCAGCGCACATCCCTGCGCACTCTTCCGAGATTTCGATTTTGAGGCAATTAGCCAGCCCGCTAACGCCCACGAGCTTCCAATGAAACACCCTGCTTGCTTGCGCGCAATCACGCTGCCATTGCGGAATATTTCTGTAAATGCGTGGAACTTGGCGACTTACTGGAGTTTTTTGCGATGGATGAGCTATTTTGCTCAGTACTAGGCCCTGAAAACTTTCCAAATCTGCTTCCTTTCTTCACAGAGGATTCACCTCATAATTACGGGAGTCTTTACCTTACACTTCTCCACCTCAGCATTTTTCAACCTTTGTTTGTCGCTTTGCTCATTGCGCTGTTTTGACCACGGTGCGATTCTGCACATTCCGCGCGGCACAATTCGAAATTGTGCGCTAGCTGTTAAAAAGAGGAACTCCGGATTGATTTGGGATTCAGCTACGAATGATCGATGAGCCGATGATGAATGGCGTAGAGCGCAAGTTCGAGACGGTCGGAAACGCCCAATTTGTCGAAAATATTGTGCAGGTGATTCTTGACGGTTTGCTCGGAAATGAAAAGCTTCTCGCCGATTTCCTTGTTTCGAAAACCCTGCGCCACAAGTTGCACGATTTCTTTTTCGCGGTCGCTGAGCAACGGCTTTTCGCGGCGTGGACCGGCTTCCGAAGATTTCGAAAACGCCTTCATCACTTCCGCGGTCATGCGATTGTCAAGCCAGATTTCACCTGCATGCACGCGGTGAATGCTCTTGACCAAGAGATCGGTAGCAGATTGTTTCAGCACAACGCCGCGCGCGCCTAGCCTCATCGCGCGCACTACGTCGCGATCATCTTCAGCGGCGGTCAGCACCACCACGCGCGTGGGCAGCGTGTCGAAATTCACTTCTTCCAGAACCGCTAGCCCGTCCTTGTCCGGCATGCGCAAGTCGAGCAAAAGAATGTCGGGCTTCAGCTTGGTGAGCAGCTTGATGCACTCCACGCCATTCTGGGCCTCGCCGACAATCGCAATTTCTTCGTCGGAGTCCAAAAGCTTCCGCAGTCCATCGCGAAAGATTGCGTGGTCGTCGGCTAGTAGTACCCGTATCTGCTGTTTAGTTTTTGCCATATTACCCAAGCGGCACTTCGATCGTCAAACGCGCCCCATGTCCCGGATTAGACTCGACCGTGAGCACCCCACCCACAGTTCGAGAACGTTCCTTGATGGAGATCGGCCCCAACCGCAGGCGATCCAGTTCGTCGGCGGTAAACCTGCCGGCAAAACTAAAACCCTCGCCATTGTCGTCTACTACAAGTACTAGGCGGCTGTCATCCTGCGACAGTTTTACCACGACATGGGAAGCCTTCGCATGCTTTTTTATGTTGTTGAGTGCTTCACGGTAAATCTGGAATATCTCGCGGCAGACGCGGTCGGGAGCGCGCAATTGTGTCGAATCAATCAGCAGATCGAGGGCAATCGTGGACTCGTTGCGGTACCGCTCCGCGAAGCCGCGCATCAGGTCCACGAGGTCGGCGCTCTGCACGCGCAGGGGGCGCAAGTCAGTGACCGTCTGGCGAAGGTCGGCAGCTTCGTTCTTCACCGTTTGCTGAAGGTTGGCCAGGGCGCTGGAGGCCTGTTCGGGCGTGGCCGGGACGCGGCGGCGGAGTACGTCCAACTGAATTTCGATGCTGAGCAAGGTCTGAAGAATGCCGTCGTGAAGATCCCGCGCGATGCGGCTGCGCTCCGCTTCGATGGCGCGCGCGCGCAAGTGCCTTAGAAGAAAAATGTTTTCGAGGGCCGGACCAATATGCTCCGCAATGCTTTCGAGCCAAATCAGGTCTTGCTTCTGGAAAGGCCTGCGCCCGTTGAGAAGGAAGATTCGGCCCGTCGGCTGACCGCTTTGATCAAACGAAACGGTCAATAAAGAGCGGACTTTGAATTCCTGCAAAACCGGGCCGGGGAGGCGTGGTAAATTTTTGATGAGTCGGCCATCGCGGCGGTCCCAGCCAAAACCCGAGCCGGGCCCAACCAGCGAGTTCCAACAAAGCGTCGCGTCCATGTCGTCAAGCAGAAACCCGTCCGTGCGGGACAGGGGCAGGCTCTCCGGGATGAGCCGGTCGTTCTCTCCCGCCTTCATGCGCCATAGAAAAATGCGCTCAAGATCAGCGTCTCGATACAACATAAGGGCTTCTTCGGCATTGAACGTGAGGCTCAGTTCCTGGAGGAAGAGACGCAGCGACTCCGCCAGCCCTTGATCCACTTGCATCGTGGCGTTGATTCGGGAGAAAAAGTCGATTTGTCCGGCAAAGTGTTTGTTGCGATCGCCGAGAAACGCAAGGCCCGCGCCTCCGGCAAATGTGGCCGCGGTAATTCCCAGCCACGCGACCACGCGTATCCAGTGAATTTCTCCTTTCACTGCGGTGAGCAAAACGAGCGTGAGAGAAAGCGCGCCCGCCAAAGGCAGTGTCAGGTCAAATCCCCAGCGAATTCCAGCGGCATAGCAAATAAACATGTATGGAAACCACACTGGAACGGTCGAAGGACTGATAAACATGAAATAGCCAAGCGCTAAAAGGTCGCATGCCAACGGCAAGTGCCACGAACGGCGGCGCAATAAGCGCTCAACTTGCGTGATCAGGAGCGACACAATGAGGTAGGCAATCAAAAAAGACACGGAACGACGTTCTAGGCGGGACGCCGGCTGTTCCAAAGTGGCAAGCAGCGCGAGCAAAACGAAAATCGGGCGCGCAAAAAGAATTTGCCGCTCGAAATGGTTGCGGTCGGTTTGATTTTGGTTCATGCGCGAGGACGCGTGCCCTGGCAACTTAGTTTAGCAAGAGGTGTGAGCTTCGTAGCGCGTCGTGCGCAAGGCTGCAGCGTAGCGATTACCGGCCGCTTACAAAGCCAAGATCTCGCATCTCTTAGGCTCTGACGGCGCTTTTCGCGGAGACGGATTTAGCGTAAAACCAAAATACTCCAGGATGGCGGGAGTAGCTCAGCTGGTAGAGCGTCGGACTGTGGCTTGTACTGTACGATAATCTAACACGCTGAATCGGCACCGCTTAACTCGCAATCCGACACTTTGGATTGCCCCTCCGATTGACCCGCAGACCAAAGTCAAACGGGCGAATCACTGATGGTAAGGTGATTCATAGATTCTTGAAGTATCGACCAGGCGTTGTCCCCAGGGCTTTCCGAAACATCGAGATGAACGCGCTCGGTGTGCTATATCCGGCATCCAAAGCCACCTGCGTTATTTTTGCGCCTTCTGCAAGAAGTCTGAGAGCATGTAGCAAGCGAAGTTGCTGCCTCCATTTCCCAAACGTCATTTGGGTTTCGGTCTGGAATAACCTTTCGATTGTCCTCTTGTTCGCGCCGACGCGTTCACATAACTCTTCTAGAGGTCGCTGATCGCTCGGGTCATCAAGGAGCGCCCTTGCACGCGCAACGATCGCGGATCGACCGGTTCTGGCAACCGCAAGGGCACGCATTCCGCAGCCTTCAGCTGATCCAAGATCATTCCGATCAAATGAGCGTGGGCCCGTTGCTTCTTGGTAAGCGCAGGTCTTTCGCAGGCGTGCAGAATCAGTTCCCTCATGAGTGGCGAAACATTCATCACTTCGCAGCGTCGCTGCAGGCCGTGCTCAAGACGCGGCTTCAAATACAGAGTTCGCATGCTTACCCGACCGGACATGCGAATTTCATGTGCCGTTCTCGCTGGAATCCATACGGCCCGCTGTGCTGGAACAACCCAAGAGCCGCTTTCCGTCCTTACGGTCATAACTCCCTCAGACGCATACACCAACTGGTCCCACTCATGAAAATGCCAGGGGACCATATAGCCGTGCGGATAGTCGTATGTAAGCGTTGTGATTATCGCTGAGCGCCGAGCGCGGCGATCCAAGAATGCGGTTTGTCGCTTTTCAGCCATTTGTTGTCAGGATAGCGAAAGTACGTAGAACCATTCAATTTGTACACTGTCGCAGGGATGGCCGTTAGCGATGCATCTCATCCACCGATGCCTGTGTCAGTCAGCCTCATGGCGCACAGTTCTCGAGAAGTTCGTCGTCCCGTGGGCATTGAGGGACGTGCAATTAGGCGAGGACGTTCTGGAGTTAGGGCCCGGCCACGGCATCACGACGAACTTGTTGAGGTCGCGCATCCCCCGAATTACAGCCCTCGAAATTGACCCAGCACTCGCAAAAGTTCTAATCCGACGATTTCAAGGCACCAATGTGACCGTCGTCGAAGGAGACGCTACCGCGATGCCCTTCGATGATAGCCAGTTTTCCGGGGTCATCGCATTGCACATGCTTCATCACGTACACTCTGTCGATCTGCAGAACAGAGTTTTTCGGGAAGTGTGGCGCGTGCTAAGGCCGGGAGCTGTTTTTGTAGCCATCGACAGCTTAGGCCTGCAGAGCCTATGGATGCGCCTCATCCACGTCGGTGACACGTTGGTCCCTGTCAACCCTGACACTCTCGGACCCCGATTGGAAGCGGCCGGCTTCAGCGAAAATCTCATTGAAACAAACCCATACGCATTCCGTTTGCACGCGCAGCGGACACGACTTGGCGAATAGCTTCAGTAACCAACTCAGGCCGGTCCAGATGAATCCAGTGTCCGCAGTCACCTGCCAAAAGTTGTACTTGGAGATGGTTGCCCTCGACTACTTTCGACGTTTGGGCTGGGCTTCAGGGCTTGTACTTACAAACCCTGAACTGATTCGGTGCTTTGCTAGCCCAGTCGGCCGCCCGTCCCCAGTTTTCAGTTGATTGTGTTACCGCAAATCGATCCGCTAATCGAACTGGACGTCACACTCCCGCTGCTGTTGTTCACGGAAAAGCTGGCGGTTACATTCAATGAGCAGCTTCCTGTCGGGAATTGTCCTGCCCGAACAGGCGAGAAACTGACGCCTCCGCCTATCATTAGGTTCACCGTCGTCGTAACGCCGTTGTCGTTTGCCTGCACGGTTGCCGTCACATCGGGATTGCCGCTAATGACCAGGGTGCCGTCGGAGCAGCTGCTAGGCGTCGCGGTAATTGTCCCACTTGCGGACGTGCCGTTCGCACTGAAGGTTCCCGAAACCATAATCGAACCACCGTCCGGACAATTGAAGGTACCGGAAACGGTACAACTCGACCCACTACAGGTGACGCCCTCCGGCGATACGGCGTCGGCCTGGCTGCTGTTTCTCTTGAGCGCAACGAGCATATTCTCTCTGGCAGTGATACCTAGCGGTACTGCTGGGTTGCCCACTACGCTTGCCAGCGCCTTGCTTACATCATCAGAAACCGTGGTCCCGAGTTGCCGGGCCTGAACCTGCGTCAAATGGATGGAGTTGACATTACTCCCTCCACCGCAACCCGCGAGAGTTCCCGAGATCATTAAGCTGACTGCAATTAACCATGCCTTCATGATTCCCCCTTGTATAGGCCCTTGTATCTCTCCACTCTCATCACGTGCCACTGAATTGCGTGCACGCCGCCAACGTAAGGCGCTGCAATGGAGACCGGGCGAGACAAAACCTCGCGAACAGCTCGACTTGTGGGCATGGGTTGTCCTTGATGATAGCCCTGATGATAGCCTTGATGATAGTCGACAAAGCTGGGGCACCCGGCCCTTCGTGGCTCCGGCCATTTTTCAATTTTCCATTTCCCTTTCCATTTGCGCCTCCGTTGCTTCTGCCGAGTTACGCAAATGTCGTCATCTGATTTGCGAGCATCCCCCTGACGCTAGACGAACCCGCACTCATCCTGTGGCTCTTGAAGAACTGATAATCAAAGTACGGCACCGAGCGTTAACTTCCCATGAGCCGCTCCTAGCAATGAAACGGAGCTGATATTAAGAGGGTGCCATCCGCGCGTTTCATGGCTTGCACTTGCACCGCTTCACCTTTGAGCGAAGCGAAGAGAAACCCTGCGCGAAGGACTGATGGGTTGGTGTTCCACTCCAAGAACAGGAAGCCGCTCCGCAACAACAACGTGTTGCGTAGACAGCTTCACCCACTGCTGCAAGGGCTCGGCCTTCCACGAGGTGGGATGCACGGCTTCCGGCACGGGCGAGTATCCTTCTTGGCTGAAAACAACACACCGGTCGAGGTAATCAAAGCATGGATTGGTCATGGGTCAGAGAGAATGGTTCGCCGCAACACGCACCTAAGGCCGAGGTATCGGTCGCGCGTTTTGGCTTCAATTCCCTCTCTGATTGGCAACAAAATTGATCTGTTTGACCCATTGACCCACGAGGCGGTAGCATAAGTTGTTGCTGGTCAATACGGTGGGAGTAGCTCAGCTGGTAGAGCGTCGGACTGTGGCTCCGAATGTCGTGGGTTCAAATCCCATCTCCCACCCCAACACCCCGCAAAATTCACGTTGATTCGGCTGCCCTTACTCACCGATCGCCCCTCGATTTGCGCTCAAGAGGGCAGGGTTTTGCGCCCATTTTGCGCCCAAGTTCTGTTTTCTTGTGGCGCCAATCTTAGGGCGCGGTGAACGTCCTCTAAATGTTTAGAGTGAACCCGTATGATGCTTTCCATTGAATTGCGAGAGCGATTGAAGCGCGAGCGCGGCATCTACCTCGACGAGGCCTGCGACGCATGCGGCCGGCTTCTAATTAACTCGCGCCATACGCGCTTTGGACAACCTGGTGTCTGGTGTTCGCGCGAATGCCGCGATGGCATTCACAGGGCAGCTTGCCAAGGAAGTGCTCGCGGCGCCGCACGCAGAAACAGAAAGATAATTTGCCACTGAATGTGGCTGGCGCTGCTAAGTCCTTTAGAACCGTCGAGGGGAAGACTGGCAACTCCGCAGGAACTCGGGAGGAGGAGAGAGACGAACATGCCTTCAATGTATGAACGTTGGTGTCGCAGTGACCCTTACGATGCGAGGATCAGAAACCTTGCGAAGGCGCGCAAGAGTCCGCGATACCATTTGCCGCTGCCTTGGCGGAGCGAAGAAGAATCGGAGTCGGTTCGGCGGTTCGTGGCTTTGTGGCTCACCTGCCGCGACCGGAACAAACCTTCCCAGCGCGAATGGGCTAGACAGCTTGGCGTCTCCCACACTTGGGTGCAGAAGCTTGTGAAGAAATTCACGGCAAATCCGGCCGAAATGTATGAAAAAATGCGGCGCTACGGCGAGCCTACACTCGCTCAGCTCAGCCGCGCGCGCGAGTACACCCAAGAGATGAGAGACCGTGGGCTACTGCGACCGCGCCGGCTGAGATAGTGGGAGTCACCCAAACGCACCAAAGCGACGAAGCCGCTCAGAAAAGTATCCCTCGGGGTCTTTCTCCTCCTTTCGCCCCGATGGAAGCCGGGGTGCTTGCCCCACCCGGCGAAAGTGGCGGCTATCAGTGATGGCATTGCGGTTCTCGCTTGCGGACGTGGACCCCGCCCTCGCATTGAGGAAGGAATAAGGAGCGCTTCTGCGGCAAGTAAACTAACCGGCATGGCGAGTAGCATTGCCATCGCCTCGAAGACTCGAAGCAGAGCTGCGGCTGATGTCGGATTTTCGTTCCTTAGAAGGGTGAGTATTCCCTGATGGTATTCAAAGAGAGCAGTCCAATATCTCAAGACCAAATGGTCGCGCTCGTTCTTCACCACATATTGCCTTCCGTTGCTAACGAGAAGCTGGAGGCGTTGGCTGAGTTTCAAGGAATGAGCGACCGCCAATTCCTTGGGATAGCTATTTTTCACGACCGATTGGACTAGCTGCTCGAGGTCCGCCATTTTACCATCCGCTGTAACGTTACCATAAGCTGGCGGACCACCGTCGCCAACTTCACCGAAGGAGGACAAACGGGGCCTTTAGTCGTTTGAAGCGGTTGCGCACGGCACTTTACTTAGGCGCAGGCATGCGGGAAAATAATCCATGGCGCTTCCTAGCCCAGATCGATCCTATCTTCCCGGCCTTCCGCGATATCTCTCCTTCGTCGATGAATCCGGACACTCAGTTGACCCGAGACGAAACTGCCTTTGTTTGGCTGGACTAATTGCCGCTGAAGATGCTTGGAGAGTGTGCGATCTAGAATGGCGCGCAGCCTGTGCGGAGGAGGGACTAAGCGAGCCGTTTCACATGATGCACTTTGCGGCGGGCAAGCGAGAGTACAAGGGCTGGCCGGAGGAGCGACGACGGAGACTGTTGGCGAAACTAGTTGGCGCTATCAGGGCTGCACAAGCAATTCCAATCGGAAGCGTTGTGATGCTGAGAGGACCCGACGCGCTTTCCGAGGCCGTCCAAAGACGTTACCGCGACTCGCACTTCATCGCATTCCAGCCATTGACGTACCACATCGCCGTCGCGGCGAATATGATGGACCCGATGGGACAAGGGCCCGGACCAGTCACGATGGTGTATGCGCACCATCCCGAACATTCACACGGATTATCCAACACAAGAAACCTTTGGGATGCACTGCGGGAACACAACCGCATGGTCGCCATGATGATGCAATCGTATGTTTGTGAGACGCGTAGAGAGTGCACACCACTTCAAGCTGCCGACCTTTGGGCATACGAGCTTGGACATCATTTTGAGCGTATTCGTCCGCAGGGAAAGCCTCCGCGCTGGGCGTTCAAAGAGTTCGTTAAGATGGGTCTAAACTATGATTTCACGCACAACTTCATTTCTTACCACGGCGCAAGCGGTGTGAATGGCATTGGACAAATGGCCTGCGTCCAGCACTGGCAAGAGGTCTCGCTCTATTGGCCCGGATTCATTTACAGAGTTACAGAGGGAGGCGTAGAGTTACTGCGCGAGATGGCTCGCCTCAAACAATTTCAAACGAAACCGTCGGCGACACGTTAGAGGTGAGACTTCCTTTCGGCTTCTCGGAATTGTAGCGATTGTAGCGATTGTCTCGGCAGGAGCGGTCGCAACGCCACTGTTTACGGGGCTTTTAGGAGGTAGCAGCTTTTTCGATCCCCACCGCCCTACCCTGGCAACCATTCAAATGATCCATCACCGGCGGATCAGGCGAGCTATTCGGTTCCGGCCGTGGTACACACCGAGGTACACAATAGCGATGTTTAAGAATGTCTTGCAATGACTTAGGGCGCCGTCCGTGCTCTTGTAAGTCCTTGCAAGTACATATGAATCGCTCACTGTCACGGCAGCGTTTCCGCAGCGACAGTCCGGCTCAACATTTCCTAAGTAAAGAAAGGAAAATCCGAAGACGGAGAAAACCCTCGTGTCGCGCGACAGGAAATATGCTGAAGAGAGCGACAGCACCGAAACCCCTGCAATCGCCAATCGGTTCACAGTGGATCGCGTTAAGCGTTCGAGGACGAGCGGCCGGAAGTGGTACAGATGGCCGAGTAGGACTCCGAAAAACAGCGAGTCTATTCGATCATGAGTTGCGGTGTAGGCCCTGAGATAGTTAGGAATTCCCCAGTAAACGGAAGCGGCGCGCGAGGCCGCATGGTGGAGGTATGACCACGCAGAAGTCTTGCACAAGCGTGGTTTCTTCATCCCCAAATTCCAATTTACGAACCGCTGGTCAAACTGTCTGGACGTTCATTCTTGCTCTAACAATCCATAATCCGATGCCAATGGCCGCTAAAAACACGGCCCAAAGAATCGGGTTGTGAATAATTCCTCGGATGTCCCATGCAGCCTGAGTGGGCATGACACCGCCTGTTTTGGCGATTCGCGCGAGCCGAATCATCGCTGTAACCATAGCAAGACCAATCCAAAAAATGGTTCCAGCGATGAAGATCACCAAGCCTAATAAAGTGCCCTTTATAATCCACATGATGTTTTCTCCTCCATGCATGGGAGAGGGGAATACTAACCAAGATTGTATCCCCCTCGCCTAGTT
>DATEGO010000060.1:0-7048 GCA_035280065.1 Candidatus Acidiferrum sp.
GGAGCGAGCCGAACGAGCCGCCAAAACGCCTCAAGTTCTGTCCCCGAGTCTCCCTGGCTGCCAGTTAGCCACAAAGATGCTCGGGGCCTACCCACAGTTGAGCTAGATTTCTGAGGTTATCTTTGTAAGTGCGCGTCACCATGTACTCCATCCCACCTTTCACACGCAGCCTGTACTCTCCAGTCGGTAAAGGTTGGATCTCTTCCACCGCCGAAATATTCACAATGACTGAACGGTGGATGCGCATAAAACCGTAAGGTTTCAGCTTCTCCGCCATGGACGAGAGAGACTCCCGCAGCAAATACGGATTTGTTCGGTGTCTCAGGGAAATATAGTTACCCTCAGCTTGCACTGCCACAATCTCGGCTAAATCCAGGAATAGGATTTTACCTTTTGCCTTAAACGCGATTCGTGGCGCCTGTCGTTTTGCTATAACCTCCAACTGCCGCAAGACTCGCATGAAGTTTGCAGCATCAACCCTGATTACCGGAGGCAATGATCTATCTGCAGCTTCGCAGAACTCGTCCGCCGTCGATTCAAGAGTGGAATCCTGTTCAGTCCTGGTGGAGCAAATCGTAGCTCCCGGTAGTGGGCTGGCCGAAACGTCCGCATTAGCGTTAGCAGCTTGTTGAACAAGCAGCTCACGTGCTATGGCCTTCTGATCCTGAATCTCGCGGCCGCTCATGATTGAACTCCTCCGCGTCTAGTCTCTCGTTTTCAACTTCCCGCTAGCCAAAGCGAGACCAAAGAGTTGCACTCTAAATACAACGTCGCACATAACTGAAGCTGGCGTTCCGTCTGACCAACTGCGCACAGGAACAACAAACGCGGCGATCACTGCCGTTGCTTGACAACACGCCCCTTCGCCATCAAACGCCGTTCTCCTCTACGCAATTGACGAGGTGCGCGAAGAGACCTCAGCCAGCCCACGATGTTTCTGATTCCCACATTCCACACCTTCGCATCTTGAGCATTCTTTGCTAACAAGGCGTAGCCCTCATACATCGCGATCAGAAAGCCGGCCGTATCTTCTGGAACCAAATCGCGGCGGACTGTTCCCTGAGACTGTCCCCTCCGCAAAGCTGTGGCAATTCCTTCATGCCAGGCATTGAAGATGGTCACCAACCGCTTGCGGAATTGTTCGTCCAGAGGAGACATCTCCTGCGCCAAATTGACGAGAGGACAACCGCCCTTTACATCTTCTGGCCGAACTGATGTCGCTTGGACAATGCCAATCAAAGCATCGATAGGGTTCTTGCCCCGCTGCAGAGGACGCAACCAATTGTCCTGCGGGAGTTTTGCGATGATCTCTTCGACAATGGCATGTCCGAGATCTTCCTTGCTATCGAAATGGTAGTAGAGCGCTCCCTTGGTGACGTTGGTGGCAGCCAGAATCGTATCGATGCTGGCACTCCGGAATCCCGATCTGTAGACTTCCCGAAAACCAGCTTGCAGTAAGCGCTTCCGCGTCCGCTCTGGATCACGCAATCTGCGCTTCCTATCCCGACTACTTAACATACCGACCAGTATGTATGTTATTTATCTGAAGGTCAATCACAATTGATCGGCCTGACTTTTGGCTGCTGACGTTCTCGAATTTCATAACTTCCCGCCGATGTGTGTATGAAAAATTGGAGAAACACTCGCTCTACCGTTTTAGGATCGTCTCAGGAGGCTGTTAGTCCGCCACTCGTTTTCGAACTCTGAAGTGTCGGCGCTGTTGTGCCACGTAAACGTTGTTAACGTGGAACATCACATGCTTCCTCAGCTGTCACTCAGCAGGAATTTGTGAAGTTGTGAGCCAATTCTGCTCTCAATTGCACACTAAATGTCAGAGCGCCGAGTGCTACCTGACGTAAATCGCCAGTCCTCTCGGCAACGACTTTATCGGAGGAAAAGAGGAGACATGAGCGCTTTTAGACAGTTGCGAAATCTCTGGATACCGTTGGTTGCGACGATTATTCTGGGTTGCTTCAGCGATGCGGTCGCTCAAACGAGCTACAAAATTACCGATTTGGGTACTAACAAGAGCACCGACAACTTTAGCATGGCCATGGGCCTCAATAATCAGGGCTGGACGGAGAACATGGATGGGTTCGTGAACCCTCCCGAGAATAATATGGGTACGACAGTTTCAAGGGGCCGCGCGGTGATAAACATCCGCGGACTCAACATCGACCTGGGTACGCTTGGAAAACCCGACTCTGGCAACAGTTGGATCAACTGGGGCGGGATCAACGACCGCGGCGAAGCCGTCGGTCTGTCCGAAACAGCTGATCTAGATCCGAACGGCGAAGACTTTTGCGGCTTCGGCACAGGACTTACGTGCGTTCCGTTTCTTTGGCGAGACGGCCACATGAGCGCTCTCCCGACCGTGGGCGGCAATAACGGGCAGGCCACCGCCATCAATAACCGCGGAGAAGTCGTAGGATATTCGGAAACGGCTATCACTGACCCCACATGCCCGCCTGCCCCTGCTGTATCGCCGGTATTGTGGGAAAAAGGCCAAGCCCACCTTCTTCCTTTGGTAGGTACCGATCCAGACGGTGTCGCAGACGGGATCAACGATCTAGGCCAGGCAGTGGGCTACTCGGGAAGCTGCTCCGCAGCGAAGCACGCCGTAATGTGGCAAAATGACACTGCCTTCCCGCTTCCTGACTTGGGAATTGCGCGGTCCAATAGGGCCTTCGCCATTAACAACCTGGGCCAAATTGTTGGGCGAGTTCGCAGCGCGGATGGCACAACCTTCGTAGCCGCTCTTTGGCAGCCGGACGGCACACTCACAATCCTCGGCATTCTGCCAGGAGATGTTTCCGCCTTCGCCACAGGCATCAACAACCTGGGCCAAGTGGTGGGAAACACCATTGACGCCCGCAACAACTGGTCCCACGGCTTCATTTGGCAGAACCGTGTGATGACTGACCTTAACACGCTAATTCCTGCGGATTCCAACCTCTTTATAATCAATGCTAGCAATATCAATGAGCGCGGACAGATCTCGGGTATGGCATTCGTGCACGCCGGGCCCCATGCGGGCGACATCCACTCAATTCTCTTAACCCCTGTGGACGGAAGCATAGGCACGTCGATGGCAGATTTCGCACGTACCGACCCGCATGCCAGTTTGCCCGCGAACCACCATTCGCACGGATTCGGACCTGGCCGATTCGAAGAATAGAGGAGTATTTTTCGGAGCTTCCGCACCATGTATTCCAGCAATGTGTAGCGCGAAGGCGCAAGGCCGGAGGTTGCGCGGGACAACAGGGGTCACACGAGTATCGCTTCTACTGGTTCAAGGCGAATCGCTTGTGCTTCGGACGCTGGCTGCGTCTCATGCGCATCCCAACCGCGAAGACTACAAATTCGGATGGTTGCGGGGTTCGCGGAAGTTTATGAAACAAAAAGATTTTTGGTTGCAGGGGGCTGCAATGCACCGAAACCGCCATCTTGATCCTTCCCTTTCGATACTCCCTAGCAGATTGGCGGCAATTGGACAGCAAACTCCCCGGCCATCCCTTTGTGCGGCGGCAGCCGGCCGGTAAATCTGTCTTCTAGCTGCTTCCGGAAATGGACAGGTCTTGAGGAATTTCTGAGCCATGTCCCTCCATAGACCTCTACTTCGGGATTGAAGTTTTGGAATCACCTGCGGGGTTGGAAACAGTCGGATCGCCTGGACGTGGATACTTAGTTGTGCCGGTTCGGATCAAGCCAAACTTCTCGCGCAGAGGCGCCATTCGTGCATTCAGCGCCGCCATATCCACGGAAGGCTGTTGCGACGACGACGCGATAGGGATAGCCACGGCTAGAAAGTAGTCCTCTAAGCCTGAGGGTGTGAAAACGTTGAGCAACCGGCCCCGCCGTGAGCCAATATTTGTCCAACGATGTTGCACGTCGCGCGGCCCGTACATATAGGTTCCCGGCCCCCCTATGATCGTTCGTTCCCCTACAGTGATTTCGAATTGGCCATCAATCACGTAGAAGGATTCGTCCTCATGCAGGTGCCTGTGAAAGGGCACACCCTCTCGGCGAGAGCTCTCTACAAGCATCCACGTGCACGTGCCGCCCGTGTCTTTGCCAATCGATTTGAAGGTGAGGGAGTGGCCCGGATACCAATACCACTTCTCCTCGGCGGCTTGCGGCCCAGCGGCCCCAAGCATAGGTCGAAACAGCTCAGACGACAGGAGTGGAGCGGCAATCAGGGTTCGCCGAAGCATTACTCTACGAGACAGTGGCACGGGAAGTCTCCAGGCGACAGGGAGTTGGGGTGAACCGCAAATTATAGGGGCTGTGATCCGCGGCAGCAAGAAAAGAAGTGCCTAATCCTCGCGACGCTCGCCGGTAGAGGTTGCGGGGCATAGAGAACTTGTGAAACGAAAAGATTTTTTGGTTGCGGGGTCTGCAACCATCCGAATTTGCTAGTCCTACCGTTTAGTCTGGAATTGATTCGGACCGCAGCGTAGCTAGGGGCTGTCTGGCTTAATGTTTTGGTTGAGCCGCAACACGTTGTTTGGGTCGTACTTTTTCTTGATCTCGACGAGCCGAGCATAGTTTGGCCCATAGGCCGCGCGCACTAACTGGTCACTCGTATCGCCCAGTTGGTTGACGTACACTCCATTCGCAAACGGCTGCAAGTCATCGCGCGTCGCCTGCACCCACCGCACCACATCGGGCTTCTGTCCGGGAGCGCTCCAGACACCGGCCATGTCTACCTCATAACCCGGTTGCCGCAGAGCAAACGCGGTGTCACTCACACTTACACGGGTGACAGCGCCGCGCAACGGCACAATAATCACCTTGCACGTTGCTGGAGCATTGTTGATGCCCGTCGTGATCGCCTGGATGGCTGCCCCGTTGAGTTCTCGGAGGATAAGGTTCGTTTGGAAGTGTGCAACCGGCGCTAAAAGAAATCCACCTGCCGATTGAGCATCCAGATAGGACATGACCTTAACGCTGTCACCCTCCGGTCTGAGCGCGCGCAGCGGCCTGACCAAGTCATTCCCCATCCGTGGGTCGCCACAATAACAAAGATCGATTTTGAGTCTTGGCCCCTTTGCGGACGGCAACAACTGCGCAAACGCGTCCATTTCATCCGGAGCCTCCGCGAGAAACCTGACGAAAGCGTGCAGGAACTCTGGAATGCGTCCCGCCGGATACAGCAGCGCTCCCGACACAACCTTGCCCACCGGATGAAGCTGGTATTCCAGCTCTGTCACTACTCCAAAGTTGCCGCCTCCCCCGCGAATCGCCCAAAAAAGATCCGAATTGGACTCGCGGCTGGCCTCGACTTGTCTCCCGTCTGCGGTCACCACTTGCGCCGATAGAAGGTTGTCACACGCCGCGCCGAACTTCTCCATGAGGCGACCTTCTCCTCCACCGAGCGTTAGCCCGGCAACTCCTACGCTCGGGCAACCGCCTGACGTTGTCGCGAGCCCAAAGCCTTGCGTGGCTTCGTCCAGATCGCGTACGAGCGCGCCAGCCTCCACTTGGGCCACGCGCTTGCTGGCGTCCACCTCTACTCGTTTCATTCCGGAAAGATCAATCACCACGCCGCCATCGCACATCCCGTATCCGAGCCGGCTATGGCCGCCAGCTCGAACCGCCACTGGAACATTCTTGTCCTGGGCAAAAGCGAGGGAGCGCGCAACGTCCGACGGACCGGCGCACCGCACGATCACCGCCGGATGCAGATCGAATGCCCGGTTGAAGATTAAGCGTGCCGCTTCGTACTCGGAGTTATCTGGCGCAATTACACTGCCGGCAATACTTGAAGCCAGCCTTCGGATTGCACCAGCGTCGACGGAACTCGCGCTCTGCTCGGATCCCACAGCACACCGCGCCAGTTCATCAAGCGCTGTCGCCGGGTGTCCGTAAAGTGCCGCGGCGGCGAATGCCGTTTGTTGGATGAAATGTCTCCGAGTGGTGAGCGCCATAATCGACGTGAGCCTATGCTACGACCGTACCGTCGTCAACTCGTTCTCAGCTGAACAGATCGGATTCTAGACCGGAAGCATCTCGCTCTCGTTTACGCGCAAGCCGGAAATTTCCATTTCGGAGCGAGATTTGAAAGGCAGGGGCTGCGAACACAAGTCCCGAATCTCTGACCAAACCTACTGAATCGGATGGTTGCAGGGTTAGGGGAGGTATTTGAAAGAAAAGAGATTTGGTTGCGGGGGCCGGCAACCATCCGAATTTGCTAGTGCTGCCCTTTAGTTTTGAACTCGTCCGCCCAGCAGTTAAGCCAAGGTGGGAAGGTCAGAGACTCAAAAATTCCTTCCGGTTGGCCGACCACTCGCCACCAACCCTTCCAGTTTTGGTCTACTATCAACGTTGCTAGATGGAGCCTGGTGATGCAAAAGATTCGATAACTCCCCATAGGATGGACCAGTTCTAGCGACTGTCACAGAAAAGAAGAAGACTGAGCGCTGAGGAGGAACAGTGATGAGACACATTTCTTTGCGTGCCTTGCCCGTTATCATTCTGCTGCTCGCCGACGTGGCTGTCGCAGCAACGCCAAACCGTGTCACCATTTTGTACGACGCGTTTGGTAAGAACCCCTCCCTGACCATGGATTTCGGCTTTGCGGCCCTAATCGAGTATGGCGGCAAACGGATCCTCTTCGATACGGGCAACAATGCCAAGATTTTTGAACACAACCTAAACGCTGAGAGTGTGAATCTGCGAAACCTCGATTTCGTCGTTATGTCGCACCGCCACGGTGACCACATGGGCGGATTGGCCTACGTGCTCAAGGTGAACCCTACCGTGAAGATCTACGCTCCGAAGGAGAGATCCGGAGTCTACGGCGACGACCAGCCCAGCAGTACGTGGTATCGCAAAGACGCGTCTCTGCCAACGGAACAGCGTTACTACGGAGGCGCGCCACCCGAGATCATACACATGGGGGAGGCCTGGCCCGGCGCCAACTTTCAACTGATCGACAAGAATACGGAGATCGCGCCCGGCATGTTTCTGATTGCGCTGGTCTCCGACAAACCCGGTACGCTGGAATTGCGCGAGCTTTCGCTCGCCATCCGCACACCTGACGGCA
>DATEGO010000061.1:0-5503 GCA_035280065.1 Candidatus Acidiferrum sp.
CGCGTAATTCCTTTCAAATCAAGGCGAAGGAATGGTGCCGGCGGGGGGAATCGAACCCACGGCCTAGGGATTATGAGACCCTCGCTCTGCCACTGAGCTACGCCGGCCGAAAGCAATGGTAATACCTAATGCTATGGATTCTCCAGGAAGCGTGTCAAGGCGTTCCGCAAGCAAACCGATTTAGAAAAGAAGCATCTAACGCGTTCGAAGCCTCAGGAATTGCGAAAAATGGGGCTAACCACGGGTGCGTGCAAGGGATAGACGCTGACAGAGGGAGGACTTCGCTTGTTAAAGTAGGACGCGAGTACTAAGATTTTCGGTACTGGCGTACTGTTGCTCTCGGTAAGCGCGCGACTTAATCTCTGACGCATCGGGCATCAGCTCGAGTTCACGACGGGCGAAAGCCTAGCGAAATCGTGGGCCCGGGTAAGGTGTACCGATACAATACAGGCTCAAGCCATGAGCTGATTGACATTGGTGTTCAAAGAGTTAGGATGTCTCCGGGGTTGTCTACACACTCGGAGGCACAATGTCACGCAAACTCACGGTTGTCTTGCTGGCCATGCTAATATTGGTCGGAGCGATGAGCCTGAAGACGGTAGCCGTCACACACGGTGATGGCTCCGTGATCATGGCAAACGGAGGAGCACCTCAGCCGCCGGTACCTTGGAAGAACGGAGGAGCACCTCAACCTCCGGTACCCTGGAAGAACGGCGGAGCACCGCAACCTCCGGTACCCTGGAAGTAGTTCAGCCCGGCCGAAAAACCAAAAGTTTAGCTCGCCGGCTTGAACAGGGGGCCATGAGGAGGACAGAATGCCCGGTCCCCTGGAATACGGTATATGGTTGATCTGCACCCTTCTGGAAGGCGCCGTGGTTGTGTGCGCTTTCAGAAGTCATTCGTTTCGGCGATACATTTTCCTCAACCTTTACATGGGTTTGTCGTTCCTGGCTAGCGTCGGCCGCTACCAGTATTTGCGGCATTACGGGATGTCCAGTGAGTACGCCTATTTTTACTATTACTCCGACGCAATGCTTACGATTGCCTTGTATTTTGCTCTGCTAAATCTATACAGCCTCGTCTTTGACGAAATGAAGGTAGAGCGCTACCTCCGCTTTGGAGCAGTATTCCTGCTCGGCGGCACGGCCTGGTTTTCGTATGCTGTGGTGCAGCAGTCCTCCCACCGGCTTTTTTCACATTTCGCATATGAACTCTCGCAGAACCTTTATTTTGTTGGTCTTGTGCTGACCTATGCGCTTTGGGGCGCCATTGTCAAGATGCGAGAGACACGCGCACGCCTGATCCAACTGGTCCTTGCGCTTGGAGTTTACTTCAGTTCATTTGCGGCGAATTATGCTTTGCAAAACCTTTATCGTGGAGCGACTGTGTTGCGCTTCGTAACACCCCTTCTTGGTTGCATCCTGCCTGCAGCGTGGGCGTATTGTTTTCTGCGCGTGAGCGAAGAAGCTAGGCTGGCGCCTTCACGTCTGGCGGCGGTGCCGCGATGATGGCCGCATTCATTTTTGTCGTGTCCGTGGTGATCTTCCTGCAATTCTTCGTGTTCTATTGCCGGTCGCTCATCGCCGTGTCTTCCAAGCAATCGCTGTCTCCTGAAGTGCAAGAAGTCACCGGCATTCAGAAAACTGCCTCCGGTGAGGATTTCAATCGGGTCATGCAGCTGCTGAATCTTTGCCCGGAGCGGCCCGAGGATCGCAACGGGATTCAGGCCATTGGCGCTTATTTCCGCATGCTGAGTTTTGCCGGATCCACGCTCGCACGGTTGAATCCTTCCATGAAGTCCTGGACCGATTCCGAACGCGGGCACTGTACGTACTTTGCTGCCATCGCCCTGGAACGGCGTATCTCGTTCAGCCGCGACATGTTGGCGCAGCAAATCGACGCCTAGCTCTGCCTGCATTCCACTTATCCCTGGTATCTTTTTCGCAACAGGTGTTCGCGATCTCCTGCTTGACATTCCGAGAGCTGTGCTATCCTGAATACGCTCTCTCCTCACCGGAGCGGATGCGTCCGCGGCGCAAAACTTACGGTGACGAAAACATGCTCGCAGTGTGGCGCGGTATTGCCGACAGCAGTCCGCGTCTGTCAGTTCTGTGATTCTTCTTTTTCAATAGGCTTCTCGGCGCTCGTCGACCCTTCGGACATTCCTCAGGTCGGAACTCCGTCCAAAAACGTCGAAACTGGGAATGCGTCTCTCGAATTCCAGGCCTCCCTTGCCAGAGGAGGCACGCAAGATGGTTCGTGGCGTGGTGAGTTGGCCGAGCGCTTGAGGGCCAACCGGACACGCAGGGTAAAACTTTCGGACAGCGGTTCTCAAACCCGCTTTTCTTTCGGGGACTCCCCCGTTAAGAACGAGGCTTGTCCTTCCACCGCCATCGAGGACGGGACTCCGGAGAAAAAAGAGTTCTCGTTCACGATTGCCATTGGCAAAGCGGCAATGTCCAATCCCGGCGAAGAATTGCCAATGCAGATTGATGTCTCCTCGCGGCCAAACACAAATGGCTACGGACTGCCGCAATTGCCGCAAGCGGAACCCGACTCTCACACCGGTTTGTACCCGGTTGCTTCGTTCGATGATCGGCGACTTGCTGGGTTGATTGACCTCTTCTGCCTGGCGTTTGCCTACGGCGGCTTCCTGGGCCTCTTTGGCTCGCTGGGAGGACACCTCACTCTGAGCAAGCTGAGCGCGGCGGTTTGCGTTGCAACCTTTGCCGTTGTCTACATGCAGTATTTCGCGCTGTTTACGATCTTTGGCGGAACTACGCCCGGGATGATGATGCGCGGCTTGCAGGTGATCAGCTTCTCCGGCGAACCGCCTACGCCAAGGCAAATGATCTTGCGTAGTGTGGGTTACATGCTTTCCGCTGGGACATTCTTCTTGGGATTTCTGTGGGCGATGTGGGATTGTGACGAACTCACGTGGCACGACCGCCTGTCGCGGACGTATTTGAGCGTGGAGCAAACGCTGCCGGAATTCGACGTTTCCGACGCAGCGCGAGGGCGTTGACCCGCTTGTCTAAGCGCGCGAGGAAACAGACTGGGATTCGCGCACGATGCGCACGATAGCTTCGAGACTCCGGTCGACGTCAGCCTCTGTCGTAGCCCAGGAAGAGACGCTGATGCGCATGGCGGTTCTTTCCTGCCACACGGTTCCCCCGCACCAGCAGGTGCCGTCTTCCTGAATGCGCCGGATCACTTCCCTTGTCACCTCAGGAGCGCCGAAGGAAACCAGCACTTGATTGATAACCACATCGTTCAGCACTTCGAAGCCTGCACTCTGCAATCCCTTCGCAAATCGCCACGCGTGTGCGCATGTCCTTTCGACTAGTTCGCGCAATCCCGTTCTGCCCAGGGACTTCAGCGCAGCCCACAATTCGACGCCGCGGGCCCTCCGCGATGAATCGGGCGTGTGATGCATGGGCTCGCGGCGTGCGCCCGGTTCGAGGTAAGCCGCGGTGAGGCCAAAAGCTGTCCGCAGGGCATCACCGTCTTTCAAGAGCACCACGCCGCAGTCATATCCAGCGTTGGGCCATTTGTGAGCATCGGTCGCCCAGGAATCGGCGTTCTGCAAACCGCGAGTTAAGTGCGCGTACTTCGGCGAAACGCGCGCCCACAAGCCAAATGCGCCATCGACGTGGACCCAGGCACCTTGTTCTTTTGCTTTTGCGCAGATTTCATCTGCAGGATCGAAGGCGCCGGTGTTCACGTTGCCTGCCTGAATGCAAACGATGGTTCTTTCCGAGAGTGGGGGCAACCGGTCGGCGCGCATTCTTCCCTGCCCGTCTGCGTCTACGATTGTCACGCGCCTCTTTCCGAAGCCCGCCATACTTAAGGCTTTCAAAACGGATGCGTGCACTTCCGCGCCCACGACGACTTCGATGGGCGGCGCGCCAACCACCCCGTCTTCGGTGACATCCCAGCCAGCCCTCTTCAAAAGAGCTTGCCGGGCCGCGAGCAATGCGGAGAAGCTTGCCATGGTCGCGCAGGTGACTAGCCCTCCCTGGCAATCAGGAGGCAATCCGAGGGCTTCGCAAATCCACTGAAGAACTACCTCTTCGAGCTCCGCGGCAATGGGGGACATCACTCGAAGCGCAGCGTTCTGGTTCCATGCATCCGTCATCCAGCTTCCTGCCAGCGCCGCTGGAACGATCCCGCCGTTTACAAAACCAAAATAGCGACCGCCAGTCGTAACTGCTGTCGCAGATGAGCCGAGAGCGTCCAACTGTTTGAGCACATCGGCTGGATTGGAAGGCCCCGAAGGAAACGGTTCGTGAAATCCGGCGAGGGCGGACAAGTCAGAGGATAAAGGACCCACGCGCCGCACGCCGGCATTTTCGACATAGCGAATCGCTTTTTCGGCGGCCAGATTGAGCAACTCAGCAGTCTGTGATTTCAACGTCTCTCTGGGCTGCATAGGGTCCGTCCTTTGGGAGCACTCGCGAACGAAGTTGTACAAAGCGGCCGCTGACGACATTTGCCGATCCGAGAAAATCTAGCAGGTAGTTTTGAAAGAGAAAGAGCCGAATTGTCCGGTTATTTCTTGACGGCTTCGTCAGAAGCGATCTTGCCATCACGAATAAAAATAATGCGGTGGGCATGGTGGGCGATGTCGTTTTCGTGGGTGACAAGGATGATCGTGTTCCCTTGGCGGTAGAGGTTCTCGAAAAGAGCCATGATTTCCTCGCCCGTCTTCGAGTCCAGGTTGCCCGTCGGCTCGTCGGCGAGCACAATCGACGGCGTATTCACCAGCGCTCGAGCGATGGCAACGCGCTGCCGTTGTCCGCCGGAAAGCTCGTTTGGCTTGTGCATCATGCGGTCGGTAAGATCCACGCGCTCAAGGGCCTTTTTCGCTTTTTCCATGCGCTCTTCGGAAGGCGTACCGTTGTAGATCAAAGGCAGCTCCACATTGTGAAGAGCCGTTGCGCGTGGCAAAAGATTGAAGGTTTGGAAGACGAAGCCGATTTCCTTGTTGCGGATGTAAGCCAGTTCGTCGTCGTCCAGGTCGCTGACCAGCCGGCCTGCTAGCCAGTACCTTCCAGAACTCGGCGAATCAAGACAGCCAATGAGATTCATCAGTGTGGACTTGCCGGAACCCGAAGGTCCCATGATGGCCACGTATTCGCCTTTGCGAATCTCCAGGTTCACGCCGCGCAGTGCGTGCACCTGCTCGGCACCCATTTCATAAACTTTCGCAAGTTCTTCGGTCTTAATGACAACGCCGCTATTGACCAGGTCCTCCCTGTAAGAGTCAGCGGTCTGCGTCTCAACAGCCATGCAAATCTCCCTTATTTTTCCCGTGCGTCAACTCTGCTGATCATCCTGCTTCTTGGGCGCGCTGTTGTCCACCTTGATCTGAGCTTCCGGCTTCAACGTGCGCAGCGCCTTGTAGCTGCCGATGACGATCTCATCGCCGGGTTGTAAGCCCTTGGTAACCTCGATGTCGGTGACGCCTGATATTCCGGTGTCCACTGAGCGGAACAAAGCC
>DATEGO010000062.1:0-5724 GCA_035280065.1 Candidatus Acidiferrum sp.
CGTCGAATCGCACTCCGAAATGTACGAAAGGCACCTGCTCCATGAATAGCGTCCGCCAACTCTTGCCGTATTCTCTCGCTGTCTTGCGCTCGCGAAAATTCATCCATAATCGACCATTCATGAATGTCGAAGCGGTCCGGCAACTCCAGGAAACGATCGCTTTCCAATGCGGCCCGAATCTTGGGCAGCATCTCACGCTGCCATTCGGGAACATCTTCCAGAGATTCCTCTTCCAGCAAATCCCGCTCTTCTTCTGTTACCGTGATGATCTCGCCCGTTTCTGGGTCCAGGTAGGAAACGCAGTCTTCGCCCGTCATCTCCATTGCCTCGATCACTTCGCGGAGAGAAATGACAGTCGCCATGCTGTTCGACGCCTCAGATGACGGCAGTGGGATCGCTAGAAGCTTGATTATAAGACGTCAGCACGCTGACTGTAACCCCTCTCTTCTTCCTTGGTCGACTATCCCCAGGAGCGAAGGCCCATGCGTTAGGAAGCGGTTCGAGTAGCCCAACGTGGTTTCTGGCGCGCCCGCGGCACTTATACGATTACCCGATAAATCAGGAGCTAGGACGGTCGGCCACCCGAATAGCGGTCCACTCGCCTTTTACTCCGGCGTGATCTACTGACGTTCCGACAATTTTGTCCCCCATCATTTTCCCAATGAAGAATGTCTTGACACGCTTCCCGTCGGGCTGAGTCAGCGTCAAGGTAAAGGCTAGGAAATCCCCTTCCTTGTGACCAAAGTCTATTTCTTCACTTTCGTCCTTCTGACCTACAACATTGCAACTAAGCCAATCTCCATTTGGACCAGAATAAGCCAAGTTGAATACTTCCGACAATTTGCCGTGCGCGCTTTTCAATTGTGCTTTCCATGTTCCGAGACCAAGCCATGCGTAATCGATAATGACCTCCGGTGGAGATGCTTCTATCTGAACGACAAACGGCGCCTCAAGGAACTCGACATCTACATCGCCAGAGGCCAGTTTGTATCGGAAGGTCACGACAAAACTTGAAGCGCTATGAGGAGCAAACTTCCAGGTACGAACATTACCCTCTGCTGCCTTGAGGAGTAACGGATGACCCGCGACCGCCTCTACGTTCGTCACGGACTCTCCATCTGTCATGAGTTTTATACGGACATCGCCTTGGATGCGTGTCTGGCGAGCGAGTGGTGGATAAATCGGTTGGGCGTGCTGAATAACTTTCGGCAATAGATTCGGTGAGTCTTGACCTAGTGCAGCAGACACAATCGTCAACGTCACAAAAAGCGCCAAAAGCACAGCTGGGATACGCATAGCCGTCTCCGCTTTTCAGAATGAGCGCGGCCAATTTCAAAATCAATGGTGTGTAGCGGAGCGGTCAAGTCCCGGTTAACGCGCAAACCTGAAAGTTCGTACTGACCATCGGTCAGAGGCATTTGGCGGCTCGTTCCAAAGCACATTTCATTTCGCCGGTTCGTCCGTTCTTTTCGCCGAACTCTCGCAGCATCCGAAGAATGTCTTGCAAGAGTAGCCTATGCTTTCCAGCAGATGGTCTCTAGCAGCCCCTCTATTGTCTTCCTATTGACATTCTATATGTAGAGCGATACCTTCATATAGAAGCGCGATAGGAGAGTCCTCAGTGAAACCTGGCCAGACCGCTATTCTGCAAGGCACGTTGGACATGCTCATCCTGAAGTCACTTCTCGGCGGCGAAATGCACGGACTGGGGGTCTCTCGCAGAATCCAGCAGCTGACTGGTGGTACTTTTTCAGTGAAACCGGGCTCGCTGTTTCCCGCCCTGCATCGCATGGAAGAAGAAGGTTGGATTTCTGCTTTTTGGGGCGATTCAGAGAACAACCGCCGCGCCAAATACTATCGCCTAACAAAAGCCGGCAGAAAGCAACTGGAAGTGGAAACTCAAAGGTGGGGCCGAATTTCCTGGGCCATCGCGCAGGCTTTGGAAACGTAAGAAGGGCAAGTATGCCGCTGCTAAGCAAAACCCGTAGTTTTTTCCGCAATCTTCTTTCCTTTGGCCGCAAGGACGGCGATCTGGACCAGGAGATTCGCTCACATCTTGAAATGCTGATCGACGAAAACATTCGCACAGGCATGTCTGCCCGCGAAGCGGAGTGCGCCGCCCGCATCGAGCTGGGCGGCGCCGAACAGGTCAAGGAAGAGGTTCGCCAGGCGCGCATTGGCAACTGGCTCCATTCCGTCTTGTCCGATGTGCGCTACGGTCTTCGCGTTTTGCGGAAATCCCCCGGATTTACTATGGTGGCTGTCTTGACGCTGGCCTTGGCGATTTCCGCAAACGCCGTAGTTTTTGGCGTGCTGAATGCCATGATCCTCCGGCCGATGAATCTGCCGCGGGAGCAGAGCCTTTACGGAATCGAGCGCGTCGGTCAGGACGATCCAGTAGTATCCTACCCCGACTATCTCGACCTGCGCGACCGCAATCGCAGTTTCGAGAGTCTGGCAGCTTATCGAATCACCGAGGCCGGGCTGGATACGGGCGAGACCGCGTCGCGGATCTTTTTATTTGAGGTCAGCGGCAATTACTTCGACGCCCTTGGCATTCAGCCGTACCTTGGCCGTTTCTTCCACGCCTCTGATGAGCGCGGCCCCAACAGTGCACCATACATCGTATTCAGCTACACCTGCTGGCACACGCGTTTTCAGGATGACCGGAGCGTCGTGGGCCGTATCGTTCAGCTCAACAAGCACCCGTTTACGGTTGTCGGTGTGGCGCCCCCTGAGTTCCGCGGGACGCTATTATTTGCCTCTCCTGATCTATTTCTGCCGATGGTCAACGAGGAGCAGATAGAGGGCCGGGAAGTCCTCTCCGCCCGCGACAACCCTTGGATTTATTTGGCATTGGGGCATCTAAAGGCCGGTGTCACTTCGGAGCAGGCCATCTCCGATCTGAACTCCATCGGTTCTTATCTCGAAAAGACTTATCCCAAAGAACACGGGCGAACGACATTTTCATTGTCCCGTCCCAGTTTATACGGCGACTATCTCGGCAGTCGAGTAGAGGCATTCCTTACGGGACTAATGCTGCTGGCCGGGTTAATTCTGATCGCCGCCTCCGCCAATCTGGGCGGGCTGTTCGCCGCGCGTGCCGCCGACCGCTCGCGTGAAGTTGCTTTGCGCCTCGCGCTAGGGGCGAAACGCACACGCATTCTCCGGACGTTTTTTACCGAAGCCTTCCTGATTTCCCTTGCCGGTGGCGCTCTCGGACTCTGGGGCAGCGTCGTGCTATTGCACGGGCTGAGCGCGTGGCAGCCTCTACCCAGGTATCCCATCAGTGTGCCTGTGAGCCCTGACGCAAACGTGTATGCAGTAGCTTTGCTTTTGGCATTGGTAAGCGGACTCCTCTTCGGCATCGTTCCCGTGCGCCAGGTGCTCAGGACCGATCCGTACCAAATCGTCAAAGCCGGGTCAGCGGGCGCGCGAGGGCGACGGATCACCCTCCGAGATCTGTTGCTCGTCGTGCAAATTGCGATCTGCGGAGTATTGGTGACCTCATCCATGGTCGCGGTAAGAGGACTCGTCCGTTCACTGTACAGCAATTTTGGTTTCGAGCCACGCAACGTAATGATCGTGTCAGCGGATTTAAGGATGGCGGGCTACAACGGCGACAAATTGCTCGAAATGCAAAAACGCATGGTCGAAGCCATGCGGACGATTCCTGGCGTAGAGTCCTCGGGCCTGATCGATTGGGCGCCGCTAATCAGTGGCGCCTATGTCGACTCGAATATCTTTACTGGCGAGACGGCCGATCTCAGGCCATTCAATGCCACCGCTGTATCATTTCTTTTCAAAATATCGCCTGAATACTTCCATGCCGCGCACACAGCCCTGATCTCGGGACGGACGTTTACCTGGCATGACGATAAGAACGCGCCGCGCGTCGCCGTAGTGAATGGCGAGTTTGCCAGGAAAATGTTCGGATCCCCGGCGAAAGCAATCGGCGAATTTTTCAAGATCGAGGATGGAACGCGTGTCCAAGTGGTGGGCATTGTGGAAGACGGAAAATACAAAGGCATTACCGAAGATCCACGGCCCGCCATGTTTCTTCCTTTCCTGCAATCGCCATCCCGCGAGACGATGTTGGTGGTGCGCTCGACGCTCGATCCGCTCAAACTGACGGAGGCAATCAGGAATGCACTGCGAGAACTGGATCGAGGCCTGCCTTCCTACATCGAAACATGGAGCAAAGAACTGGACAACTTCGCTTTCTTTCCTTCCCATGCGGCCACCATATCGCTGGGTGTGCTGGGCGTGATGGGCGCGATGCTAGCCGTAACTGGCATCTTTGGAATGGCTGCGTACTCGGTCAGCAAGCGGCTGAAGGAGTTTGGAATTCGCATGGCCATTGGAGCCCAGCGTAAGGACGTGTTACAGGCAGCGTTGGGACGAGCCTTCAGGTTACTAGCTATTGGTTCCACAGCAGGATTGCTTCTGGGAATTCTGGCGAGCCGGGTGCTGGCTTCTATCGTATATTCGGCAACTCCCCGCGATCCGCTTGTATTGGCTGGCGTTGCTCTGGCGATGGCCTTACTGGGTATAGTGGCTACGTGGATTCCTGCGCAACGCGCTCTGTCGATTGATCCTGCCATCCTGCTCCGCGAGGAGTGAATCAGCCGTATGCAAAGATATCGACCTTATTCAACAGTGCCGTTTTCTGTACCACCCGTCGTAGTCAAAGAAGGGGTGCCCCTCTTCATGGTGTCCTGAGGGAATCTCTTGGACTGTCCAGCAGTGTTTCGTGTACTCGTCCTTCGCGACGCCATGGAACTTGCTCAAGACCGCTGAAACAAACTCCTTCACCTGCTGGTCTCCCGGGTGCCACCCGGAAACATCCACGATCAAGCTAACAGCGGGCTCCCCACCCAATGCTTCTGCCAGGGCAATCCATTCGGCTGCTTCACACTCTCGTCGCGCCTCCGGGTAGAAATCGATGTACAAATAGGGATCGTCTTCAACTGCGACCACCCATCTCACCCCTCGGCCGCGTCGACAGACTTGTTCCAGGAAATTGTCTAGACTCTCTTTATTTACGTCTTGCAAATGCAAGAAAACGGACCGCACAAGTACGTCCCATGACTCAAGACGCTGGTTCGAGCGTGCTCGATTTGAGTACATACGGCCGTTGCAGCACTACTGCTTACAGCCATTCTCAGCAAGAAGACTACCGTACTCATTGGCCCAAAGCGTCTGCAATCACAAGACTTAGATCCCAGACGACTGCTAATGCTCTGGGTGGTTGTCCGGCCATGGGACGAATCGTCCTGAAATTGCACATCAAACAACCTAGTCTATCTTCGTTGAAGCAGCCTACTCTGAGCCAGAACTCAGACCGAAGCGGCCCGATACCGTCTGGAGTTTCTAAGGCTTGTACAAGAAAGGCGAAGAAGAGCAATTCTAGATGAGCCACGTACCTTGTAAATAACTAGTCGGGTATCTAATGCTTGTTTTAATCAATGGCGATACACCCTGCAGTCCGTCGCGCCACCGCCGTCGTCCGCGCTACACGCCGCAATCGCTAGGGCACCCGCAACAGCAATAGAAAACGTGGTGGCCCGGTATCGGCGAGTAATGCTGGGAAAGTTTACCGCCGACGCTTTGTGTCGACGCGCTTGGCGGCCACCTTGCTCGCCGATGGGGCGCCTTGCTTCGCCATCTGCGCCTGCCCCGCCTTGGTCATCAAGCGCGATTGTTCGTACATCTCGATCCACT
>DATEGO010000063.1:0-9362 GCA_035280065.1 Candidatus Acidiferrum sp.
AACTACTGTAGAAGACCACAGCCACCATTGTCGCCGCGCAATGCGGTGAATGGCGGTCCGAATCTGGTCAACATGGAGATGGTTGGTTGTGGGGGCTGGTCGAAACATCAGTCCTCACAAATTGCTTAGTCTATCTAAGAATACCCAGCTCCCGTGAGCTAGCAATTGCTAGCGCGTTTGCACACAGATCCTTAATATCGAATGATTGAAGTATCCTCTTTTAGACTGCGGCCTAACCTGATGATGCGATGCGCGTCGCATAACGGGAAAAGTGGTTACTGAAACGAACTTGCCCGACTGCTTGACGTGCTGGCCCGTCGATTACTGGGTAGTATCTAAGAAAACGGGAGAATAATAGTGCCCATCCACTCCTTTCCCGAGCGCCGTCGATTGAGGCGAACAGCCCTGAAGAAGCGCGCCGGTCTGATCGTTAAGCATGGACGGCAAGCGCAGAGGATTCCGTGCCTTATCCTCGATAACTCGCAGGACGGTTTCAAGATAGGAGGGACCTCCCGCCTCAAGCGAGGACAACTTGTGGAACTCATTTTGGACGAACACGCGTCCGATACGGTGCTGTGCCGAGTGATGTGGGTCGGGAGACCTGGGTCTAAGCAAGGAGGCGAGGCGGGGCTGCGAATCAAAGCTGGTAGGGCCTGATTAACGTCTAATGGCTATCAATCCTTCGCCTGCGGCTAAGGGTGTCTGCGACGCTCCTCGCAACTTGTTGGGACCAAACACAGATTTTGGTCACTAGATCGGCGGCAAAAGCATATGGTTTTGCTGGCGCCCAGGTTGCGTTGAGTTCGCCCAGTTCTCTAATGAAAGGTCTCTAGCCCGGGACATGAGCGGCGCGACCAGACCACATTTGACACAAATCGAAGGCCCGTTGACAAAAGCGGACGGACTCAGTCTCTCAAAAGGCTGAGAACGTCTCTAAGTGCCTCGATATCAGCTCCCGCGCTGTTTCGCATCGGCGCGATGTGCTCCGCCAGGTTATCCCTCAGCATGGTTGCGTTCCCGCAGAGCCCGCTTCCGTTTCGCCCGGCAAAATTACTGTAGCTCCACACGTCTATCGCTCTCAACTTCCGGATGGCCCGTCAGCTTCCCGAAAGCGCGCCTCCGATAAAGCGCTAACGTCATCCGCCCGCAAGGGGCCGCCAAGTAGAAGCCGCAGTCCGCTTCCCGCCTCAAGAACTCCGGCCAGCACACATCGCGGCAGTTAGTCTACTTTTCGACCGGTCGTGGAGACCATCACCGGCTGGGGAGACGCGACGATGCTGTCGAACGCGCGGCCATGGCTTACAATGACGATGTCGTACACGATGGAAAACGGAAGCCCCGGGATGTTGAGCGTAAGCTTCCCGGAGCAATCGGAATTGACGGAGTAGGTCCCTGAGAGAGCACGGTTGGGGAAAAGGATGCCGCTTAGCGAGCCCTTCTCGTTAGTCATTTGAGTGAAGTTGCCCTCGCCATCGAAAGTCCGCGTGCCGACTCCGATCACCTGCTCGATGGTGCCGGGGATATAGTTGGGGGTGCCGCTTGGCGGAGGCGGAGCTGGGCGCGTGCCGCTGATGTTGAGACCATAAGTACCTTCCAAAGACTCGTTGCTGCATGTGAACGGCTGATCCGGATCCTGCGATGAGGCAGCTAATGGGTGGGACTTCGGACTGGAAGCCTGGACACGAGCGTAGAAGGCGACGGAAGAAATCAATACGGCGAGGATGCTGAGCAAAGCAAGTTTTTTCATGGGAATTCCTCCATTCTTGTTGGGACGCGGGTAGCCCGCAGTCGCGACGCGCGAAATGATGCTGACGGCGATGGGAAATGGCAATGGAGGAATTCTTGAGAAAATGTTGATTTTTTGTGGAGCCGTATGTTTTTGAATCGTTTACGGTTACGTCTTTCGTTTCGGTGTAAAATGGCGTCACGCAGGTCCGCGTACCATGAACCCCCCAAAGGTGAAATTCGGCGATTTTGAGCTAGATGTCGCTGGCTACGCGCTCAGCCGCATTGGCCATGCCATCAAGCTTGAACGCATCCCGATGGAGTTGCTCCTGCTGCTTGTGGACCGCAGGGGACAACTGGTGATGCGCGACGAAATCTTGGAAAAACTGTGGGGGAAGGACGCCTACCTCGATGTAGACAACAGCATTAATACCGCGATCTCGAAAATCCGCTTAGTCCTGAAAGACGACCCAGAAGACCCTGCTTTCATCAAGACCGTCCCGGGAAAAGGGTACCGGTTTATCGGTTCCATCACTGTCTTGCCGGACGGAAAAGATGCTTTCACGGCCCCACTCGACGCTGTTCGCGGCGCGACGCACATGGCCAGGGCAGATGGGCCAGCACTTCTATCCGAATCCAGAGCCCCGTCGAAGCCCCGCCGTCGGTGGTTGTGGCCGAGCATAGCTGGTGTATTCTTCATAGCTCTGCTTGCGGGATGGAATTGGCGGGGTTCACTCCGCCGCATCGTGCTTCCGGGTAATTCTCCGGTCATTCGATCTCTCGCGGTCCTCCCCTTGGAAAACTTGACGGGCGACGCGTCCCAAGAATACTTTGCGGACGGCATGACGGATGCATTGATTACAGATCTAGCCCAGATTGGCGCATTGCGGGTGATTTCGCGGACTTCGATCATGCGTTACAAAGGCACCCGGAAAGCTTTGCCCGACATTGCCCGGGAATTAGGCGTGGATGGTATTGTCGAAGGAACCGTGACGCGCTCCGGAAACCGCATCCGCATCACCAGCCAATTAATCTATGCTCCCTCAGACCAGCATCTATGGGCACACGGTTATGAGCGTGATCTAGGTGACGTTGTAACGTTAGAGGGAGAAGTCGCCCAGGCCATTGCGAGCGAGGTGCGCGCTGCCCTCACGCCGGAACAACACACACGTCTCAGCGCCAGAGCGGCGGCGAATTCCGGCGCGTACGAGGCCTATCTGAAAGGCCGCTATTACTGGAACCAGCGAACGCCGCGTGGCGTTCAGAAGAGCATTGAGTTTTTCCGGCAAGCGACGGAGAAGGATCCAAATTTCGCCGTCGCCTATGCCGGACTTGCCGACGCTTATAGCTTCAGCAGCATCCTGGGAGTTTTGGCCCCTAAGGAGAGCTATCCGGAGGCCAAAGCCGCCGCTACAAAGGCTTTAGTGCTGGATCCTGAGTTAGCGGAGGCCCATGCGGCTCTTGGAGTGGTGAAGTCGCATTATGATTTTGATTTTCCCGGCGCTCAAAGAGAGTTCTTGAAGGCCATCGAACTCAGTCCCAACTACGCCAACGCGCACCTGTTCTACTCGGGCGCCTATCTCACTCCCATGGGTCGGCATGAGGAAGCGATCGCGGAGATGAAGAAGGCACTGGAACTTGACCCGCTTTCATTGCCTTTGAACAACTACATGGGGAACGCATATCTGTGGGCGGGAGATTACGAGGAGTCCTTTCGACAATTCCGGCGCACCATCGACATGGATCCCACATTCCCGTTGGCACACTTTTTTCTTGCCGGTCTTCTCGAGGACACCGGAAAGTTTGAGGAGGCCATTGCGGAAATTCAAAAAGGTAAATTGCTATTGGGCGCGAGTCCGGACGAAACGGACGCGCTGGCAGCGGAAGTGCGCAAAGCCTTGCAGACCGCCGGCTCGAAAGGCTACTGGCAAAAGAATCTGGAGTTGACACTAAAGTTTCATAAGAAGGCGGGGCCGGAATACCATCCAGCGATTGAAATGGCCGGAGCCTATGCAAGGGCCGGCGATAGGGAGAACGCTTTCAGATGGCTTGAGAAGTCGTTCGCTGACAGGGAAGGACAGGATATTACTATTCTGAGGTGGCTTCCTGACTTCAAGAGTTTGCACGGAGATCGCCGCTTTGCAGACTTGCTGACGCGCATGGGCTTGCCTCATTAGTCGCGAAGTTCGGGCGTTATCGAAATCTCGCCTGTGTTCAAGCGGAGGGCCAGTCGGCTCACGTCGCCCGTGGCTTACCGAACTCATGGTTCACGGACGGCGTTGTGGGAAGCGAAACCGCTTTCTTGGCGAGTAGTCGGCAAGCCGGAAGTAATCCTGGCTTCGCAAGATTTGCACGACAAAACTGTCTCATTGTAGGGTTCACCCCACCCAATCGGTCCAACTTCGGTCCAACTCAAGAGGGTGATTGCGCGACTTTTTCGGCTGTAAGCGACACCAGATGCAGCACTTGTTTGATTTTTACTGCCTTCTTAACAGCCGAGCGCTCTACCATTGAGCTACCGGGAATCATCCCTATTTTTTGTGATAGTTGCGGAACGTTTTCAAGAAGTGGCTTGGAGATTCCTGAGAGCGAAGTCAAACCGGGCTGCCATTTCCGAAAAGCCTGAGGGCGAAGAGAGTATTCGGTAGCCAGCAGATTGCTGACACTCTTGAGCTACGCCGCCATTTGGTAGCAGTTATGCAGACTTTCCAAACCGCGTCTTGGGGACATTGGGGACACGATTCAACACCTCTTATAATGAAAAGCGCTAGGCGTAATCTCCGTGCAGACGAACACAACGACGCGTCCATTGCTCGCGACTGGCCTTGAATACAGAGAAGTCAAGTTCCGCACGCTGACAACCGAAGGGATGCCGCACAAGGTATCCATTCTCTTCGGCTCGGCTTATCCCTAGCCGCCTCATCACAAGCTTCAGCGCTTACTCTGAGCGTGCGGTGAAAGTGCTGAAGGGCGGACCTTATGCACATACTTGGCAAATGCGAGCAACTCTGCAGGGCGTATATCGAAAGAGGGGTCGGACCCCGCGGCGGTCCTTTCGCTGAGGTGCAAGTGCACGTGAGTAAAGACCAAGTCGCCCGTCCCAGAAGTTGTAACCTGCTGAATTTTTTCCGGAGAAACCTGGAAGTTACGTTTGCTACCGCAGGAGTTTCGACGCTCATTGCGTCCAACGCCAGATGAAGGACAACATCGCCGATCTCGCGCGATTTCCGGTGCTTGGCCTTTAGTTCGATGGGGCTCGACAGGTCCACGTCCGCAGGGTTGTTACGCACAAACGTTTCATTGAGTTGAGACACGATCTCGGCGTCAGGAACTTCCTGAAGCCGGCTCACGGTTCCATAGTCATCGAATTCGACAAAAAGATTGTGCGCCAGCCAGTGGCGCTCTGCGCCAGCCTCACTCGAATTGCCAGCGCCTACACCCCAAACCAAGCCAGAACCCGAGCTAATCCATCGTCCCCAAAATAGCCGCTCGTCTTTGATTTCACAGTCCGCCCAATGAAGGTTCCGGCGCACTTCCTCCCGCTTGCTTTCGCCAGCTCGAAGAAATTTCAGGTCGAACCTGTCGTTGGCAGGCTGTCCCGAATATCCGCGGACCCGTTTGGTCATTGGCACTGGGGCGACGAGGCATCCAGTTGCAACAAGTGTGGCAGCAACAATGCAATCGGCAAACTGAAGATGTGAGTGGCCTATCCGAGCGGCTTTGTGGGGTAAACCGTGGGCATTGAGGGCCATGTCACTTCCTCCATGGCAATGATGTTTCAGCAAGCGGATTCGCGAGCGTTCGGGTTCGTGCAGTATATGCGGCAAAGCGACCGGAATCCACGCGCGGAAAAAACACTCTCTGCCTTCGCTTTCATTGATCCAAGATGACCAGCGCATCATTGATGAGCCGCATGTGGCTAAAAACGTTCGGATCGTTCTCGGGTAGATTGATTGGCGTGTTACACGTCCCAGTCGCGCAGTCAAAACTCTGGAAGATGGAAACTTGCGGCTTTCCGATTGCGGACTTCACGCGTTGAGTGAGCTGGATGGCATCGCTGTAATACATTTGATCAGAAGTTGCCGTGAGAGAGTTGAGCAGGATGCCGAAAGGAATCTTCTGAGTTTGGCAAAAAGCGCTTAGTGCCTGCAAATCGCCCGCTAGGTCTGCCCCGGTGGATGCTACCAGCGCAGGGTCTACATCAAGATGAAAAAAGGCAAGCTGTACACCGACACTCTGAAGGAGAGAAATCCACGCCTCCAATTGTGCCACGTTGAAATAAGGGTAGGGCTCGATATCGCCGATCACCATGTAGACGAACTTGCTTTGAAGCGATTGGACGAAATGTGCTGTCTGGGCGGCGCTCTGCTGCATGGTGAAATTACAGTTCTGGCCATTGGCTGTAAGCTGGCCACCAATGAAAGGTTCGTCCATCGCAATAAAGCGAACAATCCCACCGTTTGCCTGGACGTTCTGAACGGCATCTAAGGCCACGTTGACAAGAGTGTCTCCTGAGCAATTCTCTGGTTTAACTGCGCCTGCTTCAATGCCGGTGTCGATTCCCCAAGCTTTCAATTGGGAAAATGCCTGAACGTTGATCAGTTGTTGCAATCGCGTTGTGCCGCACAGCCAATCGGGGCACGGCACGAACGAAGAATTCACCTGGACTGCGTAAAACTTGAATACTTTGACTCTGCTTCGGGCGGTACTCCACTCGTCCGGCGGAGTAAAGAGATTCGGAAAGTCCGCACTGGCAAAATCAGGGGCGAACCAAACGTCGCGGGTCAGAATATCCGGCGTGATACCAACGGTCGCTGTATCTGACTTCGAGATGTCCTCTTGGGAAATTGCGGTTATGGTGACCGTAGGAGGATCGGTGACAGCAAAGGGTGCCGAGTAGAGTCCTGTCGCCGAAATTGTTCCGGAAGCACTATCGCCTCCCGGCTTCCCGTCGACCTCCCAGGTCATGTCTGCATTCGCTGAGTTTGATACGGTGACGCTGAACTGCAGGGTAGTTCCGGTCTGAACGGGAGCCGACCTGGGTGATACGGCAACAGAGATTGGTGGCGGGGGCGGCGATGGGGGAGTTGCTCCTTGTCGACAGGAGGTTCCTGTGACAGCGGCAACCAGTGGAGCCAACATGTATAGGGACTTACCGAAATGCTGCTTCATGGGTTGCTCTTCCAGTCTGAATGCCACTTCACAAAACGCTGGCAATAATTGGACAGACCCTCGCCTAGGGATGCCACTCGATGCGGATTGGTGATCTACTGGTTTCCGCCACGAACGAAAACGTACTCCGTGGACCCCGAGCCTGCAGGGACGCCGTTTGGAAGAGTCAGTTCAGACTTGAGGCGATAGCCAGCATTAAGCGCCTGGGCCATCACCCTGGCGCAGTCACCCGGGTTTATGACAACAGCGCCAGGGGCCCCTGTACCAGTGAGGTGATAGGAACCCAGCGCGAAGAAGTCTGGTTGGTTGGGTATCACACTGCACTGGAATACGAAAACATCAATTGGTGGCGTCGTCTACGCCGCGACCGGTTTGCTCCCTATTTTGGTACCTATAATTACCGCTGTTACCAGCACTGCCACACTGACCGAGAAAACGACCCTTCTGAAATTGACCATGTTTGTCATAGTGCACCTCCGAAATTGACGAATTTGACGCCGCGGCCGAAACCTACGCATTACCTTTCGCATCCGCAAGCGACAAAATGCGACTCCTAACCTGTCAACTGAAGTGTCGTCTTTTTTCGCTCGGAGTGATGCATAGGTGAAGCAGTTCTACCCCTAATCGCGGGCATACGCTAGAATCGCACCCGCGTAATTCTTAAGTTCGCACACATGGATAGCCAAAGCACGACTCCCTCCCCGGACGCCTTCAAGCCTTCGGCGGAAGGCCGCCTGGACTCCTGGAAGGAAATTGCCGCTTACCTGCGCCGCGAGGTCCGCACCGTCCAGCGGTGGGAGAAATCTGCGGGGTTGCCCATTCATCGCCTGCAGATCGACAAACAGGGCCCCGTATATGCCTATAAGGAAGAGCTGGATTCCTGGTACCGTGATGGTCACCTCCAACTGGAATCCGAACCGCAGGGCAAGAACACGCGCCATATATTGGGGAATCAGCACATTCGAAGCCGAGCCGCAGGTGTGGCGATCGTTCTCGCAGGAGTGCTTTCTGTAGCCGCGTATCTTTCACGAAATAGGTTTTTGGGGATGCATGCCGCCCCTCCGAAGATCAAGCTTGCAGTTTTGCCCTTCAAGAACATGAGCGGAGACCCGGAGCAGGAGTATTTCAGCGACGGGATGACCGATGAGATGATCACGCAGCTCGCACGGCTCGAGCCCAAGCGTCTAGGAGTGATCGCGCGCACATCGGTTATGCCGTACAAAGCGACCGAGAAGAGCACCGCGCAAATCTGCGGGGAATTAGGCGTCAACTACATTATGGAAGGGGGCGTGCGGCGGACCGAAAAGCGCGCCCGAATCACCGCGCAGCTTGTACAATGCGCCGACCAGACTCACGTGTGGGCCAATAGTGCTGATCGAGATATGGCAGATATTCTCGCTCTCCAGGCTGAGGCTGCGCAAGCAATCACCCGCGAAGTACAGATCACGCTGTCGTCCGAACAGCAGACGCGGCTGACCACGGCACGACCCGTGAATCCTGATGCATATGAAGCGTACTTGAAGGGGCGTTACTGTTGGTACCGGCGAGACCCGCGTGAATTCCAGAAGAGCGTCGGCTATTTCCGCTCAGCCATAGAGAAGCAACCGGATTACGCCCTGGCCTATTCTTCACTCGCCATGTCCTATGCCATGCTCGGGGTCATCCCTTATGACGCTCTAGCGGCGAAGGAAGCCATGCCTCAAGCCAGGGCGGCCGCCGAGAAAGCTCTGGACCTCGACAATTCGCTCGCCGAGGCCCGCACCGTGCTAGGGCTCGTTAGATACAGGTACGAGTGGGATTGGCAAGGCGCAGAACAGCAGTATGACCAGGCGCTTTCTGTCCAGCCGAGCTATGTGCAAGCCCACCTTTGGCGTTCGTGGTTGTTGCTGGCGCTTAACCGACACCGGGAAGCGCTGCAACAAATTCAGCGAGCAGAAGAAGCCGCGCAAGAGACGGATCCACGGAGCTTAGTAGTGATCCGCGCCGTGTTAGCACAAGCGCTTTATTATGCAAGGCAATACGATCGCTCGATAGAAGAATCCAAGAAGGCCATCGAACTGGATCCGAACTGGTTCATTACATACTTCCATCTCGCTCGCGCCTACGAGCAGAAAGGAATGTACGCTGAAGCGGTCACCGAAGTTGAGAAGGCACATGCCACTTTTTCCAATGTTCTCTTATTCGAGATGGAGCTCGGGCATGCTCATGCGTTGGCGGGGCGAAAAAACGATGCACTTAAAGAAGTGCAATACTTGGGCGAATTGGCGAAGAGTAGATATGTGCCAGCGTTCTACACTGCCGCGATCTACATAGGATTGGGCGACAAGGACGAAGCATTTCAGTGGCTTGAGAAGGCTGCCGAAGAACATTCGGACGGATTGGCTTTCCTCGGTGTCGATCCTGCCGCTGATTCACTGCGCTCAGATCCTCGTTTCCAAGCCTTGCTCCGTCGAATGAACTTTCCA
>DATEGO010000064.1:0-13166 GCA_035280065.1 Candidatus Acidiferrum sp.
TTCGCTGGTTGCACCTATCGCCCTTTACCCAGACCCTCTCTTGGCACAGGTTCTAGCCGCCTCTACCTATCCGTTGGAGATCATGCAGCTTCAACAATGGCTGACCAAGAATCCGGGTCTCAAAGACAAGGCCTTGCAAGATGCGGTAATGAAGCAGCCGTGGGATCCAAGTATTCAATCCATGGCGGCGCTTCCCGACGTGGTCAAGCGGCTTGCGGACGACATCCAGTGGACGACGGATCTTGGAAACGCCGTTCTGGCCCAGCAATCCGACGTGATGGACGCCGTTCAGCGCATGCGCGTCAAAGCCCAAGAAAAGGGAAATCTGAAATCCAACGATCAGATGAAGGTCGAAACCAAGGTTGTGGAGAACAAGCAGGTAATCGTAGTCGAACAGGCAAAGCCTGATGTCGTGTACGTTCCCAGCTATAACCCCACAGTCGTGTACGGTCCACCAGCGTATCCCTACCCTCCCGTTTATTACCCCCCTCCTGGCTATTACGCCGCGGGGATGGCCATTTCTTTCGGCGTCGGAATGGCGATAGGGGCTGCTTGGGGCGGCGGCGGCTGGTGCTGCAACAGCGGCTGGGGGAGTAACAATAACATAAATATTAATAATAATAACACGTTCGTGAATAACTCCAACAGGCAGAATAACATTTCAAATAGAAGCGGGAATCGAACGGGCAACACGTGGCAGCACAATTCCCAACACCGCGGAGGGACTCCTTACTCGAACAGAGCCACTGCGAACAAATATGGAGGCACGGCGCGTGGGGATTCCATGGGCAACCGGCAGGCCAATGCGCGCCAGAACCAAGGTCAATTAGGAAGCAGGGGGCAGAGCGGGCAAGCAGGCGCGATGGACCGCGGTGGCCGCCAGCAGTCTAGTGCGGGCAATCGAGGATCCGGTGGGGGAAATGGCCTGGGAGCAAATCGCGCCGGAAGCGGCGGAGATCGAATCGGTGACCGCAGCGTTTCCTCAGGCGGCGGATCGAGGGGAGGAGGAGCTTTCGGTGGCAGCTCCGGCGGAATGAGCGGAAGCGGTGCGCGGGCGAGCAGCTCACGTGGCGCTTCCAGCATGGGAGCACGGGGCGGCGGCGGCGGTGGCGGGCGTGGCGGCGGCCGCAGGAGGTAATCGTCCATGATCAAAGAAAAGAATGTGAAACCGGCGAAATGGAATCCTCTTGAGCGGGAAATATTCCCGGTGGTTCTGCTGCTCGCGCTGATTTGCAGCGTCGCGGCCTTCGCCTCGAGAGTCACGACTGATGTTGAGCAGGCGCCACGCTCATCGTCTTCCGCGGTGGTGCAAAAAACGTTTGCAACACCGAAAGAGGCTGTCGATGCGCTGATCAAAGCGACGGAGAGTTTCGATTTGCCGGCGTTAAAGGAAGTTCTGGGCGCGGATGGTGAGGATTTGGTGGCCTCAGAAGATGCTGTCCAGGACAAGAACAGAACTGCCGCATTTGCGGCAAAGGCTCGCGAGAAGAACGAAATCGTCATCGACCCAAAGAATCCGAAGCGCGCAATGCTCTCCGTCGGCAATGACGATTGGCCTCTCCCGATCCCCATTGTTCAAAAGGGCGGGAAGTGGTCTTTCGACACCAAGGCGGGTCGCAAAGAGATTCTCTTACGGCGCATAGGCAGCAATGAATTGGACGCCATCCAAATTTGTCGCGGTTATGTAGAAGCGCAACAAGCGTACGCGCAGGAAAAACATGATGGCGCCGAAGTAAATCAGTACGCACAGCGAATCATCAGTACCGCGGGAAAACAGGATGGTCTAGCTTGGCAGAATCCCGATGCGAGCTGGGGAGGCCCTGTTGGAGAAGGAGTGGCCAAGGCCTTGTCGCAAGGCTATTCGAATCGAAGTCAGCCTTATCATGGGTACTTTTTCAAGATTTTGAAAGGGCAAGGTTCCGCCGCGCCACTCGGGCAGATGGATTTTGTGGTGAACGGGGCGATGATCGGAGGATTTGCTCTCGCCGCCGCGCCAGCCGACTACCGCGTTACCGGCGTAAAGACGTTCATCGTCAGCTATGAGGGAGTCGTTTATGAGAAGGATTTGGGGACGGATACGCTCAGTATTTTCCAAGAAATGACCCTCTACAACCCTGACAAGACCTGGCATCGCACGGACGACAACTGGTGATATTCGCCCTGTTTTCTCGGTCCGATATTCGTAAAGGAGAACGGAAGAATGAAAAAGCGAATCTTTCTAATTGCTGCTCTGGTTTTAATAAGAGTGAGTTCTGCATTTGCGCAGGATGTTCGCTACGACTTCGATAAAGATAAGGACTTTTCGAAATACAAGACGTATAAGTGGGTACCCATCAAGGGCGCGGAAATGCCGGATGAACTCACTCAGAAGGCATTGACAAGCGCCATTGACGCCCAACTGGCCGCGAAAGGGCTGACGAAGACGGACTCGGACAGCGCTGATCTGTACATCGGCTATCAGACGGCTCTTGGCCAGGAGAAAGAATTCACCTCGTATAACACGGGTTGGGGCTACGGTCCTGGCTGGGGAGGGGGATGGTACGGGTATGGTGGAATGTCCTCCACGACGACTTATGGTTCAACATCCACAGTTTATGTTGGACAGTTAGATTTGAGCATGTACGACCCTGCGGCAAAACAGTTGGTCTGGAGAGGGACAGCCTCGAAGACACTGGATCCCAAAGCCAAGCCGGAGAAAAAACAGAAAAACATTAACAAAGCCGTCGAGAAACTTCTTAAAAAGTACCCGCCACAAGTAAAGAAGTAGTAGACAAGTCGAGTTGGCGGTGTACCTGATGGCAGGAGGGCCAAAACTTCCTCGCAAGTCGTGGTTTGCAAATTATCCCAGCCCCGAAGCTCAAGAGACTTGGTGATTGCTGACTACTCTTGAAAGAGAGCGCGCATGGTGCGATTGGCTTTCGGAACCACCAATACAAAGTCTTGCAGCTCAAGTCTCCTCGCGCTTCTATGCGTTCTCTTCACAGGTTGTTCAAATAGTTGCTTCTTCGGATTCTGGAATCCGCCAAACGGAACCATTGGCACTGTGCTTAGCAATCCGCCGCCTGCCTGCAGGCTCGCAACGCCGAAGGGCGCCATCCGCGTTGTGATACAGCTAAACCATTCATGCGAGCTGTGCTCAGGATCCAATCGAGTTCACACTGTCGTTTTGAACCTGCGCGGCATTGACATTCATTCAAGTGCGAATGCTGAGGGCGAGTCGTCAGGCTGGCAAGAACTCCTTCCAGAACTCGAGAAGCGGCCGCGCCAAATTGAACTGCTCAACGAGAAAGTGCGTGCCATTTCCTCTGAATCCAAGGAAGAACTGCGAGTTTCCGCCGGAAGCTATGATCTCGTGCGTTTGAGTCTGGGGCGGGATCAGGTAGACGAAGCAGGCACCGACGATGGGCTTTTGCCGGGAAATGAGTGCGGTAAGACAGGACCCAACTGCGTGGTCATGGCGGATGGTCAAATCGTCCCTTTGGTGCTTGAAGCCGACACGCTGGAATTTCGCCTCGTTTCAGAAGCCACAGTTGATGGGTTACCGTTCGTATTGCCGGACAGTAACAATGAATTGCTCATTGAGATGACGCCCGTGTTATCAATGGCTCGGCCTTTCGGAGAACCTACACCGTCTTTCTCTTTCTTCCCCGGCCGAGCCCACATGGAGCCAAGTCCCTGGGAGGAGCAACGAAGAATACCGGAAGGGATTTAGCCGAACGGTTCGGTATCCTTGGACTCTATATTTTACCCAGCAATTGATGACATGTGAGATAAATGACAAGAATCTTGCACTTTTCGAGAACGAGTATACTCTAGTCTGCGTGTAACCCATGTGCGTCCCCCGTCCCCCGGTCGTGCATTCAGTTGCCAGGTGCCAAAGAATTCGTTACGCCCCTGCGCAGCTTTCCCTTCGTGCATACAGTTTTTGGACCCTCCTGTGCATGGCGTTTTGTTTGTTTCCGCTCTGCGTCCTTTCTCCGCAGCATGCCGCAGCTCAGGTCAAGGAAGCGCGACGAGTCCTTATTCTCAATGACCTTGACATTGCCTCTTCGCCCGGCTTTGCAGAAGTCGATCAAGCAGTCGCTGATCGTCTGCAGAACTCGCCTTACCAGATCGAGTTATATCATGAGAGTCTCCAACTCACACTTTTTCGAGATGAAGCTCACAAACGCCGGTTCATAGAAGGGCTCATAGATCAAATTTCAGATTACAGGCCCAACGTCATCATTGCTGCCGGGTCAGCGTCTCTCAAGTTCCTCGCAGACTCGCACGAGAGCTTCATCCGAGATACACCCGTCGTTTTTTGCGCAGCCCTCGGAGACATTCCGGACCAGGTAAGGTCGGAGATGCGTCTTACCGGTATTTTAGGAAGTCTTCACCCGAAGGAGACTTTGGAAGCGGCTCTGCGCTTCTTACCCAACACCAAACACGTAGTGGTCGTCGGCGGCATGGGCACGTTCGACGAACCATGGGAAGTCATTGCAAAACAGGCTTTCCAAGACTTCGGATCGAAACTCGATTTCACGTATCTTACCGACTTGACGATGCCTGCCCTGCTTGAGCGGCTAAGGCACCTGCCGAGCGATACGATCGTTTACCATACTGCGATTTCACAAGATGCAGCGGGGGCGCACTTTATTGATTCAGCTCAGTCTGTACCGTTGGTGCTTGGCGCCGCAAATGCGCCGGTATTTGTCATGGACGATGTGGATCTTAGGGCAGGAGCTGTGGGCGGGGACCTGGTGAATTGGGCGGATGACGCCCGTGTCGCCGCTGACATGGTTGTGCGCGTTCTCAATGGCGAGAAGCCACAGAATATCCCGATTGCCAAGAGCAAACACGCCTACGTGTTCGATTGGCGTGCCATGCAGCGCTGGGGAATGAAGGAAAGCGCTCTGCCACCGGGGAGCGTCGTGCTCAATCGGCCAGCGAGCTTCTGGCAGCTGTATAAGCGGTATATCTTGGTCGGCGTTTTTGTGATCTTGGCGCAGATGCTGGCCATCTTTGCGCTCCTCTGGCAACGCACGAAGAAGAGAGAGACGCAAGCTGAGTTGGTCCGCACCAACGAGCAGCTCCGTTTAGCCGTGGAAGCGGGCAAATCCGTCGGCTGGGACATCGAGATCGAGTCCGGCCGAACCACGTGGTTCGGCGACTTACTAACGATGTTCGGGTTGAACGCTGAGAAATTTGTAGGCCGAAACGAGGATTTCTATCATTACGTCCACCCCGAAGATCGACAGCGAGTCTCGGAAGCGGTATCCAAATCAAGGGAACACCACGAACCCTTTTCCGCAGAATTCCGTATCCTTTGGCCGAACGGCACGATTCGGTGGGTTTACGACAGAGGAGAACACGAATACGCGAGAAACGGCGAACCCAAGCGTACATTTGGCATGGCGGTTGATATTACGGAGCGCAAACGCGCCGAAGAGGCGCTCAAGCAGTCGGAGCAAAAGTTTTCGAGTGTCTTTCAACAAAGCCCCTTGGCCATCGCAATCACAAGCATGCAGGATCATCGCTATGTGGATGTCAACGAGACGTACGAGTACCTTACCGCGTGGCGTCGCGACGAAGTAATCGGCCGGACCCCCTTGGACATTAGCCTCTGGGTCGACCCTGATCAAAGAGAGGAGTTCGTGAAGCTTCTTCAGGCCGAAGGCAGCGCACGAAATTTCGAGGTTCGCATTCGCAGGAAAGATGGTCAGATCCGAACGACGTTAGGGTCTTCTGAAAGGATTGAATGCAACGGTGAGCCCTGTGCCCTTTCAGTCTTCGCGGACGTGTCGGATCTCAAGCAGGCTGAAGAAGCCGAACGGGTTTCAGAGAATCGATTCCGGCAGTTTTTTGACACTTTGCCGGAATACTGCTTTATGACTTCCGCTGACGGCGAAATCCTGGATGCCAATCCGGCGGCTTGCAAGGCTCTCGGTTACGCAAAAACGGAACTGATAGGGAAGCCTCTGTCCACGATCTATGCCCTTGGGTCGCTCTCGAAAATGGTTGATTTGCTTGAAAAGTGGCAGAAGACCGGAACACTGCATGACGAGGAGATGACCATAGTCACAAAAGGAGGGCAAACGCGAACTGTTCTCCTCAATGCAGGATCAGTGAAAGAGGCAAACGGAAATCTTCTGTATTCGACGACAGTGCTGGTGGATGTTACAGAACGACAGCGGGCCGAAGACGCTCAGCGCAGGCTCGCCTCCATTGTGCAATCGTCAGACGATGCCGTACTTTCGATGAGTTTAGACGGAATCATACAGAGCTGGAATCCTGGAGCCCAGAACATGTATGGCTACTGCGAGGCGGAGGCTGTGGGACAGCCCATTGCCATGACCATCCCCCCTGAGCTACAAGAGGAAGAGATTGGAATTCTGCAAAGGCTGAGGACCGGTGAAGAGATTGAACATTACGAAACGATTCGATTTACAAAACAAGGAGAGAGGCTCGATGTTTCTATATCCATGTCTCCCGTGCGAGATTCAGCGGGTAACATCGTAGCTGCTTCCAAGATTGCACGAGACATCACGCTAAGCAAGCGCGCTGAAGCCTCTTTGCGGGAGAGCGAAGAGCGCTTCAGGTTGGTGGCAAATGCCGCTCCTGTGATGATCTGGATGTCTGGTCCCGACAAACTCTGTAATTACTTCAATCAGCCTTGGTTGCAGTTCACTGGTCGCTCCATTCAAACAGAACTCGGAAACGCCTGGGGGGAAAATGTCCACTCCGACGATCTGAGCGCCTGTCTCGAAACCTATATCAAAGCGTTTGATCGGCGCGAGCCTTTTGAGATGGAGTATCGGCTCCGGCGACACGACGGAGAGTATCGCTGGGTTCTTGATCGGGGCATACCTAGATTTCAACAAGATGGTTCTTTTGCAGGCTACATCGGTTCTTGTATCGACGTGACTGATCGCAGACTGGCTGAAGAGGCACTTGGCGATATGAGCCGAAAGCTAATCGAGGCACAGGAGCAGGAGCGCACTTGGATCGCACGAGAACTTCACGATGATATCAATCAGCGAATCACCCTAGTATTGGTTAATCTAGAGCGATGGCAAGGAGATCTTTCCCCCCTGGCGCCCGCCATGACGCAACGTCTGACGGAAATCAAGGAGCATCTGTCAAGTCTGGGCAGCGATATCCAGGCTCTGTCGCATCACTTGCACTCTTCAAAGCTGGAATACCTGGGTCTCGTGACAGCCGCTACGAGTTTTTGCAGGGAGCTGTCCGAGGAGCACAGAGTGGAGATTGAGTTTCAATCAGAGAGCGTCCCGAGGCAACTGCCTAAGGAGATCGCTCTTTGCTTTTTTCGAGTGTTGCAAGAAAGCCTCCAAAATGCCGTCAAGCATAGCGGTTCAAGGCATTTCGAGGTTTCTCTCAAGGGGACACCGAGCAAGATCGAGCTGACGGTGCGTGACTCAGGAGTCGGTTTTGATCCCGAAGAAGCAATTAGAGGGCGCGGCCTCGGCCTTACCAGCATGAGGGAACGGCTGAAGCTGGTTCATGGCGAGCTATTGGTTGATTCTCACCCCGCGCAGGGGACTGTAATTCGCGCCGAGGTACCTCTTAATGGTCGCAGCAAAGCAGCGGGGGCGTAGGCACGCCGGAAGAAGGGCTTTCTCCACCATAGGCTCTATTTGTTGCAGCGAGTCGTAAACAGCCATGTCAGATAATAATTCGTCAGCATCGGATTAGTTTGGCTGGGTATCAGTAGCCAAATTAAGCTGCGCACGGTACCCCAACTAGGCCTCTCCATCAACTCCCTCGTCCCTGTAAGAAGTGACAGTAGAGCGTTCGGGAAACCTATCCGAACCTTCGCATAGAGCCTGATCAGGGGTAGGCCGCATTTCTGCCCGGGTCGTCAGACCGTAGTGCTTGCGATAGCAGGCCGGAAACCCGCAGCCGAAAATTCGTTCTACATAAGGAGCTCATAATGGCAAGGATTCTACGCACCGGCCCAACGAAAAATCGAGGGTTTGTATTCGCGGCGGGAGCTTTGCTCGCGGGAGTCTTGATCCCGGCCGGTGCTTTTGCTCAATCAGCTTCTCCCAATCAAAATGTTCAGGAATTGCGTAAGCAGTTGGACGAACTGCGTGAGCAGATGAGCAGGCTACAAGCGCGGCTTGGTGAGCTGGAAAGCAGCAAGGTGACGGAGGCTGCCACAGCCCCGGCAGCCTCCTCAACCAGGCAAGAGGGAACGATTCAAAGCACGCAGCCTCTGCCCCAAGCTGCCCCTTCCCAACAAGTGGGGGAAGCGACGGCAACTCGCCGGACATTTGCTGAGGATAGCGTTGCTGCCGCCCGCTTCGACAACGTTCCGCTCGATCCCAAGTACAAGGGATTCTTCCGCTTGCCCGGGACTCAGACCATCCTCAAGATCGGCGGGTACTTCAAGACCGACTTCATCTACGATTTCAAGCCTGCCGGAAGCGCCGAGTCCTTCATCCCATCCTCCATTCCCATCCCCACGGTCGTCGGCGTGAACAACGCAACTGTATCGGTCCGTCCCACTCGCCTGAGTCTGGACTTCCGGATTCCAAGTACACAACTCGGCGACGTGCGTTTCTATGTTGAGGGCGATCTCTTTGGAACGAATGCAACTACACCACGCCTGCGTCACGCCTATGCGCAGGTAAAGAACGTCCTGATCGGCCAGACGTTCTCAAACTTTATGGACCCAGATGGATTCCCGGATACGCTCGACTTCCAAGGGCCCAACGGCATGGTGAGCATCCGAAATCCACAGCTGCGCTACGGGTTTGCATTGACACCGAGCACGACATTCTATGTTTCCGTGGAGAAACCCAGCTCAGACATAATCTTCAAGACTCCCCAATTCTCAGATCAGCCCAATGCCCCTAGTCCCGATGGGGCGGTCCGTTTGCGCCAGGAATTCGAACGGGGACATTTCCAGGTTGCGGCGATATTTCGTTCCATCGCGGCTTTTGTCCCAACGACCCCCACGCCAAAAACGGACTCCGTTTTTGGTTGGGGTGTGAATGTGTCCACCGGTGTAAAAACATTCGGCAAGGACAACGTAATCTTTGCTGTTGCTTCTGGGTACGGGATTTCGCGGTATCTCCAGGACACTTCCGGACTGGGGATTGATGCAGAGCCAAAATCGGCCACGGGATTGAAGGCTACTCCTTCGGTGGGAGTTGAGGCAGCCTATCAGCACTATTGGTTGAAAAATCTCCGTTCCAGTGCGATCTACTCATACGCCGCGGTGAACAATACGGCCTTCTTCTCCTCGGCGGCCCCGGGAACATACAACCATGCAACGTACACTGGTTCCAACATAATTTGGAACCCTTTCGGATCGCTCAACGTTGGTGCAGAGTTTCTGTACGGTTGGGCGATGGAACAAAGCGGCTTGAAGGCAAATGCGCCCCGCATTCAATTCAGCGCTAAATACAGCTTTGTGAAAGTGGATGCAGACCGATAAACGTCTCAAGGCGCTGTTTAAATGGCAAGAGCTACGCCTCCGACTCAAAGCGGTCCCTCTGCGTATGTAGCAAAAATTGCGCCGGGCCTGGGGAAGTTGCTTAGCTATCAACGGAGTGACCTGCCCCATGATTTTGTCGCAGGATTGTCCGTGGCTGCTGTTGCGCTGCCGGTGGGCGTGGCCTACGCTCAGCTCGCTGGGTTTAACCCTGCCGTGGGCCTATATTCAAGCATTCTTCCCCTCGTCGCTTATGCGATCTTCGGAACCTCTCGTCAACTAATCATTGGCCCCGACGCCGCCACTTGCGCGCTGGTGACTGCGGCGGTGGCGCCTCTGGCTGCTGGCGATCCGAAGGTCTACGAATCTTTATCCGTAACATTGGCTGTCCTAGCGGGCATCCTGTGCACCGGAGCCAGCTTCTTGAGACTTGGCGGGCTGGCAGATTTCTTGTCGAAGCCGATCCTCGTGGGCTTCCTGAATGGAATCGCGCTGAGCATCATGCTCGGGCAAATCGGCAAGATCTTTGGCTTTTCGATAACCAAAGGTGGAATCGTGCCGAGACTCGTTGAGTTCATTGAGAAGCTTGGGCTTACACATTGGCCCACGCTCGCCGTAGGCTTCGCTACATTTGTGGTTTTGTTAGCCGCGCCTCGCTTGCTTCGTGGAATTCCCGCAGCGCTCGTGGCTATCATCTTCGCGGCGATCGCAGTCCGCGTCCTCAATCTTGAGGGGCTGGGCGTTAAAACAGTCGGGGACGTGCCAGCCGGACTTCCGAACATCAGAATCCCACACTTTTCCCTATCTCTACTGCCAAGTCTTCTTGGAGATGCTGCGGGTTTAGCCCTAGTCACCTTCTCGAGCATGATGCTGACCTCGCGCAGCTTTGCCTCCAAAAACAAGTACGACGTTGACGCAGATCGGGAGTTCGCCGCCCTCGGTGTAGCCAATATTGCCTCCGGACTTTCTCAGGGTTTTGCAGTCAGCGGTGCGGATTCCCGAACCGCTATGAGCGATGCGACGGGCGGGCGCACGCAGGTTACGGGACTTTTTGCGGCGGCGACAATAGCAGTTGTGCTGCTGTTTTTTACAGGCCCTCTCCGGTATGTCCCAATTGCTGCTCTCGGTGCCGTGCTGGTCAAGGCGGCCCTCTCTTTGATCGATGTTCCGGCGCTGCGCACAATTTATAAGATCGACCGGAGAGAGTTCGCTCTATCAGTCGTGGCCACCGTAGGGGTAGTCGCTGTTGGCTCAATGCGGGCCATTCTGGTTGCGGTGGTCTTGGCGATCTTGCGTTTCATAAGACTCGTGTCTCGTCCACGGATCGAGATTCTCGGAGAAGTAAAGGGCCTGCCGGGTTTTCATTCTGTCGAGCATCACCCTGATGCCGCCACAATACCGGGTCTGATCCTTCTGCGTTTCAATGCGCCGCTTGTGTTTTTCAATGCCCTCAATTTCAAGCGCGGAGTGCTGGCGGCCGCGGACGCTGCTGGACCCTCCTTAAAATGGCTCGCACTCGATATGCTCCCGATTACGCTCGTCGACGCTACAGGACTCTACACTGCAGAAGAAGTTGCGGATACGTTGCGAGAGCGGGGCGTCGTTCTTGCCGCTGCCGGCCGCCAAACAGAATGGCACCTCTGGGCAGAATCCCGGAAGCGTGCCCCCACTGATCGCAAGATTCCTTTCTATCCGACATTTCTCGAAGTGATCAGAGCTTATCAAGACCTGCAGGCCGCCCCGCCGAGTCTCCATGAAATCGGCGCGAATTAGCTTGGTTTTGGCCAGGCGTCGGCGAAATCATCGCCCTCGCAGCGAGGAGTAGCATGTGCTCTTCTAGCTGTGCGTCCAGCGCTTATGACCGGCTTTGCAATCCAAGGAGCGATTGCCAATGGGAAATAAAGAAGAAGGCAATGGTCGTTTGAAGCGCAAGCAGTACGAGAAGGAGCTCCGTCGTCTCCAAAGCGAACTTTGCAAACTCCAAGATTGGGTCAAATATAAAGGTCTGCGCGTGATTGTCATCTTCGAGGGGCGGGACGCTGCTGGCAAAGGAGGCACGATTCGCGCGATTGTGGAACGAGTCAGCCCCCGCGTGTTTCGCATTGTAGCCCTGCCTGCTCCATCGGACCGGGAGAAAAGCCAGATGTATGTGCAGCGCTATATGCAGCACTTCCCTGCCGCGGGAGAGGTCGTCATCTTCGATAGAAGTTGGTACAACCGTGCCGGCGTGGAATACGTGATGGGTTTCTGCACGAAAGAAGAGCATGATAAGTTCCTCCTGCTTTGCCCTGTTGTCGAGAAGTACGTCGTCGACGCCGGGATTATACTCATCAAATATTGGATGGAAGTCGGGAAGAAAGAGCAACAGCGCCGATTCGAAGCGCGTATTAACGATCCACTCCGTCAATGGAAGCTAAGTCCCATGGACCTGGCGTCCTTTCGCCGCTGGTATGAGTACTCGCGGGCGCGCGACAAGATGCTGGAAGCCACCGATACGAAGCGTGCGCCGTGGTACATCGTTCGTTCAGACGACAAAAAGAAAGCCCGGCTTAACTGCATCTCACATCTGCTAACCATGATCCCTTACGGTAAGGCACCCCGGGATAGGGCCGAGCTTCCCAAACGGAAGAACAAAGGTAGCTACGATGATCAGGCGGCGCTAAAGGGAAGACACTTTGTCGCTGAGAAGTACTAGCTCTGCCGGAATCATGGAGAGTCCTTCCCCGGTTTTTTCATTGCAAACACTTCCTTGAACTCTCCTGAACTAGGTCTCCGCGATTTGCCAACAGCCGCAACTTTGGCATGCGCAGTAGCCAGGGCGGTATCTAACATGTCGGTTACGGCAGCAATCTTTCCGAGTTCAAGAGCCTGCTCGGAGGTAGTTGTCGCAAAGACATGCATGATGCTGGCGATGAGACCAGTCCAGCCAGTCTGGTGGCTCGCCCCCAGACCGGCGCCGTTGTCGCCGTGGAAGTATTCGTAGAAGGAGATGCAATCGCGCCAGTCCGGATCTTCTTTAAACCTTTTGGTTCCCCCATACAGTGGCCTGCGGCCGTCTTTGTCGATCAAGAAAATGCTAGCAAGACGGCGCCCCAGCTCTTCCGCAACTTGATACAAGGTCATTTGGCGCCCCGAACCGGTCGGGCACTCCACAATGAAACCATTCCCGTAATACATGTAATACTGCAACAGAGCGCGGATGATCAAAGCGTTGACGGGCATCCAAATCGGACCGCGCCAGTTGGAATTACCTCCAAACATGCTGGTATCAGATTCCGCCGGCAGATATGACACTACATGCTTTTCGTCGCCTAGCTGAAAAATATAGGGATGCTCCGCATGATAACGGGACAGAGCGCGAATCCCGAATGGACTTAGGAATTCATTCTCATCCAGCATCTTTGAAAGAACCTTGCGAAGCCTGTTCTCGTTCAAAATAGAGGTCATTCGGCGTCCAACACAACCTGTTTGAGCAGGATCGTGGATAAAAGCAGTGAGTTCGGGTCGAGCTTGAAGAAACCATCGCAATTGGTCGTTCAAGTGCGGGTATTTTCGCGTGAGTTCTCCCTCAAACACGGTAACCGCGCATAGCGGCAGGAGTCCCACCATGGAACGCACTTTCAGTCGCTGCGCGGTGCCGTTGGGCAGGCGCAGGACGTCGTAGAAAAATCCGTCCTCCTCATCCCACATGCCCACGTGCCCGCCCTCGTGCGCCAGCGCCGCC
>DATEGO010000065.1:0-14317 GCA_035280065.1 Candidatus Acidiferrum sp.
ACTCGCGATGCAGGAAGCCAGGAGATCTACGCTTTCGACCTGGAATTGCCGTGACTCCAAGGCGTGGTGAGCTTTTCAACGTCATATAGAGGGCCTTCGACCCGCCCTCGCTACCCCGACTCCAGTTGGTGAGTAGTCGGCCATCCGTCAATTATGTCGAGGTCACCTAGTGAAACCAGCCAACTCATCGCAAATTAACTAACGCAGCGCGCGCGAGTGTTATTAAAGCGGGTTATAACAGCGCATACCGCAGCACGCGCCCATTCATGGATTTGGCTCCCACCTCAGGGCTGAACTTTTACGTCGACGTTGTGATATGCCTCGATCCACCATTCGCCACTATGCTTCACGAATACTTGCAAAAGCCGAGTCCGCAACACGCCGTCGCTCGACACCGTCACGCCAGGGGGCATCTTCCCGAAGCCCCTGACCTCCGTATCCACATCAACTATAGCGACTTCAGACGTGACGAATCGAATGCGCCGTACTATTTCCACTCGCGTAGTGCCCTTGAAGAACGTCGCGAAAGTATCCCAATGGCGCTTCTCGAAGGCGTCATGACCGTTGAACACCATGCCATAAATATTTGTGAAGGTAGCGTCTCGTGCAAAATGCCGCGAATATGATGTTGCGTCGCCAGAATTCCAAGCCGTCACTTCTTCCTCGATGATTTTTTGGATCGCTACCTCATCCGCTGAGGTTGCAGCAGCGGCGAACTTTGCTGCTGCAACAGTCAGCAGGACTATAAACCAGACCACGAGTTGAGTTTTTTTCATGGCCTTCGTTGCGCGAACCGCACACTGTTATCACCGAGCACTACAAACGGAAAGCGCCGGACCGTACGGATGCCGCACATCCGAATCTATTGCGGGAGAACCACAACCGTACCCTGCATGCCCAACTCATCATGGAGCGCACATATATAGGGATAGGTTCCCGGGCTTTTGAACGTTACCCGAAACCGTGTGACCCCTGACGGCAACTGAGCTAGTCCAACCCGCTCCTGTGCAGCAGCAACAATGAATCCCGAGTGCACGTTGTCCGCAGTTGAACTGATTACGGCGTGCCGAGCACCATCCGCATCGACCGTGACATTGAAGGAAGGCGGCATCGGGTCTGCTGGTTCGATTCCGAAAGTGATGGTGTGGGAAGCGGTCGGGTCGGAATTGGACCACTCTACCGTTTCCCCCGCACCGATGAATATCTTTTCGTGGTCGAACCGCATTACAGCAAGGTTTGCATTCCCACCTGGGGTCGCAGATATCACTCCAACACCCGCGTCCACGTGGTTTTGGATGGAGTGCTCATCATGAGAGCCAAGGTCTATGGCGGAGAGCAGGCGCTCACGTTCATTTTGGGCCTCCTTGTCGTAGAAGTCCTGGTCGTGGGGCAGTGGTTCGTTCAGTCCCAGAACGCGCACTGTCCCGGTCATATTCCGGTGGATCAGACACACAAGTTTGAAGTTGCCGGCAGCGGGGAAGGTTACTGTAAAGATCTCGCCTTTTTTCAGGCGACTCGTACTAACGCAGGTGGTGCCATCGAACGTAGCGGAACCGCTCGCGAAGCCTGGACATCCGGCTTGGTCCGGCGGACGGACCTGCCCATTCTTGAGAAAGCTCACAGTGTGGGGCTCGTCTGTTAAGAATGTCCAGGTGATACTGTCCCCGACGTGAATCCACATTTCGTTCGGCAGGAAGGCTATTACCTGCTTGGCTAAATCCTCGCTCTGTGTGCCAACAGTCGCGTGCCACTGAGCCTGAACAACCTGCGGGATGATAAAGGACGTAAGAACTAGCAGCGAACGGCAGATACGCAAAAACGAATTCAAATCGAAGTGTCTCATTTGTCCTGTCCCTCCTTCAAGCAGGCTGGAGAATTGCGCGACCAGTGCTTCCATGCAATGGAACACAGATGAAACGTTGCCGATACCGGAGGTTACTGAATCCAATGGACTTGGCAATACACGTGAGACGGAAGGGTTGAAGGAAATGCAACGGCAAAGCTATACTCTCCAAAAACTGTGAGGGCCTGGTTGGCCTCGAATGTCACAAAGCCGATCGCTTACCGCTTCGGATCCTTCGAATTCGATCCGCAAACCGGAGAACTGCGGAGGCAAGGATTGCGTATTCGGCTGGAAGGCCAACCGGTCGCCATACTGGCCATGCTGCTCGAACGGCCGAACCAACTTGTCACACGCGAAGAGTTGCAGAAAAGACTGTGGCCCGGCGACACCTTCGTGGATTTCGAGCAGAGTTTGAACGCGGCAGTCCGGCGCCTTCGGTTGGCGCTTGATGACTCCGCAGAATCGCCCCGCTACATCGAAACGCTAGCCCGTAAGGGCTATCGGTGGGTAGCCCCTCTACGTGGCCGCATTGATGCTGTCAAAATCGAAGAGAATTACGCCGTAACTGTTTCCGAAATCGAGCGGCGGCCACGCGGTCCCAAGGTTGCCCGAATCGCCATAGTCGGAGGCGTTGCCCTCGCGATCCTGGTGGGCGCGTGGAGCGTCTTCCGATCGCGTCCGGCTACAGGGAGGGTTATGCTTGCCGTGCTTCCCTTTCAGAACCTTGGTAACGACCCGCAACAGGAGATTCTTGCTGACGGCATGACCGAAGAAATGATCACGCAACTGGGCGGTTTGAATCCTGAACAACTAGGTGTAATCGCGCGGACATCGGCATCGCAGTACAAAACCAGGAACAAAAATGCTGCGCAGATTGCTCGAGAACTTAATGTGAAGTATCTCTTGGAAGGCAGTGTGCGCCGCGACGGGCAACACATTCGCGTGACCGCTCAGTTGATCCAGGCGAGTGACCAGGCAGACGTGTGGGCCGGCAGTTACGACAGTGATATCGGCGACATTTTGAAAGTGCAAAGCGAAGTCGCACGCGCGATTGCGGGCCAGATTCGAGTTCAGCTTACGAGACAAACTGAGCAGCGCCTGTCCAACACGCCGCGCGTGAATGCTTCTGCGCATGATGCGTATTTGCAGGGGCAGCAATCCTGGGATTTGCGGGACAAAGAAGGTACTGCGCGAAGTATTGAACAGTTCCAGCATGCCATCGAGATTGATCCCAGCTACGCCACAGCATATGCGGCGCTGGCTCGCGCCTACGCCTTATCCCCTGTATCCGGTTTTATGACCGCAGCGGAAGCAATGCCGAAGGCCCGCGATACAGCTGCTCGCACCATAGCGCTGGATGATTCCCTCGCTGAGGGGCACAGCATAATGGGATTCATCAAGGCCCATTACGAGTACGACTGGCCGGCAGCAGAGCGCGAGTTTCAAGAGGCGTTGAGGCTCAACCCCAGCGATTCGTTAGCGCATCTCTTCTACTCTAACAGCTATCTATCCCCCCTCGGCCGACACAACGAAGCCATAGCGGAGATGAAGACAGCGATTGCGCTTGATCCATTCTCGCTGCGAATTCAGTCCTTCTTGGGACGTACCTACGTGTGGGCACGCCGCTACGATGACGCGTTAGTCCAGCTGCAGAAGGTTACACAAATGTTCCCAAACCTTGCGATCGAGCACGAACGCTTAGCGCACTTGTACACCTATCGGGGCGAGTACGACAAAGCCATCGCTGAGGAGAGTAGAGCGAGAATCATCGCAGGCGAGAACCCAGGCAGTGTCTTGAGACTAGAGCAGTCACTGCGCTCTTCCTTCGCAGCCCGTGGACCGCGAGGGTATTGGGAAAAGATGTTGGAACTGTCCCATCGAAGCGACAATCCACCGGAGGCTTATACGACACACGATGGCCTTGCAATCATATATGTTCGACTCGGGGACAAGGATAAGGCGCTGCAGGCGCTTGAGCAGGCTTACAAAGAGCGACAGTTGCACATGACCGAGATTGGAATTGAGCCCGCATTCGACGCCTTGCGCTCAGAGCCACGCTTTCAGAAGCTTCTCGATCGAATCGGAGTACGGCTGCGTTAAAATGCCTGCCCACCATGTCGGTCCGAGCCAACTGACAGCACCTCCCGTGTGGTCGGCAATCCGGAGACTGACCCGTCTTCCCGTGGCCGAGTCAATCTCCGATTGCCCGTGATTCGCCTGCCAATTGAACTTGGCTCTGGACGAGATTCCAGATTCTGGAATAGCCTTCAATGTGCCGAAGGAGCGGTGTGGAGGACAACACCACAACCTGCAAATCGCGCGTTTTCCTCCTGTACTGGCTTCCGGCCATTGCCATTGTCGTGGTCGGGGTTCCTGCCATCAATAACGGTTGGCGAACAGCCGTTTGGGCCGTTGCGCTCGCGACGATGGGCATGGCGTGTATTGTGAACGCGCTCCGCTGTGGGCGCGTGCACTGTTACATCACCGGTCCCTTCTTCTTCCTGATGGCCCTCGTCGCGTTGTCGTACGGTCTCGGCATCCTGCGTCTCGGCGGGAACGGCTGGAATCTGCTCGGCCTAATAACCTTGATCGGCGCCGTCGCCCTCTGGTGCCTCCCTGAGATGTTTTTGGGAAAATATCGGAAGGGTCGTGCGCCGGGTCTCTAGAATGCCCTGACCAAGATTGCTCCTGTGTCGTCGCTAGCCTTGATCGGAAACGCCTCGACGAAGGAGTTGTCCGGAAGGCGAAAAATTAGATCCGAGGCGTTTTCGATGAGGAGACTAGGAGGAAGTCGCTGGCGCCTGCGGCTTAGTCCTCGTCGGCAATGCGGAAGTAATGGGCGCAAATTGGGTCTGCTGGGATTACTTCCGGTTTACCCGTCATCCAACCATAATCGGGACGGCCAATCTCGGTTGTGAGCGTAATCGCCTGTTATCGATAAGGATGCCGATGGCTAAGTGCCCCCGTGGCGGATCGTCGGCAAACAAGAAACTGAGAATCTGGGATCGATAACTTCAGGTTTGCCCGTCATCCGCTCGGAAGTGAAGCCTGCGCCCTGGCGGATCTCGAAACAAACGTGATAGGATTCGCCGTTGCGTAGAGGACGCATCCGGTCCGCGGAAAGGGTAGAAGCCCACCTTTCAGAATTCAGTTTCGCAACCTTCTTTCGGCCCAAGTGCGGACAGTGGGCGCTTTGATGAAAGGAGGTCGCTATGTCTACAGATCCACAGCGGGCGCCACGCCCTCTTCCCGAACGTTCCAATCTCCGCCATCTGAAGGACCAAGCCAGGGACCTGCTCAAGAGCGGTGCGGCGACATCAATCACCGATGCACAGTTCCAGATCGCCCGTCTCTACGGGTTTGCGAGCTGGCCGAAGCTCAAGGCTCACGTGGAGTCCTTCGAGGAGAACGGTCAACTCAAGCAGGCGATTGACACCAACGACCTTGTTCGCGTCAAGAGCCTGATGACGCGCAACCCCGCGCTGCATCGCGCTCCACTCGGTTACGGAGAGGATGGGCCGCTCACGTGGGTTGCCGAGTGCCGCGTGCCCTGGGAGCCGCCGAGTCCTGCGAGACTCGCCATAGCGGAATGGATGATCACGCACGGATCGGACGTGCACCAGGGAGGCGACGGGCCGCTCATGCGAGCCGCGCTCAGCGGATATCGTATTCCGATGATGGAGCTTCTCGTGTCGCACAAGGCGGATGTCAACGCACAGTGGCATGGACATTTCCCGATCATTTTTGCTCCCTGCGAATCCATCGATCCGGCCGCTCTGAAATGGCTTCTCGATCATGGCGCAAACCCGAACTGTCGCAACCAAAGGCACGAAATAAGTGGCCATTCATATCCGGGCACGGCTCTCGATTACCTCATTGCGAGTTACGGGCGTTCGTTGGAACGGTTGAGCGCCTGCATCGACATCCTTATCGAGGCGGGTGGCAAGACAAAGTACGACGCACCGGCTGTGCTGGCACTGCTCCGCGGCCGGCTCGACAATCTGGGGGCACTGATTGACGCCGAGCCCGGACTCGTGAATAAGCATTTTCCAGAACTCGATTGCGGCCAGACTGGCGGACGTCTCCTATTGCTTCAAGGAGGAACGCTTTTGCATGTGGCTGCGGAATACCGCAACATTGCGGCCGTCACTCTGCTCCTCGACCGTGGCGCTGACGTCAATGCTCGGGCAGCAGTCAACGAGGCGGGCATCGGCGGGCAAACAGCAATCTTTCATGCAGTGACACAGTCTGACGATGGCGGTTTGCTTGTGACACAGTTATTGCTTGACAGCGGAGCAGATCTCACGCTTCGCGTGAAACTTCCGGGCGATTATGAGCGGCCGGAAGAGATCGTCGACTGTACGGCCTTGGGATATGCGCTGCGGTTTGGCGGCGACAGCCAGAGGAGAACGGTGGCTCTGCTGAGGGAGTGGGGCGCCGTAGAGTGACATCACGCCGAGATCAATGGAACCACTTGGATTGCCTGCCGTGGTGCGCATGCTATATCCGTATCGTCGGCAACCCTTACCTTACGGGATTACTTCTGGGCAGCCCGTGATCCGCTCCGAATGGCAAATTTGCGGCAACTTCTGACCCAAGCCTGGCGCGAGCGGGCCCAAATCACAATTAACCCATTGAGTTGTTGTACCAACCCAGGACTCGGAGAGCGCTTGGGTAATTGTCCCGCAGGCTCCTCAGTCAAGCTTCCATCCCCTCAATAAATTCCTGGGATGAAAGCTGGGACTCGCCGCGCATACTCTTCGAACTTTTCACCGAAAGCTTCGCGCAGCAGGTTTTCTTCACTTCGAATCCGAATCTCCGTCCCAATCAGGAACACGAGGCAGGCCCCGAGCACTACCGGCCACTGGCCCACAGCAAGCCCCGTCGCTACCAGCATCCCGAACATTCCAAGGTAAATCGGATTTCGCACCAGCGAATACGGTCCCTGTGTGATCAGCTCATGTCCCTCAAGCACCCGTGCTCGGTAGGTCCACTGTTTGCCCAACGTTCTCAGCGCGGCACCGCAGAACCACACCGACACAACGCTAATCGCGATCGCCAGTGCTGCCACGCAGATTTCTACGGTCCTCGACATCGGCACGATGGGAGAAAAATAGCGCCGGGGGAAAATCCAGACCGACCAGTATCCAATTCCTTCCAGTCCTATTCCCCAGTACGACTTCGGATCGCGTTTCGTTTCCGCTGCCTTTGGCGGTTTCTTTCGGAACTTAAACACCACCGCAAACGCGATCCACGACGCAAAGACCCCGAAGAATGCCGTCGCGGCAATCCAATCGACTCCCTTGTGCATAAAGTCTTCCGCAGCGCCGCATGTTCATCAAACTAATTGCGATGCCGAGCAGTTTTCACGAAAAAATGGTCGGCTCTCGGGAGCGCCGGCGTCCAAGGCCCGAGGCTTAGGCGGAGAACCCCGGAACTCTCAAGTAGTTTCCGTATCGCGTCTCGGTAGCGAAAAAATGAGATGAATCTTCGGTACGCACTAAGCTTTTCAGTGTAGAACCTCTGATTGCTTCCCGCACGCGACTGCATTTCGTTCGCCCGGATGGTTCGCTCATGTGCGTCCATGCTTCCTTATCGTAGCAGAAGAAAAGCTGACCGGCAGATCAACGACCAGCACTGATCGGGTCGCGGTTGAATATTCGCTTAAAGCAATTAGAGTGTTGTCGGCAAGCCGGAAGTAATCCGGGTAACAAGCCCTCGTGGAAGTGTCAACTTCCGGATGGTCACTCGGACACCATTCGCTCCAGCGAGCTAATTGAGCGCATACTCGCCTATTAATTGACTCTCAGTGGCCCCACTCTGACCAATCTTTCCAACATTCATTCGAAGCGACGACCCGCACTCGTGCCGCAGCCCGTCGCAATCAGGTTACGGTTGGTGTCGAGGATTTCAAGCGTAACTGTGTCTGTGAACTCGTTCGCGTCGCTACTGAGCTCGATGGCACGCGTGAGCCGGTGTGTCTGTATCCACGTTCCGGCGGGGCTAAAAACGAAGGCCTCGGACACTGCGCTGTACGTGTTGCCGTTAGTGTGCCCCCAGACACCCAGGTTGGGAGTGAATAGCGCGGGGGACTGGCCTGCGGTCGTCGCGGTTAGCGTCCCACCTTGGCCGAAGATAAAAAGGGCCGGGAAGCTCCTCAGCGGCTCGCCCGTCTGACAGTTGCGGACCGTGAGCTGCACGCGCCACGTGCCCTCAATCCGACCGGCCTGCGATTGCGACTGAGCCCTGGCCTTTAGTCCAGACTCCAGAACCAGCATGCCGGCTAGAACCAGTGCTGCTGTTGCACCGAAAGCTGCAAAGTGCTTCAAATTTCTTGATGTCATGCTGCGTTCTCCTTTTTGTTTTGAATATCGTTGATGGGTTCGGCCGCTGCGCCGACTACCGGCGGTATAGTGAAATTGCCAGCTTTCTTGCGCCATAGCCGCTGGGCCTCTTCTCGCTAAAAAGCAGATTGCGTTCAATCCCGGTCCGCTCACATCACGCACACTTATGGCTCACACGGCCAAGTAGCTGAGTACAAGGCAAGTAGCATCTTGGCAGGTGTGATAAACTCGCGGCTAAAACAGGAAACGATGTAGATGTGATGGAGAAGCTGGGCCTCAACATGCGCTTTGGGGACTTTGAAGCCGACTTTCGCACCCAGGAACTGCGCAAGCAAGGCGTGCGAGTGAAGCTGCCTCGGCAATCGTTTCAGATCCTGCAAAAATTACTGGAACGGCCGGGAGAGTTGGTGACCCGGGACGAGTTACACCACGCGCTTTGGCCCGGCGACACCTTCGTGGATTTCGACCACGGCGTGAATAATTCCGTCAAGCGTATCCGCGACGCGCTGGGCGACTCCCCCGACGCCCCGCGCTACATTGAAACTCTGCCCCGGCTAGGATATCGCTTTGTTGGGAGCATTGACGAAGTCCCGGTCATGCCAGTGCCGGTCGTGTCGTCTGCGGCCCGCGAGGAAGGTGGTCGGCCGGCTCGCTGGCGATGGCGCTTTTTCCTTTTGGTATTGGCTTTGGCTCTAGTTCTCGCCGGCATTGCACGCCAGTTGTTCTTCCTACGGGTAAAGGAATCTGTGCCTGTGGTGGAGGTCGTTCCCCTGACGGGGGTCATCGGAAAACAGAACTTGGCCAGTTTTTCGCCGGATGGCAGTCAGGTCACATTCACGCTGACCAACGATCCCAAGCAGGGGAATGGCCTTTACACGGCGCTGGTCGGCGGGGACACACTTCTGCAGTTGACGGACGACCCAAGGGATTGTTGTTCGGCCTGGTCTGCGGATGGCCAAGCGGTCGCTTTCTCCCGCAATTCCGAAGGGGAATTCACCATCTATACGATCTCACCCTTAGGAGGCACACCGCGGAAGCTTTATGCCCGCCCCCGGCGTGGGCTTTATCACTACTCCACGAATAGGGCCCAGCTGTTGGCCTGGTCTCCGGATGGCAAACTAGTGGCTTTCTCCGAAGCCAACGCGGAGGGCCGATCGGCCATCACTTTGTTGTCGCGTGCCGACCACAGCACGCGTCGTCTGACTTCTCCGCCCGTCGAACACTTTGACTCTCAACCCGCCTTCTCGCCGGACGGCAAGACGATGGCTCTTGTGAGAACTAGTGGCCCGGGGTCGGTCGATGATTTGTTCCTGGTGCCGATCGAGGGCGGTGTTCCCAGGCGCTTGACCTTTGATAACCGGGAGATCTACGGGCCTCCCGCCTGGACTGAGGATGGACGGCATCTGATTTTCTCCTCCGCTCGCGCCGGACTCCAAAGCCTGTGGCGGTTGCCCGCTGCTGGAGGCGATCCACGAGCGGAGGCAGAAGCCGGCACCAATGCTTACTATCCGGCGATTTCAACCAAGGCGCATCGCCTGGCCTACACGCGTAGGATCAATAACAACAATATCTGGCAGCTGACGCTGAAGGATCGCGGGCATGGGCAGCGGAAGGCGTCCATACTGATTGCGGCGCAGGGGTTTGCTTCTCATCCCCAGTTCTCGCCGGATGGGACCAAGATCGCATTCGAATCCGACCGTTCCGGATACGAGGAAATCTGGGTCTGCAACCGGGATGGCTCCAATCCATCGCAGATTACTTCCATGGCTGGTTTCGCGGGAACACCGCGTTGGTCGCCAGACAGCCGTTCCCTCGCGTTCGACTTCCGGCCCAAAGAGCGCAGCGAAATCTACGTGGTTGAAGTTCCCGCTGGCACGCCCCGGCAGATCACGACGGTGCCCGGAGCCAACAATGTGGTCCCCAGCTGGTCGCAGGACGGTCAGTGGGTCTATTTCGCCTCAAGAGGCGGGGGAAAAGACTTCCAGGTGTGGAAAGTACCCATCCAGGGCGGGCCTGCTGTGCAGATGACGAAGAAGGGCGGCTTTGCACCGATGGAAGCAGATGACGGCTTTCTCTACTATACAAAAGACCCTTCTATTCCCGGGATTTGGAAGGTCCCAAGCCATGGTGGCACGGAATTGGCAGTCCTGGACACTTCTGACGCGCCGCAGTGGTCGGAATGGGCAGTGGTTCCGGGTGGAATGTATTTCGTCAGTTCCGGGAGCTCATCCAAACCAATTTTGGAGTTTTTCGACTTTGCCACCGCGAGAAGGATTTCAATCTCTGCCCTTGACGGTGAGACTCAGGGCTTGGCGGTATCTCCAGACCGAAAATCCATTCTGTACGCGCAGTTGGACCTCGACAACCAAGGGATCGTGGTGGTGAAAAATTTCTACTGAAGGAGCTACTCTGTCTCACAGCTGGCACGGGCCAATGCATAGCTCGGCAAAAGCGATTTGGCGTTTGCTGCGTTAAACAATGCCGGGCAATTCTCCAGCGGCGATAGCGCACGCTGCTCTCGGGCAAGTAGGTGCTTACGATGCTCGCGACGTGCACCTCGTCTTTCTTCTGGTGGATCCCAAATGGGACACCTTACGAGCCGATGGCCGTTTCGCTGATCTCCGAGGCGCTGCAGGCAATGCTGGACAAAGACCAAAGCAGGCGATAACCTGCAACCCGTCACTCAGAACCAACCCGCCCTTCTTCCGATTAAGAAATGGTTAAGAAACAGCGGCATAGGCCGAATTGGCCAGCTCCTGGATTGTCGGCAAACAAGAAGTGATCCGGTTCTTTCCTGTTTGCCCGTCACTCGCTCGAAATCGAGAGAGCGTCTTGCTTCAATGAAACTCCTGCTACCCTTATCTTCCTTCTGCAGGAAGGCTGCCGCCTGCTCGCCTATAACAACGCAGGGTGCCATGGTGTTGCCGGTCGTTACCCGTGGCAGAATGGAAGCATCTGCAATACGGAGTCCGTCCACGCCGTAGACCCTCAATTTGCCATCCACAACGGACGTAGCATCGCGGCCCATTTTTGCGGTACCAGACTGATGCCAGAAAGTGCCAAGCCCGTCGCGAAAAAAGCGCTCCAAGTCTTGTGCTTTGAGAGAGCCAGGCGCTATCTCTCGTCCCGTGAAAGGTCGCAATGCAGCGGAGTTACCAATCTCGCGAGCCAGGGTCAATCCCGCTACGAGATCCCTCATGTCGTGCGGATCACCGAGGTAGTTCGCGTCGATCTTTACCAGATCGGCTGGGTCCGACCCCGTAAGGTGGATGGAGCCACGACTTTTCGGCCGCATGCCGACTGCCAGAGACCAGGAGGCGTCCGGAGGTTTGAAGCGTGCTGCATTCTCGGGGCTGGCGTCGGGCCCTTGATGCGAGTAGGCATAAAAGTTGGGAGCGTCCAGCGCAGCGTTGGTTTTCCAAAAGCATGCCGTCTGACTTCTCGGCACGCGGGGTGGCGCCTTGTCCGTATTTTCCCAAATACATCCGAATGCGATGTGATCGTGAAGATTGTAACCTACACCTGGTAAGGCCTGTATCACTTGAATGTCTTCTCTCTTCAACTCAGACTCATTTCCAATACCAGATTGCATCAGCAGCTTCGGTGTGTGGATCGCGCCAAGAGAGAGAATTACTTCTCCTGTGGCTGCGGCCCGAAGAGTCCGTCCCTGGTAACGGAATTCAATGCCGGTCGCGTGGCGGCGATCGAATACAATTTGTGTCGCCAATGCACCGGTTAGTACGGTTATGTTTGGCCGGGCCATAAGAGGGTACACATAAGAACGGAAGATCGACTGTCTCTTTCCATCGCGAACCGTTTCATCGACAAGCGCGCATCCCCCTGCCGTCTCCATCATGCGACCATTCGGGTTGGGGAAACGGTGCAGCCCTACCGACTCAGCGCCTTCCAGCAAAGCGAACGCGAACGGATGAGGTTCCGCTGCGGGCTGCACATGCACTGTTCCATCTTCGCCGCGGTAAACCGGATCCGGCCTTCCAGCCCATGCCTCAATGCGGCGGCGATACAGGTCGAGAATGGCTTCATAACTCCACGATGGATCACCCGATTCGGAAGCGTAGAAGTCCCAATCAGCCCGGTGTCCGCGCGACCACGTCGAAACATTGATGCTGGAACCGCCTCCTAGGATCTTACCCATGGAGTAACGAATCGCTCGTCCATTCAGATTTGGATTCGGCTCAGCGACAAAGCCCCAATCCATTTCGCTGCCGAGCGTTGCAGGCCAACGGTTCGGATTCGTGACCAAGTCCGTCTCATCGGAACCACCAGCTTCAAGCAACAGAACTTGTGTCTTGAGATCGGACGCTAGCCTTGCAGCCACAACCGAGCCCGATGTGCCTGCCCCGCAGACGATGAAGTCGTAATGCGACTTCAGGTGGAAGGCGAGCTTTTGCTGATTGAGCCGTACTCGTTCCCCGAAGTTGACGGCATCGGAATTCGGCATTTTCATAACAGCGTTCTCCTTTGCATGTTGTTCCTTCTATTCGTGATTTGTTTCCTTTTCTCTTCCATCATCTTCTTTGCCCGCCGGCTTCTTGTAGGGATGGCGCCCTACAGCCCCTTCATTGACATCTCTATTTGGTTCTCGTGTTTTGCTGCAACGCGTACCAGCGTTCTGGCCTGCTCGATACCTACGACGGGCAATTTCGCTGGGTCCAGCAGTCCCACTTGTACGAGCAGCGAGGCTTGGTCCCACCAGACGTGCTCATGCGCGACTTTTCCATTCTCGAATTTCATTACTAGCACATGCGCAAGTTCCACTCGCTTGCCCGTGGGAGGGATTCCCGGCAGGAGGTAGTCCCATTGTGTGTCGTGAGTGAAGCTCAGTATGAATTCGTCCACCACCTGGTCTTTGCCGACGGTGCGGGAGATGGGCGTCACCTTCGCATCTTTAGGAATTTGATTTATGAAGTGCTCACTGTAAAAGCGGCGGACTTCCTGGCCGCCGAAGCCTCCTGTCATGATAGGAACGCAATGCACATAGGGTTCGGGGACCATGGTTTCCATCGTGGCGTCAACGTCAAGATCGGCAAACTCTCTTGCGATGTGCCCGTCGCAGAGCGCGCCCAGATCGGGAAATTCACCAGGGCCGGCGACGGCAATTGGCACTACTGTTTTTTTTGAATTCTGGATTGTCATCAAGTGTTCTCCTTTTCACCTTCAATGTTGAATTGCACTCCATTGGATGGAGCACAAGTGCATGCGGTTCATGCATAATAGTTATGATGGCCATGCGTTTAGAGAAACTGCGCCAAGTCGACTTGAACCTCCTGATTACCTTTGCAGCGATTGCGGAGGAGAAAAGCATTACCGCGGCAGCATCCCGGCTACTGCTGAGCCAGCCGGCGGTAAGCAGAGCTTTGCAGCGCGCACGCGCCATGTTTCAGGATGACCTTCTGGTCCGCTCGCCGCATGGCTTCGAACTCACCTTGCGAGGCCGCAAGATCCTCCAGGAGCTGGAGGGCTTGCTGCCCAAGATGGAACATCTGGTGATCCCGACTCTGTTCAATCCGATGCGGGAGAAAAGCGTCTTTCGCATTTGCGGTCCTGACAACGTCTGCACCGTCGTAATCCCGCGCTTGTGTCAGCAGTTTGCAAACGGGCGCTACCAGATCCAATTCGACTTCCTTCCATACCAAAGCGGAATCGTGGACCTTCTGGAGCACGGGCAGCTCGATCTTATGCTTCGCATTGATGACGGGCTCTTGCCATCGCACTTTCATTCGGAAAGGTTGTATCGGGAGGACTTTATCTGCGCCGTGGCTCGTGACAGCGGTTTTGGTGACCGGTTCTCACTTAAGCAGTACCTGGCGGCAAGCCACATCGCAGTCTCCCCTCTTGCCGGTGTGCAGACGATTCCGGACAAGCGGCTGGCTGCGCTTGATGCAAAACGAAGCTCGTGTATTCGGGTGCCCTATTTCGGCGTGGCCATGCAATGCCTCCCCGGCACAGAACTCGTGCTGACCCTGACCAGTGGCATGACTTCAGTTGTCAAAGGAGACCGCAAGTTACGCCTTGTGAAAGCGCCCCAGGAATTGCACGGGTTTCATTTCCTGATGGCTTGGCATCCGAGACTCAACACCGATCCGCGTCATGTGTGGCTGCGCGAGGC
>DATEGO010000066.1:0-6122 GCA_035280065.1 Candidatus Acidiferrum sp.
GCGCCGGTTCTTTGTATGACTGCTATGTTTTAACGGGTGCGAATTTTTAATCGTCCACTTCAAAGAAGAACGGATCAGCGGAGCGCCCGACGACGATGGTGTGTGCCACGTCCGCGAAGAGTTGGTGCGTTGTCCAATCTACCTGCCTCTGGTACTTCACTCCCGGGTAGAAGTTAGCCCGATCGGGATAGTTGTTGGCGCAGAACACTCCGTAAAACTTATCTTCAACGACCATCAAGTGGATGTAATCACCTAGCGGGAAGCCACCGTCGTTGTCCGGCACATTGGCCAGCGGATGAGGCAGGTCTTTCCAGGTGCTCCCTTTCAGCCTCTCGAAACGGGTTTCCCAGCAGGGTATTCCAGGGCCGCCACCCTGACAGGTTCCAGGATTCACGAGTTGCTGGTAGAGGAATCCCAGGCGGCCGTCGTCATTGATGGCCAGGGCGGGATTCGTGGCGTTAGCGACAGTTTTCAAATCGCTCGAACTCCAGGTCTTGCCGCCGTCCAACGACCGCCGCACGTGCAATGTAAAGTTGTTCGGGTTCGCGCCGTCTCCCCAGGCCACGTACACCTTTTTCCTATCTTTCGGATCGACGGCGATCGAGAGCTGAGCGCCGACGCGTTCGTTCCCCAGATCGCCGAGCCAGCTCATGACCAGGCCAGTAGCCACACGTACTCCCACTTTTCCGTCTCCTGGATCGGTGATCGCTGTGTATCCTCCCGTGCCCCAGTTATCGTCTCGCACTACAACAACGTCTGCAGTATTCGTAAGCCCGAAGCAGGCAGAACCGGGTTCATTCCGCAGATACGCAAGGTACACCACACCGCTGTGATGGATGGCCGGACGCACCGGCGGCAGATCTTGCCCGCAGGTTGGCCTGTCCTCCAGGACCTGCGTGCCGAATCCAGCTGGGGGCGGGGCCGTTGCTGCATTGGGCGAAGAATCCAGGCTTGACGATTGTCCGGTCACGCCGGTACAGAAGAACTTTGCTAGGTTGCAATCTGCAATGTTGTTGTTGCCTATCCAGACCAGATCGTTGCCGCTGTGCGGATGCGCCTGCGTGTAAGGCTGGTCTTCCTGGCCGCGATTGACCAGGATGGTCATCGGCGTGGCGCTGGTGAAGTCGGCGGTGCGCAGGATGTTCAGTGTCAGCCACGAGTCGCCGCGCAGAATCCCCGCATACAGCACTCCGCTGGATCCGGCAAAACGCAGTGTGATGTCGCCCGTGCCAGAAAATGGGCTGTTGCCGGGTACGATGCAGTTCAAATTCCAGGTATCGCCGCCATTCTTTGAAAAGTAGATGGGAGCTTCCGTGGTCGAGATCAGCGGCGGACACGGTGTAAACGCGGAGATGACCATGTCATGCGGATTGGCGGGGTTCACAGCAATATTGGGTTCGCTGTCACTGTTCGTTTCGCCGCTGAATGTCGCGGGAATGATATCCACGAGCTTCACCTTGGGACCGCAGCCAGTCAACACCGATAGTCCCAGAATCAGCAGTAAGGCGAAGGTCTTGCAGCTAAGTATACGGATCATATCTTTCTCCTCACTGAAACGATGAGCCCGAATCGATGAAACCCTGGTTTTTTGAGCACCAGCCGGAGTCAGCGCTTGACCATGTCTGCCGGTCATCACTCGGCTCAGCGTGTCCTCTGCCTTATCTATCAGGAAGAACGCGCGGCCCGATCGCCAGGGCTGTTAATGTCCGCTCTTCACCAGCCGCTGGATTCGCTCCTGTTGATCGCGCGTTTGAAAGTCCAGTGGCCTCAGTGCGGTGAATTGGTTTTCCAGTCCGCGCATCTCAATCTGGTTGCGGTGTAGCAGCCAGATCCCCTCTTGCCCCTGTTTGAATCTTGGCGCGCCGCGCCAGTAAGGATCGTCGCTGGAAGGGAAGAAGACAGTGACGCTCTTTCCCGTAACATGCCCCTTCAATGTTGTCTGCACCGCGATAACCGCCTTCTGCATCTGCGGCGTGTGCTCGGTAGGCAGTTCCGGTATGCCGGCCGGAGCCACGCTGCTTACCGTCCCCACCACCACGGCTTCGGCGCTGGAAATTTCGGTTTGCAGCGCCTCGTCAGTACTCTTCTGACGTGCCGCTTGCACCATCTCGCGGATCTGTTGCGCGTTCCCCGCTTCGCGCGCGGGCGCAACTTCGATCACCGCCATGCTTTCGCCCATCAGCCAGCCCCTAGTGAAAAACGTGGCCTGTTGGCCGACGCTGACCGACCCGGCCCGGGCCAGTTGAACCGTGATTTCCTTGCCCGGCAAATCGGGCGGCGCCCCCGGTCCGTCAATAACCTCGTCAACGCGAACAACTGCACTGGAATCGGAGGCCTTTACTTCAGGCATGGTCGTTGCTTTTAGCTTTACGACGGTTCCTTTGAAGATGAATGTGGCCTGACGGATCACGCTTTCGGTCGTGACCTCAGCCTGCGGAGGGCTTGCCATCAGACCCGGAAAGAGGCCCGGGTGAAATACCAGAAGGCTGACCCACAGGCAATACAGGGACATGGTCGATCCTCCTTCCCCCGGCCGTGCAACGGACCGCGGGCACGCTGCTGAGAGTGATGAGAGCGCCTCACTTTGACTTGGCTGGCTTACACTCCTGCACGTGAATTTCAAAAGTGTATCCGTTGCCCACAGGAACGCGTTTGCCGGGAACCAGGGGTTTCAGCACTCCATTGACCTCGAGAACAATCTTCGTGCCAGCTTTTGCGAATTCGGGCACGTGAAGATGAACGGGTTGGACGACCGTTTCTCCGGGTTGAAGAACCCGGCCCTTCACGCCGAGCAACAACGCTTTCCTGTCGGGCTTGGGATTGGGTGGCAGCGGCGGAATGACGACTTCCCATCCGCGTGGCAAGCGCTCGCGACTGATGGTTGCCTCGTACTCGGCTGCGACGCTGAGATGATTGGTGATCGCGACAGCAAGGAGGCGCTCGCCCGCCGAGGCGTCAACTGTCTCGAAGTTATGGCCGCCGATGTTACTGCTGAGTTGTATTTGGGTCGTGAGCGGACGGTCGTCGGGATGCATCACGATGGCCCCAACGCACCAGTGGTGCTCCCCCCAAATGTTCGTGCCGGTCGGGACCGTCCACGAGAAACTGACTGGAGTGTCACCGTGAGGCAAGTCCACAGTCTGATTGCCAATTAGGACAGTCGCAGGATTTGGGAACTCGAGGGATATTCGGGGATCCGTGTAGTACGCACTGACGATTGCGCTTTTCTTCGCCGGTCCATCATTGTGGACGCGCACGTTCAAGGTGACTGTACTTCCGCCCACCAAAGTTATAGGGACGGTCCAGATATCGGGGCTGACCCAGAAGGCCTGCGACCATCCGGTTCCTAGCCAGACGGCCGAGGGCTCCGCCCCTGTATCACCCGGGTAATCTTTGATCCAGAGGATGCGGCAACCTGCATCGTTTATCAGTGCCAGGGCAGCGGGCAGATTTTCCTCGTTGTTCGGGATAATCTGCGAAGCGGGTGGCGAGAACCCATCGAGCCCACCCGTGGCAGGCCTCATCTCTGGCGTGAAAGCCGCCATCCGGTATTGATTCCAGAAATAATCCGTTGCTTCTCCGGATGAGAGATAGCCGATCGATTCGCCGTAGCTCTCGCCGTGCACGGCGTCAATTCTCGCTATGCTGTCCTGGACAATATATTCAAGTGTGGGCTTACCGGGCGGGTCGCTTGTCGTGTACGACCAGGGCCGCAGAAACTGTTCGGTGAATGTGTGATAAGTGAGCATCGCTTTGGGATTGTGCCGCGCTGCAACGAAATCGCGAAAAGCCGCGACCTCAGGTTCGCTGAACGGCGATGGCCCCCGGTAAGTGTCGTCGTTGGTGTTGGGTGAGGAGCCGCTATTCAATCCCCACTCAAAACCATAGTTGCGATTCAGATCAACGCCGAAAGTCCCATCCCCGTTGTTTCGACGATTCTTCCGCCAGTACCGGTAACCATTGGGGTCCGCCGTGTAGACATAGCCGTCTGGATTTAGGACGGGGATGATCCAAATCTGCAAGTTGTTTATGCAGGTTTGCAGTTTAGGGCCGGGATTTGTCAGCAGGTACTCGGCGAGACGCAGCGGCATTTCTGCGGCGAGCCATTCGCGAGCGTGATGCAACCCCACAAAAATAACATCGCCCTTTGTTGGATCGTCAACGGCGGGGTTCGTGGAGATCTTGATTCCCTGAATCGGGCGGCCCTCCACAGAGGTCCCGATTGTGAATAACTGCGACGTCGCCGGATGATTTACCGCAAGGTTGGTCAAGTCATTGGTCAGGGATGTTGATGTATGGTACTGCGTAAAGTCAATCTGCGCGCGGACCGCCGGCGCAGCACTCAGCCACAGGCCAAGTACGATCAGGATTAGTCGCCTTTTCATCGGATCACACCCGGTGGATCAGCGAGAATTTCCACTCGAAATCCGGCCGCTCGCATTTCGTCAATGCTGTCGTCGAACGCACCGCCCAGAATGACATAGCCTCTTTCTGATTTTGCAGCGCTATAGATGTCTACTCGGTGCGCACCAACCTCGGCTACCTGCTCCCGGCTAGACACCACGATCCGCACCTGGCGGGGCCGGGGTTCTCTGCGACCGAGGTCCTCGACTTGGTACGCGAGCCTGCCGAGGAGTCGCAGTTGAGTCAATGTCGCACGGACGATCCAATACTCGCGTTCCCGCAGGAGAATGGTAACTCCCGCCTTCGACAGATCTTCTTCCTCTCCTCTATGAATCACCCTCACAACGCGAGTCTGAACGTCCTCCGGATTCATCCGCACTGGCTCGTAACCATATCTGCGAAGCAACTCATTAATCTCTTCGTTGCCGTAGTAGTAGAACAAGCGATCCCGAACCAACGCTGGCTTGATCTTCAGTTGTTGTTCAACCAGACCGGCCTCGGTCGCATCCTCAACGTCAATTCGAAAAAAACGTTGGAGTTTTTCGGTTCCGCCTTGGGATTTCTGCATCGCGTTGGGGTGGGAAGGCGGTTCTTGCCCTTGGAAGGATTGGGGCCACAACCCACAAGCTAGGAGAAGGCAAATCGTACTAAGAAGCCGCGAAGGCCGGACCGCGCGGTGACTCACGGTGGCCACCTCCAAATTCTAACTCGCGAAGTGTAGAATCTACTTAGGATAGTCCGTGTGATATTGTCAAGACTTTGTATTACCGCCGTCAGAACTACTTACAGCCGAACAATTTCCAGTGCTGCTCGTCTGGCACGTCAGCCGATCAATCACAATGGATCCGATCCTCCTCCGCTACAGGTATAGTGCAACGCAAGGTGGTTCCGTTTCATGACTTCGTTGCAAATTTAATCCCTCGTTGTTCAGAGCGTATTCCGACTAGGGTTGGCCATACCATTCTGTTTGGCAGAGACGGCGTGACCTCATGGGGCAGCCGTTGCGGTAGGGACGAGCATCGCTGATCGCCCCCCGCGCAGATCCGTACGGGCACGTTTACGCATACGGCTCTTACTGTGGATGCGGAGGCCGGGGAGGGAAGGGCACAATGCGGATCCCTGCGCTCCGGCGTAAGCACGGCACGAACATCGACGTTTCCCTTGTTCTTTCCATGCGCCGGATCGCCCGAGCTGTTCAGACAATTTGGCGGTTTGGGTGTCAAGGATCAGTGCCTCAGGCCGCGCTGGGGAGTGCCCAAAGTTCCACAATAGTCGTCGTGCCTTCCTAAGCTTTTCCTAAGACTTCGAACGGAATCCCAGAGCTCAGATTTCCCAATGACACTGGCAAAATGGTTTTTGATCAAATCGCCGATTGATTCCAAAAGACTCGCGTTTTACCATTGCTACTGAGAATTTCTTAGGGTCCTCGGACAGAATCCCCCCCTCTCCGCCAGTTCCTATTTTCAATAACTTACGGCTAAACGGCTACGGTACGGCTACGCCGCACTCGTTGCGAATACCTGATTTTCCGTTCTCCCCAGTAGTTTCAAAAGCGAGGAGGGCACGCGCACCGAACGGATCGCTCAGAGCATCACCTCGCCGCGCTCGCGTAGAGCGCCCGCTCGAACTCCTCCTCCGCCGCTAGCGCCCCATCGTCGCTGAACGGTAGCGTCTGCATCAGCACCACCCCGCAGGTTTTCCCGGAAACATCAATCCAG
>DATEGO010000067.1:0-6265 GCA_035280065.1 Candidatus Acidiferrum sp.
AATGTCTCCGAAGGATGTCCAGTAAGCGGGACTCACCAAATTCTTCCCCCTGAGCGCTCCTCGCTTCCGTGATTCGTGAAATCCACTACCATGCGTTCGAGGGCGATCGGCAACACCCCCACAACTGTTCCCCAAAGAATCGCAGGAGAGAATTCCCCGGGGACGACAAGATCGGGAGCCGCAGCGAACGCGCAGAACAGCAATGCCAGGAGCCACGCCGTCGGCTCCTCCAATTTTCAGAACCAGCACGGCAAATCCAACGAGAAGAAACGGAATGGGAAATAATCCAATGACTTCTATGGCGGACGTCCTGGCAAAGCTTTCGCCCGCTCTGCTTGGCAATCTCTTTGCCCGGAAGAATCCTTGCAGAACCCGCGGCTTGGCCTCACCGGGTCGCTCTACGGTCAAAGTCACCGGATCGCCGGGATGCCCCCGGACATAGGATTCGTCCGAACAATCTCGCTACCCAGCTCTCGCCCATTAACAGCAATAATGCGGTCGCCGGCGCGCAGCCCAGCTTGCTCCGCAGGGCTTCCTTGCACCACATCTTCAACCGCGAGCGAGTGCGTTCTCGGGTTGTAGTAAGGGTTGTGCGCTTGATTGAAGCCGAGCTCTACCGTGGGCCGGGATAACGCACCGCGTACATCCAAAAGCACCCGTAAGAGATGGCGGCAAACGCCAACACTCCCGCAAGCGTACCAAGGAAGGGTCGCGGCAGTTCTGACCAGCGGCGCATGAAACCAGTGGGCTCCCGAGAGAAGATCTCGCAGTTGCAGGCTACGACGGCGACTTGCCCGAGTCAATCAGCTCGCCCCAGTCACCCCAGTCAGCTCGCCCCAGTCTTCACTCCCTCCAGTCGAGCCATAATGCCCGAATCAAATGGGCAACCTGGTAGTAATGCGAGCGCCAGGACATCTATCTCTGGTATGAACAACGCGGACTCTGCACCCAGTGCAACACAAAAATCACCCGGATCACAGGCTGGCGCCTTCATTACTCCGTCCCCCGTGTGAAAGGCGGTTCCACGGGTGCCATGAACTGCGTTTTACTTCATCCCGAAGGCGTAGGAGGAACGCGCGATGCATCCTCAATAATTTGAGTTCTCCTGCACACTGTCAGTTTTGCCAGTCGATAGCCTTCCAACGCAGTGCGAACACTCGTGTTCCCAGAGGCGGATTACTTAGATGGCGATCTTTCTCTTACCTGTAAGAACTGACAGTACTTAGACACACGAATTGTCGACTATTTTGTTTGAGAATCAGTTCGAGAAATGGAAGCCTTCTCGCGACTCGAATCTCAGACCACACCGGGATATCGTTCATTGAGTTTCTTGACTCATGGGAGAGCAAAGTGCGGCACAAAGAGGTGATGCTCAGACTGCTCGTTGCATTTAGTGTTTTGGCGTTAACCGGACAGATCGTCCATTCGCAACAGAAAGCAGCTGCGGGCACGGTGCAGGTGCATCTGGTTATCACGGATCAGAGTTTTAGCGATAACGGAGAGATCCCCGTTATCCGGGCGGAGAACGTACAAGTGAAACAGGGCAAGAATGACCTCCGTGTGGAGCACTTGATTCCAGCCCGAGGTGACAACGCCGCGTTGCAACTGTTCGTGTTGATTGACGATACGTGTGACTCGAGCTTAGGAAACAACCTCGACGACCTTAGGGAATTTATTAATGCTCAGCCGGCGTCAACTGTGGTTGGCGTCGCCTATATGTCCAACGCCACTATCCAGATCACTCAGAATTTCACGGCCGATCATGCGCTGGCAGCCAAAGCCATTCGTCTTCCGCGGGGATCTTCGTCAGCCATGGACAGCCCTTATTTGTCGCTCGTTAGCTTGGTGAAGGGGTGGCCCGAGCAAAAGGTAAGGCGAGAAGTCTTGATGGTATCGGACGGAATTGATCGGCTGCGGGGGGACAACACGGGCGCCACATCGGGCGCATTTGCGTCGCCGGGACGCCCCGGGCGTACTACCCAGCCAGGCATGAGAACGATGCCCACGATTAGCTCGGACGCCGACACCGCTAGCAACGCTAGCCAACGATCGGGTGTCATTGTTCACGGGATCTATTCCCCTGGCATAGGCCGGCACGGCCGGAACGCGTGGGAAGCGCAGCTCGGCCAATCCGGCGTCGCCAAGATCGCTGATGAAACGGGGGGAGAGTATTTCGCGCTCGGCGCGCAAAATCCTGTCAGCTTCAAACCCTATCTTGAGCGTCTGCAGAAGATTTTCAACAATCAGTACTATCTAGTCTTTCAGGCCATACCGCGGAAAAAAGGAGGGCTCCAACCGGTTCGCCTCTCAACGGGAGTATCGAACGCCGATCTGGCATCGGCGAATAACGTGTGGGTCCCAGCGTCGGGAGGATAATTTCTCTGGAGCACCGGCGAAAGAACATCCACGGATTTGACCAGGAGATTCAGCGAGTCGGCGGAGAGACACTGAAGAATGGCTTGGAGGTTTAACGGCGCGGCGCTGTTGGATGCGGGAACAATATCGTTTCGTTCGAGCTTAGGCGTTGTGCTGGGCGCGAATATCGGAGCGACCTCAACGGTTCACGGCGGCGGTGAGGGAGGGACGGACGGTCTACAACAACATCGAAAAGGCGATGCTCTTACCCATGTCTCCGGGCTGGACCCCGAAAAGATTGGTGGGTCCTAGTTGACGATCTTAGAACGGCGGTGCTGGAAGCCAAACAGCTTCCTGCTCTTTCTATGAATGGCGGCCCATTGGGATGACTAAAGCGTGGGGGATCCGGCGGTCCAACGTCGCCAAAACAGCCTCGTTGGCCCTGGCGAGCTCTGCAAGGTGCCCGTCGGTGGTTTGCTTTGGAGTTCGGACCCATCTGGGGAGGTGGGAGGTGTCGTGGTCATCGGGAATGAAAATCCAGCGCATTCCATGGCTATGCTTCACCTTGAGCAAGAGCTCGCGCGCCTGCGCGACGGACAAGCCGTACTGTTGAGCCTGTCCTAGCACACGCACAAAGCCCAATTCGGTGATGGAACACGTTGCCAGCTCCGGAACCCCTGTTGTGCCAAGTCGTTTCACCCAACTTGCAACCCGCGCATGGAACTCATGCTCCAAAATGACGAGTGCAAGCAGAGCATTTACGTCCAATAGGTATCTCATGGAAAGTCAGAAAGGATTTCGCGCACTTGTGCGCTCGTCAGCTTCGAAGCCTTTGGACCGGCGGTTAGAACCGGCAATCCAGTCACCGGATCCCGAATGATTCGTGCGTTTCGCTGACGAACCTTTCGCGGAGTCAGGACAATTTGTTGCCCTTGGACCTTGGCCTCCAGCGAATCACCTGGTTGCAGTCCGAGTTTGCGGCGGATACTACTGGGGACGACGACTTGCCCCTTTGTTGAAACTGTCGTGCGCATGGTAAGACGATCTTACCACAAATGAGGTCTCCCGCAAGTGGAGATTGGTGGGCCTGGGTGGACTTGACCCCGTTTTGAGGCAATTCGGAGACGCATTTCGCGCAACGACTCCGATTGGGTGTGGGAGTGCAAACAATGACCATTGCGACGGAGTATCCTAAACCGGGATTCGGCCGGTGGTTCAAGTTTCGAAGAGACGAAAGCCAACTTGCCGTGACGCGCGATGCCGTAACATCTGGCGCTGCGATAAGTGCGTCATATCTCGCCATGAATGCAGCGGCCGCGTTCTTGGCGGGTTTCGGCTTGCTCGAGAATTCTCCAGCGGTCATCATCGGCGCGATGTTGGTCGCTATGCTCCTCGGGCCCATCGTTGGCATCGCTCTGGGACTCGCCGAGGCCAACCTGCGGTTGTTGGGTCGCTCCCTCGTGTCCGAGATTGTCGGTGTGATGTTGGCGTTGACGATCGGCTTTGTTGTCGGGCTGGCGAGCTCAAATGTTGCCACAGGCAGCGAGATACTCTCCCGCACTTCGCCGAGCATCCTGGATTTGTTAATTGGGCTGGTCGGCGGGCTCGCTGGCGGATTCACCTTCGTATCCGCAGGATTATCCGGTGTGGTCGTGGGAGTGGCCATAGCGACGGCTCTGGTTCCGCCGTTGACAACTTGTGGCATCCTGTTGGCTCGGCACTTGCCTGGGCTTGCGGCCGGTGCCTTTCTTTTATTCTTGGCCAACTTTACGGCTATTTCCATTGGCGCGATGGCAGTATTTTGGCTGACCGGACATCGGCCGCCAGGGGATGACCGCGCGCACAGGGTGTTCGTGCCGCGCCTCGTTTCGCTCGTGCTGTTTGTACTCCTCGGTTTTCATCTGACCACTTCGTTCCACCACACGCTGATGCGAACCCTGATGGAAACAGACATTCGAAAGACACTATCCGCCGAATTGACAAATTTTCCTGGAACTCGGTTGGCCAGCGTGGAGGTAGTCGCGCAAAAACCCAGAACAACGGTCTGGGCTGTTGTGCGCACACCTCAACCGCTTTCCCCAGAGCAAGTTGCTCGTCTCAATGAACGGGTCAACCGCGTGGCAGGGAATGTCGTCAGCCTCCACGTGCGATCCGTTATCATCGCGGAGACGACGTCGGAGGGGTACATCTACGAACCGCAATTGCCACAGCCCTCGGAAGATCCTCACATCCCTTTCCGGTAAGCCGTAGCCTGAATCGTCGGCGACCATACGTCCTTAGTCAGGCACTAATGGAAACCCTCTCATCCCATGGGCCTGTGAGAATGTCTCCTAGCTCATGGGCGAGATATTCTCGCAGTCCGACAGGTCCGCTCTTGTCAAAAATCTTTTCCCTGAGGAGTTTACGCGGAGACCACTGATAGTGCGCCATGTTCCTTGTTGGTCCTGTGGAGCATTGGACTCATTTTTCATTCCTGGCGGTATCGATGAACACGCGGCTACGTGTATTGAGAGCGGAAAAGGAATGGTCGCAAGCCGAGCTCGCAGCTCAAGTAGGCGTTGCTCGGGGCACGATCAACGCTATTGAAACTGGCAAGTACGATCCGAGCCTGCCGCTGGCCTTCAAAATCGCACGCGCTTTTGGAAAGAACGTGGAAGAGGTGTTTTTGTATTCCGAGGAGAAAGTCGGAGCTTCTGCCGCACCAAAATAAGCAACGGGATGTACGTCAGTTCACAATCCGGGGCTCGTTTCTTCGTTCATCAATCGAAGTCTGTGCTCTTTACCTAGGTAAATCTAAGGAGTTCTTCATGGACCGTCCCTATGGCATTTCCGACTTTGCTTTCCCAACTCGATGGGACCGACACTCTGGCCCCGATGTTGTGGGGCGAGGTTCGGATAAGCATAGAGACCAGGCTCGACCCGGACATGAAACGAACTGAGATTCCAATCGGTCTCGAAGCGGTTTCGACCGCTCTCGAACCATGTATCGAGGTCGCAACCGGGACTACTCGCTGCGCGAATCGGAAGTTCGAACACTCACCGACGTGGGCAAGTTCCGTGTCGTACCGACGGACGATCTCGTTCGATTCGGCTGCAACGGCGATCGCTCGCAAATGGAGAGCGAGCTTTAACAACCTGCCCTCCCCGCTTCACTTCGCGCCTGGTACTCACCTGCGCGGCGACCAACTTGCGCGCGTCCGAGATGCTCGCGCTTCGGTGGAGCGATCTGTTGTGCGAGGAAGGACGGATACGAGTGTCGAAGCGCTGGGCAAAGGGTAAGGACGGCGATACCAAGACCGAATCATCGGATCGCTACGTTCCACTGCATGCCGTGCTTGCGCATTTCCTGCGTGTGTGGCGAGCACAGACGCCGTATGCAGCCGATGAGGATTTTCTCTTTCCGTCCTTAAGGGCAACGGGCCGTGTTCCCCTCTCCGCATCTATCTTCGATGCTGATCATCTCCGACCGGCAGCAAAGAAAGCCGGGGTCTGCATAAAGGATGGCCAGCGGTTTGGCCTTCACAACTTGCGTCACAGCCTTAGCAACTGGTTGGTGAACAAGGCGAATGTCGAGCCCAAGACCGTACAGGGAATCTTGCGTCACAGCAAAATTCAGACCACGCTCGATCTCTACACGCAGCAAGACGACGAAACACGGGCGGCCCAGGGGGAATATCTGATGGCACTCGGAGTCAGTACGAATACGGTGCAGTAACGTGTGGGTTGGATTGTGGGTTGAGGTTTTTGGGACAACACCTGGTAAGCCATTGATGAGCGGCCTGACACATAGGTAACACATCGTACCGGACACATGGGTAACACTTTCTCCCTCCGGGGAGGGAGAAAGTATGCCTTGGAAGGAGTGTTCGGTCATGGATGAAAGGCTGCAGTTTGTTGCTCGCCGGCTAGC
>DATEGO010000068.1:0-11627 GCA_035280065.1 Candidatus Acidiferrum sp.
AGAAGTCGCACTTGCTCTTGTGCTCCTGGTGGGAGCCGGCCTCCTCATTAAGGGGTTTTCGCGGTTGCGTTCCGTGAATCCAGGGTTCAACCCGACCGGCGTGATGACCATGTATCTCCAATTGCCAGCCACGCGTTATGCAGAAATTCCCAAGCGGACACAGTTCCGCCGAGAGCTGCTGGCCCGTCTAAATTCACTTCCCGGCGTGCAAGTCGGGATGATCACCGATATTCCGCTCGGTGGAAATTATGTGGAGTACAGTTTCGTCATCGATGGGCGTCCTCGAATTCCGGAGGGTGATGAGCCCAAGGTCCAGACTCTTTCCGTGATGGGTGATTACTTCAGAGTTATGCGGATTCCGCTGCGCGCGGGTCGCGACTTCACCGAAATGGATCGCGAAGGGCAGCCGTTGGTCGCGATCGCAAACGAGGAATTCGTTAAGCAGTTCTTCCCGGGACACAACCCGGTCGGTTCGCGCATCCGTTGGGCGCGCGACAGCGGGCCGCCGCGTTGGATCACCATCGTCGGCGTGGTCGGCGACGTGAAACATTCAAGTTTAGACCAGCCGACCGACCCTGCCGTTTATACACCCTTCCCACAAGCCGACGAGGCCTGGAAGCGATGGATGACCTTGGCCATCCGGAAAGACAATTCTTTCTCCGGGCTTGTCGAACAAGTGAAAGCACAGGTTTGGAGCCTGGACGGTCAGATTCCCGTGAGCAATGTGCAAACCATGGAACAACGGATGGCCGTGTCTTTTGCGCAGCAGCGGTTCTACATGCTCCTGCTCGGAGCTTTTGCATCACTCGCCGCGATATTGGCTGGCGTCGGAATTTATGGCGTTGTGGCCTATACAGCCAGCCAGAGCACGCGCGAGATCGGCATACGGATGGTTCTGGGCGGGCAGCGCCGCGATGTTCTGCGATTGGTTATGGCCGAGGCAGCAAAACTTACGTCCGTCGGCATCCTTATCGGAATTGTTGGGGCGCTGGCCCTCACGCGCGTAATGGCCGGCCTGCTCTTCCAAGTGAAGCCGGGCGACCCCGCGATTCTTGTTGCTGTTGCGAGCCTTCTGGCACTGGTTGCGCTTGTCGCGTCCTACATCCCCGCGCGTCGCGCCACCCAGGTCGATCCCATGATCGCGCTGAGATACGAGTAAATCATGGCGCTCGGAGCGCACAACAAAGGATGAAAAGGCTGGGAGCCGTGATGCTTTGTTTTCAACAACATACACGGCTCTTTCGTAGGAGTAGTCAATCGCCACAAGTGAGCGACATCATTCGATGATTCGGGTGATCCTCGGACGATGACGTACGGGTTTTTCGCTAAGCGAACTGATCCACCTTCATCATCCTTACTCGTCTGGCTGCTCGTCTTCCCTTCCCTGCCTTACCTGCCACCTCCCCCGACCCACTGTGGTCGCCGATCACTCGGGTCACGCGGCTTTCACCGCGCTTCAGGTAATACTGGCAATCTCACGGCCAGCAAGGCTATTACCCCCCCGCTTTTGGATATGGCGCCGCTCATTTGAGCGCCAGGGGGACTTCAGCCCTCCTGAACAAAGCACTGCCCAGCGCACACCTCCGGATTGTCGATTATTCCCTTCGTAATACCGGAGAATTTAGAAGATATTCATACGTATAATCGAATAAACTTCACCCCAAAACAGAAGTCGGTATCCGCAAGTTCTTGACTGGAAACTGCTTAGCAATAAATTGAATACAGCCGACGAAATGGCCTGCTACTTGCCTTCCAACTTCTGGAGTTTTGACCGGGTCGCAACGAAGGAAAAGACATAGTTTTCATAGATTCCTGGACACCTCTAGTCCAACGCGGAGAGTAGGCGTGTGCTGCGAGGGTTACAGAACTGATAGTCATTCTGTTGATTGTCGAGTTTAGAGAATGGGAAGCAATGAAAACGCTGAAGGCGCCATTGAGACGTTGTTGACCTCTACAATATTCTAGAGTAAGAGTTCAGGTAAAGCGGCAGTCTGCTAACCAGGTTACTGCCAGCACTTGTCCTGCAAGGGACTCTTAGCGTCGGCCGCTCGGAGGTGGGATTCCATGATAAGAAATTTCACAAAGTTGATTCTCATTTTCGCAGTTCTGGGTGTCTTTCAACTACAGGCGCAAGTCAGCACTTCGTCTATCACCGGGCTCGTCACCGATGCGTCTGGAGCCGTCGTCGCCAGCGCCAAAGTGGAGGCCAAGAACGACGATACTGGCGCGATGTTCGAGCAAAACACGACCAGCGCTGGCACTTATGCGTTTCCCTCGCTGACTCCGGGTCGCTATAGCATCACCGTGACCATGGCTGGCTTTCAAACCTTTGCTAGCATGCACAACGTACTGACGGTCGGTACGCCACTGGTCGTGGACGTAACTTTAACAATAGGTACTGTCGGGGCGACAGTTCATGTAGTCGAATCGAACTACCAGCGTCTCGAAACTTCGAACGCCACCGTCAGCGATATCATGGACACGAAGCAGCTCGAGAACCTGCCACTGAACGGACGCAATCCGCTCGCGCTGTTGACCCTGGAGCCTGGGGTAGTACAGCGCACCACCAACAGCACGGGTTCCGGGACCCATGTCTTTGGATCCCGCGATCGAGCTCATAACGTCACCATTGATGGAATTGACGCCAACGAGTCCACGGTACCAAATCCACAGGGCAATATTCAGCGCTTGAATCCGGATAATGTCGAGGAGTTTCGCACCGTCACACTCGGCGCGACCGCGGAACAGGGCCGCAATAGCGGCGCCAACGTTATCGTAGCCACACGTAGCGGTACGAATGCTCTCCACGGCTCGGTCTTTTATTTCAACCGCAATACCGTCTACAACGCCAACGAGTGGTTCAGCAATTACGAAGGCAAGCAGCGTCCGGACTTGAAGCTCAACGAATATGGCTTTGCGGTCGGTGGTCCCATCATCAAGAACAAGACGTTTTTCTTCGGAAGCTTTCAGAACAACAACATCAAGCAAACCGAACCCATTTCCGCCACCAACGTTGGAGTTGCCGGATTTGGAGCGCCGACTGTCTATACCGCGCTGGCGCGGACCGGGATTTTCCGGTTCGTTCGTGGTTCGATCAACGTGGACGGCTCTACAGTCACCCGAAATTCACCGCTGCTCGTGGACGCCAATGGCAATCTGAAGCCCGGTGTTCCGGTCTGCAATGGCACCACGATTGTCGGGAATTGCGTGGACAGTTATAACATGTTTGCGAACGACCCGCAGGGAATCGGCGGAGATCCGGCGGTGCTGGCACTAATGAATAGTTTGCCTGCGGCCAACGCTTTCAGCCTCGGCGATGGACTCAACCAAGCTGGGTTCAACTGGAACCCGCCTTCTCAGTTCAAAGGTCCCAACTATTATGCGCGAGTGGATCACACTTTTGGTCCTAATGACAGTGTCTTCGTCCGCTGGTTGCAAAACACGTTTGATACCACCCACGGCGACTTCCTGAACGCGCGGCCGCAGGTATATCCGGGATTCCCACCATTGGGGGAAGTAAACCGCCTGGGCAAGAACTTGGCGCTCAGTTATCGCCACAATTTTTCCCCAACTTTGGTGAACGAGCTCACTGCCGGTTTCAACCGCTTCGCTTTCGTATTCACCTTCGGTGAGTCCAACCCGAACTTCCCAAATCCCCAGAAGGTTCCCATCTGGGCGGACGATTGCGTACTCGGATCCATGTTGAATGTTGATCCGCCATTTTGCCTTTCACCGCATACGCAACGCGCTATCACCACCCCTCAGGTCGTGGACAATCTCACTTGGATCCGTGGCAGTCATGCTCTTCGTGCCGGAATCAACTTCCGGTTCTATATCCACAACGACAGCCGTGGCTTTTTCGGCGGCAGCGTGGTGGAGCCAATCATTCGGTTCAATCGCAGTAACCGCCTGGGAGGATTCAACAATTTTCCAGGTGAGATTGGGACCGACGCTACAACGAAGCCGAATTCTACAGACATGAATCGCCTGAACCAGGCAATTGATGAGCTTGCCGGAATTCCCAGCCGCGTCCAGCAAGCCTTCCTGGCCAACTTCAGCAACAACACCTATGGCAGTACGAATTTCGCCACGGTCTACACGCGGGCGCACCAGTATGATTCTTACGTGCAGGATGAATGGAAACTACGGCCCGACCTGACTCTTAACTTGGGCATACGATGGGAATACAACCCCGCGCCGTACGACGCGAAGCAATCTCTGGTTCCCAACGTGTTTCCCGACAGTTCACAAGGGGCCGTGACCTATGTAAAAGCGGACCGCTGGTTCAAGAACAACAACATTGGTGCGGTCGGTCCCCGCATCGGAGTTGCGTGGTCACCCAACAACAAGACTTCGGTGCGCGCCGGCTACTCCTGGCTCTTTGATACCCTTTCCACATTCCAGGTGACGGCCATTGCCGGAAAGATGCCGGGCTTTTTGCTGAATTGCATTACGACGATTAACTCAGCTGGTGCTGCAACCACGACCTCTGGCTGCGTGCTGCCGAACGGGATTACCGCCACTGGCAACACAAGCCGGATCTCCACCGGGTTCCCCGTCACGGTCCCAACTCCCACCACTACTCCTTCGGCGGCGGTGTCGCCGCCGCCGCAGTCTGTCAGCGGCGCCCCAGCGGTTGGCGCATTCGATCCAAACCTCAAGAATCCCTCGGTGCACGAGTGGGATTTGACCATTCAACGCGAACTTCCAAAGCATTTCGTCGCGGAAATTGGCTACATTGGGAAGCGCGGGACGCATTTGTATAGAGCCTACGATTTGAACCAGGTTTCCATCAACGGACCTGGATTCTTAAGCGATTTCAACATTGCCATGAATAACGTTTTCTTGGGCTGCCTGCCTGACGGTACATGTCCTGCAGGCGTGACCGGTGGTCAAACGCCGAACGTCTTGCTTAACTTGTTGGCGCCGCTCAACACCGCCGCTAAGCCTACCGCCAACCACACTGCCCTGAACGGCAGGGTCTCCGATTTTGACCTTTTTAACGTCGGAAACTTGGCCAATTTTATCGATGGGCAGGTAAATGCTGGAAACTTCTTCCGCCCCAATCCGCAGTTTGGCCAGATCTTCTTCCAGGATTCTGGCGGTGATTCTTACTATCACGGCTTGTTCACTGCCGTGCGTCGCCGATTCGAACAAGGACTGGATCTGTCTTTCTCCTACACTTTTAGCAAGTCCATTGACGACATGTCTATCGACCCGACGGGCGCATCCACTGGCGGTGGTTTAAGCTCGACGAATAGCCGCACGCCCACGGATATCCACAATTGGCGCCTGGACCGCGCTCTTTCAGACTTCAACAACGCACATGTGCTCTTAGCCAACCTGTTGTACGAATTGCCCATCGGCAAGGGCAAGAGGGTCGCCTCGTCCGCGCCAGGCTGGGCCAATCAGATCATTGGCGGCTGGTCCTTCACAGGCATCTTCACGTACCAGAGTGGTGAGCCGTACAGCATTACCAGCGGTTCTTTCACTGGCAACGGTGCGCACGTCAGTTTCGCGCAAGTGAGAGGGCCGCTCGACAAAGGCCACACCCAGTTCGTAAATGGAGTAGAAGGCCCCGTCATGTACAACGTCGGCCAGCTCATCACTAATCCTGCTGACCCAAACTACAACTGCGTCAGCGTCACCGGCACACAAACGTTCTTCTGCATCCCGCCGCCGGGACAGCAGGGCAATGGCCGCAACATCGTCCAAGGACCGAATTTCTGGAATCTGGACTCCGGCCTGCTGAAAGACTTTGGACTGACGGAGCGCATCAAACTGCAGTTCCGGGCGGAAGTCTTCAATGTCCTGAATCACGCCAACTGGGAAAATCCGCGGAACGCGACATCCGGGTCACCTAACGTCCAGAGCAGTATTTTCGCCCGGACTTGCTGTGTCTCGGCTTCGCTGCCGTCCTCGGCAACTGTGATCGCCATCGGCGAACCGAACCGTGTTATGCAGTTGGGCTTGAAGTTGAATTTCTGACCGCTCCAATCGGCATAGGGCGAGTGGTCGCCCACTCTCCCCTGCCACACCACCCGGCACGCGGGTCCGCACCGGGCGTCAGACGGAGCCCTTGCGGGCCCGAGGGCCGACTCGCTTTTCGCCACAAGGGCTTCGCCGCTCGACAGGTTTCCGTTTCGGCGTCACCGTCTTCTGAACCTGTAAAGCTCGGCCGGAGCTGATTGGCTGGCGCCACGCCCGCCCGTGAGTCCGACGTTCTACTGTTCACGCTTAGGGTTTGGGCCTTCCTCACTTGTGCGAGTGTCGGGTCGGAGGAAGCGCGCCGAAGCGTCCGCCGCTCAAACTGCACGGACGGTTTTCCCGTATGCAGCTTTCACGAAGACGCGACACTACGAGATGCGAGAGAAGGAATTAACCCTACCAAGTTCACAAGCTCATACTCCCCGAGCGGGCCGTAGGCAGTTGCGTCCAACCGCCCTGACGCCAACGCTTGAATCGGTGCGACCAGATCCGCCGCACGATCCATCGGTCGAGTTGATTGAAGAGCTTTCGGACGTGGGCGCGTTTGTCATATTCGCCCCAACCGGTGTACCACACAGAAGCGAGCCCAAGCTTAAGCCGAAGAATATCCCCGGCAGCTAAGTCCCGGTTAAATCCGAAAAGTTCCTGCTGTACTCCAAGTTTCCGACTTCGGCGTTACCAGGACCCGTCGCAACTTTTGGCCATAGCTTCCGGTTGCCGACCATGCGTCAAGAGAGGCGACGAGGTACACGCCGACGGCAATATCCGCTCAGTGAGATTGCGCTCGCTAGCAGGTTGATATAGCTTTACTCCCCATGAAAGCAACTCTCGCCGTCTCCACGAGGCTATGAATTGACGGAACGGAATGCAGAAACGTCGCCCCGATCCTTGGCCAGAATGGCCGGCGTTTTATAGTTGCTCGAAGCAATCACCGCGGCGTCCGGCCACGTACTTGTCCTTGGCAGGCTGGTCGTTCGAAGCAAACCGGCGGCCCCAGGCGCTGGCCGGGCGGTGAAAAAGGCGGCAGATGACCCCGCAGTCGCATTCTTGGTGGAGACCGCTGGTCTTCATACTCGCTTCTTTGCCCGTCGGATTGCTCCTACTGCAGTTCCTGATGGCGAAATATCTAGACCGCGTCGGGATTCACTACTCCTATACAACGAATTGGTTCGCGGGCTTCCGCACGTTCTACCAATACAACCGTCTGGCGCGATCCAACGGGTGGCCGATGTGGCCGGTTTACCTGCACTGGGCAGGTCTTGCCGCCTTTGTCATGTGCGCTGTGGTCTTCGTTCTGGAGTGAGTAGCGCCAGACTGCTGTTACCGCCCGCGATGGATATGGCCTTCCGCTCGTTTCCGGGTGGGGGAATGAGTTCAGTTTTCTTTCATCCCTTTTCGCTTTCAACAGGGCATTCTTGCGCGGATCGCAGACCAGCACTCGTGTGACTTGAGGCTGGAGCAAGGACTTACTTAGTGAGTGAAATGTATGCCCCGACCCAGGAAAACGACGTATAAGGTCCCCACCACCACCGCAGCAATCCACCATGCGGGCGCCCGATGTACCGCGAGTTCCTGCTGTGGCGCCGCGCGCGGCATCAGTGCATCGGCCCACATCAGACCCGATGAGCCTCCGAACGCGGCCGGAATGGTGGAGACAAGAAGCAGCTTTAGCCCGAGCGGGTCCAGTGCACCGGCAGCGCAACTGAAGAGGCCTGCGGCGAAGTACGGCAACCGACCCACGACGTTGAACGCCGCTCTGTTCGGCACGAAGGGACGAACGGAGACGGCGAGGAGCCTCACTGCCAGCACATACATCCCAGCGCCAAACAGAGTCATGCCGATGCGCAGTGCGATTTGATGAGGCAGACCTCTGATCACTTCGTACCAGTCGCCGAAGCCAGCGATTCCTGAGAACAGGAAGTAGCCGGCACCTGAAAGCAGGTTGAATGCAGCAAGAATCCAGAAGAAGTAACGAAGGTTCGTGCGATCGCCCGCCTTGCGCGAAGCCAGCAAAGAACCGGCCCCGACGATAAGATTCACGAGCGTTCCTCCGGCGTCGACCCAACGATCCGGCCGCAGCGTTGAGAGGTGGTTGCTGGCAAGCTCCGTCGGAATATCGCCTCGCAGCCATGCGGTGACGCCATGGCCGACACCTTCATGCAGCAGCGTCGCCATGGCGGAGGCGATCACCGCGATGCTGATGATGGTCCCCTTGCTGTGTTGCGTCGACATGGCCGCAACTCTATCTCAGAAAGGCTAGTTGAGCGACTGTCGCCACAAGGTAAGCGACTTGTCCGATAACTGCTTGCCTTACCGGTAAAGTAGCTCGTAATCGCTTTCTGCCCGGTGATCTTGGCGGACGATTCGCGCTGGACAGAGTTCCCGCAAGGGAACAACTGCACTCTTCGACCGGTTTAATTCGACACTCAGACCATCACCATGGAAGTCGAGCGGCGTAGAAACAATGAACAAGCCGACGATAACAGATACGGCTGCGCCACGAATGATGCGACTGGCAAGGAGCTCTGCGTGGATATGCATGATCGCACAACAGGTTTGGCATCGAAAGATGGTGCACAAGCCTATGAGCGTTTGTTAAGCCCCCAGCGGCTCAGGCCCACCAGCGATCCCAAAAGAGCTGGAACCTCTATCTAGAGGGACTTAGCGGCATTCCCCTCCACCTAGTGGCGGTGCTTGCATTTCACACGATTCTCGTGGGACACCAACTCACCCAATAAGGCTGCTCAATCCACGAAGCTGATCAGAAGAGCGATCGAGACGCGCGGGGGAATTGTCAGTTATCACGTAGTGCAAGAATTCTTTAACGTCGCATTGCGCCGCTTCGCAAAGCCCATGAGCAGCGCAGATGCCGAACAGTACCTATCGACTACATTTCGCCCACTCCTGTCGGTCCACTCTTCGCCGACCCTGTATGGAGAAGCGCTGCGTATCGCAGCTAGGTTTCGGCTAGCTTGGTACGATTCATTGATTGTCGCTTCAGCGATCGAGGGTCAATGTGACGTTCTTTACAGTGAAGACCTTCAGGACGGACAGCAAATTGGGAGCGTCACGATCTCCAACCCATTTGTCCGACAGGAGGGCAATTCACTGACATTTCGCACCAAAATGCAGCAAGGGCCTGTGACCCTGGAATCGCAAGCCCTTTGCTTTCAAAATCACGGATTGGTTGCGGGGGGCTGCAATGCACCGAGACTGTCAGCCTGATCCTTCCGTTTCGGTACGGCTTGACGGACGGGTTGGCAGCATGAGCTGTGATTCAAACACTATCCCATGCCTCGGATGTTGGTTCGATTCCCATCGCCCCCTCCAGAAAACAAAAGAGTTAGGACGCCGCGTCATTTTCCATCTTTTCTAAATCTACTCAAAACTACACCCTTTTCAAGCGAAACGTCCTGCTTTCGAATTGCCGAGACACAAGCGGCCGTCAGTGGTTGACCGTCAGATTCAAAGAGAGCGTGCGGTTTACACCGTTCGAAGTGCCAGTCACCTTCAGCACCGCGTTGGTCGGAGGTTGGTGGCCCCCGCCACCGCCTCCGCCGCCGCCGCAACCCGCGCTGAACAAAACGCAGAAGAAGAGCACGGCCATTGCGGGCATCAGGATGCGGCGAGCGTAGTGGTTGCTCATGCCCGGGCGCACAGCCCCGAGCGCGATCAACAGGAGCGGCAGAACCATAAGTGCGTAACTGCTTGGCACTCCCGGGATGCCGCGGAAAAGTGGTTGCGGCACGAGCATCACGTTAGAAGTGTTGTCGACGGTCACAGCGAAGGCATAACTCGTTGAGCCTGCTGGCGGAACCGACCCAGGCGAAACGTTACAGGTTGAATTTCCGGGCGCGCCGGAACAGGTGAGTGCCACGGGTCCATTGAAACCGCTGTTCGGTGTGACCTGTAGATCATACGTAGCCGTACTTCCGGCAGAAATTGATGCGGAAGTAGAACAGTTGCCGCCCGCAGGGCAATTCGCACCGGTTGCCGCGGCAAGAGAGAAGTCAGATCCCATTCCCGTAAGCGAGACGGAATGAGGACTGCCCGAGGCGTTGTCTGTGATTGTCAACGAACCGGTGCGGCTGCCTGTAACTGACGGCGTAAACGTGACGCTGATCGTGCAGTTCGCGTTGACAGCGAGCGTGGCGCTGCTGGCAGGACAAGTGTTGGTTTGACTGAAGTCGCCACTGTTTGTGCCGCTGATTGCAATGCTCGAAATCGTCAGCGGCGCGGTCCCGCTGTTCGTCAAAGTGACGTTCTGAGCGGCGCTTGTCGTAGTGATGAGCTGCCCGGCGAAAGTGAGGCTGGTGGGTGCGAGCATAACTGCCGGAGCCACGCCCGTACCCGTGAGCGAAATACTTTGGGGGCTACCGGAAGCATTGTCGGTGACAGACAGCGAGGCATTTCTTGCGCCAGTCGCGGTAGGCTTAAAGGTGATGCTGATGGTGCAGTTGGCGCCCGCCGCAACGCTCGAGCCGCACGTGTTGGTTTCAGAGAAGTCGCCGCTGTTGGTGCCGGTAATGGCGATGCCTGAACCGCTGAAAGTCAATGTGGCATTGCCCGTGTTTGACAGCATGATGTTTTGTGACGCACTCGTCGTGCCCACTGGCTGGCTGGTGAAAGTCAGGCTTGCTGAAGACAAACTCACCGCGGGCGCGACTCCTGTCCCCGACAAGGAAACACTCTGCGGGCTGTTCGCCGCATCATCATTGAGGGTGAGCGAGGCACTGCGCGCGCCGGTAGCTGTGGGTTTGAAGGTGATGTTGATATTGCAGTTCGCGCCTGCGGCCACGCTCGCGCCGCACGTGTTGGTTTGCGAAAAATCGCCGCTGTTGGTGCCGGTGACGGTGATGCCTGCCCCAGTAAAAGTCAGCGTCGCCGCGCCGGTGTTACTGAGGCTGACCATTTGCACGGCGCTGCTCGTGCCGACGATCTGGGTACCGAAGCTGATGCTGTTTCCACCCAATGTCACGATGGGGGCAACACCTGTACCAGTTAGCGCGACCGTCTGCGGGCTTCCCGGCAAACGATCGGAAACGGTGATGGCACCGTTGCGTATGCCCGTGGCGGTGGGCTTGAAGGTCACGCTGATATTGCAACTCGCAGATGGAGCGAGAGTTGCCGGACTTACCGGGCAATTATTGGTCTGCGCATAATCGCCGCTGGCGGCAACCGCGATGGTCGTCGCCACGGCGCCATTATTGCTTACCTTAGCGGCTAGCGCACTGCTCGTGGTTCCGACAAGTTGGTTGCTGAAACTGAGACTCGATGGGGAAACCGCGATCGGCGGCGGCGTCTGGTTCAGCAGCACGTTGATAAGGCCGGTGTCAATCACCAGCAAGTCTGGCGCGCCGTCCCGGTTGACGTCGGCAGCGACATTAACGAGAGCGCTGCGGCCCACAAGATATTCCTGCGGGGCTTGGAAAGTGCCGTCGCCGTTGCCTAGCAACAATCCGACTCCATGCGGATTTCCCGAGCTATCCAAGTTGATGCCATGAGTAAACGCAATGTCCAAATGGCCATCCAGGTTAAAATCTCCGGCAACCATGCCGCGGGGATAAACACCAGTCGCACCGTTGGTGTTCAGCAAAGTTGGCGAATTGAAGGTCCCGTTTCCGTTGCCAAGCCAAATC
>DATEGO010000069.1:0-7391 GCA_035280065.1 Candidatus Acidiferrum sp.
GCACAAGGTGAGGATCGTGTTGGTTGACGCTGCCCACAACCCCTTTCCCGGGCAGGAGGTCACGCTGCGGTTCACCATCCCTGAGGGAGTGCCTGTCTCTCACTCTCACTGAAGGTCGCGCAAGCTCTCGTGGCGGCCTCCCAACGCTCACGCCGAGCTCTCAGTGCTCCGTGTGCTTGGCGTGAGCGCGAGGAAGCTGTCGTCCCGAGTCGCGGATCATGGCTAGTGGGTTTTCGGCAGTCGGAAAGAAAACACCTTAGACCGTGTCGAACGCCCTCTCCGCGTTCGTCATTTGTAATGAAAAGACGCTGGTTGGATGGAAGGCCATTTCAACTGTCAGCGGCCTTCGAGGATACGAAAGTCCCTTCGCGCGGCGTTGTCGAGCACTTTGAGGGCTGCCCTATATAGGTCACCATATGCGGCTATGGCCTTCCCCAGGCTCTCGAACTCGACGACCACAACCGACTGATCTACTCCCGCCTCGTGGGTCTTTCCAGGCTTACCTCCAGCGATCACGCGACCCCCGATGCTTGCAGCGCGGTCGCCGCAAGCTTCGAGTATTCGGAAACCGTGGCCGGATTCGACACGGACTTGTAGCACACCACCCAATATCCCTTCTTGGCCATCGAGTCCTCCAGGTGATTCTTGACCGCCCATTCTATTCTCCGGATCTACGGCGCACTCATCCCCAAAGCCTTGGCACCAGACAGAAACTCCACCGCTTCCGTTGTGGTCACAATGGCGCTGGCGTAATTCGGAAGATTGGTGACCAGAGCGGCGTGCATGACCTCGTCCCCGTAATCCGCGGTCGCGTCTTTCACCAGCGTCACGTCGTAACCAAGCTCAGCGGCAAAGCGCACCGTTGACTCCACGCACGTGTGTGCTATGAGCCCGATGACGATAAGCTGATGAATGCCGTGCTTTTTAAGCTGCAGATCCAGGTCGGTGTTGGCGAACCCGCTGGAACACCAGTGCTCCTGAGCCACAATGTCGCCTGCCTGAGGCACGAATTCGGCGCGGACCTCACCACCCCACGTGCCGTTTTCGAAGACTTTTGATTTCGAAGCTGCCTTTTGAAATGGGGGCAATGTACTTCCAGGTTTCATAGTCGCCTGGACGGTATCGATGATGCAGCGCATAAAAAACACGAAGCCCCGCCTTCCGTGAAGCGTTCATGACCTCTGACATGTTCGGAAGGCAGTTATTTGCTTCCGCAACATTTTTGATCCGATCCCATATTTTGCCCCCTTCGGAGATGAAATCGTTGTACGGATCAATGATCAGGAGTGCAGTGGTCTCTTTGTCGAACTTCAGGTCTGCCATGTGCTTAGCTCCAATGCGGGGGGAGAGACGGACACGCTAGCACATTTGATGGTCCACGGCATTCCCGCAAGTCGGCGATGCGGAATTACGAAACTTTCTGGCCGTAGGTTCCGAGTAGCTGGCGGATGGTCGCTATTCGGAAGCTATTGATCGCTGACACCCGAATGCATAGTCGGCTTTTCGTTGATGTGACGTTGCGCGATACCGCGCTGGGTTTGCAGGAGCGGCTCCTCCGGAAATCTCTTGTCACTTCCCTGCTCCATGCTTATTCGGCCATGCGAAAAAACGTGAATGACATGACGGAGGACCGCTTCTGTGTTAGTATGAATCTCGCATGAGCGCACACAGATTTGGGGGCGGTTGCGCCGGAAACAGCCGCATTCTTTGACAAGGAATGCAGATCGTGCGCTGTATGCGAAACTTGCAAATCCCTTGTCCCACAAGGGTTTATGCTAAGCTGTTGATTCCACGGTTGGGGACGTAGTTCAGTTGGTTAGAACGCTGCCCCGTCACTTGGTTAGAATCCCGCACTGTCACGGCCAATTCCTTCCCCCGCTCCAAAACATCACGCCACACAGCGCATATATATAAAGGATGCTTTCCCCTTTTCACTTGATCGAAAAGGCCTGGCCACTTCCACGAAATCCGCGTTTTCCAACCAACTGGGATTACTTCCGTATAGCCCGTGATACGTCCGCAATTATAGGAAGTAACCTCGCAAGAGTGGCTCACAAGACGCGGCTAGCTCGTCTCGGGAAGTCCGACGCGGCGCACCAAGTCCGCAAAACGCGTGTCACCGCGGAGGGGATCAAAGAAGGGATGCACTTTGATGTACTGCAGAATCGGTGAGTGTTCCTTGTAGGCCCGCTCGAGCCAGGAAAATGTCTGTTCGTTATCGCCGACTCCCAGATAAGCGTTCACAAGAGCAGCACTAGGAATGTAGCCTGTCTGCTGCCGTCGTTTTAGTTCATCAAGAAGGCGGAGCGCTTCGGGCCGACGGCCAGCATGCGCGTATGCCCTGACGAGCACGCCGATTACAGCCGGATTACGCTCGCTGAGAGCAAGCGCTTTTTCCAGCACGGGAATCGATTCGTCCGGCTGACCGTTTGCAATCAGCGCGAAACCCAGGAACCAGCAAGACCAGTAGCTCGAGGCATCATCCCGGTGCACTGCCAGATCACTTCGCAGTTCACGAATGGCTTCATCGTAGTGGCGCGACTGGAACAGAATCCACCCCATGGCATTGCCCGTAATTCCGATGGGGTCAAGTTCCCGGGCGCGTCGGGACCATGCGAGCGCCTCTTCCGTGCGCCCCTGACTCAGCAGCCAGAACGAAAATGAGAGATGCGCCCCGGCGTCGTTCGGATCCAACTCGAGGGCGAGCTTGTATTCGCGCTCGGCGTCGTTCCACTGCCATTGCATCTGATACAAACTCCCTATCAGGGCATGTGCTCCGGGAAGCGCTGGATCTAGTTCCAGCGCCTTACGGACCGCGCTGATTACTTTTGGCTGCAATTCACTTGGAGGACCTCCGCCAACGCCAGGCATGCCGAGTGCGTCATAAGCATGCGCCAAGCCGAGGTACGCCGGTGCAAACGCCGGGTCCTTCTTGATCGCCTCCTCAAAGTAAGCAATGCTTTTTTGCCTTGCAGCTGGGCTGTTGCTTCTTTCGACGAACTGCCCCTTGAGAAAGTTCTCATAAACGTCCGGGGAGACTTGGCGCGCGGCTACAAGCCTAACGCGTTCTGCACCGGTGACCGTAACCTCCACTTTTCCAGCGATGGCTTGTGCTACATCGCTCTCCAGGGAAAGGGCGTCGCCGAGTTCGCGGTTGTAGGTCTCGGACCAGAAATGCTCGTCGGTCGCAGCGCGAATCAACTGGACGTGAACGCGGACGCGACTGCCCTCGCGGATGACAGACCCTTCCACCACGGCATCCACTCCGAGAGCCTTCGCGATTTCCGGCAGAGGCGCGCGGGTATCTTTGAAATGCATCGCCGAGGTGCGAGAGATGACGCGAAGGCCGCGAATCATGGATAGGCGTCCGATGATCTCCTCGGTCATGCCGTCGGCAAAATATTCCTGCGATGGATCTCCACTCAGGTTTTCCAAGGGAAGCACAGCCAGCGAACGAACGGTCTGGACAGCGGGAGTAACCGGGCGATTCCGGGATTGCCGCCATCCCCAGAGGGCGATCCCGACGAAGCACACTGCGGCGGCCGCGAATACCCACAAACGTAGGACACGAGAGCTAACGGGAGTCGGCGGCTGCGATTCAACTGGAACCGGCACCGCCTTCTCGCTTTCCCGCTCAGCGACAAAGCCGTTTACCGGCGCAACAAAACGATAACCTCGGCGCGCCAGCGTCTCGATATAGCGCGGCTCGTCGGCAGAGTCGTTCAACGCCGTCCGCAACCTTTTGACGGCAACGTTTAAGCTGTGTTCGAAATCAACAAACGTATCCGCCGGCCAGAGCTTTTTCTGCAGCTCCTCGCGACTCACCACCTCACCCGGATGCTCCAGCAGCATTTTCAGAATGGTCAGCGGCTGGCCCTCCAGCCGGATACGCATTCCTTGCTTGCGCAACTCTCCGGCGAGCCGGTCGAACTCATAAACGCCAAAGTGGACCATACTTCATCGGCCTGGGCTGGCCGTCCCCTGGATTGAACCCTGTAGGCACAAGTATATCCCGGTTTCTTGAAAGCCGCCGCGCATCTGACTTCCGGCCGGAACCCCACGTGGATCAGTAATTTCCCATATCACCAACATTTCACTCGTTCTTGCCTTGACCGTCGGGCAGGTGTGGACGAATCTCGAGCTCAACGAGGATAGGAGGTCAACATGCGACCGAGAGTGGGGTGGTTCGTGCTGCTGTTCTGCCTGCTGGCGTGGTACACAGGTCCGGGTATTTCACAATGCAAAGCGCAAACATTTGGCCCGTGGTCTGAGCCTGTCAACGTTGCGTATCCGATAAACACTGAATTCAACGACACGTATGCCATCCTGTCGCGAGACGGCCTAACGATGTATTTCACCTCGGATCGTCCGGGGGGCCTCGGAGGAGACGACCTGTGGGTAGCGAAACGTGAGTCGCTCAGCGATCCGTGGCAGGTACCGACGAATATGGGAGCGCCGATCAACACAGCCGCCAATGACTCGCTGCCCATGCTCTCCTCTGACGAGCACGTGATGTTTTTCCACAGCACCCGTGGCGGAGGCTGCGGCGCGGGTGACATCTGGATGACGCGCCGCCACGGAGGGCTGGGGGCCGCCGGTAAGGACTGGGGGCCGCCGGTAAATGTCGGATGTGTGCTCAACACCGGTTTCACCGAGATCGCCCCTGCGTTCTTCGAGAATCCTGAAACCGGAGAAGTGACGCTGTTCTACGGCAGTAACCGGCCTGGTTCGGAGGATTTCGACGTGTATGCCAGCGCCGTCGGGGAAGACGGCTACTTCGGTCCGGGAGAGCGGGTACCGGAACTGAGCAGCCCCAAACGAGACACGCGCACCTTCTTCAGGAAAGACGGACTGGAGGCGTTCGTGACTTCGGATCGCGATGGCGGACTGGGAGGAATTGATATCTGGGTGTCGACCCGGAAAACGCTCTCGGACCTGTGGTCGACCCCTGAAAACATTGGCAGTCCGGTGAACAGCACATTTGACGATGGTTCTCCCTGGCTGTCGAGAGACGGAACCACGCTCTACTTCTTTTCAACGCGTGATGGTGGTCATGGGAAGCGGGACATCTGGTATACGACGCGGGTCAAGATCGAAGAGAATAGCGCCGGCAACCTGTCCCATGAATCGCCGAATCGAAGCGAACCCACCAGCAAATTCGTCGGTGAAGTTGGGCAGGTCCGGAAGCCTCCGATGCCGATTGTAGGCCATTGCTGGACTCTCTGACCGGTACTCCTCCGCATCCCGAGTATCCGTCTGCGCATTCCACGTACAGTGGCGCCGCCGCGTTCATCCTGGCTGCCGCATTTGGAGAGAACACGGCATTCAGCCTCACCTCCGAGATACGCTCAGGCACGCGTTCCTATGCGAGCTTTTCCGAGGCAATCGCCGATGCGCGTGTCTTTGGCGGCATTCACCTCCGACGCAGTTGCGCCCGGGGGAATTCCTTGGGTCGGGCTGTCGCGGATTATGTATCGAGACACGCGACACGGCCGCGCGGTGACGATCAAGACCAATGAGAAAAGTAAACGCAAAAGGCTCGGTTACTCGATGAGGTTGGCACATAAGCGGACCGATCGATTCGGGATCATTCGACGCAACTGCGAGAATCACTGCACGCGCACCGGGCCCGTGCGCCCAGAACATGCTGCATTTAGAAATTCCTTGCCCCGCTTCCGCCGCATTGTGATCGGTTTGTCGGCAATCCGGAAGTTATGAAACGTCCAGTGATAAGTTCCGGTTAGCCCGTGATACGCCAGGAATCCGTGGCGGCGAGGTCGATTCTTGTGAGCCACTTTTCGAATCGCCGTTTCAGGCCCTGCATGGTGTTTTCAGGCGAGCTCAGCTATGGGTGAGCTTCGACGGTTACAGAGTCTGCCATCGAGATTACCCACGGGCAGTGCACGTAGTCCACGATGCGGCCGATATGTTGGCCAACCACCTTCAGGCGGACCACCGAATGCGATGTCCATGTGTCCGCGCCGCGCTGCAAAATGATCACAACTGGTTCGCCGTCCACTTCGCCCGTAGCCAGTCTCCAGGGAATCGGAAATCGCTCGTAGTTTCTAAAGTAGGGAGCCTCCGCCAGTTTTCCCGTAAAGGCGTCCGCGACAGTGAGGCGCGCGTCGGCGCTGATCAATTCACGCACACCGTCCCAGTCACGACGGTTGAAACGATCAACATAGAGTTTCATTACCCTGGTCAAACCCGGGTCCGCCGCTCGAAGGGATTTTGACGGAGCAGGAGCGGCGGCCAACTTTGTTCGGCCACGATTGAGGGCGGCCTTGACGCCACCGACAGTGGAATCAACAAGCTCCGCGATTTCCTCCAGCGAGTAATCGAAAACATCCTTCAATAAGACGCACGCGCGCTCCTTGGGAGGCAGGCTGATGACGAGATGTTCAACCGCGCGGCCAAGGCCGAGCACCGGTGCTTCAGCCGGCTCAATCGCTTCTGGGACCATCGCCGTAGTTTCGGCTTCGGCCCGAACCCCACGCTTCCTGAGGAAGTCGATGCACCGATTGTGCGCAATGCGGAACAGCCACGGCTTCAAAGGGCGGCTGTCGTCGAATTTGTCGAGTTTTCGATAGGCCTCAAACAGGGCCTCTTGCACCACGTCTTCGCCATCCATGACGGAACCCGTCATTCGCGAACAATAGCGATGCAAGCCCGGACGAAGGTGCGTAATGGTTTCGAGAAACGCCAGGTAGCGTGCTTCAAACGGACCGGACTGATTCAGATATTCCGTATTATTCATAACGCATGCATCGCTTTCGAAACACGGTACCCGAGCGAGCCGCAAGGGCGTTACTTCGCCTCCGCCTTTACAAATAGGTTGTGATCGACTGGGATCACCACGACTGAAAAAGGAGTTCCCGCATCGTCTGACAGTTGAGGAAGCGGCGTACCAAAGGCGTTCCCTCCCACCAAAGAATTGTCGTAATACGGCGCGAAAACCATCACATGAGGGTGCCAGTGGCCGATTCCCGAGGCAAGGTTCTGGTCGGCGGACCACATGTAGGCGAAACTCACCCCGTCTCTCTTGGGCAGTTCGCCTCTAGCGTAAGCTGCCTGCACTCCTTCGGCGATTTCTCCTGGGTCCTTTTTCTGCATGGCGAGCTTCGTTCGGAGTTCGTAATACGGCATCACTTCTTTCGCCGCCTTAGGATCGAAGCAGATCGGCGCTCGAACCGATGAATCGTATACGAGATCCCGGAATTGCGCGGGCGTATATGTCGGGGCCGAGAACCCGCGCATTACCATGCAAACAAAACCGTTGTCTCCCTGATGAACGACCGTGAACCCGGAGGTCGTAAGCACCTTGATCGTGGCACGGTCCGAAATATTGGCAGGGCCGGCACTCTTGGCCAACGCAATTTCCGCCGGTTGCG
>DATEGO010000070.1:0-3023 GCA_035280065.1 Candidatus Acidiferrum sp.
GGCTACGCTAAAGGAGTCTCACGCTTCAACCCTGGATTACGTCGTCGCCGCAACCGCCGGTTGAATGATGGGCACCTTCGGAGGTGCGCTGGAGGCGCGCCAAATCGATGCCAGCAATGGGCGATTGACGGCGGACGTAACGGGAGAAGTAGAAACGGAAGAGGGAGTGCTGGTCATCCGCCGCATCCACGTAGCCATGCGCCTCGTGGCTCCAGAAGAGGTCAAAGAGGGGGTCCAGCGCGTGCACGAAAACTACGCAATGAACTGTCCTCTGTTTCGCACGCTGCACAAAGCGATCCAACTCACATCTACTTATATTCTTATCTCGCCCATAACCGAATCTTGAATCGAACTGAGGCGAAACCTTGCACGCCCGTTCAAGGGTGACCAGTCATCTAGGAACGCGGTGGTTTCCGGATCAGTGATGGCGCAGGTAGAAAGAATTCCCTTAAGAAGCACGATGGTGTGAGATTCAACGTCCATAATATAGGTGAGGCAACGAATCTCGGACCCTGTGAGCGGGTGGCGCGAGGCCGCGGAAAAGTCGAGGTCACTCAGATCCACTTTTTTCGAATGCACGAGATATTTTTCGATGTCGAATCCGATTTCCATTGAACTGGATTCCTCCGTAGCTATCCCACCCTGCAAATACGGAGGAACTGCGATGTCGGATGCGCGGAAGCAGAGATGTGCCCAGCCGCCCCAGCGCACGGGAAGGCAACGAACTTACCTGACTCCTCCTACCCAGATAGGCGCAGTCGTCGGCTGAGCACTGCCACCTGCAGGCTCTTCGGTGATGGCGAGAGCTTTTGTCTCAGCTATCACTTGTGGAGGACTGAAGACTGACACTACGAGCCTTCCGTCGACATCCGGTCTTACCGTGAGCGACGGCACCGGTTTGGCTCCCGGAGATTTAAGGATTAACCACAATTGCAGAACACGGCTCCCGCGAGGCACCGGAACATGTTGGCCGGTGAGGACAATTCCAAGTTCAGGATGCCATGCACCCTCAAGTGCGGGCGTTTGCGTGTTCTGCGGACGCAAGGTAATCTTCAGCGAAGCTGGATCCGTCAGAATGCTAACCTCGCGCTGCGCGAGCGTGAGTTGTTCCCGAAGCCTCTGCCGATCTCGCTGTGCTTCTGCCGCGTTGCTGTTGGCTTGAAGCGCTTCGCCTCGCGAACGCCGCGCATCCCACTCTGAGTAGAGCGTAAGCACGAGCAGCGCGGCTACACCGATCCAGGCCCATGCGGTTCGCGAGCCAAGAACAAAAACAGAACGCCGCGAAGTAGCCGCTTCGGCACGCACCGCGCGCATCAGTCGTTCTTTCAACAACGGAGGCGGCGCTTGATCCGGCGCAAGATAAGCCAACTGGCTGACCAGCCAGCGCGCTTCTTCGATCGCCTTAATGCAATTCACGCAGCCTGAGGCCAAGTGGGCATCGAGGCCCATGCGTTCGTCCGCATCGAGCGCACCGAGCGCGTAAGCCTCCATCAAATCCCGGAATTGGTCGCAGTTTTTCACGAAGTTGTCTGCAGTCCTTCCTTAAGACGCTGCAAACCATTGCGAATCCAGCTTTTCACCGTGCCAAGCGGCTCCTCCAAGGCAGCCGCAATCTCTGAGTGGCTCAAACCCTCAAAGTACGCCATTTCGATGGCTCTCTTTTGCTGTGGGTAAAGGGACCCCATCAGTTGCCGAACCTGCTCTGCTCGGCGCTTTTCGTCCAGCGCTTCTTCATAGCCGGGTGCCATGGCAACCTGCGGCAGGGTTTCTGGCAGTTCCTCGCGGCGGCGCTGTCGTTCACTTTTCAGACGCAAGTGATCCAGGGCGCGGTTTCGTGCCATTGTGAGTAGCCAAGGAACAAACGGTCCCTTCGCGGAGTCGTATAGCCCAGCATTGCGCCAAAGATGGAGGAAGACATCTTGCACGACTTCCTCGGCGGTGGAAGACTGCTGAACGATGCGAAACACCAGGGCATATACCGTGCGCGAATGAAGATCATAGAGCCGCTCGAAGGCGCGCACGTCCTTCTGGATAAGGCGCTGCGGTAGCGCCGCGTCTGGCGGCACTTCGGACGGACTTGGAAAATGCAAGGCCCCCAGCAGCACGGATCGGCTTTCCGCCTCCTCGGAATAATACGACACAAAAGAAGAATCGGATGACATCGGTCGGGTCGTCCAACCCTGTCAAAGCTCTTGCGAAAACAAAATGCTATTCGTCAAGCCTTTGGCTGACCGATGGGATCGCGGTTAGACATGGCCCTAGGTAGGTATACGCAGACGGGTAAGTGCGGAAGAAACCAGAAAACTGAAGTTGTTGCTTGCTGCTGAACTGCCAAGTATCCGTGGCGATCAGGATGGAAGTGTGCGTTCGGTCATTCTGTCGAGGATCGATGGTGTCCCCGGGTACGGGAACGTCGATGGGTATCAAGCCCGGAATGTCGGAAAAACCGTAATAGCCGATACCGAATAGTGTCACTGAATGATGGCCACGGGCGAAAGAACGGAAGCCGTTGAACTTCACTTGCTTCGGTGTTCCAGCCGATTTAAGTAGCCGTTACCGTAAGCCGCCTCAAATGCGAGCCAACCGTGCGTCGCGGGATTCGCGGGGCTCCAGCCGGCGACCAGGTCCAGATCACGATGGTCGTTAGTCGCGGAGGCAAAAGATTCCAAACGGTCGCGCGGCACATAAGCTGCTGCCAAATTTACCGCGTGATTTCCTTCGCGAACGTTAAATGCTCCGCCGTCGACCTGGACTGCCCCGATTCCCTGAGCGATAAGCGAATTGGGATCTGCGTAGCCGTTGCCGTGAGCGTTGGCAGGAAGATTATTCGGAAATAGAAAATCGCCGCTCTGAAAATATTGGGCGATGGGCTCGCCGTGATCCCCGGCCACGCCGGGAGCGAAGTACTGCGGCGCCTTGATGCCACCGGAGGCTGTTTCGATGGGCAGACCGGGAATAGAAATGGGGGCTCCGGGACGTCCCGGATTTGCTTCCAGAAGCTCATCGCGAATCAGCGTTCGTTC
>DATEGO010000071.1:0-128244 GCA_035280065.1 Candidatus Acidiferrum sp.
TCACGTGGCAACCACCGTGGCCATTATTTTTGTGGCGATCGAGCTTGGAATTATCAGCTACGTCCGACACCGCTACATGGACACGCCATTCTTGCAAGCGGCGTTTCAGGTCATAGTCGGCGGCGTGCTGGTGTTCTTGACGGGGTGGCTGATCGGCAGTTCGTGATTTCGAAATCCGAAGTTCGAAATTCGAAAATCGCAAGACAAAAAGGATACGGGCACAAATCGACTGCTCTGAAGATTGGCCGAGTTCAAATTTCGTTTTTCGCGAATTTCCAGTTTCGTTTTTCGAGTTTCCAATTGCGAGTCTAGTTGGGTTTGGCCAAAAGCTTGACGAAGTCGTAGAGGAAGCTTTGGCCTTCGTAGAAGGATTCGACGAGGATGCGCTCGTCGCGGCCATGGAAGCGAACATCGTCGCGGTCAATGAAGATTCCCTGAATGCCGTAGGTAGGAATGCCGGCGACGCGGAGGTAGCGGCCATCGGTGGCACCCATAACCATGTTGGGGACGAGAGCAACGCCGTGCCAATGCGATTCGGTGACGCGGCGCGCGGCGTCCAGGACATCAGGCCGTAACGGAGAGACAGGACCGGGAGCGGGTTGGCCGAGAGGTTTGAGGGTAACCTCCCCGTCGGCGACGACTTTGCGTAACGTGCTGATGACATAATCGGCGGAATCTTCGGGCAGGACGCGGCAATTCACGGTGGCGGCAGCGAGTTGCGGCAGCGCGTTCATGGCGTGGCCGCCCTCCAAGAGAGTGGCCACACAAGTTGTGCGCAGCGTGGCGTTGAACGCCGGCGAAGAAGCGGCGACTCGTTGCATGGCTTCCTGGGAACCTTGAGCGACGGCGTTGAGATCCTGCTTGAGCGGGCCGTTTTCGAGATTGGCCATTTGCTGAAAATAAGCTTTCGTCACCTCGTTGGTTTTGAGGGGGAAGCCGAATTGAGAGAGGCGCTCGAGCGCGCCGGCGAGGTGATAGATGGCGTTATCAGCGACGGGCAACGAGCTGTGGCCTCCCTTGTTGCGCACTTCAAAGCGGAAATTCATTACGTATTTTTCGGCGACTTGAAGATAGTTCGCAATGCGCTTGCCGTTGATCATTTCGCCCCAACCGCCTTCGTTGAGGGCAAAATCGGCGTCAATTAAGCCGCGATGATTGGCGATAAGCCAATCAACGCCGTTGAAAGGGCCGCCGCCTTCTTCGTCGGCGGTGAGCGCAACGATGATGTCGCGGTCGGGCTTAAATCCTTCTTTTTTGTATTGAATCAAGTTGGCGATCCAGATGGCAGCTTGCGCTTTGTCGTCGCCAGTGCCACGGCCGTAAAAATAGCCGTCGCGCTCGTTGAGTTGGAAGGGATCCATGCTCCAGTCTTCACGCTTGGCTTCGACGACGTCGGTATGCGCAAGCAGGAGGATGGGCTTAAGCTTGCCGGTTCCCCGATAACGGACGACGAGATTGGATTTGCGCGGATTGGCGCCGCCGAGAAAGATGTCGGAGTCGGAGAATCCGGCGGCTTTGAGGCGCGAGGCGGCGGCTTCGGCGACGGGAGTCGTGGAGCCGGTAGTAAACCCTGACTGGATTTCGATGAATTCTTTATAAATATCGTGAGCGAACTTTTTTTCGGCGTCGGGACGGGTCGATTGCGCGTTTAAAGAAGTGGCTGCAAGCGATGAAACGGAAAGAAAGAGTAGAGACAGAGAATATTTTGAATTAAGCATGCGGCATTCTTCCACGAAGCTCGCGATGAAGCAACGGCCCGAGAGAGCTTAGTCGGAATGCGCGGGGGCATGAACCGGAACAGAGGCGCCGAATAGGCCCCGGAGCCATGACTGGAAGCGGTCCATATAGATGTAAACAATAGGCGTGGTAAAGAGAGTGAGCATCTGGCTGACGATGAGGCCGCCAATGATGGTGACGCCGAGCGGCCGGCGCAACTCGGAGCCGACGCCAGTACCTACGGCGAGGGGCAAGGCCCCGAACAATGCGGCCATGGTAGTCATCAAAATGGGCCGGAAGCGCAGCAGACAGGATTTGTAGATGGCTTCGCGAGGCGAGAGGTTCTCTTCCCTTTCCAACTGCACGGCAAAATCAATCATCAAGATGGCGTTTTTCTTTACGATTCCAATCAGCAGGATGATGCCGATCAACGCAATCATGTTCAAGTCGGTGTGCGCGACCTTAATCGCCAGGATGGCTCCAATGCCGGCGGAAGGAATGGTGGAGAGAATCGTGATGGGATGGATGAAGCTCTCGTACAAAATGCCCAGAACAATGTAGACGGCGGCGAGAGCGGTGAAGATGAGCACTTTTTGATTCGCCAGCGAATCCTGGTAGGCCTGGGCCGTGCCTTGGAAGGTGGCATGTACGGTTGGCGGCATGCCGCTTTGCCGGGTGGTATCGAGAATGTGCTGAACGGCGGGACCGAGTGAGGCGCCTGGCGCAAGATTAAAAGAGAGCGTGATGGCCGGGAAGATCCCCTGATGATTCACGGAGAGCGAGGTGCTGGAAGGCTCGTAATGGGCAAAAGAGCTGAGGGGAACCAATTTGCGATCGGAGGCCGGCACGTAAATTGATTTGAGCGCCTCCGGGCTTTGCTGGGCGCTGGGCATCACTTCCAACACAACGTGATATTGATTCAGGCCCTTATAAATGTTGGAGACCTGGCGCTGGCCGAAGGCGTCGTTCAAGGTGTTGTCAATGTTTTGCATGGAGACGCCGAGGCGAGAAGCGGTGTCGCGGTCGATGACCAGGGAGCTTTGCAAACCGTGCATCTGCTGGTCGGAGTTGACGTCGCGGAGCTCGGGAATGGTGGCAAGGCGCTGCTGAAGAATGGGAGCCCAATGCTTGAGATCGTCCAGATTGTCGGCTTGCAAGGTGTATTGATATTGCGCGGCGCTTCCGCGGCCTCCAACGGAAAGATCCTGGACGGCCTGGAGGTAAAGCGCCGCGCCGGGCACTTTTGAAGAGGCCTTACGGATTCTCGCAATGACCTGATCAATACTGATTTTCCGCTCGCTGAGAGGCTTGAGCTGCCCGAACATGTGGGCGCTGCTGCCGCCGGCGCCGCCGCCAGCGAACGCCGTCAGAGTGTCGACCGCGGGGTCTTTCAAGATGATGTCTGAAAAAACGCGCATCTTCTGTTCCATCGCAGCGAAGGAAAGGTCCTGATCGCCCTGGACCATTCCGCCGAAGCGGCCGGTATCCTGCTGGGGAAAGAAGCCTGAATTTACGGTAAAGAAAAGGTAGGCGCAGAGAATCGCAGTTCCAAAGGTCGCTCCGAAAATCAGCAACTGGCGGCGAAGAACCCACCGCAAAGAAATATCGTAAACGTGAACCAAGCCGTTAAACGCACTTTCAAAAAGCCTGTAGATCCAGTTGTGACGCCCGGACTCGTGTTTCAAAAAGCGGGCGCACATCATTGGCGTAGTGGTCAGGGAAATGAAGAGAGAAACCGCGATGGCCACGCTCAAGACCACGGCGAATTCGCGGAAGAGACGCCCAACAATGCCCGGCATCAGGAGGATGGGGATGAACACGGCAATCAGCGAGGTGCTCATGGAGAGAACGGTAAAGCCGATTTCACTGGCGCCTTTGATGGCCGCAGGAAAAGGCTTCATTCCGTTTTCGATGTGACGCGTGATGTTTTCAATGACGACAATGGCATCATCCACGACGAAACCGGTGCAGATGGTAAGAGCCATGAGGGACAGATTGTCGAGGCTGTACTTGCAGAGATACATGACGCCGAACGTGCCGATGAGGGAAAGCGGCACGGCGACGCTGGGAATGATGGTGGCCCAGGTGCTTCTGAGAAACGCGAAGACCACCAGGATCACGAGGATGATGGAAATGAGAAGCGTCACCTCGACGTCGTGCACGGAAGCGCGAATAGTGGTGCTTCGGTCGACGGCGACGCTGAGATGGAGGGAAGGAGAAATGGAAGCGCGCAATACGGGAAGCATGGCGTTCACGCGATCGACGGTGTCGATCATGTTGGCGGCAGGCTGACGGAAGACGGCCAGGAGGACACAGCGATGGCCTCCGGAGAGACCAAGATTGCGAATATCCGCGGTGGAATCGACGACTTCCGCGATGTCGCGCAAGCGGACTGGCGCACCTGTGCGGCCTGTGCCGCCAATGATGAGCGGTTCGTATTCATAGGCCTTGAAGAGCTGGTCGGTGTCGGCGACGTCCCAGGATTTCTGTGAGTCCGAAAGCGAGCCCTTGGCGAGATCGGCGTTGGCGGATTGCAGGGAGGCGCGCACGGTCTCGAGGCTGATTCCGTAGCTATTGAGTTTGTAGGGATTCGCCTCAATGCGAACGGCAGGGCTGGAGCTTCCCCAAACGCCGACTTGCCCCACTCCCTGAACCTGCGCGAGCTTCTGCGCGATGATGGAATCTGCGGCATCGTAAATATCCGCGGGAGGGATATTGGTTGACGTTAGCACGAGGATCAGGATGGGCGACTCCGCGGGGTTCACTTTGCGGTAGTTTGGCTGGCCGGGAAGGTCCGCGGGGAGCTGGCTGCGTGCAGCGTTGATGGAAGCCTGAACGTCGCGCGCGGCGGCGTTGATGTCGCGATTGAGATCGAATTGCAGGGTGATGTTGGTCTGGCCGAGGCTGCTGGACGAAGTCATTTGCGTGACGCCCGCGATGCGGCCGAATTGCCGTTCGAGAGGCGTGGCCACCGCAGAGGCCATGGTTTCGGGACTCGCGCCTGGCAAACCCGACTGGACATTTATGGTGGGGAAATCAACTTGCGGCAGCGGCGAGACGGGCAGAAACCGAAAAGCGACTATTCCGGAGAGCGCAATGGCAATGGTGATCAGGGACGTGGCCACGGGCCGGCGGATAAAGGGAGCGGAAAAATTGGCGGTCATCATTGTTGAGTCACCATGGGCTACGTCACCTGCCTCTAATCGCCGTGAGCGGGCTCGGGCTCTTCCACGGGAGCGCCGATATGCACCGCGAAGCGCCGGGCCAACCAATCAAACGCCAGGTAAACAACCGGCGTGGTGTAAAGCGTAAGCAACTGGCTTAGGAGAAGCCCGCCCACGATGCTGATACCCAGAGGGCGGCGCAATTCCGATCCGACGCCGCTCCCTATTGCCAGCGGCAACGCACCAAGCAGCGCAGCCATGGTGGTCATCATGATGGGCCGGAAGCGGAGCAGGCAGGCTTCGTAGATGGCGTCGAGCGGCGACTTCCCTTCCTTGCGCTCGGCTTCGAGCGCGAAGTCAATCATCATGATGGCGTTTTTCTTGACGATGCCGATCAAGAGAATCAAGCCGATGAGGGCGATAACGCTGAACTCCATTTTGAAAAGCAGGAGCGCCAGGATGGCTCCCACTCCGGCGGAAGGAAGGGTGGAAAGAATCGTGATGGGGTGAATGTAGCTCTCATAGAGAACTCCCAATACGATGTACACGGTGACGAGCGCGGCGAGAATCAGCACCGGCTCGTTGGCGAGGGAGTTCAAGAAGGCCGCAGCGGTGCCTTGAAACGTAGCCTGGATGCTGGCCGGCATGTTGAGCTCGGCTTTAGCCTCGTTAATGGCATTCACCGCGTCACCGAGGGCGGCGCCCGGAGCCAAATTAAACGAAACGGTGACCGCAGGAAACTGTCCCTGGTGGTTCAGCGCGAGGACAGCAGAGCCGGGTTCGAAACGAGTAAAGGCGCTAAGCGGAACCTGCGCGTTCGCAGTGGTGCTTACACCGGTTTGGGCGTTGTTGGTGATGTTTGCCGTCGAGCCGCTAAAGGCCTGCAGCGCGCTGTTGGAAGCAACGTAAATATCTTTCAGGGACTCCGGATCCTGCTGAAACTCGGGTGCGACTTCCAGCACAACGCGATATTGGTTGAGCTGCGTATAAATGGTGGAGACCTGGCGCTGGCCGAACGCGTCGTAGAGGGTGTTGTCGATGGCAGACGGCAAAACGCCGAGGCGGGAGGCGGTGTCGCGGTCGATCACCAGGGAAGCGAGAAGGCCTTGGTTGAGCTGGTCACTTGCGACGTCGCGGACCGCAGGAATGGCGCTGAGTTTGTCCATAAAGCGCGGCACCCAGTAGGCAAGCTCCTTGGCGTCGGCATCTTCGAGACTGTACTGAAATTCCGTGCGGCTGACACGATCTTCAACGGTAAGGTCTTGCACCGGCTGCATGAAGAGCGAGATGCCGTCAACTTTCGCGAGCTCCGGCTGGAGGCGCCGGATGACATCGGACGCGTGAATCTTCCGGTCTGCAAGCGGCTTGAGATTGATTTGAATGCGGCCAGTGTTCAGGGTCGTGTTGGTGCCATCGATTCCGATGAATGAGGAAAGATTCTGAACAGCCGGATCTTTCAAAATCACTTTGGATAACTCTTGCTGGTGCTGAGCCATGGCGGCAAAGGAAGTGTTCTGCGCGGCTTCGGATACCCCGAGAATGATTCCCGTGTCTTGCACGGGGAAAAAGCCCTTGGGAACGTAAATATAAAGGAGGATCGTGGCCACAAGCGTGCCCACGGTGACAAGCAGAGTAGTTGTGCGGTACTGAAGAACCACCTTCAGGGTGCGACCGTAGTAAGCGATGACGGAATCGAATATGCGCTCGGAAGCGTGAAAGAATCTGCTCTGCTCTTCCTCTTTTTGATGCCGCAACAATTGCGCGCACATCATGGGAGTCAACGTAAGCGAAACGAAGGCGGAAATCAGAATGGTGATGGACAGAGTGATGGCGAACTCGCGGAAGAGCCGGCCGACGATGTCTCCCATGAAGAGCAGGGGAATAAGCACGGCGATAAGGGAGACAGTGAGCGAAATAATGGTGAAGCCAATCTGTTCGGAGCCTTTGAGAGCGGCTTCGACGGGCGAGTCGCCCTGCTCGATAAAGCGGCTGATGTTTTCGATCATGACGATGGCGTCGTCAACGACGAAGCCGGTAGAAATGGTCAGCGCCATGAGGGAAAGATTGTTGAGGCTGAAGCCGCTCAAGTACATCACGCCAAAAGTCCCGACGATGGAGAGGGGCACGGCAAGGGCAGGAATAATCGTGGCCCGCACGCTGCGGAGGAAAAGAAAAATGACCATCACCACTAGCGCAATCGTGAGGATCAAGGTGAATTGCACATCGTCTACGGAAGCGCGAATGGTGGTCGTACGATCGGTGAGGGTATCTACCTTCACCGAAGCAGGAAGGGCAGCTTGAAGGTTCGGGAGGAGCTTTTTCACACGGTCGACGACGGCGATGGTGTTGGCTCCGGGCTGCCGCTGAATGTTAAGGATGACCGCAGGCTTGGTATCGGCCCAAGCGGCTTGCTTGGTGTTTTCGGTTCCGTCGAAAACCTTGGCCACGTCGGTGAGGCGCACGGGGGCACCGTTGCGATAAGCGACAATGATGGGCTTGTAGCTGTCGGCAGAAATGAGTTGGTCATTGGCGCCGATGGTGTAGGCCTGATGAGCACCGTCGAAGGTGCCCTTGGCTTGATCCACATTTGCGGTGCTCAGGGCGGTGCGCAGATCCTCCAAACTCATTCCGTAAGACGCGAGCGCTGTCGGATTGGCCTGGATGCGCACGGCCGGCCGCTGGCCACCGCTGATGTTGACCAGGCCTACGCCGGAGAGCTGAGAAATCTTCTGAGCCAGCGTGGTGTCCGCGAGGTCCTCTACCTTGGAAAGCGGCAGGGAATCCGAGGTGAGCGCGAGAGTGAGAATGGGCGCGTCGGCGGGATTGATCTTGCTGTAGATGGGTGGATTGGGGAGGCCCTGCGGCAAAAGGTTTGAGGCGCCGTTGATGGAGGCCTGGACTTCTTGCTCCGCGATGTCGATGTTGAGGTCCAAGGCGAATTGCAGCGTGATGAGGGAACAGCCAAACGAACTCGAAGAAGTCATCTGGTTCAAGCCAGGGATCTGGCCGAACTGGCGCTCGAGCGGGGCCGTGACCGAGGAGGCCACTACGTCAGGGCTGGCTCCCGGATAAAAAGTCTGGATTTGGATGGTTGGATAGTCGACTTGCGGAAGCGCGGAAACCGGAAGCTGACGGTAGGCTACAAATCCCGCCAGTATCACCGCCACCATCAGCAGCGTAGTTGCAACCGGCCGCAGAATGAACGGCCGTGACGGACTCATCGCCGGGAACCTCCGGACTGTGCGCGCGGCGGCTTGGATGCGGGAGAAGGGTTGGGATTTGCGGGCGTGGCCGGTGCGGCCGTCGTAGCTGACGGGGCACCTCCGTTGCCGTTACTCGCGCCAGCCATGGTTGGCGTGACTTTGCCGCCGTCCTGAAGCTTGTCCTGCCCGTCAACTACAACGATGTCGCCAGAATTGACTCCGCCGCTCAATCCAACATTTGTGGCAGTGGTCAGCGCAACGGTGACGGGGTGGATCTTAACGGTGTTGTCGCTGCCCACAGCATAAACGTAAGTTCCCTGGGGGCCACGCTGAATGGCCGAAGCCGGAACGATCGTAAGATTGTGCATGGTGTCCACTAGCAGGTGAACGTTTACAAATTGATTGGGAAAAAGAGCGTTGTCCGAATTGTTGAAAATGGATTTCAGCTTATAAGTACCCGTAGTGGGATCAATCTGGTTGTCAATAGTCAGCAACTTTCCCGTGGCGATCTTGCTCGTGTCGTTGCGGTCGTAAGCTTCAACGTTCAGTTGAACTCCGGCACGAAGCTTCGCGGTGACCTGAGGAAGGTTGTCCTGCGGTAGACTGAAGAGCACCGCAATGGGTTGAAGCTGCGTGATCACCACGATGCCGTTTTGATCGCTGGCGTGCACGATGTTTCCCGGGTCCACGAGACGGAGACCCACGCGGCCGCTGATCGGAGCTGTAATTCGGGAATAGGTGAGCTGGAGCTTGGCGTTGTCCACCTGGCTTTGGTCGGACTTGATGGCGCCATCGAACTGGCCAACGAGCGCGGCCTGCGTATCAAGCTGCTGCTGTGGAATGACGCCTTCGTTGAAAAGAAGCTGGTAGCGCTCAAGATTTACTTGGGCGTCCTTGCGCTGCGCTTGATCCTTTGCGAGCTGACCCTGAGCTTGTTCCAACTGAACCTCGAAGGGACGAGGGTCGATTTGCACCAGGAGGTCCCCTTCGTGCACGAACTGGCCCTCGCGGAATGCGACATTGATGAGTTGCCCGTCCACGCGGCTGTGAACAGTCACGGTGTTGAAGGCGGTTACGGTTCCTAGTCCGTTGAAATAAACGGGAAGATCGCCGTGCTGCGCTGCAGCAACAACAACAGGAACTGAGAAGTTTCCCATGCCGCCAGGGCCGCCCCGGCCTCGGCCCGCCGCCGCAGGCGCCGATGGATTTGCAGCTTCCCTGGGAGTGCGCCCGCCACGGAAATACCAAACGCCAGCGACCACGCCGGCAATGATCAGCGCCCAGAGCCACCAACGGCTCTTCGACGGCTTGTCCGTCTGCGCGTCCGTCTTGACGCGACCACCCTGTTCGGGTAGGTCCATTGAATTGAGCTGCCCCATTCCTCCGCTCCTAACAGGTACAAAATGCCTACGTTCGTGCGAGCAAGCCTCCAAAAAGGCAGGGCTATCGTGGCTAGACTCCTAGGGCTGCTGCGACGAGGGACATAGACTACTGGAAAGCTGAGTCTATGCCTACATAAGACGGCCTGGCGAGAATAAAGGTTACGTGGCCCGGACCCAACCAGGGTGTGTGCCAGCAGGTCCATACCTTGCTGTTACACGCTCACGCTGAAAGAGGACTAATTGAAGACTGATTAATGATGCCTGCACAATTGGCGCGGAAACCGTTAGACTATGACCCATCATGGGCACCTTCGGAACAACTTATTATGGCGACCCCGGAAGGGACAGGAGAACAGGTATGTTCAAGGGCGTGGTCCTGGGAATCGTGATTGGAATCCTGCTGCTTGTGGGATGTATGTACTTTTATTTTTCGCTGGGTTTCGCGCCAGTCGCGACCGCCGCGCGCCCCATGCCGTTCGAAAGGAAGATGGCGAAAATCGCGCTTCATGCCTACCTGAATAAGCAACAACATCCTCAGCCAATGGTCCCCGCCGATGAAGGAAATCTAATTGCCGGGGCGAAGGTTTATAAGGAGCAATGCGCCACGTGTCATGGGCTGCCGGGCGAGCCCAAGTCCGCCATTTCTAAAGGAATGTTCCCCGCGCCGCCGCTGCTTTTTGAGGGGACCGGCGTCACGGACGATGAGCCGTGGGAGACCTACTGGAAAGTGGAAAACGGCATTCGCATGACAGGCATGCCAGCGTTCAAGAGCCAGGTCGGTGAGAAGGAGATCTGGCAAGTGACAATGCTGGTGAAGAACGCGGACAAGATTACGGAGCCGGTGAAGAAGGAACTGCTGGCAGGAAACTCGACCCCGATGTCCATGGCCATGGACGATATGGGAGGGACGCCTGCGAAGGAGAGCAAGCCAGCCAAAGAAAGTAAGCCTGCAAGCAAACCTACGAAGAAGTAAGAAAACTGAGATAGATAGTGCGCTAACTAACGAAGGTGTTTGTTTCGCGCGCCTTTCGTAATTCGGGAAACCACCACGCCCACAGCCCTGTCACAAGAATTGCTCCTGCTCCGCCCAGCACTGCCGCCGGAACAGTTCCGAACCAGTGCGCGGTAAGACCGGATTCAAATTGGCCAAGTTCGTTGGAAGCGCCGATGAAGAGAGAATCCACAGCGTTGACGCGACCGCGCATTTCGTCGGGCGTGCCCAATTGAATGAACAGCTGGCGAACCATAACGCTGACCATGTCTGTTGCGCCAACGAGAAAAAGCGCGAGAAGTGATAGGTAAAGGTTTCGCGATAGACCGAAAAAGATGGTGGCCAGCCCGAATCCGGCAACGCACCACAACATTCTGGTGCCGCCATGGCGCCCCAAGGGCTTGTGCGCGAGCAGAATGGCCATAAATGCGGCGCCGACGGCGGGCGCGCTGCGAAGAAGGCCCAGCCCCCATGGACCGGTAAGCAGAATTTCCTTTGCATAGATTGGAAGCAGGGCGACTGCGCCGCCCAGAAGGACTGCGAATAAATCCAAAGAGATGGAGCCGAGAATTGCTTTCTCGCGCCAAATGTAATGCAGGCCGGCCAGCGTGGTTTTCCAGGTCAATGGTTCGGGAGTGCGTTCAACGGGTTCCACTTTTATTCTGAGAATGCAGGCAGCGGCCACGAGCGCCGTGACAAACGAGAGCGCGTAGACCGCGGCGGGACCACCCGTTATAGCGTAGATGATTCCGCCGACCGAAGGGCTTAGGATCACCGTTCCTTGAAAGAACACGGAGGCCCAGGCGACCGCGTTTTGAAAATCCTTGGCAGGAACCAATTGCGGAAGAAGCGAACGCGTGGCGGGGCCGCTGAAGGCACGCGCGACTCCCAGGAAGACAAGCACGCCATAAATGGGATACGGAGAGCGAAAGCCGCGAAGCGTAAGAAAAAGCAGCGCGCCGGAGCAAGCTGCCGAGGCGCAGTAGCAGGCGACGATCAGTTTGCGGCGATCGTAGCGATCCGCGGCGTGACCCGATACCAGGAAAAGTAAAATGCCGGGAAGAAATTGCGCCAGCCCGACAAAACCGAGGGCGAGAGGGCGCTTGGTGATTTCATAGACCTCCCAACCCACGGCGACGGATTGCATTTCGCCGGAAAGGGTCATGAAGAAGCGGCCCAACTGAAAGAGAACGAAACTGGGGTAGGTGAAAGCGATTCGCCCGGGGGAGCTGGAAGTGTCGGAAGCTGCCATCCACACTACTGTGCCACAAAAAGAAAGTTCCAGGTTTTTAGTCTTAGGCTGTTACGGAAGAATTGCGTCAATTTGCCAACCGAGACTGCTTCTCCTGTTGTTTCAGTCGCACTGCTTTAGTGGCAAGCGCCAGTGCCAGAGTCGGTGAACGTCTTCCCTTCCTCGGGAATGAATTGCCAGTCGTAGCCTTTGGGCTTCAGTGTGAGCTTGAGAACGCCGAAGGCAGTGGCGTCGCGAACTTCGCTATTGGGCTTTGGTTCCTTGAAGGGGCGGTGATTTTTGCCTCCCGTCCCAACGACGAATTCGCGAATTCCGCGCGCCGGATCGGGAGCGCCGTCAGGATTTTGTGGAGCGAAGCGCTCGTAATCGTGGTCGTGGCCGTTGATGACGACGTCAGCGTTGGCGTGGTAGAGCGCGTCCCAAAGGGGTTTGATTTCGAGATCGTTGCCGTGGGCACTGCCGGAACTGAAGAGCGGTTTGTGCCAATAGGCCAGCGTGCAGGCTATGGGATGGGAAGCGAGATCGGCGCGAAGCCACTTTTCCTGCGGAGAACCAGCGTCGCAGCCACCCACGCCTTTGCATTCGCTGTTCAGAACAATAATGTGCCAGGAGCCGAGGTCGTAGCTGTAGTAGCCGGTCTTGGGATCGCCCGCGGCAGTGCCGAAATACTCGAAATAAGGCGTGGCCCCAGATGCATGGAATTCATGATTACCGGGTGATGGGCGCGTGCGGGACTTGGCGCGGCCCCAGGTTTTGTCATAGCACTGGAAATTCTCTTTGCTGCCGTCGGGATAGGCAAGGTCGCCCGCGACGAAGACCGTACCGGGGATCTTGTCCAGCAATTTGGCGGTGGCTTCGGCGCCGGCGAGGTCCCGGCAGTCCGCAACGTCGCCGGCGCCGACGAGAATGGCGGTTTGCTCTGGAGCGGGAGAAGAACGAGCCGATGCCTTACCTTGAGCGAGAAGCGTGGGACAAGCGCACAGCACTAGAATTGTAACTGTTAAACATCTAGTCATGCAAAGTGCAAAGCATTTTGAGAGAGCTTGCATGGATCAAGGCTACTCGGAGCCAGGTAAACAGAGCCTAAACGCGGAATCGTGGCGAGAGCGGGTGAGGTTCCCGCCACGATGGGCACCTTATCCTATTTCTCGTGCTGGGGCGACCAGCGGAAGCCGGCGGCAATCGTGGGCCAATAGTATTCGCGCTGGACCATGTATTGGGGGCTGCCGTTGTAGAAGCCAAAGACTTCGTTGTTGATGTTGAGCCCATACATAACGAACTGCAGCCCGCGCATCATGCGGATGCTGCCCTGAGCGTCGAATTCAAGGTGGCTGTAGAAATAGTTGTCGCCGAGCGGGCCAGTGATTCCGCCCTGCGCGCCATCCTGGAAGCCATAGCCAGCTATGTTCGCCTGATTATAGGAGAGCCCTACACGGACGGAGAACCGTCCTCGATCGAAGGTCGGGCTAATGTTCCAGCTATTGGGTGCATTGCGGACAAGCCGGGGATGATCAGAACGCCCGGCAAGCCCGCTGGTGCGCGAGGCCGTATAGCCATAATTAGCGGAGAGACCGAGTCCACCAAGGATGCCAGGTAGAGAACTCCAGTGCTGTAGGTAAGCCGCTTCAAAGCCGTTGATCCAAGCGCTTCCTGCATTGACTGGTTGAAACACCTTGCACGGGCAGGGCGCGCCGACGACGGTTCCAGAGGGGACATTTGTGAATCCCGTAACAATCGGATCCGTTAGGTTTTTGTAGAAATAACCGGCGGTAACCATCCCGAAAGGATTAATGTAGTGCTCGAAGAGGACGTCAACATTGTCTGCTGTCTCAGCCTTGAGGTTCGGGTTCCCGATGTTAACGGGAACGGGATTCGTGCCCAGAACAAAGGACCCAGCCTGGGCAATGTCTTGAGGGTCTGGACGCGCCAGCCCACGGCTGTAAGCGATGCGGATGTTGTCATTACTGGTGAGAGCATATTTGAGGGAGGCGCTTGGCAAGACCTTCAGATAGGAGCCGCTCAGCGGCACAAAGCTGGAATTACCGGCGCCATCCGTCACGAGTGTGACAGTATCCAAGTTGGTGTTTTCGAAGCGGATGCCGGCAATCAGGCGCCAGCGGGAAGTAATGTCAAGCGTGTTCATGACATAGCCGGCAGCGACCTTTTCGATCAAATCAAAATTGTTGGGGTTAAGGACGGCATCACTCGATGCTGTGAACTGACCCGGATTGGCTTGCACGTACTTGAAAATGTCGGGAAAGGAAGGGTTCCAGCCCAGTTTGTAATTCCCGAAATAATAGTTGTTGTTGGTGAAGGTATTCGGAAACGTCTGCATGGAAATGTTTGCCGCGTTGGGAGCCCAGTCGAGCGCGAAAGAGTCGTCAAACTTGTGCGCGTTGCGGAATTTCCCGCCGATCTCAATGGTGGACAGGTGCGAACCGAGATGATAGCGCTTGGCAAACGCTCCGGTGACTTGAAGATTCAGTTGCGCAGTCAGCCCCTTGCCGACGCTAACGTCGTTGAGAACAAAGTTGGCCGGGTTGTAAGCCTCGGTGAAACACGAAGGCGACCACTGCGGAACGTAGATGTTGGTCGCGCTGGGCAAAGATTGGCAAGTGCTGCTGGACAGGGTGGAAGAGAAGCCGGCATTGTTGTTGCCGACCTGACCTGCCTGATTGGAACGCGACACTGAAGCGTCCCAGGCGAACCAAGTGGTGGCGAGCACATGCTTGCCGCCGACCAGCAAGCTGCTAATGACGTAATCCGGCCGGCGCTGTTGAACGTTAGCAGAAGGTACGCCTGCGCAAGGGGCAGTAGTCAGCCCCGTCGTCGGATCCACCTGGCAGCCATTGGCTCCAAGGAGCGTGATGCCCTGCGTGTTGTCATTGATACTGTAGACCCAGCGGTCGCCATAGTTGTGGAAATCGGAATACAAGAGACGGGCATAGATGTTTGAGCCGTCAGAAATCTTATAGTCGGCGCTACCGGCGATTCCCCAGCGGCTGCGATAGTACTGATATTCGCGAATGTCCGCGGCTTCAAAAATGCGCGCCGCTGAGGGCGTGCCGAAATTGGCGATGTCCGGAACCGGTTCGGTGTCGTCAATGCCGCGGCCATTCCAGTCGTAGGAGCCGCCAACGAGCAATCCGAATCGCTTGCTTGCTCCGAAGCGCTTGCCTAGAGTGCCAGTGTTTTCGATCAATCCGCGACCGCTTTGAATCGGAGTATATCCACCCATACTGCTGAAATTCATGGTGGGGCGGTCACTGGCCGTCTTGGTGACGAGGTTTATGGAGCCGCCGATTCCGTCGCCATCCATGTTGGCTTGCAGAGTCTTGTTGATTTCGACGGACTCGACGAGGTCGGCGGGAATGGCGTCAAATTTGATCTGGCGCACGCCGGATTCTGGCGAAGGAACGTTGATGCCGTCAATCGTGGTGTTGGTGAGGCGGGGTTCGGTTCCGCGGACCTGCACGTATTTGCCTTCGCCTTCGTCACGCTCGATGGTGACGCTGGGCAGGCGGCCGAGAGCGTCGGCCATGTTGGCATTGGGCAAGCTGCGTATCACGTCAGAGGTAAGGACTTGGACGACGTTGTCGGCATTGCGCTCAATGTTAACTTCCTCGGCTTCGGCCGAGGGGCGCTCTGCCGTGACCAAAACCTCCTCGCTGACGTCGGCAACAGCCAGCTGAGCGTTGCTATTGGCGATCTGACCGGCGGAAACATCAACGGTATTCGTGACCGTGTTGAAGCCCACGTAGTGGACCTTTACGGTGTACGCGCCAGGGGCGAGGCCGGTTATGAGAAATTGTCCCTGAGCGTCCGTAACCGCCTGGAGCGCGCCGGGGTCTATGGTGACTTCCGCACCTTTCAGGACGGCCCCGCCTGAATCCGTGACCTTGCCGGAAATCGCTCCGCTCTGGGCATAGCCAAGCGAAGCAAGCAGGCACAACCCCGCGGAAGCGAGCAGAAAACGCACAAAAGTTCGCATCGAAACTCCTTAGTCTTCAACTAGATTGCGAGTCTCTGGCGCGAGCGGTCCGAGTCCGCGAGCCTTGTACAAATCCCCACTTGCCGATTCCAGGACGCACGCCAAACTGCCAGCGACGCCGAGTAGACGCCAGATTTGTGAATGTCAGATGAATGAAGAATTAGAAAGAAATGAAAGGAAGAGTCTCGTATCAGCTCGTTTTTGCGTGAAAAGCAGTGGTCTTGTTAGGGCAATTCATACTTCTTTAACATTGCGCGGGCGCAGATAGAACTGGATGGCGGGAGTAAACATCAACGAGAGAACCATGGAGCTGAGCAGTCCGCCGATGACGGCGACGGCAAGAGGCTTCAACATTTCCGAGCCAGAGCCGATGCCGAAGGCGAGGGGGGCCATGCCGGCGATGGTGGCAATCGCCGTCATGGCGATGGGGCGAAGGCGGCGGCGGCCGGCTTGAATCATGGCTTCTTCGGCGGAGAAACCAAGCTCGCGAAAACGCTGTTCGGCGTCGAGAAGCAAAATGCCGTTCTTGGCCACAATGCCGATGACCATGATCATGCCCATGAAGGAAGCCACATTGAAAGTAGTGACCGTAACGAGCAGCGCGAGAAAGCCGCCGAAGGTGGAGAGCAGCGCGGAAGTGAGAATCGCCGTGGGCGCGGAGAAAGTGCGAAATTCAAATAATAGAACGGCAAAAAGTAGAACTAAAGCCAGCACGAAGACCATCAGCAGGTCGCGGAAGGATTTCTCTTGTTCCGCGTATAAGCCGCCGTATTCGACGCGGATGGAAGACGGGAGATGCAGGGCGGCAACTGCTTTTTTGACGGCGGCGATGCCCGAACCCAGGTCCACGCCTTCAAAGCGCCCGGTAATTTGGACGGTGCGCTGAAGATTCTCGCGGCGAATTTCCGTCTCGCCCGGGTCCATGGAGACCGCGGCGAGCGACCCGAGCGTCGCGGTTCGCCCTGTGGAGCTGGTCAGCAACGTATCGCTCATGCGCGCTATGGAGGTTCGGTTCTGCTCGGGCATACGCACGCGGATGGTATAGGCGCGGTCGTTGATCACCACCGGCGTGGCCGCGGGCTCGCCTTCGAGAATCGCGGAGGCATCCACGGCCACTTCTTCCGGCGTGAACCCCGCGCGCGAAGCGACCGTGGGGTTGATTTGAAACGTGGTCGCCGGGCCGCTGATGGTGTTTTCGATGCCGTTCAGCACATCCACGACGCCGTGAACTTTTTGAATGGCGTCCGCAACACGCGGCGCGGCATCGGCCAAGACCTTGGGATCTGGAGAGAAGAGTTTGATGACAATCGGCTCGGGCTGGCTGGTCAGGTCGCCGATCATGTCCTGCAAGACTTGGACGAACTCGACTTTCGTGGCTGGCTCGGTCTGCTCAATTTCGGAACGAATGTCGTTCATGATGTCGTCAATGTCACGCTTGCGGTCGCGCTTGAGCTTTACGGTGAAATCGCCGCGGTTCGCTTCAGTGACCGCCGACAAACCCAGCTCCATGCCCGTGCGGCGCGAGGTGTTTTCCACTTCGGGCTGAGACTTCACAATTTCTTCGATGTGCAGCAGGATGCGGTTGGATTCGGCAAGCGAGCTGCCGGAGGGCGTCCAGTAATCCAGAATGAAGCCGCCTTCATCCATCTCGGGCATCAGGTCGGTGCCCAAGAAGCTGTAGCAAACGTAGGAACCCACAATGATAAGAAGCGAACTCACCAGCACGAGAACGGGCCGCTCGAGGACCGCGCGTAGGATTCTTGCATAAAACGCGACGACGCGGCCGAACGTGCCGGAGAACTGTGCTTCCTCGGCGGCCAGAAGCGCGGCTGCGTCGGTGGCGGCAGGTCGTTCGGCTTCTGCGGGCTGAGCTTCTTTACGACGCACGAAATACTGGCTCAACGTGGGAGTCCAAGTAAGCGCGAGCAAGAGGGACGTGAAGAGCGAAACCGTCATGGTGACGGCCAGCGCGCGGAAGAAAGTGCCGGTTACGCCCGTAATGGTGACCAGCGGAAGAAAAACGACGATGGGCGTAATCGTCGAACCGATCAGCGGCACGGTCATCTCTTTGAGCGCGCTTTGAATGGCTTCGAGGCGTCCCTGGCCTGCATCGCGGTGAAGCACGATGTTTTCCAGGACGACGATGGCGTCGTCAATGACCAATCCAACGGCGGCGGCAAGGCCGCCCAAGGTCATGAGGTTGAAGCTCTGACCCGTGAGTTTCAGCACGATGAAAGTAATCAGCAACGTTGCGGGAATGACCAGGCCAGCAACCAGCGACGTGCCCCAGTCGCGAAGGAAAAGAACCAAGATGATGGAAGAGAGTACCAGGCCCAGCAAGACCGCGTCGCGGACGCTGGCGATGGACTCGCGGACGATGGTGGATTGGTCGTAGAACGGCTCGATGTGTACGCCCGGCGGCAGCGTGGGACGAATTTCTTCAATTTGCGCGTGAACTTCGTTAGCTACGTCGAGAGTATTGCCGTCGGGCTGGCGATTCACGTTGAGGAGGACCGCCGGTTTACCGTTTGCCGTGACGATCGTGTAGACAGGAGCAACGGAAGGCGAGATTTTGGCAATGTCGCCGAGACGAACGGGCACTTGTGCTGGCGAAGTTTTCACCACGATCTGCCCGATTTGTTCTGGCGTGCGCACTTGTCCGCTGACGAGGCCGAGCACCAATTGATGTTCGTTTTCGATGAGGCCCGGCGAGTCGATGAGGTTCGTCCTACGAATAGCTTCCAGAATGTCGTTCACAGTGATGCCCGAGGCCAGCAACCTTGCCGGATCCGGAGTCACTTGAAACTCCGGCACGCGCCCGCCCTGCACAATGACTGTAGCTACGCCGTCCAAACGATTTACGCGCGGCTTGATGTCGTAGGTGGCGATTTCCCAGAGCTTGTCTGGCGGAACGGTGTCAGACGTCAAGCTGTAACCAATGATGGGAAACACGGCGAAGGTGAGGCGATGCGTTTGCACTTTGGCGGTGGGCGGCAGCTCGGATTGCATGCGAGCGACGACGGCGTCCACGCGCTGCAGTGTCAGAATCATGTCGCTGCCCCAGTCAAAGAACAAATCGATCTCTGCTTCGCCTCGGCTGGTTACGGAAGTGACTTTTTGCAGACCGGGAACGCTGTTTACTGCTTCTTCGAGCGGCCGCGTAATGGTGACGAGCATTTGGTCAATCGGCATGACGCCGTTGTCCACGCCGATCACGATGCGCGGGAAATCCGTATTGGGAAAAACGGCAACAGGAATACTGAAGGCAAGATACGCGCCGACGAGCGTCAGCGTGACGATTAAGAAGAGAATGGGCCGCGATAGACGGTGGAACCAGGGGGCGGCTGGCTTTCGGGCATCGCTTTGTGGACGCGCCGATACAGGGCGGAAATCCATGGGCGCTTACTCCTTGCCCTTCTTTGGTTTGGCTTCGGCAGCCTTGTCCGTTTTATCGTCCTTGGCGCGTTTCTCGTCCTTATCCTCTTTTGCTCCCGCTTCTTTTTCTTCTGCGCCGGGAGCTTCAATCTTGATTTGCGTGTTGTCGGGCAACGCATAACCGCCCGAACTGATAATGGGCTCTCCGGGATTTACACCACTGGCAACTTGGGAGAATTCCGCGTTGTGCACGCCGACTTGAATGGCTTTCACGTGCGCGTGGCCGTCGGAGCCGGCAATCACAACGTAGTTCGCGCCGTCGTTGTTCCTGAAAACTGCGGGAGTTGGCACGACTAGAGCATCTTTGACGGTTTTCGCGGTCATCGAAAGTGCCACGGTCATTCCCGGCTTCAACGCCGAGTTCGGCTTGACAGCCTCGACCCAAACTTCAATGGTGGTGCTGCCGGGGTCCAAGGCAGGACTTACAAGGCTGACGCGCCCCTTGATAGGTTCGTCGAGGCCGGGGACAGACAGTTCTGCTGGATTTCCGGCCTTGAGCAACGCAGCGTCAGATTGCGCGATATGGCATTTGGCGATAAGCCGACTCAGATTCATGACCGTGAGGATGGGCTGATTCGCTGTCGCAAGATCGCCGACGTAGGGTGGCCGATCGGTCACAACGCCATCAATGGGGCTGCGGATTTCGGAGTAGCTGAGTTGCGCTTCCGCAGTGCGCATCTGACCTTCGGCTGTCAATCGCGACCCATGGGCGGACTTTATTGCCTGCTCTTTACCCAAGCGCTGCAAGTCCGCGAGTTGTTTCTGTGCCACTTCATAGGCGCCGCGGGCTTGAGCCAAGGCAACTGCCGCGGAATCCAAGTCGCGCTGTGGAAGCGCGCCTTGATCGAACAGCTCTTTCCGGCTGTTGTACACCCTTTGTTGCGCGTCAAAGGCGGTTTTAGCCGCGTCCGCGTCGAGCTGTGCCTTTTGGAGTTGCTGGGGAATGGTGGCGTCCACAGAAGTTTTGTAACCGGCGTCGGCTTGCTCAAATTGCCCCCGGCTAGCCTCTGCCTGGCCCGCAAGGTCTTTGTTTTCCAAAGTGGCTAGAAGTTGGCCTTTCCGCACGCGGTCGCCGCGCCGCACTTTGAATTCGGTGATGGACGCGGTGATTTTGGGTGCAACGGTGGCCTGCTCGAGAGGATAAATCACGGCTTCCGCTCCCACCGTTTGCGAGATGGTCGCGCGCGTAGCCGGGGTGACCTGCACGGTAACCACAGGCTCTTTTTCCTTTTCTTCTTTGCCGCAACCGGCCAACAACAAAAATGCCGAAGCAGCTGCCAACGATACGGCGGCCCATCCCGCGCATTGCAAAATTCCAAGGTGGGATGTCAGCTTTATTCGTGTCATGGAGTTGTCAGCACTCCCGTCAAAGTTTGCAGATTTGCGAGCGCCACGCGGTAACGCACCGCTCCGTCCTGGTAGGCGGCGCTGGACTGCGCATACGTCGTCTGCGCATCTACCACTTCGAGCACAGTGGCTTCCCCGCCCTTGTAGCGCAGCGTGGTCAATCGCAGGCTTTCTTCCGCTAGCTGCGCAGAACGTTCGAGACCGCCCAGCTCGTTCATGGCCGTCTCGGCTTCCGAGTAGAGCGACTTGATTTCGGCCAGCAGCCTGCGCTGTGCGAGCGAAAGCTCCCGTTGGGCCTGAGCACGCCGCAATTCCGCTTGTTTGATGCGGCTTTGCGTCGCGCCCCAGTTCCAAATAGGAATGTTCAACGTTGCCGCAGCTGAAGTGCCGAGATTGGAAATTCCGCCCGGCCCGTTCACAGCAAATTGAGGCGCATCAATTCCGTACCAGTAGTCCACGGTAAGAGAGGGCAAATAGCCTGCACGCGCCCCAGTGACATCAAACCCGGCGGCGCGCGCATTTTCGAGAGCTGCGCGAACATCCGGATTGTCGCGGGCGGCCTGCCGCTCCACTTCTCCCAGAGTCGGCAACGTCGACGGCGCATGAAGGTCTTCACTCACTTCGAAGTTGTCGTTGAAGTCCGGAAAAATGAGCACGGCCAAATCGAGCCGCGCGTTCAGTAATCCCAACTGCGCTTCTTGCAAAGCGCGGCGGCGCTCCGTGGCTTGCAATTCCGCTTTGATCACATCCGAGTGCGCCACTTCTCCGCCGTGTTCCAGATCCTGCGTCAGCTTCAGGAAGCGGTCGCCTTCGTCTGCGGCTTTTTGCGCCGACAGGGCTTTTTGCTGAGCTGCTGCGACTGAGTAATAGTCCTGAACCACAGTGACAACCAATCCGCGCGAGGCGACTTCTGCTCTAGCTTTGGCGGCAGCCGCCAGCGCTGAAGCGCGACGAAAGTCCGAGACGTCCGCGAGACCGATCGATTCGTGAATGTTGGCCTGACTGAGGTATTCGTGCACGGCATTGTTCGCAATAAAGATGGGAGCACCTGGAACACTCTTGCTGCCTTGGGTGTACCAAGCTTGGTTGTCGTAGGTCACGCTGGGAAGCAACGCGCCAGCCGCTTGAAAGCGGTCCTGCCGGGCAATCGCGGAGTCGGTCAAAGCGGATTGAAACGCCACGCTGTTCTTTCGCGCGCGCGCAAGCGCATCTTGCAGCGTCAACTTTAGCGCGGGAGTCCCTGGCAAATTATTTTGAGCCGGATTCTGCGCGGCCGCAGTCCGAGCTCCGCTTGCAGGTTCTTGGGCGGCACACATTCTTGCGCCACTTAGGCACAGCGCGGCGGCCATCAGCGAAGACACCGCAAAAAATGCGAGTGGTCTCATGAATCGTGACTCCTATGCCGGATTTACCGGGGCTGAAGAGGAGATTTCAGGCTATCCATTACGAGATAAACACAAGATTAACCAGGGGATACAGAGTGGGGCAGATCGGAGGGAAGGTAGGCGCTGAAGGTACTCCCTGTGGAATCGCAACGAGACAATTCCAGGCGCCCGTGATGCGCTTCGGCGATCCAACGCGAAATCGCTAAGCCAAGGCCCGCGCCGCCACCGTCGTTTTCGGAATGCGAGCGCGCCTTGTCGGCACGGAAAAATCGCTCGAAGATGCGCGGCCGCAGCTCTGGCGGGATACCACATCCTGTATCGGCGATGTTTACAGCATATTCCTTGCCGTTGCCTTGGCAAGATACGGTGATTCGCCCGAAGTCCGGCGTGTATTTGATGGCGTTATCCAAAAGATTCAGGAGCATGCGCCGAACCAGCGACTCGTCCGCGTGAATCGGGGATTCCTGCGCTCCCTCGAAGGTAAGCGAAATCTTTTTGGCTTGGGCCAGCGTCCGTGCCGAATGCACGCACTCTGCAACTAGTTCATCCAAGTAGAAATCGGTCGGCTTCAAAGGATATTGCCCAGCGTCGGCACGCGTCAGCGTAAAGAGGTCTTCCACAATGCGCGTCAGCCGTTCGGCCTCGTGGTGCATCACGTCCAGCGATTCGCGATACTCTTCTGGAGAACGCGCCTGTTGCGATAGCGCAACTTCCGATTCGCCGCGCAGAATCGCCACCGGTGTCCGCAGTTCGTGCGAAGCGTCGGCCATGAAACGCCGCTGCCGGTCGAACGATTCACTCAATCGGTCCAACAAACGGTTGAAGGATCGCGCCAGGTGCCCCAGTTCGTCTTTTTCGTTTTGTATCGCTAAGCGTTCGTGAAGATTCTCCGCCCCAATCCGTCCTGCCTGACTGCTCATCGCCACGACTGGCGCGAGGCTCTTTCGCGCCAAGAAATAGCCGCCGCCGCTCGCCAGCAATATGGCCAAGGGGATCAACCAGGCGAAAAGCGCTCCTGCTTCTTCCATCATCTCTTCCTGCGGATGAAGGGATTGCAAGATGATGAGCGTGTAGGACTTTCCTTTGGCTGAAAAACGCTGCGAGAACGCCCGGTAGCCGGCTCCGGTAACAGCGATGTGGCCAAAGAGGCGCTCCGACTGCATGGAGGCAGCCAGGAACCGTTGAAGGGAAGCGGAGGAAAGAATCTGCCTTCGCGCGGCCTTTGCGTGCGCATTGGCGCGAAGTTGCTCTTGCGAGCTAAGAATGATTTTACCCGCCTCGTCTGTGATCGCATACACCGTATCGCGAAAATGGTGCTCCTCGATCGCCTCTTTGCCAGCGGTTTGGAACACGTCCGGACCCGTTTGATCTTCCAGTTCCGCCCGAAGAGTAACGAGAAATGAGTCCGACAGCGCGACCAGATTCAAATCCGTGCCGCGCACCGCACTTCGCCAGAAGATGAAATACGCGACGCCGCAAAGGACGACAATCACCAGAGCGAGCACGCCCGTATACCACAGCGTGAGCCGCGTGCGAATCGAATCAAGCATGGCTCTTACGCGTCGAAGAAGGCGTCTTGATTCGTGGACGCTGAGATGCTGCCTCGTCATCGGCTTCGGCGTCAGGGAAGTCGGCGGCAGTCCCTAGAACGTAGCCCACGCCGCGCCGCGTGTGAACCAGCGGCCTTGTGGAATTCGCGTCAATCTTCCGCCGCAGCCGATTGATATACACCTCTATCAAATTCGAAAAGGGATCGAACGTTTCGTCCCACACATGCTCCGCGATTTCCGCACGCCGGACTACGCGCCCAGCGTTGCGCGCCAGATACTCCAGCAGCGCGTACTCTTTTGCCGTCAGCGTGATTTGTCTCCCGGCACGCTTGGCGGTTTGCGCGCCGGTATCGAGCACAAGATCCGCGACCGCGATTTTTTCTGGCCGCAACTCGCCGGAGCGCCGAAGTAATGCTCGCAAACGCGCCAGCAATTCGCGAAATTCGAATGGCTTTGTAAGATAGTCGTCCGCGCCGTGATCCAGGCCTGCGATACGGTCTTCCACAGCGTCGCGGGCCGTCAGCATCAAAATCGGCATGCGCTGGCCGGACTTGCGCAACTCGCGGCACACGGCAAACCCATCTGGCGCGGGGATCATCACGTCGAGAATCATCAGATCGTAGGTGTTCACCGCAGCCTGATAGAGGGCCTCCTCTCCCGTTCCTGCCACATCGACGGCATACGCTTGTTCGCGCAGGCCTTTCGCGACAAACCGCGCAATCCGTACATCGTCTTCCACTAGGAGAAGCCGCATGAGAGCATCATACGGCAGAAGGAAGGAAAAGAATCAAGCCGCACCACTTAATATGGCGCGCGGCAGGGTCGGTAGCCGTGATTCGCTGCGCGCCAAGACCGTTCGGGATATAATCTAGTCTCTAGCTCCGATGGTGACCGAAGGTTCCCACCCGAACTACACCGGCCTCGAATGGGCGCACCCGCTCGTTCGCGATTGGTTTGTTGGCCGCTTTGGAACGCCGACGGAGCCACAGCTTCAGGGCTGGCCGCACATTCTAGCCGGGAAAACCGCGCTGATTTCTGCTCCAACCGGCTCGGGCAAAACGCTCGCAGCATTTCTGATTTGCATTGACCACTTGGTGCGTAAAGCATTGAGCGGCAAGCTATTAGATCAGACGGAAGTTCTTTACGTTTCGCCGCTCAAAGCGCTGAGCAACGACATTCAAAAAAACCTGGAAGTTCCCCTGGGCGAAATTCTGCAGCTTGCCGGGCAGCGCGGCATGCTCATGCCGGAAATTCGCACCGCCGTTCGCACGGGTGACACGCTCGCGCACGAGCGTCGCGCTATGCTGGCGCACCCACCGCACATTCTCGTTACCACGCCGGAATCTCTCTACATTCTGCTGACTGCTGCAAGAAGCCGCGAAGTCCTAAGAACTGTCGAGTCCGTCATCGTCGACGAAATCCATGCTGTCGCGGACGACAAGCGCGGCGCACACTTGGCGCTATCTCTCGAGCGCCTCGACCATCTGACCGGCAAGCGTCTTCCGCGCATTGGCCTTTCCGCCACACAAAAGCCCATCGAACTCGTGGCGGATTTTCTTACGGGGGTGGAGCGATCCGGGGCCCACATCGTTCAAATCGGTCATCGCCGCGAACTCGATCTGGGCATTGAAGTTCCCGGCAGCGAGTTGGGGCCCGTTGCGTCGAACGAAATGTGGGATGAGGTTTACGATCGCATCGCCGCGCTGGCAATGCAGCATCGTTCCACGCTGGTTTTTGTTAACACGCGGCGTTTGTCGGAACGTATGGCGCACCATCTTGGCGAACGCCTAGGGAAAGATGCTGTCGCTGCCCATCACGGCAGTCTGTCGCGCAAGCTGCGCCTCGCTGCCGAACGGAAACTGAAGGCCGGAGAAATTCGAGCGCTGGTGGCAACCGCTTCTCTTGAGCTGGGGATCGATATCGGCAGCGTTGACCTGGTTTGCCAAATCGGCTCTCCGCGCTCCATTTCCGCGGCCTTGCAGCGTATTGGCCGCGCAGGACATTGGCGTGGCGCTGTACCCAAGGGCCGCCTCTTCGCCACCACACGCGATGACCTGCTCGAATGCGCCGCGCTCGTGCGCGCGATTCGTCAAGGCGACCTCGACCGCCTCGCTATTCCCGAAGCGCCCATGGACATCCTGGCACAGCAGATTGTCGCGACGTGCGCCGCGGAGGATTGGGACGAGACCGAATTGTTCGAAAGCGTCCGCCGCGCCTACCCTTATCGTAATCTGGCGCGCTTCGATTTTGACGAAATCGTCGACATGCTTTCCGAAGGCATCGCCAGTTCGCGCGGGCGCTATGCCGCGTACCTTCACCGCGACCGCGTGAACGGGATCGTTCGCGCCCGTCGCGGCAGCCGCCTGGCAGCCATCACAAGCGGCGGCGCAATTCCCGAAAACTCCTTGTATACCGTCGTCGCTCATCCAGAAGCAACCATCATCGGCACGGTGGACGAAGACTTTGCCGTCGAGAGCATCGCCGGCGACATCATGCTGCTGGGTAATACTTCGTGGCGCATCCGCCGCGTGCAAGCCGGAAGAGTCCTCGTTGAAGATGCGCAAGGAGCAGCGCCCAACGTGCCCTTCTGGCGCGGCGAAGCTCCGTCACGTACCGATGAACTCTCTGCTCATGTCGCTGATCTGCGCGAGAAGATCAGCGCACTTGTCCCTCGCGTCACACCGGATGCGAAATCACAGACGACTCCGGATGCTGCCAGTGCCGTGAGTTGGATCAAACTTGAGTGTAGCCTCGATCAAGCAGGCGCCGAGCAGGCTGTGGAATACATCGTCGCGGGTCGCGCCGTGCTTGGAGCTGTTCCCACACAATCGACCGTTATCGCCGAACGCTTCTTCGACGAGAGCGGCGGAATGCAGCTCATCATCCACGCCCTGTTTGGCGCGCGCATCAACAAAGCCTGGGGCCTTGCGCTGCGGAAACGTTTCTGCCGCTCTTTCAATTTCGAGTTGCAGGCGGCCGCCACCGACAATGGATTGAACATGTCGCTAAGCGAGCAGCACAGTTTTCCGCTTGCAGACGTCTTTCACTTTCTCCATCCGAATTCGTTGCGATCTGTGCTCGAACAGGCCGTGCTCGCCTCTCCGCTCTTCACCGCGCGCTGGCGCTGGGCTGCAGGACGCGCATTGGCCCTGCTGCGTTTTCGCAATGGCAAAAAAGTTCCGCCCCCCATTCAGCGCATGCGCTCCGATGATTTGCTGTCCGCGGTTTTCCCTGAGGCGCTTGCGTGCCAGGAAAACCTTCCCGAGGGTGACATCGCGATTTCCAAGCATCCGCTGATTCGTGAAGTGATGAAGGACGCTCTCACTGAAGCTCTCGACGTTGATGGCCTTTTACGAGTGCTGCGCGATATCGTCGACGGCCGGATCACCTGCCTTGCCGTGGATACGCCTGTCCCATCTCAGTTCTCGCATGAAATTCTGAACGCCAATCCTTACGCCTATCTCGACGATGCTCCCCTCGAAGAGCGCCGCGCTCGCGCTGTCGAAATGCGGCGCGTGCTGCCCGAGGCCGTGTTGGGAGAAATCGGGCGACTAAACCCTGATGCCATCGCTGAAGTGTGCGACGATGCTTGGCCCGACGTTCGCGACGCCGAGGACCTGCACGATGCCCTGCTAACACTAATCGCGCTGCCCGCTCGTCGCGACTCAGGTGGCCTCACAAGCAATCGTTTGCTTTCCAAGTTGCAGGAATCGTTCAACGCTTGGAATCTTTTATTCGAGCAACTTGTCGCCGACCGCCGCGCTAGTCTCGCCCAGGTGGGCACCGAGACATACTGGGTAGCCACCGAACGCGTTCCTGCGTTCACGCAAATCTGTCCCTCAGTGAATTTCGAGGTTTTGCCCCCGAGTTTGGGCGTAACCGATCCCCCACGCGAAGAGTCTTTGTTGAGCCTCGTCACCGGTTGGATCTCTCATTCTGGCCCGGTTACGGTCAATCAACTGGCCGGCACTCTGACTCTTCCCGTTTCCGAAATAGACAAAGCTTTGCTTCGTCTCGAGTCCAGTGGCGTCGTTCTGCGCGGTAAATTCACGGATCCCCACTCCGATCAAACGGAGTGGTGCGAGCGCCGCCTGCTCGCGCGGATCCATCGCCTCACGCTAGGCCAATTGCGGCGGGAAATTCAGTCCGTCACTCCCGCGCAATTCATGAACTGGCAGCTTCGCTGGCAACATGTCGCTCCGGGCACGCAACTTCTTGGCGAGCGCGGAGCTCTCGAAGCGATTCGCCAGGTGCAGGGTTTCGAGGCCCCCGCGAACTCCTGGGAGCGCCAAATCCTCAAACGACGCATTGCGGATTACGACCCGAAAATGATCGACCAGCTTTGCCTGACAGGGGCCGTCGGCTGGGGCAGGCTTTCTCCGCATCCCGCGACGCTCGAAGCCGTTACGGATGGAAAGCGCCGCGTCATTCCCACCAGCGTCGCTCCGATTACATTCTTCGTGCGTGAAGACGCAGACTGGATGATTCCCCGGCGCGAAGGAAACGAGGCGGGTCTGGTTGGTCTGGGCCCCGATGCTGCTGCCGTTCACCTGTACTTGCGACAACGAGGCGCGTCTTTCTTCGCCGATATCGTGCGCGGTACTGGCAAGCTCAAGTCCGAAGTGGAAACCGCACTCTGGGAACTCGTCGCTGCAGGACTGCTCACCGCGGACGGTTTCGACAATCTGCGCGCGCTAATCGATCCCAAACGACGTTCGGGCCAAGGTAGTGGAAGAACTTCGCGCCCGCGTCACAGCTCGGGCCGTTGGTCGTTGCTTTATTCTGGCGAGAATCACGAACGCAATCGCGCTCTCGAAGCCATTTGTTGGATGCTGCTCCGCCGCTACGGAATCGTCTTCCGCGAACTTCTCACGCGCGAAACGATCCTCCCCAAGTGGCGCGAACTACTCATTACGCTTCGCCGGCTGGAAGATCGTGGCGAAGTGCGCGGCGGACGGTTCGTCAGCAATTTCCTTGGCGAACAATTCGCATTGCCCGTAGCCGTGGAATCGCTGCGCGCCATCCGCAACCAGCATCCATCCGGTGAACTCATAACAGTTTCCGCCGCTGACCCACTGAATCTTGTAGGCATCATTGTTCCGGGCGAGCGTGTCGCCGCGAACTCCGGAAAAGTCGCCGCCTTCCGTGACGGCGTCGCGGTTCCGCCTGCCGATCTGACGAACGTAATTCAAATGCCCGTGGCGCGTTGAAGAACGCCTTCAACTGATTTTCTGGCTGTGAGCTTGTAAAACGCCCAGTACTAGCAGTAATAAATTATTCCAGCCACCCAGGCAATTGCCGTCTTGACATCTTCGTACATCGGTGCATTATGAGGTTTAGGGACCTCCCAACCCACCGGCTCCCACACACAGGAAGCCCAAATGCAAGTCCCGCAGGAGACCAAGAATGAACGCCAAGATCGTGACGTTTTCATCGCAGGGCGACACCACTATTCTCGAATACGATCCCGCGACCGCCGACATGGACGAAGTCAACCGGGTCATCGCGGAATACGAAGCGAAGACCGGAGCACAGCCGTTCGACGTCGTTACCGGAGAACGTATCGAGAAAATCACTCGCGCGCAAAACGAAGTGCTCATGGTTCACCCCATCGCGGGCGGGTAGAAATAAACTAAGAACCGGCCGGGATGTGGTCGTGGTCCGTGCGGCTTCATGTGACCTGGCACGCGTACCGCAACGGTGGCGCTCCGCATCTGGCCGATGACATTGCTATGGCTTCCGCAATCGTGTCCGTGCTTGTAGTTGCTCTGCTGGTGGGCGTCATCGTTCTGCTCAAATGGAGATTAAGTCTTACTGTCTTCCGCCGAAGGAATTTGGCGCATGCCGGAGCGGCCCGAGGGCACGTGAATGAGGTCTTCCCTTTTGGTGTGCACGCTCTTAGCTCGGGAGGACTGTCATTGTTTAGGGGCAACTCCCTGGGCGGCGGACCAGCTTCTCCTCGAATTACCAAGGAGCAGCGCGCGGAGGCTTTTCTTCGCCGTATCCTCGCGCTCACCGGAGCTACAAAGGCGGATGGCGCTTACATCCTGAATGTGGGCAAGGTGCAATTTCAATTGCGCGATCGCTTTATCCGGCGGCTGCAGAATCCCCAGGATCCCAAATCACCCTACGAAGAAACTTGCTTTTATCTCGTGCACAACGGCATGCCCAAGGTGGAAGAAATCGCCACTGCACTTCTGCACCTTTCAAACAATCCTGGGCTGTTTGACAAGTGGGCTCTTCAAAACGGCGTGGCCTTTAAGGCAGACGGGAAAATCTTCGATCGCTGTCCTTTGATGGGCTTACGCTAAGAACCCCAGTTTTCTGTTTGCATTGACTTGATTTCGTGCAGCTCGTACGGACAAAAACCACCGACGCAAGGAAATGAGCGCATCCGACAAGGACGCGCGAAGAATCCCAACTGATCCGAACCGCAAAAACCTGCCAGTTCATGAGCTTCGATCGAAGCGCGTTACCAAGCGATCTGGTCAGGGAAAAACTCGGAAACCAAGTCCTGGTAAAAAGGAAGAATCGCTTTCGTGTCCGGTCGTTCGCGGCCCTTCGAATAAAGATCGTAAGGATTGAACTTCCTCACCCACGCAAACATTTCTTCATCGTGTTCATTCATCAAGTGGCTGTAGGCGTTGTGCCGATGTGCCGCGTAGAAAGAATGGTAGCGCAGCATGTACATGCCTTCTTCGGGAAGGTAATTCCGCGCAACTTGAAAAATGTATTCGTCATGCCCGAACGAGAGATGCACTTTATCGAGCCCACAGCGGCGCTCGTAGATGCCGCACTCCGTCTGATAGTCAGGCACCCCTGCGTCCGGATTAGCCGCAAAAAACTCCGGGAACACCACTTGATCCGAGTACGCGCACCCGACAGGAAACGTGTCGCCCACGACGGCCCACTGCGGCTCGCCATACAGACAGAGCACTTTCCCTAAATCGTGAAGAAAACCCGTTAGAATGAACCAGCGCGGATGCCCGTCCTTGCGAATCGCCTCTGAAGTTTGCAGCAGGTGTTCGATCTGGCTCAAGTCGGTGTCCGGATCGCTTTGATCCACTAAAGTATTCAGGTACTCGGCCATTTCCCAGATGCCCTTCTTCCCGCGCTTCAGGCCGCAGTACTCCGCTTTTTTCTGCAAGACAAAATCCACGGTTTGGTGCGCGTGATTCTGCCGGTAGAACTCCGTCACCGTGGGATTCGCGTCCGCGCGATAGTTCCGGAACTGCTCTTCCGATTTTCCCGGCTGATAGCGAGTGCTTACAAAATCGTCCCAATCATCGAGCTCTTTCAGGGGGGCAGGCTCTTTAAGCGGGGCAGTACGTAGCATCTTATCCATGGCGAGACTCCCGCCCTATTGTGGGAGCGCTGCCCACAAATGCGCAATAGGGACATTCACTGATTTTGTTTATTTGTTGAACATGGGAGCTGCTCTTGCCCAAATAAGCTCAGAACGTATAGTGATTCTACTTAGCGCTTGCCGGAAAGCGGCGTCCACGCCGAGTGATTCCGCGAAGACTCCAGCACCGCGCCAACAAATCGCATCCCTTCGACACCCTCCGCAATTCCCGGCACGAGAAGCGCCTGCGGATCCGGCTGCCGCTTCTCCTGCCTGGCCCAGATTTGTTCCGCCAAGTCTTTGTAAAGCTGCGCGAACCCCTCCAGATATCCTTCAGGATGTCCGGCGGGGATTCGAATCGCGCGCGCTGCTGCGGCCGCCGTTCCAGGTCCTCCGCGCTTCAAGATCCTTCGCGGTTGCCCCAAAGGCATGAAAGTAAGCTCGTTCGGATTCTCCTGCTGCCATTCCAAGCCCGCCTTTTCTCCATAAACGCGCAGGCGAAGATTGTTTTCATTTCCCGCCGCTACTTGGCTTGCCCAAAGCATCCCCTTCACTCCCTTTGGAAAGCGCAGCAGCATTTGCACATTGTCATCGAGCCGCCGCCCGGGCACAAACGTCGTCACTTCCGCCGCAACCTCTTCCACTGGCAGTCCCGAAACAAAGCACGCTAGGTTGTGCGCGTGCGTCCCAATGTCGCCCAAGCTTCCGCCCGGCCCGCTCCGCGCAGGATCCGTGCGCCAGTCGGCCTGTTTCTGTCCGGTCCTTTCCAACGGCGTCGCCAGCCAATCCTGCGCATATTCCACTTGCACCACTCGCAACGCGCCAAGTTCCCCGGCGAGCACCATCTCCCGCGATTGCCGCACCATCGGATAGCCCGTATAGTTGTGCGTCAAGCCGAAAATCAGGCCGGTTCGCTCAACAATCTTCGCCAGGTCCAGCGCGTCCTCGAGCGTCGTCGTCACTGGCTTGTCGCAAATCACATGAATGCCTGCGTCCAGAAACTTCTTCGCGTTGACGTAATGCATGTGATTCGGCGTTACGACCGCCACCGCTTCGATCCCGTCGGGACGCCCCGCCTCCGCCGCAGCCATTTCTTCAAACCGGCCATACGCGCGCGGAATGTGCAGCTCTTCGGCCGCAGCTAGGCTCTTCCCCGGGTCAGAACTCAGCGCCGCGGCAGCGAGTTCATAGCAATCGTCCATGCGCGCAGCAATGCGATGCACCGCCCCGATGAATGCACCCGGCCCGCCTCCCACCATGCCCAGCCGAATTCTCCGCGGCTTCCCCTGCATTTTGGATTCACCCGGCATGTTTGCCTTCCTTTCGCGCCGCAAGTCCCAGCATTCTCCGGTTCGCTTCCTCGTCCGCCCCGGATCTTGCAAAATCGTCAAACGCTCGCTCGGTCGTCTGGATAATGTGCCGCGCAATGAACGGCGCGCCTTCCCGCGCTCCTTGCTCGCTACTTTTCACGCAGCACTCCCACTCGAGCACAGCCCATCCGTCGAAGTCGTATTGCGCCAACTTGGAAAAAATTCCGCGAAAATTCACTTGCCCATCGCCGAGCGACCGAAAACGGCCTGCGCGCCCAATCCATGGCTGATATCCGCCGTAAACTCCCTGCCGGCCCGTCGGATGAAACTCCGCGTCCTTTACATGAAACATTTTCACGCGCGAGTGATAAATGTCGAGAAATGTAAGGTAATCAAGCTGCTGTAAAACAAAATGGCTGGGATCGAACAAAATGCTGCACCGTTTGTGTCCGCCCACGCGTCCGAGAAACATATCAAACGTCACACCGTCATGAAGGTCCTCGCCCGGATGTAGCTCGTAACAGAGATCCACTCCCGCCGCGTCAAACGCATCCAGGATCGGCTTCCACCGCTTCGCTAATTCTTCAAACGCTGTCTCAATCAGTCCCGGCGGCCGCTGCGGCCACGGATAAATGTATGGCCACGCCAGCGCACCGGAAAATGTGACATGGGCCTTCACTCCCAAATTCGCCGAGGCTTTCGCCGCGTATAAGAGTTGCTCCACGGCCCACGCCTGCCGCGCCGCAGGATTTCCTCGCGCTGATTCCGGAGCGAACCCATCAAAAGCCGCGTCATAAGCCGTATGCACCGCCACCAACTGCCCTTGCAAGTGCGTGGAGAGTTCCGTCAGCTCCACGCCGCTCGACGCCAGCGTGCTCAAAATCTTATCGCAATATTTTCGATTCTCCGCTGCACGCTTCAAGTCAAAGAGACGGCCATCCCATGTCGGAATCTGAACCCCCTTGTAACCGAGCCCCGCCGCCCACTTTGAAATGGTCTCAAGCTTATTAAATGGAGGCTTGTCGTCCGCAAATTGCGCCAAAAAAATCGCCGGTCCCTTGATCGTTTTCATGATGCCTCTCACGCCTCACACCATCAGCACTGGGGAGACGCATTTTATAAAATCTTTGCTCTTCAGCGAACGGAATTCTCTAATTGCCCTAAACAAAATGGTCAGTCGGGTTTAATATGCTCCTTCGAGTCGTCTCTTCAGGAGAAGCAGCCTGCCGTGAGATTGCCACTTGTCGCCTTGCCTGTCGTTTTCTTTCTCGCGTGCTCACCAGTGCACGCGCAAACCATCGATGGTCCCACGAACGAAAAAGCACAGAAGTCGTACAAGGAAGCTCTTCAGCTCTTGCGCGAAAGAAAAGAGGAGTGGGCGCTGGATGCATTCAAAAAAGCGGACAAGCAAGACAACGGACATTGTCTCGCTTGCCAGAAACAGATGATCAAGTACGGAACCATGTACGGTGATTGGAAAACGGCGGAACTTGCCGCGGTAGAGCTCTTGGACGAAGCAAAAGAAAACAAGGAGGCGGCCATGGCGCACTATCAGTACGCCCAAATGCTCATGGCGGAGGCCTCCAACAGACACAAAGAAGAATTGTTCTCTCGAGCGCATGACGAGGCTACCAAGGCGGTCGCCGCCTATTCAAACTTTCCGGAAGCCATTCTTTTGGATGGAAAGGCCTTGGCAAATCTAAAACAGGATGATGCGGCAAAAGCTCAATTCGAGCGCTTCTTGAAGGTGAGGTCTCCCGACAATCCCGACTATCGCCGTGTTCAGCGCTTCATCGAGCAGCCAGAACTTGCCCGCGCCAGAATGGCCCCGCCTTTCGCGGTCACCACGGTGGTTGGTGACCACATTTCCATGGACGATCTGCAGGGTAAGGTGGTGCTGCTGGATTTTTGGGCCACATGGTGTGTTCCCTGCCGCGAAGCGCTTCCGCACATCAAGCAGGTCGCAAAGAAATTCCAAAGGGAGCCGCTAGTCATTCTCAGCATCAGCCTGGATTCCAGTGAAGACAAATGGAAAGAGTTCATTACAAAAAACGAGATGGCTTGGCTGCAATATCGAGACGGCGGCTTTACCGGTCCAATTGCAAAAATGTTCTCTGTGCGGGCCATTCCTGCTACATTTACGATAGATTCAGACGGGGTCCTCCAGGACGAACACATCGGTGACGCTTCGATTGAAGGCAAGCTCAAGAAACTGATCGCGCGGGCTCGCGAATTCCAACAGGCGGAAGGTCAGCCAAAGTAAAATGAGAATCAAAAGAGGGTGGTTATGATTGTTGGTGCCAAACGAACACTGACTCTGGCCGCCTGCCTTGTCCTTGGCATCATTGCGGCTTCTTGGCCCACGCAAACGACAGTCGCCGGCCCTGGCAGTACGAAAGCCACAGCGACCCGCTCTGACCAGCCTGCAGCAAGTATCGCAAGCGCCTGGGACCAGAAAGCTGCCGCCGCCTATCTAGACCGAAGACAGGAGTGGTGGATGGCATGGCCGAGGGCCCAGCGCGACCACGATACCTTTTGCGTGTCGTGCCACACTGCCGTGCCCTACGCCCTCTCGCGCTCGTCTCTTCGGACCGCGCTCGCGGAGCAGACCCCTTCCGCGAACGAACGAAGGCTCCTCGACAACGTCACCAAGCGCGCTCGACTATGGAAAGAAGTCGCGCCGTTTTACAGCGATGCGGATCGCGGCGCCTACAAAACGGTCGAATCGCGCGGAACGGAATCCGTGCTGAACGTGCTGATCCTTGTCACTCATGACGCCCAGAATGGACAACTGAGCGATGACGCTCGCAAGGCGTTTGACAACATGTGGAAGGAACAGCAAACGTCCGGAAACAAAAAGGGCGCGTGGCTCTGGCTGCGATTCAACAATGAGCCCTGGGAGGCAGACGACTCAGACTATTATGGCGCCACGCTTGCGGCGGTCGCGGTCGGCACCGCCCCCGGCAATTATCGCAGCGCGCCGGAAATCCAAGATAACCTCAAGCTGCTGCGCGAATACCTAAATCGCGAATCCGCGGCGCAAAAACCGATTAACCACGTAAGCCTGGTGTGGGCGGCGGCGAAGATGCCGGGGCTCATCGAGCCACAACGCAAGAAGGCCATCCTCTCAGAGCTTCTGGAAAAACAGCAACCCGACGGAGGCTGGAGCCTGTCCTCCCTGACAGGCGATTGGAAGCGCTCGGATGGAACCTCTCAAGAAGCGAAGAGCGACGGCTACGCCACAGGGATAATCACTTTCGCTTTGCAGCAGGCGGGAGTTTCTTCCGAAAATGCCCAGCTCAAGCGCGCACTCTCCTGGCTGACCGCCAATCAAGACAAAACCGAAGGCTCTTGGCTGGCCTACTCCCTGAACAAAAACAAAGAGCACCATCTCAGTCCAGAAACCGCGCTCTTTATGAACGACGCGGCCACCGCCTACGCGGTTCTGGCGCTAACCAACGCCGATAGTCATTGAGAGAATCTCAGCCGAGCGCCAGCGCTGGCTGTCTCAACAGGTTCCCGGCAGCGCCTCAAACGCCGCAGCCGTCCGCCTCTTCGGTACGGAACTCCTTACCGTGCAGATTGACCTGGATTCCTGAACGGCATGCAACCACGACAGTCCGTGAGTGTTAGTGCTTGACTCGTGCTAATGAGTCAGATGGACTCATGCTATGGCTGAACGTCAATTTGGGCAGCCAAGACAGGTTTTGTGTCACAGTTGTGGCACAGTCTCCTGTCCAAATCAGTTGCTTTCCAGGAACTGCCCTGCGGCTTGCATGTGAAGGTGGACAAGATACGAGGCACGTAGCACATCGCTTGCAGCGATCTCTGCCGAGTCTGCCAAACCGCTTGCAACATTGGCCAGAACCGTCAATCCTGAGCTATATAAATCACTCCGCCGCTTCTCAAACCATTCCCGGTTCGATCGTTCGGCATTTTGACATCCCATCTCAGCAATGCTCAGAAGCTGGCCATTCAACTCTGAACTAAGCCTGTTGAGGTACGTGTGGCCGGACCATGCTGTTTCTTCCACTGCTTCTTCGTCTATCGCCTCGTCATCACCATCCTCCCCTATCGTTTCAGACCTTCGCGGCACACCCGCAGCCATGGTGTCAAACGTTAGTTGGAACACTGGTTGCTGAGGGCTGTCAGGTTTCAGAATAGAGACCGGTTCAATGGACATCGAGACATTGCGGACGGCAGCACGTGCGACAATGCGCCAATGGGAATTCTCCCCAGGCTCCAGCGTTTCGAGCACGCGGATGGCGTCCTTGCTCCAATCGCGGAATGGAAGTGTCATCGTTACAAGCTGATCTGCCTGATCATATAGCTCCCAGGCAAAAGTTTGTGAAATAGCGTCGTACTTACGTGTACCAAAAGAAGTAGGTTCCAAAACCACAATGAGCTCAAGAGGATTCGGATCGCGGAGCCCCAGCGGCTGTTTTTCGCGTACGTAACGGTCTAGCTCGCTCCAGGAATGGAAGAGCCGGTTGGCAAAATTCAACGTTTGAAGTGGAGTGGCGCCAAGTACCAAAGCGCTGGTTTTCGTCGAACCTGACAATCGGCCGTTAACAGTACGGCGCGCATTGCGGAGCTTGAACTGCGAGGTGGCTACTTGCTGCGGACTCTGGGCGCCATCCCAGGGACCTTCCGCGTAGAAACGCTGCCGTGGATCAAACTTTTGGGTTCCCGGTCTGGCAGCAGACCAGGATAGGAACTCCTTCGACTGGTTAGACCAGAACAGTACAGTCAGCCCTTCATATCCAGACCCGGTCTTCCAGGTATAGGCCCCTATGCCAAAAAGTTCGATCTCCGGAACATCGACATAGGCGGAACGGCTTACTCCCGCAAGTTCAAATTTAGGCGCTTCTCCGCCGTAACGAATGGCCTCCATGAGCGCATAAACGCGGGACATCACCAGCAGCAGACGGGATTCGTCCGCGCGCGCTTCCCGTTTCAGAATTGAATCTACCTCGTCTGCAACGGTCTTCAGCGCGAGCGAGACACGCGGCAGATTCGCTCCCTGGGCGGAGACTGCAAGGGTGACCAACCTGTCCGCAAAGATGGGCGAAGCATGACTTAGCCCGATCTTGACGGCGTCTTCCAGAACGGCGGCGGCGCTTTCGAGGATCTCCTTCGGTGTCCGAGGAGTGCCCGAGATTTCGATGAGAGATGTTTGTTCTGCGGCCTCGGGCAATTCAAGACCGAGGGATTTCCGCAAGGCCAGCAGGGCCGCCACGGCAACACGCTTGCCTTGTGCGCGCGGAAGGACCATGCCATCCAGACCGCCACGCGGCACATATCGTGCTTCGATGCTGCTGGGCATGAGTCGAATCAGAATGCTCTCTCCATACTCGATGACGGGAGCCAAAGCATTCTTTTCAAGCACGGAAATGCCTGCGCGATAGTCGGAGGCACCCGCCCACGATTTCAACCGCTCCGGGGTAAAGAAGATGATTTCGTCACGAATGGTCTCGGGAGTACATGAGGCACGTTTTCGGCTGGGAGAAGGCGTTTTCGACTGGAGGAACAGGCCGGCGATCAGAATATGCTGGCAAATTCCGGGCGCGGGGCAGCTGCACGTTGCTTTGGCTGGTCCGGATGCTGGCATGGACACGGTGAACGCCTGCACCTTGATCTGCAACGTCTCGCCGACTTGTTCGCCCACTTCGGCCGAAACACCCTTCTCCATATCCTTACGGGCGCGACGAAGCAGACCTTTGCTCCCCAACGCTTCCCAGGAAGCATCGTCGAACCCGCCAACGAGCGTGGCGATTCTGTTCAGGAGATGGTCTTGGCTAGCCATTCTGCAAAATGTTTAGGCGTCAATGCCGCGACGTCCATGCCGGCGGCCGCAAGCATTTCCGCCATTCGTGTATCGAAACTCGGGTTTGCGTTTTCATCGAGTGCGGCTAGTCCCAGAAGCTTGACCCCGGATTCTTGGAATCGCCGGCAAGTGGCAAGCAAATGCGTCGGAGGTGCGCCCTCGCAGAAGTCGCTGATAAGAACGACGATCGTGCGGTGAGGATCCTCGACCAGTTGCTCGCAATATTGCATAGCCTGGCCAATGTTTGTGCCTCCACCAAGCTGAACGTTCATCAGCAGTTCGACAGGATTATCGATATGGCCACTGAGGTCGACCACCGAAGTATCGAAGACGACCAGACTGACATTGATAAGAGGCAACCCCGCGAGTATTCCAGCCATGACTGCGCTGTAGATGACCGAACCGGCCATGCTCCCGCTTTGATCGACACATAAGATTACGCGCCAAGGCAGTCTCCGTTGAATGCGGGAAAAGAACAGCACCTGATCCACCACGATCTGCTTGCGCTGGTTGTCAAAGTTCTTGAGGTTCTCCCGTATTGTTCCGCGCCAATCGAGGTTTTGAGCGATCTTGATATTGCTGTGGCGGAAGCGATTTCTTCTGCCTGAAAAGGCACGCCGCACTTCTGTTGCCAGCCTCTGCTTGATCTCCTCAACAACCCTCCGGATCACCCGCCGCGCTTCGTTCAGCACTTCTCCCTGGAGGTGGCCGCGGAAGGTAAGCAGCATTTTCAAGAGATCAAAATTTGGTTCCAGTCGGCGGAGTATTTCTGGATCGGTCACCAACTCAGTGAGTCCATAACGGTCCAGAGCATGTTTTTCGATGACCGCAACCGTTTCCTTGGGGAACAGCTCTCGGACTTCGCTCAGCCATCGAGGCACGGTAAGCTGGCTTGGATCGAGACCTGCACTGCGAGGCCCAGTTTGATCCGATTCTCCACGCACGCCGCGGCCTCGGTACTCCCGCGAGTAGAGGAAATCGAGTGCATTTTCGATCCGCTGCTGATCGAGAGACAAACCAACGTCGAGGCGGTCTTTGGCATACTGGCCCAGAACTAGACGCCACCTTGCTAAGGTTGTTTCTCTAGCACTACTCCCGGCACTACTCATCCGTCCTCGCAGTACCAGCCCATCGAGCCAGGCCGTCGTTTTCCAGTGTCTCCAGAACTAATAACGTAAGGCGTCGATTCCTCTCCAACTGCGTCTCTGTCAGCTCCATTTGAACCAGGCCGCCGAGTTGCGTACGTCCGTGCAAACTGGCCACAAGCGCCGCCACCTTGTCGGTTTCACGCGGCGTGAGGTCGGCGAGAGCCAGACGCAAACTGGGTAGCGCTGAAATGAACTCGGGTTCATCCCAGTTCGCGATGATCTTGTCCAGCGCATGAATCAGTGGGAGGTTCTGCCAGGCGGCCTCGCGGCAGGTCTTCAGCAGGCCTCGGAGAAAACCGACGCGCCTCTGAGAATCGGAAATTCCCACCAGGTACCCCACAACCAACTCGTCGAGGGCCTGCTGCTCCATTCGACGAACACTGTAAAGAAGTCCCGCAACTGCGCCACAAATCGTGCTGAAAGGGGGATGACTTTGATTTCTGGACTGGAGAACGCTGGAAATTGCCTGCCAGAAAAGCTCGGCGTCCAACAGATCGAACGGGGCCGCGCCGATTAGTTCCCGCATTGCCGACAGGCTATTGAGTGCCTCGCTCAACTCAGTCTCGGGGCATTGGGCCAGCCCCGGAACCAGATAGCACGCACGCAGATAGCAAGCCCGCAGCAGTTCAGGTATCTCGGCCAAAGAGTGGGCCTGCAGAGGCTCGCGGGATTGCCAGAGCAGCAGAAGTTGGTTCGCAGCGCCCACGGCTTCGACAAACGAGGGCTCTTCGGAAATTCTCGAAGCAATCAGACTTAGTAACTGCGGCGTGTGACGGTGCAATCCCATGCGGCACGCTCGAATCAGCATGGCAACGGCCGCATTCGCACTCCTCCCCTGTCCCTCTTCCGCCAGACGTGCGATAGCTTGGCGAAGCCGGTTGGCTGTCGCTTCTTCGATCGTAGCTCCGTATATGGACGCCTCGACGAGAGCTCCTTCCGTTATGGGACTCCACGAATATTGCCAGTGCTCGTGAATTCGCTCGAGGCCCGTGCCGCGCACAAAATCCGGACCGGCCGTGAGAGTTGCGAAGGGCACGTTGAGAAAACTCACGGAGTGCAAGAAGCGACTGGTTCTGCGGTGATTCTCACGACGATAGATCTCCAGCGCGACCTGTTTCTTGAGCGAATTCGAGATATCCAGGTGGGCGCGCTCCGCCTCTTTTCGAAAACTCGCCACGATGGGAGGCATGCCGGCGCTCGCCGGGATGTTTCCGATTTCGCTTCCGGTCAGCACGTGATGCGCGAGGCCCATGAGAACGGCGCCCTCCGCGTCCATTGAGCCTTTCACGAAACAACTGCGGACACCGTCTAGCAGATCTTCGCGGGTTGGGCCCGCGTGGCCGCGCATAGATGCCAGGTGACGGGCGTGTTGCAGCGCCGCAATCTCATCTGCCGTCGACAGGGCGACCTGCATGTCTTTCTTTCGTGTGGTCGCTCCGATCTCCACAAGTAAGGACACCGCCACACGAGAATGTGCTGCCGTGCTTCCTCCGGCAACTTCGCGCCACAGCCGGTTGTAATAGTTGGGAGACGGCATCCCTGCAGAATAGCCATGCAAGGCGTCGAGTTGCTGGAAGCTGTAGCGAATAAGCGCTCGTTGCACGGAATCCGGCGATACAGAACTCGGAATGGTACGACTGCTTCCTTTTCCGGCCAGACTGGGCAGTACAACGGTGTGAAACCCACCGGTAACGACCAGAATCGGGCCGTCTTTGGCCGACCTTGTCGAAATCTGTTCGTCAATGGCGGTTGCCATCGCTTGCTCTCGCGCGACTGTCCCGTCTGCCTGCAACGCTGCCTCACTGGCATCAATACGCCCAAAGAAGCAGTAGGTCGCCACTTCGTCGATGAACGAACGAGTCGGACGAGACTGAAAGTTCGCTTCGAACAGGTGGTCCCACATTTCATTGAAATCACGGCAGCCGCTCCGCTGCGCGAGCGCGTTCAGATAGGTACTCCGTTGAAGGTGCCGCTCCTGCATAAGAGTTTCAATGCGTGGCTTAGACAATTGCTGGCCTGCGAGATGTTCGGCCAGCACCTGGTCGGCGTAGTCTAAGTCGATAAACTTAACAAAAGCTCCGACTTCCTGACCGACACGCAACGCGATGAACTCTGGCGAATAGTCGCAGAACGGGTAGTACGCCGCGAACCTGGCTGGTCCGAGGTCCAATTCATTCTCCTGAGGTTTGTAAACCTTCCGGGCGACATCGACGTAGTGCGTGTAGATGGCAATCGGCGGCTTTGTACCCGGGTCAAGAATGGCGGGAATGAAAGGTGTGAAGTCGCTCGGACCTTCAACCAGGACTGAGGAAGGTTTTATTTCGCGGATAAGCTTTTCGAGATGCCACGAGCAGGCCGGGCTGTGATGGCGAATCGGAAAATAGACGCACGCGGGCGTGAATAGAGACAAAAGCACACCATCCAGTTCGGATCGGACGAACGGTCTGCCTGTAGAGGAGTCGATGCTGTCCATCTTCTGACCTGGCTAGCGGTCCAGCCACTTCCTGGCTTCCCAGTAGGATTGCCATGCCCGGTTTTTCTTGGCCCTTGCCTTTACAACCACATCGAAGTATTGCCGCAGTTTCTTGGCGTCGTCCGGATTGTCCTTGAGAACCGTTCCCAGCAATTGGCGGGCAATATGGGCGCCTTCTAACTCCCCATTTCCGAAGTAGTGCGCCTCCAGGCCGGCGGAAAAACCGACGGCAACGGCCTCCGCAGTAGACATCACGGTGGATGGTCGCTCCACTACCGTCCCATCGCTGGCCGAACCGGACCGCAGGTCTTGGAACGTAGAAACCAACACGTCCATCACGTCCGGAGGACAGTCAACCGGAACCTGAGCTTCGCGAAGAAGCGTTTCCGTCTGTTCCGTGACAAGTCTCGCCTCGAGTTTTCTGTCGCCAATGGGATTGACGGTTTCAAAGTTAAACCGGCGTTTCAACGCGCTGGACATCTCGTGTACGCCGCGGTCACGAATATTCGCCGTTGCCAGCACGTTGAATCCCTTTTCCGCAAACAGCGTGGAATCCCCACCACGCAGTTCTGGAACGTGCAGGACCTTGTCCGACATGATGCTGATGAGGCAGTCCTGAATTTCGGGCTGACAGCGAGTGACCTCCTCAAATCGCACGATGGACCCCGTTTTCATTGCCGTATAGAGAGGAGAAGCAACAAGCGCGGCTGGCTTAGGCCCTTCAGCGAGCAGCATTGCATAGTTCCAGGAGTATTTGATTTGGTCTTCGGTTGTCCCCGCAGTTCCCTGGATCGTGAGCGTGGAAATCCCGGAAATAGCCGCCGAGAGAAGCTCGGAAAGCATAGACTTGGCTGTGCCGGGTTCTCCCACTAGAAGCAGTCCGCGATTTCCCAGAAGGGTGACAATACAGCGATCAATGAGAGCGTCGTCTCCATAAAACTTACGGCGAACGACAGTCGAACGCCGGCCGCCCTGCCATTCGTGATTGAGTGATTTCTCGTCAGAGCCGACGATGAACGTGCGTACCGACTTTGGCGACAAGCGCCAGCCGGTGGGCTTCTTGCCTGCGTCGTTCGCTCCGAGCGCAGCCAGTTCTTCGGCAAAGAGGATTTCGCACGGTGGCCGCAACGTCCTTGGATCCCGTCTCTCGCTTGCCCCGTCAGTCGTCATTTCACATCTCCGTTTGCTTTTCCCAATCTGTCGCAAATCCTGGGCCTTCCGCTGCGGCCATGCGGATGTCGTTCCAGCACTCCGAGAGTAGGACCCGCGGCAACTCACCGAGCGTCACTTCTTCGCGCATTGCCGGTCCGCCATCTGAATTTTTCCGAGCGAAGTACAAGCGTTGCAGTGCCACGGTTCGATTCTCTTCCGGCAATCCATTTCCAGTGAATTCAATGACGGCCTGAAGCCCCAAACGAGAAAACGTCTTGTGGTAGTCGAAAAACCATCCCCCGTCTTGGGCCGCGCCGCGCGTGTACCCCAGACGGGTCAGCCGGTTGCGCAGCGAGAAGGCCTTCATGATGTGACCGAGAAACTCGGTTACCTCCGTCGCTTCTTTCATGGTTTCCGGTAGCGAGAATGAGGCTTTGCCGAATTGCTGGAACAAAGGTTCTACCTTGTAATCTGAGAAGTGCTGTACCCAGGCCGTTCGATCTTTGGGAGCCAAGGTTTCTTCATGCGCGAGGCAGATCGTCTCTTCCGGACTCACGGTTAGCTCATCGTCGTGATGATCGGTCAGGCTGCCGTCCGCAAGAGGCCGGAAGGATGCGCTGATTTTTTCGCCGTTGCGAACTCCCCAGACGAGGCGCTGACAGTATCGTCCAACGATCGGGTGCTTGCGAAGATAGGTATCCCACTCCTCGAAGCGCCAGGTGCGTTGCGTGCACAAAGCTTCGTACAACCGATCCTTCTGCATGGACAAGACGGACTTCAATTCCTTGCGTGACGCTGACAATCCAGCCTTAGCCTGTTTTGCTTTTTCCGCGTCGTCCGATTGATTCGGATCGGGAAGCGAAGAGATCGTCTTTCCAGTGGGGTTCGTCAGGACAAGAGTCATATCTTCGGTAAGACGCGCAGTGAACGTTCTTGTTCCATAGTCCAGTTCAAGGATTCCTTCGTCGTCGAGACCCGCCATAGGAATGGTCCGGTCAGCAAGCTCCTCCATCGTCCAACCTTTGCGTTCCGCCAATAATTCACACAGCCGCATCGCTTCTTCTTGAATGCCCTTGGTGCGAAAGCGATTCGCGACGGCGAGCACAACCTGTGTCGCGTTGGGGTGATCCGTCCAGGCAAGCACCTGCAGTAAGGCTTTCCCCTGCGCAGGACGGTATCCGTACCACTGCTTGATATAGCGATGCACGATCGTTGCAGCGTCTCCACCGCAACAAGCTCCTGCAACGGCCAGGATACCCTTCGTGCCAGTCTCGGAACTCTCCGGTTGGGTCAGCAACCGATTAAAGGTGGCCTGGTAAGACTTCGCCTCATCAAAATCCGGGTAGTATTTCGGATGTTGTTTGGCAAAGCTGACGGTTTGCTGGGTCTGCTGCTGGGCCAGCGCCGCGGCCTGCTCCGCGGTGTACTTAGGTTTTGTATCTTTCGCAATCCACGCCTCCAGCACAAACCGTCCCAGCTTCTCCCCGTCATCCTTCTGGAACAAAGAGCAGTATCGCCGGAGCGTTGGATTGGCTTCCGCACTGCCCAAACGACACCCCTGCACGAGAAACCATTTCACTACTTCCGCTGGAACCAGCTTTCCTGAATCCGCCCAACGCACTTTGGGCAGCTGTTCGAATGGAAACCAATCGAGATCGCTCGGTATGCCCTTCTTCAACCCCCTCTCGGCCTCCTCGTCGAGGCCGCCGAGATCAAGCAGTTCCTCGATGTTCACGCCCAGCGCTTCCAGCGCTTTCATCTGCTCGTCCTTCACAACCTCGCTCTTTTCCTTCGCGAAGGCCTTGCGAAGGGCAGGAACGGACTTTTCATACTTCAATTGAGCGACCCATTGCGCGGCGGCGAGCCGCGCTTCTTGCTGGCGACTGGCCAAGGCTGCCACAATCCTTTCTTCCTTGTTGGGAAAACTGTCTAGACACTGCTGGGCCAGAAGCCGCTCGGTCTTGCCTGGGCCAAGTGCAAGCTCCCACAACAGCGGGATGAATCTGCGCGGAACATGGGGAAAAAGCTTCAGGAGGCCAAAACCGTTCTCTCGATGGTCTTTCTCCCGATAGTAGATGGCCGCGCGATCCTCAACGGCCTGTTTCAATCCCAGCGCTCCTTCCAGCAGGTCAAGTCGCTCGGCGAAATACGGCCATATTTTCTCGGGGTCCGACCGCAAGAAGGGCGAGGAAACATATCTGTTTTCTAGAAGAAGCTGCTCGCCGATGATGCGCTCATCAATGCCAACGCTCCGGAATACTGCGGCGAGTTCTCGCAAGTCGATTGGTCTTTTGCGCGCCTTTTGATAGCTAATGAAACATTCACGCCAAAAGTAGCTCAGGAGCCAGCGACTCCAGTCCGCTTGGTTTGCAGTCTTGCGGCGGCCCGAAATCAACAAACACCAACGGACCAGATGAATGAGCTCAAACTTCGGATGGCTCGAAAAGCGATGAATGATCTGAGACGCGCCACCCCAGTAGTTGGCTTCCAGATACTGCCAAGTTCGGCCTTCTTTCACCACGAAATCCTGCAAGGCCTCAAACAGTCTGTCCGCAGTGTCAGAACCAACCGGGGTTCTCTTTTTCTTCTGAGCCTGTGCCCACTTGTTGCGTGCAAATTCTTCGTCGGCCTTCTTGTCAAACTCTTCCAGACACTTCCGGAGATCAGTCAGAACTTCCCTTTCCAAGGGAGCGCGCACCGATATTTCACCCACGGGCTGTAAAGGAAATTCCTCACCCTCCGTGACGTTTCCGAATTCGGAAGCAATACGACGTTCCCCGGACGATTCCTGGATCGCTTCCTTAACTTTCGCGGATTTCTCGACTTCGAGACGCTGCGCGAGGAACCGGCGCACCGCGTCTCCACCAACGCGGGACAAAATGCGCACCGCGTTGTAGCGCTCATCGCTAGTCCCTGTTTCCGCGAGCTTCTCGAGAAGCGGCTGAAAGAGCGAGAATTGTGCGGCGACAATCGCCTCGGCCTTCTCGCGTACTTCTTTCGAACCGGTAACCGCCATCCCGGAAATCTCGGTGACGAAAGGCTCTACCGGTATCTTCAGCGCCACGAGCGCTTGGAGCGTGTAGGCCCTTGCAGTGGCATCAAGCTGATGCAGCGCCTCGTGGATGATATCCGGCGAACCCGACACGACTCCTGCAAACCCGCTTAGACAGCGAAAGTACGTATAAGGCGGCTGCACCCAGCGGCTGAACTGATTCTTGCCCTGCTGATCCTGTACGATAAGCGCCCCGCGTACAAGGACGGACGGATCCTCGTTCTTCGCCGCAATCATGCCTTGTAGCAAACTCACTGGAAAATAGATTTCGTTTTTGGGGCCTGCCTGAGCCAGCTCCTCCAGAAAGAGCGCTAACCAGTTATTCGCACCACGGAATCCTGGAATATGAGAAAACCTTACGACCACATTCGCGGGGCGGCCCGCCTGCGAAATTGCTTCATAGGCGAGCGCCAGTCGCAGGTATAGTTCAGGGTCCTGGGGAAAGAGTTTCACGAGCATGCCGAGCCCTTTTGAAAACTGTCCCCTCTGACCGCCGTAATAAATGATCTGCCCGATGCCCGGCTGCGTGTTACTCGACGGCGCAAAGATTTGGCCTAAGGCATTCTGATCTTCGCCATAAACCACGAATCGCGCCAACCGGTCCGCGATTCCTGGCGTCGTGCCTTTCATTTTCTCGAGAGACACGAAATGCTCGCGCACGGCTTTCGCAAGCACGATCCGTTGGCTGGCATCAGCTCCCAGCTTGATCTTGTCTTTTATCCATTCGAGCATACTGGTACACCCGTGCTTATGACGTAGCGGAGCCAACACTCGCTTGCCTGCTTTGACGTCGCACTTCTATTACATACGTTTCTACGTGTTTCGGGTACTGTCTAAGGTCAGAACGTTACCGCAAGTTAACCTGCACGTTTGCCTGCAGCGTTTAGTCGGAGACCACTGAAAGTGCGCCATGTTCCTTGTTGGTCGGGCGTACGGTGATTTCCACGTCTTGGCGCAGAGCCGTTAGGAATTCCATGAGGCGTCCAACGGAAAAATTACCCGCCCGATTTCTCATCAGCAACGAGACTTGAGGTTGGCGCACCCCAATAATTTTGGCGATCTCAACTTGTGTCATGCCGCTGTCCTTCAGGATCGTGTAGATTTGCAGGGTAAGCTGGGCCTTGAGCAACTCCTGTTCGGGATTGGGAAGGCCCAGGTCTGCAAAGACGTTTCCGCTGCCCTCGGTTATCCGAGAGACGCGCTTGTTTGTTTTTTTCGCTTTGGATTTCATCTCAGTTTTGCCTTTCTCTGTGATCCCGTTCGGCTTCTGCGAGCCGCTGTTTAATCAGATCAATCTCCCGCGTTGGGGTAGCGATGCCTTTCGTGGACTTCTTCTGAAGTACGTGCAAAACATAGATGGCATCGTGAAAACGGACCGTATAAACGGCGCGCCACGCATTACCGTGATGCAAATCTACAATTTCGAGCACGCTGGCGCCACCGAAGCCTTTCAGTGGTTTAGCAGCGGGATCGGTCCTACCTTCTTGGGCGGTGACAGAGCATGTCCAATATCCCGCCTGACTGCACCCGGAAAAGAACGCAAATCTCTCAGTGCTGTCCCGATCCACCGAATGGGCTTCCGTTCACCGTTCATCTGTATACCAGTATACGTATATTATTATATTTTGACCAAGTCTTCTTGTTGTCGCCAAGAAACAATCTCGTGGCGGTGCTGGCGTGGCCCTGAATGTTGCGGTTCTCCACGGCATGTTTGCGTTTGTCGTGGCTCAGAAGATACTGTTCGAGAAGCCCATCTCAATGGCTCGTGAATCTAAGCCGGGGGTGAATCCCAAGAATGGTGCTCGTCCCTTTACTGGCGAAGAACTCGCGGATCTTCGTAAAGCGACCGTTTATAAGAATTCGCGCAAGCAAACGATAGACGACACCCCCACGTTGTTGCTTCTGCGGTGGGCTGGCGTGCGTGTTTCGGATGGTGTACGAGTGCAAGATGGATTCCGGCGTGGGCATCGAAGAACAGGCCAAAATCGCAGCGCAGCGTGGAAAAGAAGGTCGTCGGTATCCGAGGTTAGAAGATAGGTTAGACGACCGTTAGACCCTCAAAAAACCTTTAATAATATTGAGAAATTGGCGGATGAGCCTGTAAGCCGGATTCTGTCGGAGCGCGCCATTCGCGAAGCGAACTGTGCGCCGCGGCGATCATTCCTCTAGGTCAAGGTTCGCACCGTGACTCCAGCAGCCTACCCGAGGGTTTCAATTCGCAGCAGCTTGCACCGCCGCAGACGAAGCGCACTTTCTTGCGAAAGCACGCTCAGCGAGCCGGGCCGGCTCTCCCCTCCTATTTGGCCTTGCACCACGCGGGGTTTTCCGTGCCTCCGGTGTCACCACCGGAGCGGTGGGCTCTTACCCCACCTTTTCACCCTTGCCTAACGTTTCGAGCATTTTAGGCGTCGCCCAGGTCTCCCTGCGCGAATGCCACGGTGCTGCGTTCCGCCGGCGGTCTATTCTCTGTGGCACTTTCCGTAGCTGAGCCGCACCGCGTTCCGGTCTATCCGGAACGCTGCCCGCTTTCGCTCGCAACTCTGCCTTGCGGCAGAGCCTGCGTGGCTAGCCCCCTGACGTTATCAGGCGCGTTGCCCTTAACCCTAAGGCCCCGTCAGGAACCGAAGGGATGTCTCCTGTTTACATCTCAGGATGGTGTCCGGACTTTCCTCCCGGTCCGATTTGCATCGGACCCAGCGATCGCCCAGCTCACCCGCGAACTTAATTATACCTCTCTTCCGTGAGGAACCGAGTTAGAATCCCCGCACTGCGTCTCACCTTTTCAGGCTTCACGGAGGATGAACCCGATGACTGAATTTCACAACCTGAAACGCCGCGGCTTCCTTCGCGGCGCTATGGCCGCTTTCCCTTTGGCCCTTCTTGGACAGTCGGCCAAGGCCACAGCCGCCTCAGCCGTCAATCCTGTTCCCGCCGGAGAGGATCGCCTTGGTGAGCATCACACTGTTGGCGTCAGTTCCACAGCATTTAAGGTATTGACCGCCGACAGTGCCGGCGCCCTCTTTCTCTTCGAGCACAGGCACACGGGCGGCAAGAAGGGCGGCCCTCCGCGCCATCTGCACCACAGTGAAGATGAGTGGTTCTACGTCATCGAGGGCCAGTACATCGCGGAAATCGGCACGACGCGCGTGGAACTGAAACCAGGCGACTCGATTCTAGGACCTCGAGAAGTGCCTCACGCCTGGGCCTTTGTCGGCGACACTCCTGGCAGACTGTTGATCGCCTTCGCGCCCGCCAACAAAATGGAAGCCTTCTTTCGCGACAATGAAAAGCGTCGCAAAGGAAATGAGTACACCAACGACGGCGAAATCTATCGCGCCTATGGCATGGAACTCCTCGGCCCGCCCCTTTCCGTGAAATGAGTCTTACCAATCTCGCTATGCATGTCCGTGAAGCCAAAGACTTTCTCGTCCAACAAACCGCCGAGCAGGCGGCCTTGGAGAACGTGCCTCTCTCCGACCTTGAAAAGCGAATGATGTACTTCATCGAAACAGGTGAATGTCCGGAAGACCCCATCGCCCTAAATGAGGTCTTCGAGGCCGATTACGACACCTACGAGTACGAGGCGAAAGTCAAGAAGCTTCTATCAAACGCCCACGATAGATTAAAGAAAGAAGGTTCACCTGCGCTGATGGAGTGGGAAGAAAGCTTAAAGGCTCTCGACCAAACGGACGACTATATTCTGATTCTTTGTGGCCGGAGCCCATTTGGCAAGATTGAAAACTCCAGCAGGGCTTCAATCGCTGGTTCGGCTCTTCTTCCGTCTTGCGCTCCTTATTTTGGCCGCCTATGTCGCCTTGATCATGCTGAGATTTCTTTTAAGGATGACTGGTATTTCTGCAGCTTCTGTCGCCGGAGCGTTATTCCTGATAACGTTGCTTGCTCTTGCCATACGTCCCCAACTTGCCACCGATCTAACCGCTCGACCAATACCTTGGATTGTGACTTTCCTGTTCAAGAGGAGTGGTCCCAACGAAGACCGCGCAACGTAAGGGCTAAAGGCCTAGCAGCTTTTCAAACTCGCCCTCACTCAAGATCGTCACTCCCAATTCCTTCGCTTTATCGTACTTCGACCCCGGATCCGTCCCCACCACCACGTAATTCGTCTTCTTGCTCACCGACCCGCCCACTTTTCCTCCATGCTGTACAACAATCGCTCCCGCCTCTTCCCGCGTGCGATTCGCGAGCGTTCCCGTAAACACAAACGTCTTCCCCGCAAACTTATCGCTCTTGACCTCACGCTTCTCCGCCGTCGGCCGCACTCCCGCTTTCCACAATTTCTTCACCAACTGCCCGTTCGCCGGCTCCGAGAAAAACTCCACGATGCTCGCCGCCACTTTCGGTCCCACTTCCGGCACTTGCTCCAACTCCTCTTCCTTCGCAGCCGCCAATTCCTCTAGCGACGAAAAATGTTCCGCCAGCAATTGCCCCGTGCGCTCGCCCACAAACTGAATCCCCAGCGCAAAAACCACCCGCGCCAGCGAATTCCTCTTGCTCGCCTCGATTTCCTCCAGCAAATTCTGCGCGGACTTTTCCGCCATGCGCTCTAGTCCCGCCACTTTCTCTTCTTTCAACGCATACAAATCCGCGACGTCCTTCACCATCCCCTTGTCCACAAGCTGGTCCACAATCTTCTCTCCCAGCCCGTCAATGTCCATCGCGTGCCGCCCCGCAAAATGCAGAATCGATTCTTTCCGCTTCGCAGGGCACGCCGCATTCACGCAGCGGTACGCCACTTCCCCTTCCACGTGATGAATCGCGCTCCTGCATTCGGGGCAATTCTTCGGCATGCGAAACGGCTTCCGGTTCTTTCCCTCCTTCACCACTTTAAGCACGTGCGGAATCACTTCTCCCGCGCGTTCGATCAGCACCGTGTCTCCAATCTGCAAGCCCAGCCGCTCGATCTCGTCCATGTTGTGGAGTGTGGATCGGCTGACAGTGACACCTCCCACTTGCACCGGCTCCAGGATCGCCACCGGCGTCAGCGCCCCCGTGCGCCCCACGTTCACGAGAATGTTGTTCACCAAGGTCGTCTCTTGCCGCGCCGGATACTTGAACGCAATCGCCCACCGCGGAGCTTTCGCCGTATAGCCCAGTTCATTTTGAATGGCGGTAGCGTTCACTTTAATCACTACGCCGTCAATCTCGTACGGCAATTTCTCGCGCTTCGCGTCCCAATCCTCGCAGTACGCAATCACCGCCTGAATCCCGTTACAGAGCTTCCAATCATCCGAAGCGCGGAACCTTAATTGCTTCAGAGCTTCCAGGGACTCCGAATGCTTGGCGAACGGTACTTTTCCATCTTCGAGCAGGTAGTACGCAAAGAAGTCCAGTTTTCGCGACGCTGTAATCGTGGGATCCAGAACGCGCACCGCTCCTGCCGCCGAATTTCGCGGATTCACGAAAATCTTCCCGCCAATCCGCTCCTGCTGCCGGTTCAGCGCCTCGAACGCCTTGCGCGTCATCATCACTTCCCCGCGCACCTCGAAATCCGCCCGCAGCTTCGCTTTTTTCATCGCCGCGGCATCCACGCGCAGTGGCACCGACCGGATCGTCTTCACATTCGGAGTCACGTCTTCGCCCGTCGTTCCGTCCCCGCGCGTCACTCCGCGCGTCAGCACACCGTCTTCGAACTGCAGCGAAATGCTCAGCCCATCGAATTTATGCTCGGCAATGTATTCGATTTTTTCCTTCCCACTTCCCTCGCGCACGCGCCGGTCCCATTCCCGCAATGCATCGTAGGAAAACGCGTTGTCCAGGCTCAGCATCGGCCGCGCATGCCTCACCGTCGTAAAGCCTTCGCGCGGCGCACCGCCCACGCGCACTGTCGGCGAATCCGGGGTCACCAGCCCCGGATGCGCCGTTTCCAACTCTTTCAGTTGCTCCATCAACCGGTCGTACGCCGCGTCCGAAATCTCCGGCTCATCCAGCACGTGATACCGGTATTCGTGGTAGCGCAGCTTCTCGCGCAACTCTTCCATCTCTTTTTTCACATTCACCGGTGCCGCCTTCGCCATGACCCTTTCGTAGCTCCCCAAACTGTCATTTCGAGCAAGCCCGCCGCAGGCGGGCGCAGCGAGGAATCTCTCTTCAGTCGGTTGTCATTCCGAGGCCGTTTTGGTAACAGCAAATCTCTCTTCCTTCTTCTCTGCGTCCTCTGCGTTTCGTTTACTTCAGCTCTTCCGATTCATAGCGCCAGCTCCGTGCCCCGACAGTCCTTTGGGGCCAAAGAATCTGCTTTTGCCTCTTTCGCACCGCCCCTAAATCCGATGCGCGAAATCGGCCTGCTATTATATAGAATGAATGTTTTTCCGAAACGTATGGAGATGAATTGAACCCAGCATGACCGCTGACCTACAAAACGCGCTGTTGATCCACAACCCCAACGCTGGAAATGGCGGCCACGGCCGTCGTCGCCTGGTTGACAAAGCCCGCCACATCTTCGCCACCCGCGGCATTGACGCCGACCTCGCCGAAACCACCGGCCCCGGCCACGCCACGGAAATCGCCGCCCGCGCCGCCGCCGAAAATCGCGGGCTCGTCATCGCTTGCGGCGGCGACGGCACGCTCAATGAAATCGTCAACGGACTCGCCGCGCACCAAAACGGCCACCCCGTCCCGCTCGCGCTTCTTCCCGGGGGCACCGCCAACATCCTCGCCAAGGAACTCGACCTTCCCTGGGACATTCCGCGCGCCGCGGAGAAGCTTGTTCACGGCACCGTCAAGGAAATCGCCCTCGGCCTCGCCACTCCTCTCGAACAACCCGAAAAGAAAAAATACTTTCTTAGCGTCGCTGGCGCCGGCCCCGACGGCATGATCGTTTACGCCGTAAACCTGCAGCTCAAAGCGCGCCTCGGCATCCTCGCCTATTGGTGGGAAGGCATCCGCGAAGTCTTTCGCTACCAATTCCAGCATTTCCGCGTCGTCAGCGGCGAGCGCAAAATCAACGCCTCGCTCGTCATCGTTGGCCGCACGCAAAATTATGGCGGCCCCTTCAAAATCACCACCAAAGCCGACCTCTTCGAAGACCACTTCGAAATCTTGACCCTTTCCACACGCAGCGGCCTCCGCTATCTCAGCTATCTGCCGTCGCTGTGGCTCAACAAACTCCGCGGCACCGAAGGCGTTGAATTTTTCAAATCCGACTCCGTCGTTTGCGAGCCGCTCGATTCGAGTCCCGTCTACGCGCAAATCGACGGCGAGCCCCTCGCCCGCCTCCCCGTCCAATTCCGCATCATCCCCCGCGCCCTCAAACTCCTCGTCCCAAATAATCCAAAACAAACCTCGTCTTCATAGGGTCCCGCTATCTGGGGCGGACCCTTTGCACGTAGGCAACCTTGCTGCACTGGAATGTGGAGTGCGGCAGCCCTGCAGCCGCTTTTCTTACTTGCGAGGCATCAACGCGTTCTGAGATAACTTCCCCCATGGACCCCCTCACGCACGCCCTGGCCTCATTTACGTTGCAGCGCGCCGCTTTCCCTCGTCTCTCGCGTGCCGCGACAATCGCTGTCGTCCTCGGCGGCATCATCGCCGACGCTGACCTCCTCAGCACCTACTTTGGCCCTTCCGCCTATCTCGCTTTCAACCGCACCTACTTTCACTCACTCCCCGCCGGTCTCGTCTTAGCCTTCCTGGCCACCATCCCTTTTCTCTTCCTCAAGCCCAAATCCTCCGAAAACCCAATCTCGCGCGCAACCATCTTCTCCGCCGCTCTCGCCGCCGCTTTCCTTCATCTCGCCCTTGACGTTTGCCAAACTTCTGGCGTCCAACTCCTCTGGCCATTCTCTCCCCGCCACTTCGCCCTCGACTGGCTCCCCTCCCTCGACGTCTGGACCCTAGCCATTCTCCTCGCTGGAATTCTTCTCCCCCTACTCGCCGGTCTCGTCACCGAAGAAATCGGCGCACGTCGCAAAGGCCCTCGCGGCCGATTCGGCGCCATCCTCGCCCTCCTAGCCCTCCTCCTCTATCTCGGCGTCCGCCTCACGCTCCACGGCGACGCCCTTGCCGCCCTCGAATCCCGCACCTACCGCGGCGAACTCCCCCACAGAGTCGCCGCTTTCCCCGAATCCAGCTCTCCTTTCCGCTGGCATGGAATCGTCGAAACCGAGCGCGCCCTCCACGACGTCGAAGTCCCCGTCGGCCCAGGCGCCGATTTCGACCCCAGCTCCGCCATCAACACCTACAAGCCCGAACCTTCACCCGCCCTCGACGCCGCCCGCAATGCCCCCATCGCCCGCCACTTTCTCCAAGTCGCTCGCTTCCCCAAAGCCACTGTCGAGCAAACCCCGTCCGGCTTTCACGTCATCCTTCGCGCCTTCCCTTACACGCACGAATCCGGCTCCGGCCTGTTTACCCTGACCGACGAAGGCCGCGTCCAGGCCCTTATTGACACCGATCCCTCCGGCAAAATCCTCTCCGAGGAGCTAGCCTGGGTCCCGTCGCCCCGGAGCTTCCGGTGGCACTGACAATTCCGCGTCAACCAACTCCCGACTGCACGCAATTGCACGCAGCCACTAGCTTGCCTCCCGTTTTGTCGTACTATTCGCCCAGATTTTGCAACCCCGTCGCCCACACAATTTGCTGTTCTCCCAAGGAGGCCCCTTGCTTCGACATAATCTCGTTCTTGCTGCCGCTTTATTCGTCTCATCAATAGCCTTCGCGCAAAGCCATCCATCCTTGCCTGCTAGCTTCCAAGCTAAAACCATTCACAGCCCCGAAGGCGCGGACATCTTTGTGCGCTCCGGCGGAAGCGGCCCCATCGTCGTCCTGATCCACGGCTACGCCGAGAACAGCGATTCCTGGGCCCCGCTGGCAGCCGACCTGATGAAAGACCACACCGTCGTCGTTCCCGACCTCCGCGGCATCGGCCGTTCGTCCAAAACCGACGGCGGCTACGACAAGAAGACCCAAGCCAAAGACATGCGCGCTGTTGTCACCGCCTTGGGCCATGACCGCACCTCCGTCGTGGCCCACGACATCGGAAACATGGTCGCTTACGCCTACGCCGCCCTCTATCCCGACAAAGTCGAGGCCCTCGTAGTGATGGACGCCCCCATCCCCGGCATCGAACCCTGGAACGAACTCCTGCTCAATCCCGCTCTCTGGCACTTCAATTTCCGGGGGCCCGAGGCAGAGAAGCTGGTCGCAGGACGCGAGCGCATCTATTTCGATCGAATCTGGAACGACTTTACCGGCGACCGCAACAAGCCCGACGAAGCCACCCGAAACTTCTTTGCCGCCACCTACGCCCAGCCAGGCGGAATGCGCGCCGGCTTCGCCCAGTTCACTGCGTTTTCTCAAGACGCCAAGGACAACAAGGTTTTCGAGCAAACGAAGTTACCCATGCCCGTCCTGGCCGTCGGCGGCGAGAAGTCCTTCGGCGCGATGCAAGCCGTCATCATGCACCATGTAGCGACAAACGTTCAGGAAGCTGTGGTCGCAGGCTCGGGCCACTGGCTCATGGAAGAGCGCCCCGTCGAAACCGGGCTCCTGATCCGAAATTTCCTCGACGCTGCTTCTGCTGGCACTAACTCTAACCCGATGCTCTCTGGGGACCTAAGCGAACGCCAAGTCTCCTCAAAAATATTTGACACGAAAATGCAGTCTTGGCTTGACAGAAAATTAATTAATGATATGATTAAGTACATGAAGAAGTACGGGAGCTTGCTCCCGCTTTTCTTTTTTCCGGGGTCGCGACCTCCGCAAAACTCAAGTGAGCCCTGTTGCTCGCCCTTTAAAATCAATCACTTGCGGGATGCTACCGGCGCAACCTCTTTGTTTTGATGACTTTGCATTGTTGCCGGCGTGGCAGGGGGGCTAGTCGCCATACCGGCTGAAGTATCACTTTACCTAGGCCGACGTCGATTTCTCACTTTCCGCGCCTGGCCCCCGCCTAAGTATCACTCGCGAAAGGCCATAGCTCACCAGTGCCAACCCAATCAAAAAAACCGTCACCGTCAATTTGTGATGCACCAAGTAGGGAAGCGCTTCGTGCCCATAACGAATCGCCAGATACCCAATCCCGAAGTAGCGCACCGCCCGCGCCAGTGTAATTGCCGCGGCAAAGCTAAAAAACGGCACCTCAAACACCCCTGCCGCCACCACAAATACCTTGAACGGCGTCGGCGGCGGCAACAGCGCTGCAATCAACATGCCGCCGAACCCGTTCTTCACCACCCAATGGTGAATAGCCTGCGCGCGCTTCCCCGCGTGCTTGTGAAACAGGGCTTCGCCGCCCTTCTCAGCGATGTAGAAAAGCAGCACGCAGCCCAACACCGACCCCAGCATTGCCAGGAACGCGTACAACGGCATCCTCGCCGGATGCTGGATGGAAAGTTCAATCAGCAGCAGGTCATTGATCACCGGAAACGTCAGCACCGACGAATCCAGAAACGAAATCAAGAAGAGCCCGGGCGCCCCCAAGCTCCCCGCAAACGCTACAATCTTTTCTTTCCACGCATTCATGCCGGGCGCCAAACTTTTCTCCCAGGATTCTCTCTGATCTCTGATCTCTGATCTCTAATCTCTAATCTCTAATCTCTAATCAAAACAGCGTCTGAATCGCCTCCACAATCACGTCGTAAACCTGATGCAATTCGTTTTCCGAAATCACATACGGCGGCAAAACATACACCACATTTCCCAGCGGCCGCAGCAAAACGCCGCGCTCCAGAAAAAATTGATACAGCTTCGGCCGCATCGCCGAAAGGTATCCGGCATCGTCCGCGCGAAGCTCCAGCGCGCCAATGCTCCCGATCTGACGCGTGTCGCCCACGACCGAAAATTCGCTCAACTCCGCCAGCCGCTCGGAGTGCATCTGCGCAATCGTCGCAATGCGGTCAAACACGGGCTCGTCTTCGAAAATCTTCAAACTCGCATTCGCCGCCGCGCACGCCAGCGCGTTTCCCGTATAGGAATGCCCGTGATAAAACGTGTGCCGCCAGTCTTCGCTGCGAAACGCCGCCTCGACCCGGTCCGTGCACAACGTCACGCCCATCGGTAAAAATCCGCCAGTGATGCCTTTCGACAAGCACATCAAGTCGGGCGTCACGCCGGCAATATCGCACGCAAACATTTTTCCTGTGCGCCCGAATCCGGTCAGCACTTCGTCCGCAATCAACAACACGTCATGTTGCGTGCAAAGCGCACGCACTCTTTGCAAAAACTCGGCGGGATGCACAATCATTCCGCCCGCGCCCTGCAGCAGCGGCTCAACAATCACCGCGGCAGTTTTTTCGCCACGGTCCGCCAGCAGGGTTTCCAGTTGCCCAACACACTCGATGTGGCACGTCTCGCGTTTCAATCCCACCGGGCAGCGATAACAATAAGCCGGGTGCACGCGATGAACCGGATACCGCATCCCCGCAAACGGCTCCGTAAACGGCGAATCATCGCTCACCGACATCGCCCCGGCCGTATCGCCGTGATAGCCATGCTCCAGCGCGACAATCTCACGTTTTTCCCCACGCTCTTGATTGCTGAAATGCTGTACCGCCATCTTTAGCGCCACTTCCACGGCCGTCGAGCCATCATCGGAGAAAAAAAGATGCGTCAGCTCCGGGCCAATCCATTTTCTCAGTCGCCGCGCCAGTTCTTGCGCCGCTTCGTGCGTGAAGCCCGCGAGAATCACGTGCTCCAACTTTCGCGCCTGTTCCACGATCGCCGCCGCAATCCGCGGATTCGCATGCCCGTGCAGATTCACCCACCACGACGAAATCGCATCCAGAATCTTCTTCCCATCTTTCGTATACAGGTAAACGCCTTCCGCCCTCTCCACCTGCAGCGGCGGAAGGTCCAGCCTGGAATGAGTAAAGGGATGCCAAATCCGCAGCGCTTGATTCACTGCGCTAGTCTACTGTAATACGTGAAAAGGAAATAAGAGCGAATCTAGGAAATGAGACAGGAACAAATTAGGAAGAGGAAACAAGAGCGAGCCGCGCTGGCATTAACCGTCCTGTTTGCCAAGTTCAGCAAACATCAGCGCGGAGCCCTTTGGGACTGCGGGAGCTTGCTCCCGCTTTTTTTCCCTCCACAGACTCCTACCGTACTCGAACGCGCGAACCGGAGGAAGCTGTAGGGGACCCGATCTCTGTTCTCTGATCTCCGTTCTCTGCTACTGTGCAAACGCCGCCCGGTCAAAATGATTCATAAACACCTGCATCAGAGCCGTTCGATGCAAGTTCGGCAATTTAGGAACTTCTCCAATCACGCGCACATGCCCAAACCGCTCAATCGTCTCGCGGTTCTCGCGGTTCTGGTCGCCAATCAACACTACTCCGTGTACCGGAAGCTCCGCCGCATGCAGCGCCGCCAGCGTCAGCAGCGTGTGGTTCACCGTGCCCAGGCTACTCCGCGCCGCCACAATCACCGGCAATTTGAATTTCACCATCAGGTCCAGCATGAACTGCTTCTGGTTCACCGGCACCAGCACGCCGCCCGCGCCCTCGACCACCAGCCAGTCGTTCATCAAGCTGGTCGGCATATTGATCTTGCCGAGATCAATTTCCACGCCCGCCCAGCGCGCGGCGAGATCCGGCGAAACGGGAGGAACGAATTTGTAAATCTCATCCAGCGTGCGGTCCGTCCCGATTCCCGCGAGCCGCATCACCGTCACGCGATCCGAGCCTTCTAACGTCCCAGTCTGAATCGGCTTCCAATACACCGCATCCAGCGCCGCGCAAAGCAGCGAAGAAAGAACCGTCTTGCCAACCCCCGTATCTGTCCCGGTGATGAAAAAATGATGTCTCAAGCGCGCGCCACCGCTGCAGATGAAGGAAGGTTTTCGCGCCAGCTATTCAAAGTGTTCTCCAAGCGCAACAGTTCATCATCGGAGATTCCGCTCGTCAAGGAAAACCGCAGCCTCGCGCTACCTGGCGGTACCGTCGGCGGACGCACGGCCCGCACCGCAAATCCTTGGGCTCGCAAGTGTTCCGCTGCGCCAAGCGCCTGCGCATTCTCTCCGATGATCCAAGGAACAATTTGGGTGCTGCTTTTTCCTGAGTCCAATCCCCGCGCGCGCAGGCTATTGCGAAGCCTCTCCGCCTTAGCGAGCAACCCTTCTCGCTCGCGGTCCATACCTAGCGCCAGCCTCAACGCCGCCCGAATTTGCTCCGCCATGTACGGCGGCATCGCCGTGGCGAAAATAAATGTCCGCGCGTGGTTGATCAGATGCTCCTTCAACGGCGCGCTCCCGCAAACAAACGCGCCCGCGCTCGCCAGCGCTTTCCCGCACGTATGCACCGCAGCGGCAAGATTTTCCGCGATTCCTTCTCGAACGGCGATTCCGCGTCCAGAGGCTCCCTGTACCCCGGTTGCGTGAGCTTCGTCCACAATAACACCGGCGCCGTGGCGCTCCGCAACTTTTACGATCTCCTTAACCGGAGCAATATCACCTTCCATGCTAAAAACACTTTCAGTAACGATGAGTTTGCGCCCCCGCTCGTGCGCATGTTTTCGCAGTTCAACTTCAAGCGTATCCAAATCGAGGTGCGGGTAAATGATTTTTCGGGCGCCGGAAAGCCGCATGCCGTCAATCAAGCTCGCGTGATTCAATGCATCGGAAAAAACCAAATCGTCTTTTTTCAGCAGCGCGGTCAGCAAACCCAGATTCGCCAGGTACCCGCTGCCAAAATAAAGCGCCGCCTCCGTTCCTGCGAACTGCGCAAACTCTTCTTCCAGTTGTTCCCAGGCCGCCGCGTGCCCGGAAAGCAGCCTTGATCCTGTTCCGCCAACGCGCTCCGCGTTGCGCACCGCGCGCTCAACAGCTTCCTTCAGCTCCGGATGACGCGACAGTTCCAAGTAGTCATTCGAGCACAGGTTTGTACCCTGAATTTCCGCAAGCGAACGCCGCTGTTCGCGCGCCTCCAGCTCGCGCAGCCCAGTCAGCAATTCGTTTTGAAAACTTGCCTGAAATTTAAACGACATGTGCTTTGAATAGAATCTCAGAAGAACTCTTCAGATTGTTGCCCCAAGCGACGGATCACCAGTCACGAGTCACCAGTCACGCGTTCCAGTTGCTTCATCCCAAGCGATTGCAGGAGCAATTCATCCTCATCCGGCCCCGGATTCGGCGTGGTCAACAGTTTTTCGCCCACAAAAATCGAATTCGCCCCCGCAAGAAAGCATAGTGTCACCGCTTCTGGCGAAAGCTGCTTGCGCCCCGCGGCCAAACGCACGCGCGACGCGGGCATCAGAATGCGTGCAGTTGCGATCGCCCGCACCATCTCCAGCGGATCAAGCGGCGGCATCGCAGCCAGCGGCGTCCCTTCCACTCGCACCAGCATATTGATCGGCACGCTTTCCGGATGCGGCTCAAGCGTCGCGAGTTGGTGCAGCAAGCCGATGCGGTCGGCCTCGCGCTCGCCCATGCCCAGAATTCCGCCGCAGCAAACCGTTATTCCCGCTTTGCGCACCGCCGCCAGCGTTCTCAGGCGGTCGTCATAAACGCGTGTGGTGATAATCGACCCATAAAATTCCGGCGACGTATCCAAATTATGGTTGTACGCAGTCAGCCCCGCTTCTTTCAACCGCGCGGCCTGCTGCTCTGTCAGCAACCCGAGGGTGCAGCAAACTTCCATCCCCAGCGCCGAAACTCCGCGCACCATCTCCAAAACTTTCTCGAATTCCCTGCCCTCGGGAACATCCCGCCACGCAGCCCCCATGCAGAACCGCGTCACCCCGCGCCCCGCCGCCTCTCGGGCCACTTCGATGACGTGCTGAGGGTCCAGCAGCCCCTCGCGCTCCACGCCAGTCTGGTAATGCGCGCTCTGCGGACAATACGCGCAATCTTCAGGGCACCCTCCGGTCTTGATGGAGATCAGTTGGCAGGTCTGCACGCGGTCCGCAGCATGATGCGCCCGATGAACCGTCTGCGCCCGAAACACCAGCTCCGGCAGCGCCATCCGGTAAATCGCCGCCACCTCCCCGCGCCCCCAATGATGCCGCAAGTCTCGGGCAGCGGGTTGCTCTGCCGCCCCTTGTGCGGTTCCTCGGACGGTCGAGTTCTGCCCTACTACACGGCTTCTCATACCCTCGTTCTGAGCCCCTTGCAGAGTTGCCTCGGTGGCCATGGTCCCCCATCTAGGCTGGTTCGTTCCGATGAATCTCGCATCTTACCATCAGCCGTCACACTGGCAAAAACGCCGTCCCGCATAATAACCTTCTTCGCGTATACAATTCGCTTCAGGTTTTTCGTAAAAATAGTGTGGCAGGAATTTGCGAACAAAAAACAATGAGCACCATTCTATTTCGTCCTGTCGGTCTTTATGAACTTGCCTTGATCTGGGACAGCGGAATGCGTGAGTTTCCGCCGCGATTGCCCCACCAGCCTGTCTTCTACCCTGTCACAAATGCGGAATACGCTCGACAAATTGCCCGTGACTGGAATACGCAAGATGAGAAGTCGGGATTCGCAGGATTTGTTACCGCGTTTCCCGTAAATGAAGATTACCTTTCCGGCTTTGAGCCTCACACCGTTGGTGCTTCTCGGCACGAAGAATATTGGATTCCCTCAGACGACCTGAGTTCATTCAATAGGGCAATCATCGATCAGGTCCGCGTTGAAGAAGCCTTTTTTGGTGACAACTTCATCGGACACGTTCCTGAGACCTGCGGTTTGAAAGGCAAAGACGCAACCGCTCAATTCGTGACACTGTGCAAGCTCTGGAACGACAGCACGTTTGACGTAGGATGCGAGGTTTCGGCCAATCGCAAGGCTGTTTACTTAAACTGTTTATTCTGGGCAACGCACGACTTTTCACAGTACGGCTTGAGTAAGCGGCAACAGGAAGAGTTCATCGGTAATCTGAGAAAAATCTGGGACTTCAATCACCTCGAGCTGCCCTTGCCAGGCCGATTGGCCGTTTGACCCGTCACCCCCAAAATGTTATAAAACTGCGATTTGGCTTGCCCTGGCGCCCAGCCTTACAAGCGCCTCGCCGGCGGTATCGAGGGGTAACTCGGACCGGCGCGCGGCGAGTTTATCCGGTCGAACATCCCGCCTGCCCCCGGCTTTCGGGGATCCTGACGGGAGGCGGCTCCGGCCTCTTGCCGGTGGAATGAGAAAAAATCCGATGCGTGGGCTGCGCCGAACAGCGCATGGCCGAAGAAGTGTGGCAGTAAGCGGCCCTCTCCGCGTATTGTCAGATTCTATAGAGGCTCGCAGAAAGTAGCGGCTTTTTGGACATAAGCGAAACCCGAAGTACGTGTCATTCCGAACGCCAAGCTTTGGCGCGAGGAATCTGCTGCTTGCTGTCTAAAGTCAGGCAGGTTTTTGTAGACAACGCGACATTTTGCGAAAGTACAATCGCTCGCTCCGCAAATTCTGCAAGAACGATGGAGGATTCTGAATGCGCACCTGGCTAACAAACGCCTGGTCCCACTGTTTGAGCTTCACGAATCATTTGAAATTCACCAAATTCGGGGCAGCCGCCGCCGTCGCGCTCCTCGCCGCCTCTGCCGCCCGCGCTGGCGAAGCCGGCGGCGAAGCCAATTTGAAGCTCCCCGATCTTTCCCAAGTCTCCTTTCTCGGTATGGACGGCCACAAGCTTCTTCTTTTCGGCATTCTCTTCTGCCTTTTTGGCCTCGCCTTCGGCTTGTGGATCTACACACGTCTGAAAAACCTCCCCGTCCACAAATCCATGCGCGACATTTCCGAACTCATCTACGAAACCTGCAAAACCTATCTCCAAACGCAGGGCAGATTCCTTTTGCTGCTGTGGGCCTTCATCGCCATCGTAATCGTTCTGTACTTCGGAGTGCTCGCTCCCGTTCCCGGCAAATCCATCGGCGTCACGCTGCCCATCATTTTGTTTTTCAGCCTCGTCGGCATGGGCGGCAGCTACGCCGTCGCGTGGTTCGGCATTCGCGTCAACACCTTCGCAAATTCGCGAACCGCCTTCGCCGGGCTCCGCGGCAAACCCTTCCCCATCAATCACATCCCCCTCGAAGCGGGCATGAGCGTTGGCATGATGCTCATCTCCGTCGAACTTTTGATGATGCTAATCATTTTGCTTTTCATTCCCGGCGACTACGCCGGTCCGTGCTTCATCGGCTTCGCCATCGGCGAATCGCTCGGCGCCGCCGCACTGCGCATCGCCGGCGGGATCTTCACAAAAATTGCGGACATCGGCTCCGACCTGATGAAAATCGTCTTCAAAATCAAAGAAGACGACGCCCGCAATCCCGGCGTCATCGCCGATTGCACCGGGGACAATGCCGGCGATTCGGTGGGGCCGACCGCCGACGGCTTTGAAACTTACGGCGTGACCGGCGTCGCGCTCATCACTTTTATTTTGCTCGCGGTAAAAAACCCCACCGTGCAAGTGCAACTGCTCGTCTGGATTTTTGTCATGCGCATCATTATGTTGGTGGCCAGCGCAGCCGCGTACTTCATCAATGGCTTCATCGCCAAAGCAAAATATGGCAATGCCGACGAAATGAATTTTGAGGCGCCGCTCACTTCGCTGGTGTGGATCACGTCGTTTGTCTCCATCGCTCTCACGTATCTCGTTTCTTCGCAGATTATTCCAAGCCTGGGCGGCGACTCAACGCAGTGGTGGAAGCTCGCAACAATTATTTCTTGCGGCACTCTCGCCGGCGCGATCATTCCCGAACTGGTGAAAGTTTTCACGTCGGTCGACTCGCGCCACACGAAGGAAATCGTCACCTCCGCGCAAGAAGGCGGGCCGTCGCTCGGAATTCTGTCCGGCTTCGTCGCGGGAAATTTTTCGGGCTACTACCTCGGCCTCTCCATGGTGTTGCTAATGTCCCTCGGCTACCTGGTTTCGCAGGGTGGTCTCAGCAAATTGATGGTCGCCGAACCCGTTTTCGCGTTCGGCCTCGTAGCTTTCGGCTTTCTTGGCATGGGCCCGGTGACCATCGCCGTCGATTCTTACGGTCCGGTCACCGACAACGCGCAATCCGTCTTCGAACTTTCTCTCATCGAGCAAATTCCCGGCATCAAGCAGGAACTGAAAAAGGACTTCAACATCGACGTGAATTTCGAGCGCGCCAAGCACATGCTCGAAGCCAACGACGGCGCAGGCAACACGTTCAAGGCCACCGCGAAACCAGTGCTCATCGGCACAGCCGTCGTCGGCGCCACCACGATGATTTTCTCCATCATCATGGCGCTCACCAACGGCCTCGCTGCCAACGTGGACAAGCTTTCACTGCTCCACGCGCCGTTCGTTCTCGGACTCATCTCCGGTGGCGCGGTAATTTATTGGTTCACCGGCGCGAGTACCCAAGCGGTCACCACTGGCGCCTACCGCGCGGTCGAATTCATCAAAGCCAACATCAAGCTCGAAGGCGTGGAAAAAGCTAGCATCGCCGACAGCAAAAAGGTTGTCGAGATTTGCACCAAGTACGCGCAAAAAGGCATGCTCAACATTTTCATTTCCGTATTCTTCGCCACGCTGGCGTTTGCATTCGTGGAGCCGTTCTTTTTCATCGGCTACCTCATCTCCATCGCCACGTTCGGCTTGTACCAGGCAATTTTCATGGCCAACGCCGGCGGCGCCTGGGATAACGCCAAGAAAATCGTCGAAGTCGAACTGAAGCAAAAAGGCACACCGCTGCACGACGCCACCGTCATCGGCGACACGGTCGGCGATCCGTTCAAAGACACTTCGTCGGTCGCCTTGAACCCGGTCATCAAATTCACCACGTTGTTCGGCTTGCTCGCCGTAGAACTCGCCGTGAGCTTGGTTGACAGCCAGAAAAGCACGACGCTGGCACACGTTCTCGCTGTCGCTTTCTTCGTGGTCTCGCTCTTTTTCGTTTACAGATCGTTCTACGGCATGCGCATCAAAGGCGAATCCGCATAATCATGTAGGGGCGGCCTTCTGAGGCCACCCGACGGCGCGCGGAATACCCCTCTCGGGAGCATTAGGAAGTCACCCGATGCAAGATTTTTTCTATCTGCTGTAGAATCTTTGCGCTTCAGCCAATGAGGGTGACGATGAGAAAAATGGTTTTGCTTTGCGTTTGCGTATTCGCGCTGACGAGCATTCCTGCAGTTTGCAACGCGCAGGTGGATACAAGATGGGAAATCCACGACCGTAACCGGCCTGTGCCGCCGGCCGTCGATCCGGGCACATCAAGCACGCAAGACGCTCCGGGGCGTCCGCCCGCCGACGCCGTGGTGCTCTTCGACGGCAAAGACCTCTCGCAATGGGTCCAGAAAAAAGACGGCAGTCCTGCCAAATGGAAAGTCGAGAACGGTTATTTCGAGGTGGCGCCGAAAACGGGGGATCTGCAAACGCGTGAATCTTTCGGCGATTGCCAACTGCACGTCGAGTTTGCCGAGCCGTCTCCCCCGAAAGGTGAAGACCAGGACCGCGGCAACAGCGGCGTTTTCCTGCAAGGACTCTACGAGACGCAAGTCCTCGACTCTTATCAGAGCAAAACGTATGCCGACGGGCAGGCGGCGGCGATTTACGGACAATATCCTCCGCTGGTGAACGCTTCACGTCCGCCGGGCCAGTGGCAGACTTACGACATCATTTTTCATGGCCCGCGTTTTGATGCGTCGGGAAAACTGACGCGTCCCGCGCGTGAAACCGTTTTTCATAATGGCGTGCTGGTGCAAGATAATGTCGAACTCACCGGCCCCACCGGGCACCACGTGCGCCCGCCCTATAAGCCTGGCCCGGACAGACTTCCGCTGGCTCTGCAAGACCACGGTCATCCGGTCCACTACCGCAACATCTGGATCCGCGAACTGAAATCGGGGGAATGAGACAGAACGAACAGCCGACAGCTAACGGTTAACAGTTCAGAGAAAGACCTATGGGGCGGCCACAAGCCGCCCTTGTTTTTCCTCTCTGTGAACTCAGCGCTCTCTTTCCTTTGTGATCTCTGTGCTAAATTCTTCCCATGAACGACAATGACATAGCCGACGAAATCAATAAGCTGCTCGACCAGGGGCGTTACGAATGACAACTGCGCACTTTATCGCAATGGCCGCCGCGTTTGCGCTGATTTGCATCCGTGGCGCCACTGGGCAGACAAGAGATTCTGCATGGCCGGAGACGGCTCCTCCGAAGCTGGTGGTGCTCGTTTATCAGAAATCTCCGCTCGAGAAAATGGCTGCAAGCGGCAAAGCGCTCGCGGCCGCGGCGCGCGCTTGCGCGAACCTGGAAGTGCCGAATTCGTGGATCGTGATGGACTCGGTCACTGGAGAGCCGGGAGTGCTATCGTTCGATCCGTTCGACTCGTTCGCGCATATCAACAAAGCTTTCGCCGAGTGGGGACCGCTTTACGCCGCTCATCCGGAGCTGGGAAAGGCGCAAGAGCAGATCATGGCGGCGCTGCAGAGCCAGCGCACGATCGTCGCGGTGCGGCGCGACGATCTGAGCTACCGCGCAAGTCGCATCGATCTTTCGAAAGCCCGATTTCTCCGCGTGCTCGAAGTTCGCCTGCGTCCCGGCCACGAGGGCGAATTTGCCGAAGCGTTTCAGAAGCTCAGCGCCGCGTACGAAAAGACCAATTCCAATTTGCCGTGGGTCGTGTATCAGGTGAATGTGGGCATACCTTCGCCGTCATTTTTTGCGTTTGTGCCGATGAGGACTCTGGGGCAGAACGATGATTTGCTAAACATCCGGGAGAAACTGCATGAGGCGGAAGGCGAAGCCGCGGAGCGCATGCAGCAGATCGCGCGCGAAGCGTACACGCAAACAGAGAGCAACCTTTACGCCATGAGTCCGGAAAAGTCGCACGTATCGAAAGAGTTTGCCGCGGGCGACCCGGAATTCTGGACGCAAAAACCGCAGGCACCGAGTAAATCAACTGTTCCGAAGAGCGGAAAGAGCAAGCCAAAGCAGTAGCTTTTGGAGTGCGGCAACCCTGCTGCTGCTTTTCTTCTCTCTTAAAGAAATGGGTGTAGAATGGCCCCAGTTTTCGATCTCACAGACCTGAATCCAAGCTAAGAGGAGGCTTCGCATATGAATAAACCTGTCTTGTGGGCTCTGGTTGTGCTGATGCCGGGTATCGCAAGCGCTCAAACGAAAGCGCCCGCGAAAACCAGTGCTCCGGCAAAGCAAAGCGCGATGGTCGTTGAGCCGGGATCGGAAAAATGGGTTGATGTTCCCGCGGCGGCGCTGGTCGGTACGCCCTCTGTTGAATTGGGCGGAACATTGCGGCTGGCGGTGATCCAGGGCGACCCGATGACGGCTGGACGATCGTATACGCTGCGGCTATCCTGCACCGACGGACTCAAGATCGCGCCGCACTGGCACCCCACGACTGAAAACGTGACTGTGGTTAAGGGTCAAGCAGCCGTTGGCATGGGATCGAAGTGGGACGACGGAGCTCTCAAGGAAGTCCCCTCCGGAGGTTTTTTCTCGGCTGGCCCGAATATGAGGCACTTCGCACAATGCAAAGGGGACACCATCCTGCAGGTCCACGGCATCGCACCCTTTGTGGTGAATTTTGTCGGTGCTGACGAAAGCCAACCTGGAAAAAATTGAACGTTGCAGCCGTGAATCTCTATAGCTTCGGAGAAGAGTTGCTTCTCCGGGCGAACCCATCACTCAAGTCTTGATCAGGCCGGCGAATTTGTGGGGGTTGTTGTCGAAGCCGGGGAAGACCGGCTTCAAATCGGCGACACCGATGTGTTTGGTGAGGATTTCGCCCAGTACGGACCGAAAATCCGTCGTAAGCGCGAGGTCGCGGCCTTCGTTGAGCTGATGATCGTTCAAACCGGGCCACTTGCCATAGACTTGCCCGCCGCGCACGTCTCCGCCCATCACGAACATGCAATTCGCGTGGCCGTGGTCCGTGCCGCGATTGCCGTTTTCGCGCGCGGTACGGCCAAATTCGCTCATGGTGACGAAAACGATGTTCTGCATCCGATCGCCCAGGTCCTGATGAAACGCCGCGAGTCCCTGGCCAAGATCGCGCAACAAATTCGAGAGCTGGCCCTGCACGCCGCCTTCGTTGACGTGATTGTCCCAGCCGCCGCAATCCACAAACAAAATTTCCACGCCGATGTCGGCTTTCAGAAGCTGGCCAATCTGCTGTAGGCTCTGGCCGAGCCGGTTCGTCGGATACTGCGCGCCGTTTTCCGGCTGATATTTTGCGGGATCTGCTTTGCGCAGCAGGTCGATGGCTTCAAACGTTTCCGTACCCGTACCTTGCAGGGCCTTATCCACAGTTTGCGCGTACATGGCTTCAAAGCCGCCCTCAACCATCGCGCCGGTTCCGGGAGCTTGCGCCATCACTTTGAACTGCTTCAGGTCGGGCAGCGCAATCGCGGCTGCGCTGCCGTGCAACATGCGCGGAAGATTCGGCCCCATCGCGACCGCGCGGAACGGCGAAGCATTTTCTTCGGGGACGGTTTCGAGCGCGCGGTTCAGCCAACCGTCTTCGGTGGATTTCAGCCCCGGCGTGCCCGATTCCATAAAGTCCTGCGCGTCGAAATGCGAGCGCGTTGGATCGGGCGACCCCGCGGCGTGCACGATGGCGAGCTGGTTTCTGTGAAACAGCGGCTCGAGCGGCCCAAGACTCGGATGCAAACCAAAAAATCCATCGAGATCAATTGCGGCATCCGATCCGCCACGTTTCGGCTGCGGAATCGCAATCGTCGGGCGCATGCGGTAGTAGTTTGATTCGCCAAACGGCACGACAATGTTCAACCCATCCGCCGCACCGCGTTGAAAGAGCACCACGAGCTGCTTTTTGTTCGGCATCGGCGTCGCCGCCGCCGCGCGCTGCAGGAACGCGGGCATCGCGCTCAACCCCACCATGGCCACGCCACCCTGCTTCAAAAAATACCGCCGCGAAAATTTCAGCCCGCGCATGCCTTCACAACATTCGTAACTCATTGCACCCTCTCATGGACTGCGGCAGCCCCGCTGCCGCTTTTCCTTCATCCGCAATGACCTGCCGTACGCCACACGCCGGAATGGAGGAAAGGCGGGAGCACAGCTCCCGCACTCCAAAATCTACCGGCGCTGAAATTCGGGCGCGCCTAGCACGAGCCCCGCAACAACTCCCAAATTCACTTGCCCGCGCGGGTCGTCCAGCCTCGCTTGCAGCACTTGCGGATTGTCGAGCTGACTCTGCAGCGTCTCCACGGTCGCCGGTGCCGCCTGCCCGCCAAGAAAAACCTGCACCGCGCGATCCAGCGCCGCCTTTGGATCCGCCGATGAACCCACTCCCAAGAGCGAAGCGGTGTCGCTGCGCGCGCCGCGCATTCTGTTTCCCGCTAGCGCCAGCGAAAAATTCAAGCGATTCAGCAGCGCGCCGGTGTTCACCCACGTTTCGGACTTGTCGGAATAGCCGGTCGGCGGCTGGCATTGATAAAGCGGTTCGCCGATGCGGCCGATCCACTGCACGAGGGGTAGCGGCGTGTCCACGTCAGTGGCGAGCGCACGCGCCGCAGAAACCACCAATTCAAATGGCGTCTTGATTTTTGCGCGATATGCTTCGCGCGACCAGAACTCCGGCGACCAAATCATGGTTTTCATAACTGCCCGAATGTCGCCGTCGTTCGATTGAAAAGTTTCCGCCATGCGATCAACGAGAGCGGCGGGAGGATTGTCGGACACGAAGCGGCGCGCCAGTTTCGTGGAAATAAATTTCGCCGTGCTCGGATGATGCACGAGCAGATCGATTACTTGTTCGCCGTCTTTCATTCCGCCGGCGTGAATTCTCTTGCCGAGGACGATTTTTGGATCGGGATCGTGCAGAAGATCATCGAATTTGAAGTCGGCGTATTGACGCGGCTTTTCGAGCGTCCACCCGGTGAAGCTTCGGGCCACTTCGGTAACGTCTTTCTGCGTGTACCCGCCATCCACCCCCACCGTATGCAATTCCATGAGCTCGCGGCCGTAATTTTCGTTTAGGCCACGCTCATTTTTTTTCGCACCTTGCCGCGGATTCGCAGGCGGACGGGACGGCCACGGCCGGCCGAAACGCCCGTAGCGCGCTTGCTGGCGCATGGCGCGTTCCATGGCGATACGCTGCTGGGCGCGCGGATCAGCGCTCAAAAAATTGTCGAGATAAAAAAGCATCGCTGGACTCTTCGCGGTGGCGGTGACAAGGTCTTTGAATTTTCCGAGCGTGTGAGGCTGGATGACGTCCCGCTCGTAGGAAATGAGGTAGTAGCGATCTTCGCCTTTGCCGGCGAACACATTGAAGTGGTTGAACCAGAAATCGTCCATCACTTGTTGCAGTTGACGCTCGCTGTAAATCGCGCGGGTGACTTTGGCCATCGCGAGTTCAGCGACTACTCGCTGCGGGCGCTTGCTGTCGTCGGCGACGGCCCGCGGAATGTTGTTGGGGTCACCAACAAGCGCATCGCGTTTGCGTGCGCCCTTCGCTGCGCCTTCCGGCGGCATTTGCGGTTCCTTCATCGGAGCGGGCGCGTTGGGATTTTCTGCCGCGGATTGCGATGAGGATTCGCTGTTCGCGGCGGCGTTTTGCCCGTCGGAATTTTCGCTCAGCGTTTGCGGCGATTGCATCTCTTTGCCGCCGGCAGTAGACGCAGGCGAATCAGCAACGCCACCGCGGCGCTGTTCTTGCCGCTCTTGCGCTTGAGCGCTCTTTTCGGCCTGCTTCTCGGCTTGCTTCGGCTGCGGGTATTCCGCAATCAATTTCGCGGTGGACATTCGCAGCGTCGGGTAATCCTGTAGCCGCGCCTCTACTGCTTTGTCGTCAAGGGAATTCGGATTGAGTTGCTGCTCGATCCACTTGGCCAAGCCCATTTGCTTGACGCGCTCGATGTCGCCGGGCCGCGGGCCGTAAGCGAGCCGATTCAGCGCATGCAAGATGGCCTCGTCGGCGGTCAGTTCGGTGATGGGCAAACCCTTGAGCGCGGGATCCAGCTTTTGTTTCTTGTCTTTATTCTTTTCTTTGGCCGCGGGGGCTGCCGGCGCCGCGACAGCGGCAGGCACATCGACGCCCAAGGGTAGGCATGCGAAGGAGAGCACCAAAGCGAGAAACGATTTGGGCGTAGCGGCGGTCGCAGGGAATCGAAGATTGAAGCTAAGGAATCGAAAACCAAGACGGGGTGCGCAGCACTTCTGAAGCCTCATCGCTATCTCCTGCCCATGCCGATTCAGCGGCTACGAGGAATCGAGGCAAACTTCGAACCGGGCTGGTCTCTCTTTAGAATAACCCTCGGCGGGCGAAAAAGTTCCGGAAGCTGAGCACTAATGTCGAATCTCTACGCAAGTGCAACAAACTGAAAACAAATATCTTAGAAAGCTGGGCATGGGTAAGTAACATTGATCTTGTTCGCGGGGAAAGGGGGCAAGTCAGGTCAAGCGAGAGGAAGAAATAGTCCTAGGATAACATCCGCAAAATACAATCTACACTAGGGCCGGGGAACATGCGCGGCTAAGCGGAGGTTGCACGAGAGATTCCGATGAAAACTAAGAAGAAAACTAAGAGAACGGCGAGAAAACCGGAGCGCGGAAGGCCAGAGGACGATGGGAAACGCACAGAGCTTCAACGCGCAGAGCTTCAGCCCATTGGCGTTATCCGATCCAGCATCACGCAACGCAGCGAGGCACCTAAACAGGGTTCGGAGGGAGCGCCCGACGCCTGGGTTGAAATGAATGCTCTGGTCGCAGACGGCATGGATGGTCTGGCTGTTGGTGACGAAATTATCGTTGTGACCTGGCTGCACCGGGCGCGCCGCGATGTCCTGAAGGTTCATCCGCGCTCAGACCGGAGCAAGCCTCTAACCGGCGTATTTGCGACGCGATCTCCGGACCGGCCAAATCCGCTGGGGCTTCATCCGGTGACCGTTCGCGAGGTCGGCAAGAACCGCCTGCGGATCGGTCCTATCGAGGCCATCGATGGAACTCCCGTGGTTGACATTAAACCGGTGCTTTGCGGCGTGCAAAGGCCTTAAAGCTGTTCGAGGATGGCTTCGGCGTCGATGGTGATTTCGACTAGATCGCCGACGACAATTCCGCCGCGGTCCAGAGGTGCGTTCCAGCTTGCGCCGAAGTCGTGGCGGTTGATCGAGGTTGTGGCCACGAAGCCGGCGCGAGTCTTGGGGCCTTTATCCACGCCGCCCTCCCACCAAGGAGTTTGCCAGTTGCCCAGATAGGTCACGCGAAGCGTGCAGGTGCGGCTGACGCCGCGGATGGTCAAGTCGCCCAGGACCGAGTAATCATGGTCACCGAGCTGTTTCACTTCGCGGCTGCGAAAAGTGATAGTAGGGTAGTGCTCAACGTCGAGGAAGTCGGCGCTGCGGAGATGCGCGTCGCGATCGGGCTCGCCCGTCCACAGCGTGCGGGCGTCGATCTCGACTTCGACCGAGGAATTCTGCGGATTTGCCGGATCGAAGTTGAGCCGGCCATGGACATTTTTGAAATGTCCGCGGACATAAGTGACCATCATGTGCCGCGCGCAAAACTCCGCGGCGGTGTGTCCGGGTTCGAAGAACCATCGCGCCATGGGAGTCACTCTCCTTTCGGATCAATTGAGTTCGATCAACAGATGAGTTCGTTCAACAGAATTTCCCAGGACTCGCGCTCGCGGGCTACACTTACCAACGGCTGTAACTTGACGAGGGATTGCAGGAGTTCTTGATAAAACCCGTTGCCGGATTCTGAGCGCAATAACTGCCCGCGAAGGGCGCCGCTGTCGCCGACGGGGAAGTATCCGGGATAGTCCGCGCCCAAGATACCCACCGAGCCCTGTATGAGTGAGGAAATCACTGGCGTTCCGACAGCGATGGCTTCGCTGACAACGTTCGCGCCTCCCTCGATGTGCGACGTGAGCACGAGCAGGTGGGAGCGAGACAATAGATCAATGGCAGCCTCGTGTGGCAGAGGTCCCAGCCATTGGTAGCGAGGATTCGTGCGCTGCTCTTCCTCCACTTGCGCGGCTAAATGCGCGTCGAGCACGGCTCCGGCGTGTTTCACCTGAATCCTAGAAGATGGCGGCAGATCGCGCACGGCATACGCTACTCGTAGAGGGTCCTTGACCACACGAACGTGCGCTAGCTGGCAAACCTGGAAACAGCTCTCCGCTCGCCCCGGGAATCGAGAGGGACGCTCAAAAGACTGGTAGATGACGCGCACTTTGGGCCGGACGCTTTCGGGAACCAATTCGGCACCGAGCGATTGCAAGACAACGATCCTCGAGGCGAGCTGCAGTGCGCACGTCGCTTCCGCGCTGCTTTCCAAGTTGCCGTAGAGATCGGTGCCGGTGAGAGCGACAACGAGCGGAGCACTCGGATGTTTTTTTCGGAAAGCTTGAATCGCGGGAAAGCTGCGACGGGCATGTAGTGCAATCAGCAGATCACACTCTTCGCCGTCCCAGCTTTTCTGGACGCTGACCTGATGCCCCAGCCCGTTGAGCAACCCCGCCCAGCGATCTGCAGTGGTCCGATTTCCTGTGTGGACCAGAGCGGGGGCGGGTGTTATTAGCGCGATTTTCACGCTTGGAGTTTACGCCCGGCAGGTGCGGAATCCTGCCCAAACGTCGCGGCGGTCCGGAGTGTAGAAGTTCCGCCAGGTATTGCGGAGCAGGCGGGGTTGCGTGGGCCAGGCGCCACCGCGCAGCACCTTGTGCGTGACGAACCACGGCTGAGAGTACTCGCGGTAGGGATCAATCTCGAATCCCGGGTATGGGCCGAAGTCAGTCGCGGTCCACTCCCAGACGTTGCCAATCATCTGGCGGCAGCCAAAAGCGGTGTCGCCTGCGGAAAATGCGTTGACATCCACCGCGCCCAAGGCCCGCCAGCCCAAGTTGGCGCGCTCTGGGGAGGGTGCGTCATCGCCCCAGGGAAAGCGACGCTTCCTTGGCGCGAGTTCCCTTCCAGACTGCGCCGGTTCGGAGGAGGCAGCCACTTCCCATTCCAGCTCGGTCGGCAATCGGCGTCCCGCCCAGTTGCAGTAAGCCTCCGCCTCCCACCAGCTGACGTGAAGTACGGGACGATGCGGCTCGAGCGGCGCCCAACGATCAAAATTACGGCGCAACCAACGACCCGCAGCCTCGTGCTTCCAGTACACCGGATGTTCCGCAGCGACAGTTTGGCGCCACTGCCAACCTGGTTCGCTCCAGAATTCTTGCCGGCTATAGGCCTTCGCTTCGACAAACTCCGCGAATTCGCCTTGCGTCAGTGCCGCGCGAGCGATGGCAAAGGGACGCACTTCGACGGGATGCGCCCACTTTTCGTTGTCGAAGACAAACGGCTCATCGCGAGAGCCTCCTAGGAGAAACTTCCCACCCGGAATTTCCGCATCTCCGAGCAGCGGTCCCGTTTCGCCGGGACTCGCGAGGTCCAGCCCGGAAAAAACCGGTGCGCTCCATCCATGAGTCTGGCGCGTGTACGTGAAAGCCTCCGTGTGCATGTCCTCGTGGAATACACCCAGCGTAATGAAATAGCGTTCCTGCTCGGTGAGATTTCCCCGCTCGATGCGCTCCAGAACGCGGTCGCGGACAGCCGTCATGTAAGCCAGAGTGTCGGCGCGTGAAGGCAACGGCAGGTCCCACCGAGTGTCATGCGCAATGGCGGCGGAGTCGTAGAGCGAGTCCGCGTCAGAACGGATCGGCGCCTGGCCTCCGGCATGTCGCCGAGCCCATTTTTCCTGGAACCACGTGACGTGGCCGATTTCCCACAATAGCGGATTCACGATCCGCAGTTGTGGTCCCATCAGTTGCTCGTCGGACAGGTCGGACACCACATCCAGTGTCTTTTGCCGGGCGTCACGCACCCACGCGGCAAGTTCGGCGTCGCGCTTGACCGAACTATCGGCCGCAGCCTGTTGGGGAGTTGCCATAGGTCACCTTCTGGAGGTTGAGCCGGAGAGGCAATGTTAACCAAGCAAAAGGCTTCCGGCAACAGAAGTCGCCCAAACCGTGGTCGCCATCGGCACCGCAACTTTTGACTTTTTTCAGCCCGAGAGCCAGCTGTGGTTTCCTATTCGCTGATGTCGAAATCCACCGTGCGGTTGGGTGCGTTGTTCTTGGCGGAATCCACCGCTTGCATCACCAGGCGGTAGGAGCCGGGCTTCAGGTCGTCGACCTTTACTTTCAGGCCGATCGGAACGACAGGATTGCCTTTCTGGATGAAATCGTCGGCACGCACGGCCCCCGTCGAGAAAAGCTTATTGTTGGTGGCGCGATCGAGAATCGTATAGCCAGCGGCCACGACCGGCGGAGTCTCTGAAGTCAGCAGCGGCTCATAAATCTCGCTGTACACAACCACGTTGTCCGTGCGCTTGAAGCGGTTTGTGGCGGAAGGAACGATCTGCATGCCCTTCACCACCAGCGGAGTGCGGTCTTCGAGCAATACCGAATCCAGGCTTTCGGGAATGTCGCTCAGTTTGTGCGCCGATTTCGTAAGCGCCACGCCACCCAGGCTGAAATGTTTGCCGTCGTAGGCGTCAATTGAGAGAGGGGATTCAAACTTGCCGAAGGCGTCGCCGCCCGCGCTCAACACCACCGTGAGCTTGTAGTCTCCCGGGGCAGCGTCGAACTGGTTTTCGTACTCATAAGGAGATTTCGTAAACTCCTTCCACTCGTCCTTCTCCAGGTCCAGATTCACCGTGTCGCTGAACTTTGCGCCGATCGTTCCATCGCCGCGATATGCGATGCCCAGCACACTCAAGCTGGCGTGATACTTCCCTTTTTCCTTGTTGAATTGAAATGAATCCGAAGGGATTTCCATCGCAAGGTTCACACGCGCCGTGTTCGGCGCGGTGTAAAAGAACGGAGTTTCGAGCACACCGTGGATCGAACCCGCTTGCGAGCCGGTGGCGTGCGCTTCGAGTGTCTTTTCGAGGGGCTTGCCATCGAGCACGTTCGTCGTTCGAACGTTGCAATAGCCGCTGCGCGAGCGCACGTTCAGTCCGCCATGATTCATTTTTACCTTAAGCGTGTGGCAACTGCCTTCGGGAGAATCTCCCGGCGCATATCCCAAGATGTAAAACTCATTTTGCTCTCGGCCAATTTTCTCGAGACCGCCAAGCAAATCGTTGGTGTTGAAAATCGTGAAGCCACCGGTTCCTTCAGCCAAAGCAGCAAGAATCTGCTGATTGGTGGACGCAGACGGCGGAAAAGTCGGCACGATCGTGCGAGGCTGGCCGTATGTGGAATTGTAAAGATTCGAATTGACGGGCATACCGCCGCCGCGCGTTCCACCACCACCCGTACCACCGCCGCGGGTCCCCCCGCCAGTACCGCCGCCCGAACCACCTTTTCCCCCACCGCCCGTTCCTCCGGTCCCTCCGCCAGTTCCCCCGCCAGTTCCCCCGCGGCCACCGCCGCCGGTTCCTCCGCCTCCAGTTCCACCGCCGCCGGTTCCTCCGCCTCCAGTTCCTCCACCGCCGGTTCCTCCGCCACCTGGCCGGCCTCCACCGCCCGTCCCACCGCCGCCCGTTCCTCCGCCACCACCGGGTCTTTGCGGATCAGGCATGGCCATCGCCGGGTAAGCGGCAAGGACGAGTCTGACTCGCGAAGAAAGCTGGTGAGCCGATTTGCGATTCGAAACGGCACCAGATTTTGGCGTGCCAGAAGACGGCTTGCTAGAAGCAACTGCGACTGCCTTGGTTTTTCCTGGGGCAGGTCTATTCCACGAAGTGCCGCCGGGGGCAGTGGCGAGAAGGCCTCGCGAATCCACCGCATAGATGGCCACGTTGGATTTGTTGCAGGCGTCGATCGTGGCGGTGAGTTCCGATTGATTTTCCGTGGTCAGCGGAAAACCGCCGGAGAACAGAATCATCATTTTGCGCCCGGGAATCGTGCGCAGATTTTTTGCCAGGCTGCGTACCGCAAGCAGCATAGTGCGCGCACCAAAATCCGCGGCGGCATTTCCGAGAGAGGACATGCCGATCGTTGGCATCGTGTTGGGCATGGAGTTGGAAGCCACGGTGACATCCGAAGGCGGTGCGTTGGGATCAACCGCAGAGCTCTTGATGCCGGAGACGGCGGCGCGGAGCAATACGGAGCTTGCAGTGAAGTTCTGGACGATTCGAAGCGAGCCGCCAAAATCCACGACGGCCATCAACCGATCAGGGCCTGCGTTTGCTTCGATGAATTTTTGTGCCGCTCCGCGCGCCTGAATTTGATCGGGTGCGGCCATTGTCGAATTGTCAAAAAAGAGAATCAGGTAATGACGCTGACTGTTCGGCTGCGTAACCGCTTCCGCGCCGGAGGAGAAGCTCGAGACCGGCTGCTCTTTGTTGTCTTCAAATACCTTGAAAGCATTTCGAGTGAGATCGCGAACGTAGTTGCCCTTCTTGTCGGTCACGACGGCGTCGACGAGGACCAGCTTTGTTTCTTTCTTGATGACGGCGACGGGCTGCTGGTCCGCGGGAGCGGCTGCCTGGGGAGGTGGAGGAGTCGGCTGCTGTTGCGCCTGTGCCGGCCACACTTTCCCGAAGACCAAGAACGCTGTGATTGCCGCTGCAAGTCGAATACCCGTTAAGCTGCTCCGCTGTGTAATCATGTGAAACCTCTCCATCAAACCGTCCAAATTCTTGCGCGCAATTAATTCGGAATCACCACGGCGCCGTTGCGCGCGGCCATCTGCGCGCCTTCCGCATCGCGGACCACGAGCCTCACCAAATAAGTGCCGGGCTTGACGTCGAAACTGGATTTCACGGTGAGCCCGGAATGGCTGAGGCGTTGATACGTGGTGTCGCGCAACTTCATATCAATGATTTTCTCGAGGCCGGTGACGTACTGCCCGTTTTCATCAAAAATTCCCGTGACGATGGTCAACTGGTCGTTATTGCGGCCCAACGCTTTGCGGAAGCGCACGCTCTTGACGTCCAGGTGAGTGAGTACCGACAAGCGAACGCCCGCTTGGTCGTTCTTAAAATACTGGGTCTGCAAATCCAGGGGAATATCGAGAATTTCCTCCTGCGAGAACAATGCTTCCTGGATTTCTTCTTTGGTGATTTGCGCGGGATCGGCTGCGGAGCGCGGGGCGAAGTAACCGTGACGCGCCTGAACATTGAATTTTTCTTTCGTGGTCAGCCCAACCTTCAACGTGTGAAAGCGTCCGTCGAATTTCAGGTTCTGGGGGGAAAAACCGAGCACATAGGAAACATCCGGCGCAACGCCCGCCTCGCGCATGACCTCATCAACGTCGTTGCGATTGTGGTAGAACTTGCCGCCCGTGCCGTCCGCAAACTGCGCTAAAACGTCTTCCTGGGCCATCTGCGCCGAGACACGATAAGTCGATTTGTAGCCCGCGGTGAGAAGCGAATCCCTTGGCGGATTGGCGAGGTCGCCCATGTCGGGAGTGTAAAGGCCGCGCGCGTCGATGGTATTAATGACGACGTTGGCCCGCGTCGCGCGATCCACCATGTCTGAGGCTTCGGACTGGAGAGTGCTCATGATGAATCCAGGCGAAACCAAGACCAGCACGCGCTGCCCGGGCAAGCTGGTCATGCGGCGGACGATGGCCTCAAGATGGCGGTAGGCATACTCGGTTTCGTTGTCGCCTTCGGAAATGTTGCGCTGCGCCGCCATTTGCGCCTGGGCCTGGGCCGCTGCCTGCATCCTGGGGTCTCCATTGAAGGCGCATTCCAAGGTCTCTTGTGTTGCAACGGCGAGTGCCTGCGTGTCGTTTTTGTTGACGATTAAGTCCGCCTGGTAGTAGGGCATGTCCGGGCAATCGGACACGTCGTGATGCGACAGGGGGCGGGGAATGATTCCCAAGAGAGCTTTTTCGAGCAAGGAATGGTCGTCCGTAAAGTCCTGCGTGAGCTGACCGGACGTCGTGTTAATCGAAACGCGATCGCTCGGCGCTAGCGCGCTAAAAAGCCGTGTCGCTGAATCGCGCACGAAAACAGCGTCTTGCATGGACATGTGTATGTCGTCGAAAACCATGGAGACAAAACGCTGAGGGAGCGCCGCCGCTTTTACGGTTGCGGGATCAGCCTCAGAAGAAGAACCGCCGAGTTCGCGAGAAGCGGTGAGTGGCACAGTATGCGTACGCGGGTTTTCGATGGCGAACGAAGTGATGGCCTGAAGCTTGCGGCCGTCGAAGAGCTGGAAATCCTCTTTTTTCAGATTGGGGACCACTTTGCCGTGCGAATCGCGGACGACAACGCGAACCAACACGTTGTTCACGCGAACTTTGAAGGTTGCCGGAGTGTCTTGACTGGAAACCTCCTGAACCTCTTTGGTGTCTGGCTGAGGACTGGCCGCGGGAGGTTTCGAAGCGGAATCAGGGGTCGCGACCGGTGCAGAAGCTTGTTGTGCCGGTGCGGGAGGTGGCGGGTTCTGCGCGAGAAGTGGGCAGGCGCAAATGAACGCACAGCAAGCCAGAATAGCGAGGGGCAGGAACTTGGATCTCGATAATGACAGCGAGCGAAACATCCCACGCCCTTCTGAGAGCCGTATTCTACGCCTCAACGATTACAGGCGGGTTACAGGGCGAACAGAATACCAAAAGTAAGCCGATGCAAAGACTATACGCTTTGCTTAATTTTAGTGTCAATCGGGCGCCTTACTGGGGGACAGGGCTGAGTTCAGTATGGAATCACGACTCCACGATTCACCGCGGCCATTTGGGCGCCCTCGGAATCCCGCACGACCACACGAACCAGGAACGTGCCCGGCTGCACATCGAACGTGGATTTGATGCTGACTCCGGAGCGGTTCAAGTGTTCCAGCGTCGTATCTCTCAGCCGCATTTCTATGACCTTCTCCAATCCTGTCACCAGATTCCCGTTTTCGTCGAAGATGGCTGTGGCAACTGTCAGGTTGTTTTTACTGCGATCCCCATCCCGCGTGAATTTTAGCCCCTTGGTCGTAATATGCGCGACAACGGCCAGGCGCACGCCGTTCGCAATCTTGAAGAACTGCGTCTGGCAGTCCACGGGAAGGTCTTGCAGCTCTTCTTGAGAGTAAACGGCCTGCCGGATTTCTTCCTTGGCCAGGGTTTCAGGATCCACGTTCCCGCGTGGGGCAAAATATCCATGGCGAGCCTGCAGATTCCATTTTTGCTTGCCTGTCAGCGTCACCTTCAGATGGTGGTATTTACCGTCGAGTTTGAGGTTCTGCGGCGTGAAACCCAAGACATAAGCGACTTCCGGCTCCTTCGCAGCCTGGAGAAGTCCTTGGTCAATATCGTTGCGATTGTGGAAGAACGTTCCGCCTGTGCCGTCGGCCAATTCGGCCAGGACATCGTCTTGGATGGACTCTTCGGTAGCGATGAACGTAGAGCGAATCCCCACAGTAACGGCACTGCCGCCAAAAGAATTGGAGGCATCATAGATCGAGGAAACGTACAAGCCTCGCGCATCAATGGTATTGATCACGATGTTGGCTTTAGTGGCGCGATCGATCACATCGCCTGATTCCCGCATCTGCGGAGTCACGAAGTAGCCCGGCGACATCATTACGATAATACGCTGGCCCGGGAGGGACTTCATTCGGGCGATCAGACCATCCAGATTACGGAAAGAGAATTGCATTTCCGCTTCGCCGGTTGTGAGTTCTCTTTGCGCGGCCGCCTGCGCCATCATCACCGCTCCTTGGGAATTTCCGCTACACGCGGCAGCGTCTTGAGTCGCCACCTGTGTGGCCATAGGGTCGTTCACCTCTACGATCTGGTAGGCCTCGTACAGGGTCATCGGCGGACAATCCGTCGAGCTGCGGTTCGATAGCGGCCGCGGCAGAATCCGCGGCAGGGTCCCCTCGAGTTTGTCGCGATCAGCGGTGAATTCCTGCTGGACCTGGCCGGACGAAGTAAAGATGGCGAGGCGGTCGCCGGTTTGCATGGCCACAAAAAGTTTCGTGGCGGCTTGGCGAGAAAGTAGGGCGTCCTGCGTGGCCAGGTGCAAATCGTCGAAAAAGAGAGTGATGAAGCGTTGCGGCAGTTCTGCCGGTTTTATGGGAGTTCCTTCGGTGGGAGCCGGGCCGGAGTCCTTATCCATTTTGACGGTAGCGACATGCGAGCCCGGTGTTTCAGCGGCAAAAGTCGAAATGACTTGTGTTTTCCGATTGTCTGCGAGCTGAAAGTCTTCCTTTTTCAGGTTCGGGATGACCTTGCCATTGGGGTCGCGCACTACGACGCGAACGAAAACTAAGTTGACGCGTACTTTGAACGTTGCGGGAGAATCGTGGGAAGCAATTTCCTGAGCTTGACTTTGGGAAACCGGCTTTTGGGCGTCCTGAGATGAGGCAGGCTGGGAACTTTGCGACGAGCTGGTTTGCGACGAACTGGAAGTGGCCTGAGCCTTTGCTCCTGCGGCAGACGAAACAGAAAGAATTCCCCCTAGAAGAATGACCCAAAAAGTGTTTGGAAGACGACGCGGATGCCATTTCAAGAGCACGGTCAATATTTGCCTCCTCCCCGCTGCTTGCATTTTTTGATGCTGGAATGACGTTCCCAAATGCTTGAGACGCGCCTCCAGCTTAGCGGGTTTCCGCGCGGAAGGCGGTAAGCGTCCAGACGTCCTGGGCTTCGGTGTGGCGCAGGACGTAGTTGTCGCCGTCAGCAGTCAGGACGCGGAAGTACGTTTCGCCGGGAGAGTACCAGCGATCTTCGACGGCAACGACTTCGAGAGCGCGATCGCCCAGGTACAAACGCAGGGGACGCTCGTCGGCCTTGAAGCCGGAATAGGTTTCTACGCGAACAAATCGGCCAGGCATGGTCCTACCCCACCTTGCAAAATATAGTATGCCGCGAGGATGTAGGAAAAGCGCAGCAAGGCTGCCGCACTCCACATAAAAAACCAATGTTGGCCTCCCTTCGCAGCTCAGGGCAGGCAGAAGGCCTTCCCTACCGTGATAGCTTTCGGCTGTCGGCAGATTCGGCGTTCCAGGCGGCGCCAAGGAAAATGATCACAGCGGAAAGCTGCATCCAGATGATCAAACCGATGACCGCGGCCAGTCCGCCGTAGACGATGCCGTAAGGCACGCGGCGAACATAGGCACCGAAGACGACGTCGGCAATCCACCAGAGCAAGGTGGCAACAGCCGCACCTGGCAGGACGTTGCGTAGGCTGTCTTCTTTGGGGCGCGCCACGCGATAGATCATGGTGAGCGCCGTCAAGGCAAGAACCATGGCCACAAGGGGAAAAAAGATATTCCACCATCCCTGCAAAATCGAGTGCTTGCCGACTTCGTGCGCGATCCAATGGCGCAGCGGCTTTCCAAGAATTCCCAGAATTGAGGCTCCCAGCAAGGGGGCAATGGTGATCAGCAAAAGCGACAAGCCGCGAAGCTGACGGTGCAGAAAGCCGGGCTTTTCTTCGTCGCCGTAGATGATGTGAATGCCTTCCATCACAAGTTTCATTACCTGCGAGCCAGCCAGGAGCGTACCCGACCAGCCAAGTAATGCGACTTTCCATGCGTCGGGCCCGCGCTTTACAAGAAATTCAGACACGATTCCGTGGCTGCCGGGCGGAAGAAATTCCGTCAAGTCCTGGACCATCTCGAGCAAGCTGGTTTTGCCGCCGATGCGCGTGGTGGCCAGGGCCACGGCGATCAACAGAGCCGGGAAAAAAGCGAGGAAAAGATTAAACGCAATGGCCTGGGCGATCATGCTGCATCGCGGGAAAACCCGGGTGAACATGCCGTAAGTGCGCTTCGCGATCCCTGCAAAAGAAATCATCGCCGGGCATTATACTCGCCGCACGTACGCCGCGAACCCGGCTATGGCAGACGAGCGAAACAAAGGATTTCAGGACAGTACGGTCTGCGCTTTCACATCGGCTGAGATTCTTTGGGCATCCTCATCAGACGCCCTCAGGATGGCATGCTGTTTTCTTCAGTCGCAGTTTCGAATACCACACCTGGCTCAGAAAGCAGAGTCAGGTTAGAAAGCGCCTTGCGCAACGGGAGAATTAGTTTGGGTCCTTCCCAGCGACGAAGGCTCTTTGGATGAACTCCCAGACCTTCTTGTTGCTGAACGGCTGCATGCGTTGTTGCATGTTCGCCGGCCAGTTGGGGCGATCCTGATACATTTTGCTGAGACCAGCAGCGATTTGCGGATCGCCGCCGGTGAAGCTTTCGACCAGCTTTTTCCAGCGGGCGGCCAAAGCTTGCGCCTTGGCGCTCGCGGGATCTTCGCCGAGACCGGCTTCGACATCGCGGAAAAGGTCTGTCCATTCCTTCGTCCAGCGCTCCTGATTCTCCGGCGACCAAAGTTTTTTGCGCTCCTCGATTTTGTCTTGAGCTTCTTCGCTGTAGTACTTCTTCGACCAATCCATGTTGTCCTGCATTTCGATCACCTCGATGATTTTCTTCAAGATGGCAGAGTCCGGCCGGTTCCCCGGTGCGGTGGCTCTCTCGGCTTCCTCGATAGCGCGAATGGCGCTATCCAAGAGTCGCCGCTTCTCTTCGAGCACTCGCCGCTGCATACGAAGAGAGTCGGACATTCCGTTCGTGCCCCGGTGAAACATCATCCGGATCTGCTTGAGAGGAATCCCAAGGAACTTGAGGGCCACGATTTGCTCCAGCCGTTCGAGATCGCGGAGGTAGTAAAGGCGATAGCCCGCCTCCGTGCGGCTGGGCCTGAGCAGCCCCAGGCGGTCGTAATGGTGCAATGCGCGCACCGTTACTCCCGCAAGTTTGGCAAATTCCCGGACGTGATAAAGCTTGCTCACGTGCATTCCTCATACGAAAAGCAGGTTCAACCCTGACGCAACGTCAGAGTCAAGCACAATCTTATCGCCAGTGAAGAGTGTCCAGCAAGCCTGGGTTTTTCAATGAGTTAAGGCGATTGTGGGAAAAAGCTAGGCGCGCTTCTCCATATGAATCACAGGGAGCGTTTCGCCATTGTTCAGCGGGATGGAGATGGGTTTGACAGGGACATACCCCTTGGCGTTGAAGAGTTTGACTCCCGTCAACGTCGCACCCATCTCGTAGCGTGTAAAGCCTGCGGCGTGCGCAGCTTCTTCGCAAGCCTGAAGAATTTTGCTTCCAACGCCCTGCCTGGCCCAGCTCGGATGAATAAAGAAAGCGCGAATCTTCGCTGCGTCGCGCTGGGGATCCAACAGAGCGTCTTCGCGGCCCGTCCAATGGTCGCTGCCGAAGAGCGTTTTGCGTTTGCTCCAGCCGCCGCAGCCGATGATGGTCCAATTCGACTTCGTATCTGTCGCCACCTCGCTTGCGTTTGCAGGAGACGAAGCTTCTGCAACAATGTAGGTGCCGTCGGCGATGAGCTGGCTGTCCACACCGAAGACGGTTTGCAGAGCGCCTTCGATTTGTGGGGGAGTGTAGTCTTCAGCTTGCAAACCACGCACGGAAGCTTCGATCAATTCGAGCAAAACCGGCACGTCCTCCGGCACTGCGAGGCGCAAGCGAATCTGCGTGGTCTCTGTCATCCGCATCTCTTGGGATACGCCGCGAATTTTACCGCCTTCTGGTTGGCCTGCGCTACGATTCTCCTTTTCTGGTTCTTAGCAAGCTGCTGGCTTCTCCAAAATACAGCGAAGAGAGGCAGGAAGAAAAGCGGGGCAGGGCTGCCGCACTCCCAAAGGGTTCCTCACAATTCGGTTTGCGAGATTGAGCAGTCAATGAAATCTGGAGAAATTCCGTGCTCTATATAGTGATCGAACGATTCAAGAATCGCGAGGCCATACCGGTTTACCAGCGCTTCCGCGAAAAGGGCCGCATGACGCCGCAAGGCCTCACTTACACGGAAAGCTGGGTGGAAACCAATTTCGACCGATGCTTTCAACTGATGGAGTGCAACGACGCGCGGCTCCTCGAAGAATGGGCCGCCAACTGGAGCGACCTTGTGGACTTTGAGTTTGTGCCTGTGTGCACTTCGAGGCAAGCGGCAGAGTTAATCGCGCCAAAACTCTAATCACGCGTTGCCCGAAAAATGCAGGCTCTTGCGAAGGCGGGTCAGCAACGCGGCCAGTTTGGGACGGTCTTGCTCAGTGAGTGCCGTAAATTTCAATCCCAGGCCTGAGCCAGGTTTGAAGTGGCGCACCACGGCGTCGGCGCGGATTTGGCCTTCTGCGACCAGGAAGTCGAGCCGCGTAGCCGTGCCCGAAGGGCAGGCCTGCAGGGTCTCGATGAACAGCCCGCCCATGCTCATGTTGCGGACCAGCGAAATGTCGTCGTGCCCCTCGTACCTCCAGCACACCCAAACGTCTCCGGGCGTATGGACACGTGAAGTAAATCGTCGAGAAGGGGAATTCACAGGACGCATTGCAGGTCTCCGTTCTTTTGGAGTTAACCTTAGCCCTATAGTGCGTGAGAGTTTACACCTACTCTATGACCCTTGTGTCAAATTCGTTAAATCGTTTCATTTGAGCCCGAAGCCGAAATCGCTATAATCGCAAAACTAAAGCCTGGATGCCCGCCGGCGGAAAAGCAAACTCGAGAAAAATGCCATGGTTCTACAAAATTGATAAGGAGCGCCGCTTGGTGCTCAGTTCGGCGTACGGAGCATTCGGCCGCGCCGATTCCGTGGCGCACAGGGAAAAACTTTTGAAGGACCCTGATTTCGAGTCACACTCGACATGGCGGCTTAATTATTGTAAGTATAGTTGTCCTCCTCAAGCCCCTCGAAAGGCAGATATGAGAGGCGATCTGAAGTATCTTGCTGCTGCCGCTGTCATGCTGGTGTTGTGCGCTAGCCCTATACGAGCCCAGAGTACGCAAGACAAAGATACGCAGGAAAAACCTACCCAAGAAAAAGACAAGAAGGAACGGGGCGGCCAGGAAAAAGACACGCAAGACAAATCGAGCGAGAAGTCCGATCCGTGGTACAACAAAATCAACCCGGCAAAGCTAATCAAGCACTATAAGTCGGCCAATGACCAACTCGCCTCCGATGGGCACCTGGAAGACAATTTGTCGAAGCAACTGCGAATGCAAGGGGTCCTGGCGCCTGACCGCGAATTGCAGGACGCTTGCTCCGATTTCAAGGACCTGCCCAATTGCGTGGCGGTGCTTCGGCTGAGCGTGAGCCTGCCGGTGGATTTCACCTGTTTGAAATGGAACGTGACGGGAGTCAAACCGAAATCTGCTGCTGATTCTTGCGCCGGGCCGGCTGGCGGAAAGGCCATGCCGCTCGACCGCGCCCTGGACTTGTTGAAACCGAACCTGGACGTCAAAAAAGAGTCCGGCAACGCCCTGAGGAAAGCTCACGACGACATCAAAGATGCGGGCTCGTAGAGGAGTTGTCAGCCCTAAGTTGTAAGTCCCAAGTAAAGGACTTTGCGTCACGACTTGATTTGGTATGCCACCCGGAATTCCGCGGTGTGACGGCAGTAATGGCATGCGCCTGCTGCGCGACGCTCGTCGCGTACGTTTGAAAGCTGCCAATCCTTGGCGGTGAGTCTGTCAACTAGCGTGCTGGGGCTTGCAGCCAGCGCACGACCTTTTTAAAGGGGGAACCGCTCTCTCGTTTGTTGACCATGGGCGTCTGCAGCCATTGGACCGCAGACCCAAGATGTCCCTTATGTTCGGCTTCGGGCAGTGTCAACGGGGCGGAAGCGTAAGGCGTCGGTTCATCCGTTGACATCATTGGTGCTTCGGCCATTGGCGCCGTTGCAATTGGCGCACTCGCCTTTGCTCGCCCGTTCAAGCCATTCGAGGGTGATGGCATTTCCGTGCGCGCTGGCCGTTCAAACGCGGAGTGAGACGTTGACCGCTCCATCGCCGCGCTCAACATGGGGCTTGCCACGCCACTCTGCGTTGGTTCGTGGATGGTCTCGCTGACTTTGGAGCGCTCTTCAATCGTAGAGTGGTCTTCCAGGCCATTGGTCATTGAAAGCCGCAGCAATGCGCCCATTTGTTGTTGGGTCGCCCGCATGGTATTCAGAATCTTTCCTGCAAACCACAAACCCGCAAACAAGAACGTGAATTGGGCCGCGAGGCTGCCCAGTTCGTACCAATTCTCCTGCACCCACTTTGCGATTTGATCCATGGTTGCACCTTTTGATGAGATGCATAAAGCATATCGTCTCGAAGCGCTCGCGAAAACTGGCACAAAGACCAAGAATCGGCCAGCCGGTTTCCTGCCCCCGCGTTCCATGCAAAATTTTCACAGAGGAACCCCTTGACACCGCCGTTACATTGCCTTAAAAAAAATCCTCCGGCTGGAGCGGCGTTCCATCTGCTCCCAGCTCCAGAAAGCCTCGCCCGCCCTGCCCATCACACCTCAGGAGGCCGTTATGACAAACCTTGTTCCTCGCGATAATTTCTTCCAGGATCTGTTTGATTTCCGCAGGGATTTCGACCAGATCTTCAATCGCTTCTTGAACTGGCCCTCGGCTCAGGAAGAATCCGCGATGACGATGGCTGGATTCAGCCCCGCAATCGAGTCCTTTATTGACAGGGACGGAAAGAAGTTTCATTGCGAGGTGTCGCTGCCTGGAGTGGACCCGAAAAACGTTAATCTCCACGTGCAAGGCAATACGCTAACAATTAGCGGTGAACGCTCCGCAACGCGAGAAACGAAGGAATCGGATTACCTCCGCCGCGAGATCACTTACGGCTCTTTCCAGCGCAGCATTTTGCTTCCCGAAGGCGTAGACACAGACAAGCTGAACGCGGAGTATCGTAACGGGATACTCGAAATCACCGCGCCCATCTCCGCGGCTGCGTTGCCTCGTAGGGTGGAGATCAAGTCACTTCCCGGCCCCGCTGTCCGGCACGCTTCCGCTTAATTAAGAAGAACCCTGCGCGTGGTCGATTCAGGCCCAGCCCTCGGAATTCTTCCTACACTTGGCCCGCTTCTATTTTCTATTGTTGGCCTTTCTGCGTTTGTGTGGCCTTCAACCGCGTGTTCTCCGGGTGATCCATTTCTTTCGCCCCGGCGGGAGGCGTAAACGTGAACGCGTCCGGGGAAACGGGTTCGTTTACGGTGACGCTTTCCACTTTGCTGGTCTGCTTCATATTCGTAGGAGTGGCCGTGTTGGGCATGGTCAATCTCATGGTTGAATCTTCCTGATAAATCAGGTAGCGGCTCTTGTCCACCCAAAGCGTCATGTTACGACTGAAATCGCTGACTCTGACGCTAGCCTCCGCCGCTGCGCTTGCTTCGCCTGACTCGGGCTCGTATTCCAGAGAAACCACCCAGCAGTCCACATCCGCATCGTTGACGCGCAATTTCTCGCTCCTAAGGATTTTCGCTTCTTTCACACCCGACGTAATCGACCTGTATTGCAATGGCGTAAAGGCACCCCCAAACATTGCGCCCGCGCCTCCAAGATGCATATAGGTCGTATCGCCATTCAGAGGAATCTTGGAATAGCTGTTCGCCATAGGCATGTACATCCACATCGTTTTGCCGTCATTGACCATCAGCATGCCAATCATTCCCTTGCTCTCAATGCGGAACTTTCCCGAAGCATCGAGAATGACAGTCATGGACGACTCGACATTCATCTTGCCTTGAGCATCGGAACTGTCCATTGCCATAGTGTTGGTTACCTTGGCGGAATACGTGTTGATTGCACCATAAGCCAGCTCCAGACTTTTTAGCAGGTCCATAGCATCAGGCTGCTCTGGGGCGGGCACGGTTTGCGCCGAAGAAGACATTGCTCCGGCAAACACAAGAATCATGCTCGAAACCGCGATTCGGGCGTATCGCATGTCGGACTCCTTAGTTGCTCGGCGAAAAGGGCCTGGGCACGGAATTAAGCGCTGAGCGTTCGCCCAACAAGATCCGAAACTGCAATCCGTTAAATTACTGAACCGCCGAAGCGAAACACCCGATGCCGGCAAAAAACGGCTTCATCTCCATGCTAAGCTTTTGGAAACAGCCGATTCTCACTCCGGAGATAAGAACTCCCGGGCAGCTTCCCTGCCGATTACGGTTTGCATTCGGGGTCGATGTCAATACTAGCATCAAGCCAATGCAAGTAAGTGGACATGGAATGCCAACACGCCGGACCCCACTTCACAACTCCCGCGGAGGAAAACTCGTATGGCGTCGCGACATGTTGATAATCGAAAAATGGCAGGCGCAGGGGAACCTTCGGTACGAGGTCCTGCGTATTGACGATGCGCCACGAAGTCAGCGCCAATTTATCAAATTGGTCCACGAACTCTGTGTTGCCCACATGCGGTGATGCGAAAGTGCAGATCGTCGTTATGTCGAACTTGTTCTTCTGTTTATTCTCCATCACAAATAATGTGGCCAGCGCTGATCCCAGACTGTGGCCCGTCACCACGAACGATCGCCGGGGGCGCCGTTCTTTGGCAAGGCTCATCACGTCGGGCGCTTCGAACGTGTCCGCTAATCGTTCCAACTGTTCGGCAAACGTGCCCTGGATAACTTCCCGTACCGGTGCAGTAGTGAGTGCGGCAGCAGCCGCACCGGTTGGCTTCACTGTGGGCAGCGGGGCCGCAACGCCATGCCGCTTTACCACTTTCAGGGTGGCGTAAATTTTGTCGAATCCGCGTTCCACTTTGCCGGCGGTAGGCACTTGGCGGAACGGCACAAGAAACGCCGTCGCGTCGTCTAACCACTCGATCGCACCCTCGGTTCCGCGAATAGCCAGAATAAAGTTGCGCTTCTGTTGCTGGTGCCTGCCAATCAGCCCGTAGAATTTAGGGATTTCCTTTCCCCAAAACGTAAAGTCCGACATAATGATCCACGCGACCATCTCGTACGGATCTGGAATATCTCCCGTCGCAGGCTCCGGGTGAAGGACATTCTGGTCCCGTTTGAACATCGCGTAAGCCGCGTTGACAAATTTTCCGTAGAGAACTGCTTCCTGCTTGTCGAGTGGTCTGCCCATGGGGGACTCCTGGCAACCCAGCCCGGTATCGCCGGGAATAGTTGGCGAAGGTTAGCACAAGAAGGCTCGGCGAACTCATGCGCGCCGCAAAAAAAATTCAGTGATATACCGCTTCGTCGAACAGTTCGCTCCAGTCGCGCCCGCTCGCTTCCTCCATGGCCCGCTGGAAATCCCACGAGTCAACGAGCTTTCGAGCGTTCCTCGAGGTGTATCGTGCGATTCCGCGCCAAAACGCTTCTTCCCCCAATTCCGCTCTCAGGCGATCCAGGAACAACGCCCCTTTGACGTAAGGAATCTCGCCCAAGGCTTCGTGCGCGTCCTTCCACTGCTCCCAATGCAACGGCCGGTCCTTTCCCTCTTCGCGCAACTTCAGCATGCGCTCCTTCAAATCCGCGATCTGTTTCTCGTACGCCGCACGTCCTTGATGCTTTTCGATGTACGCGTCCGACATGAATTCCGCGAATCCCTCGTTCAGCCAGAAGTCTGACCAGGAGCGAATCCCCACCAACACGCCCCACCACTGATGAGCCAACTCGTGCGCCATTAGTTGTACATCGTCTTTGGCGGTCAAGTCCGAAAGGTAGTCCGCGGACATCATCGCCATTCCTGCTGTTTCTTGTCCAAAGCTGCGGCTAAGCGTCGGCAAGAAAGCCTGCGTGTAATGCGCGTCAAGCAGGTCCACGCCAGCTTTCTCACGTAGGAACGCGTAGGCATCCTTCGTCTTTGCAAAAGCTGTCACTCTTGATCCCAAGTTCGGAGCACTGAGCGAGAATCTTCCAGCCTCCGTCACGCCAAGTCTGGCCACACCAAAACTGAACAAGTAGGTCTGCATCGGCTCGCCCTGCTCAAAAACGAAGTGATTCCCATCCTTGTCGCGCCATTCGTTTCCTCGCTTCCCTGGACCGACGGCGAGCAAACCCATCGCCCCGCCTTGCTGTTTTGGAATGACAATCTCCAGCCGCAGCGTCGCGCGCTGCGCAGGACTGTTGTCGCACACCATCCAAGCGTCGCAGTAAAACGCCGTGAAGAATCCTGTCTTGTCGGAATGCTCCTGGCTTGACGCTGCGCCTGTGAGCCAGCGAAACCCCTGGCCGGCGACAGCTTCATACTTGAATTGCAGAACATGCGTGCCACTCGCGGCCAGTCGCACCTCCACGCTCTTCTCGCCGACCGTCGCCTCCCCGCCTTCCACCTTCGCTTCGGTGATTTTCAATCCTTCCTTGTTCTGCCACTGCGTCACTCCCGGGTCAGCGGAAAACTCAATCCGCTCCTCGCCGTGCAGGACGTGATGCTCGAAGTCCGGCGTCAATTTCACGAAATAGTGCGTCGCTTGCGCCGATGCCGGCAAATACGCAATCAGACACAATCCGCTACCTAACAAAATCCTGTGTCCTGGAGACATGCGCGACAGTATATCGCGCGGAGCGGGTCAAACCTGCAATCCGCAGAAAACATGAAGCGGTTACAAATCGCCATGGGCTTTCGTATAACTAGGGGGAGGCAGCGCGGGCAATGTCACGGGAGATTTCACGGACAACGCCGCAAGCAGCGCGCCCGAAACGAGCACTCGCGCGATTCCTTTGGATCGTGGTGATCTTTCTCGCGTTTATCGGGCTTGCCGTCGCCACGCGGCGCATTGTCGTCCTTCTAGAGCCCGGAGCGTTGAGTTCTCCAAGAAATCCGGCAGTCGACCTGGACGCGCATTTCGCAAGCGAACGTGCCCTGGTGTTGACACACATTCTTCCCGCCATGCTGTTTATGGTTCTGGGCCCGCTCCAATTCGTGCGCGGCCTCCGCTCGCGTTACCCGCAGATTCACCGCTGGTCGGGACGGATTTTTGTCGCCGCCAGCGCTGTCGTGGGAATCAGCGGCCTGAAGCTAGCCTTCGGCAAAACCGTCGGCGGCCTCGACGAAAAAGCCGCCATCATTCTCTTCGGCTCGTTTTTCCTGATTTCGCTCGCAAAGGCGCTCTGGCACGCGCTCCGCCGCGAGTTTACGCAGCACCGCGAATGGATGATTCGCGGTTACGCCATCGGACTCGCCGTCGCCACCATTCGCCCCATCATGGCGACTTTCTTCGCCGTAGCGCTGATGAGCGGCCACAAGCCGCAGCCCGCGGAATTTTTCGGCACCGCTTTCTGGATCGGCTTCACGCTCCAAGCCATCGCGGCCGAAATCTGGATTAACTACACTCGCCCGCCTCAACCCGCCGAATTCCGAGCGACCACACCTGAGCTATCGCAAGGCTAACTGCCCTTGCGCACGCCGCATCTAGGATATGAGACACTTCACGAACGGAGACACCTATGCCCTGTCCCTTTCCCGGCTTTCCGCCCGAAGCTCTGCAATTTTTCCGCGGCCTCGCGCGCAACAACAACCGCGAATGGTTCCTGCCGCGCAAGCCGGTCTTCGAACAAAAAGTCAAAGAGCCGATGCGCCAGCTCGTTGACGCGCTGAACCTCGCCCTCCACGATTGCGCCCCCGAATACGAAACCGATCCAGACAAGGCCATCTTTCGCATCTATCGCGACGTTCGCTTCAGTAAGGACAAGAAGCCCTACAAGGAGCAAATCGCCGCCACGTTTCGCCGGAGCGGTGAGCCCCATCATCAAGGCGGCTACTACTTCGCGATTTCACACAAGTCAGTCGCCATCGGCGGAGGCGTCTACATGCCCGAGCCCGAACTTTTGCTCGCCGTTCGTCAGCGGATCGCCGAGCGCCACGAGGAATTCCGCCGCATCCTCGCCGCGCGCCCGCTGGGCAAACTTCTCGGCAACCTCGAGGGTGCTCAACTCTCGCGCGTTCCTCGCGGTTTCCCCGCCGACCATCCCGCCGCGGACTTGCTGCGCTACAAGTACTACATTTTGTACAAGGAGCTTCCGGCCACCCTCGCCACTTCGCCTAAACTCTACAGGGCCATCGTCCACCGCTTCCGCGTGATGGTCCCGTTCCTACAATTCCTGACCGCCTCCCTCGCCGCTAAGCCGAAGAAGCCCAGCTCCCTCGCCATGTTCGCCTGAGCAAAGGCCTCGGGTGGGCCAGAATCATTCCTTGACATAATGTCTCAGATATGGCCGGGAAACGGCCATAGCCCACTCTTTCCGCACTCTTTCCTGTGCAAAGGAGGGGGGGATGCCTGGCGATATGCTAATCTCCATTCTTCCGTATATTCTCCCAAGTTCCGTATGCTGTAAGCCTTTTGTTTTCACACTCTTCACAAAACCGCCGGGGCATACCCAATTTCTTCCCGAATCGGAACGCTATGCAGTGCCACGTTCCTCCCCATTTTCCATTTTCACTTTTCCATTTTGCGCCGTCTTACTCTGTCTCTTCCCCAAACCTTCCGACCTTCAAACTTTCAAACGTGCCAACGTTCCTTTCCCTGTCGTACACTCGACCTATCAAATCTACTCAAGGACTCGTCGATGACTACTCCCGCTCAGCCGGCTCCCTCTGGACAACTCGCCCGATCGGCGAAGAGCGACGAAATCGTCGCCAAGCACAAGAAATATCTCTGGCCCTCGGTGACCAACTACTTCCAGCAGCCCTTGGTCGCCGACTGCGGCGATATGCAATATCTCTGGGACCTCGACGGCAACAGGTATCTCGACTTCTTCGGCGGCATCCTCACCGTCTCCGTCGGCCACTGCAATCCCAAAGTCTCCGGCAAAGTCGCCGCGCAGGTGAACCGGCTGCAGCACACTTCCACGCTCTATCCCAATGAACACATCGTCGCGCTAGCCGAAAAAGTTGCGCAGATCACTCCCGGCAACCTGAAGTCGAGTTTCTTCACCAACTCCGGCACGGAAGCCAACGAAGCCGCGATTCTTCTCGCGCGCATGTCCACCGGAAGTTTTGATGTAGTCGCCCTGCGCCACGCTTACTCGGGCGGCTCGGCGCTCGCGAAAGGCGTCACCGCGCACTCGAACTACCGCAAAGGTGGGGTGATTAGCGTCGGCATCTCACATGCCGTCAATGCGTATTGTTACCGCTGCCCGCTGCACCTGAAGTATCCCGATTGCGAAGTCGCCTGCGCGGGCGACGTCGAAAATCTCATCCAGACCGGCACCAGCGGCAACATCGCCGCGTTCATTGCTGAACCGATTCAGGGCGTCGGCGGCTTCATCACTCCGCCGAAGGAATATTTCAAAATCGTTTTCAAAATCGCGAAGCAATACGGCGCGCTGTTCATCTCCGACGAAGTGCAAACCGGGTGGGGCCGTACCGGCAAGAAATGGTTCGGCATCGAGCAGTGGGAAGTCGTCCCGGACATGATCACTAGCGCAAAAGGCATGGGCAATGGCGTGCCGATCGGCCTCACCGTCACCACGCCGGAAATTGCCGGCAGCTTCCAGGGCGCCAACATTGCTACGTTTGGCGGGAATCCCGTCACCAGCGTCGCCGCCAAAGCCACCATCGAACTGATCGAAGAAGAAAATCTGCTCGAGAACGCGCACGTGGTCGGCAACTACTTCCGTGCCAAGCTCGAAGAGTTGCAGCAAAAACACCCGCTCATCGGCGAGGTGCGCGGCATGGGTTTAATGCAGGCCCTTGAGCTTGTGAAAGACCGCAAGACCAAAGAGCCCGCTCCCCAAGCCACTACGCAAGTGATGGAACGTGCCCGCCAGAACGGTCTGCTCATCGGCAAAGGCGGCCTCTACGGCAACGTCCTCCGCCTCGCCCCCATGCTTAACACAACCAAATCCGACGTCGAAGAAGCCATCCGCCTCCTCGACAAGTCCTTTTCCGAGGTCAAGAATTAATTCATGGCCATCTTTTTCATCATCATTCCGGCCGCCCTCTTGGTCTTGGCGCTTCAGCACTGGAGCGAGTTAGTGCCCAAGTTCGAGCATCCTCTTTGGAGAAGCTACACAGCCTTTGTGGCTTTTTGCCTGAGCAGCGTTTCGGTTTTACTTTGGGTTTTCATGGATGTTTGGGCATTATTTAGAGGCGGGTTCCCAAAGTACGACCCAGTTCTTCTCCGCATGTATGCCTTCGGCGCTCTCCTAGGCCTGGCGGGGTTTGTTACCAGTCTTCCTGGAAAGGGAAAATTGAGGTGGCCGGTTTGCTTCGTCTCTTTCGCAATGTTGTTTATGTGGTTCGCTGCGGCGGTCATGGAATGAGATGGCGCCGTTTGCTTGCCACGCCTTTTTTTTGCCTAGTTGCTCTAGGCTTGAGTTGTCAACTCCAAGCCGCTCAGAGAGTTATTTGGAAATCGGTGGAATTTGCGATTGTGAAATTCAATGACGAGGCGCCGAAATCCTGGAGCATGTATCACACGGAGAAGAAGGGAGTGTTGCTCCTCCGCCTCTGGAAGCGCTATTTGCTGGTGAACGTAAAGGACGAGGAAGTCTACGAAATCGATCCACAAACGGTGAAGCCCGTTGGCGAAAACGTGGAATGGGCGATCGCCGACAAGCCCAGCGATCCGCTCGAAACTCCCGAATGGAAGACGCGCGACATCGGTCCCATGCAACAAGTGTCCTTCCGCCTCGGCAAGAATGGCTTGGTTTTACAGATCCAAATCCCGCTGAAGATCAACGGCCAGCCAGCCTATTGAGGATCAGTTTTAAGTTTTTAGTTCTTGGTTTTTGATCGAAGTAAAAAGAGTGTTCTGCTTCGGCTGGAAATATTGGATGAGAAGGGTTGCGTTCTGGGAGCCTTTCGTCCGTAAGAAACGGAACCAAGACTCTTCTTTCCGAGGTTTCTACTCACAACTTAAGACTTAGAACTACCAACTAGTTTCACCGGCGATACACGCCGTAGTACCAGGGAATTCCCAGCGCACCAGGTTCGACAGCAACGACTATTTCGTCTCCCGGCTTGAAGCGGTCGTAGTCGTCAGAATCCACCGCCAGGCGTTCGTACTTTCGAGGCTCGCGCCAAGAACGCACGACCAGGCGGCGCATGCGAAGAACGACTCCCGGCATGTTGTAACGGCTGTAGACGGTTGCGTTGACATCCATCAGGTTTTTTTGCGAATCGAGCCTGCCGTTGACAAGGAGAGTGGCGGCGAGAATCCACGGCAGGAGGATAAACCCCGAGAAGATGTGCTTCAAGATTTCGATTTCCTGCCGTTTCCGCGCGCGGCGCTCCAAAACTATGGCGATAGCCAGCACGACGAAGAAAATCACGCCAAAGAATATCAGCATGAGGTCGAGGTCGAGCGGCGGATAAATCTGGCTGATATACGGAAACGCCAGCGACCCGGCAAGGAACACCCCGGTGCGCTTCAGAAAGCGCCGGCGAAACATCACTTCAGCGGCTGCAGAAGTGAGTCCGCACGCGGGACACTGGTCCGCGGTGCGCGGTGAACCGCAGTCGAGGCAGCGCGTCATACTCATTTTATTTCGCAGCGCGAGGCGCCGATTGAAACAAGCACGCTCGCGCATTTCGCGCGCGTCATGCTTCCCACACGGGACCCGTTCGCGTGTTCGAGTGCAAGGGCTGAGCCGAATGCAAGCATCTCTCATCGCTGAACACGGTCCAGTCTAGTATAAATCGCCTCAAAGGCTTGGGGGAGTGAGGGAGGAAAGAAGGTCGCTGTAAACCTTCTGGCTTTCGGATTCGGGAAGGGCCACCGAGACGCCCATGCCGCGGCCGGGTTCGACGCGCTTCACCAGGCAATTGACCTTGACGGGCTGAGGAAGATGCAGGCACGCCGTGAAGCCTGCGCCGATCCATAGCGTATCGGGGACCTCGATGAACATTCCGTTGGAACTGACGTCTCGCGTGTTGCCGCGCAAAACAGCGGAGCCCCATTCGATTTCGAGGCCGGCGCGAAACGCGTAGCGCGGCGCCCAGCGGCGTTCCAAGCGCCGGGATGCTTGATCCCTCGAACTCATTTCGTGGACGCGCCCCCCTGCCAGGGATGCCATGCTGCGGCGCCGAGGACGGATCGCCGGACGAACAGTCCAAGAATACGACAAACACTGACACAAGACATACGACACCAGAGGGCGGTGTATTGTTCCCGATAATCGTACCTAGAGTGTTAAGTCATTCCAATGGAGAGGCAAGAATGGGCCGATGGAATCACGGGACACCCAAGCGCCGGGATGCATCGGTGTGAAGGGGTTTGCCGTTGGCAGTTCGCCGTTTGCCGTTCGCAGTAAAGAAGTAGGAAGGAAAGTACAGCTTGGAGCGATACTGCGCCTTTGAATCTCGGGCCGGGACCACGTTTGGCCCCTAGGAAGATCAGCGATTCCCACAATTTTTGCTATTTTTCTTTGGATGTGGAGGAGCCCTTTGGGGAAGATCCGGCGTTGAGGCGGCGCTGAACTTCGGCCTGGATGTAGCGGCGCAGACTTTCCGGAACGATGCCGGGAGCGGCGAGTTCGCGAAGATCGGAAGCAGTGAGTTGGGGCAGATAGGACAGAATCGTGGCCAGAGGCGCGGACGGCTGGCGCAGAAGCGCGATACGAATATTGTAGGAGATGGACCATTTGCGATGATGAATGATAGCGGGGACGACGGGCGCGGGAAGTTTTTCGCGCGAGAGAGTTCTTAAAATTTGTGCTTCGGTCAAATAGGGATTGTCGAGGACCACGGAGACTATTTGTAGATGGCCTTCGGTCAGTAGCGCTCCGGCAACACGCCCAGGGCCGCGGCGCGCGAGCGTGATTTTCTGTCCGAGCGGAATTTGCGGAAGGCGAGCGAGGAGTTGCTCTTCGGCGTTGCGTTTCAGTTCTGCGGGAACGGCTGGCGAAAGCGCGAGTTGGACCAAGTCCATTAGATAGAGGTCGCGGATGAGTCGCAAAGTAACGAGGCGCGGTCCTCGCGGATGAAAGCAAAGCGCTTTTTTGACGCGGTAGCTTTTGAGCAGTGGCTTGCGTTTGCCCACTTCTTCGAGAACTTCGCTAGGAAGATCTTTTCGTTCCAAAAGCAAGCAAAGGTGAGACTCATCGAGCCAGGGGTTGTCGAGCAACCCAAGGAGAACGTCCGCGGACGGATGATGCAGCAGTGTGGCAAGTTCGTCGCCAGTAGCGGCGGCCGCGCGTTCACGAGTTTGGGCAACGGTTTCCGGGCGAACAGACTGTGACATAAATTAACTTTCGGGGATTCGCAGCGGACTCGTCAAGGCGCCGCGAGCAATAGACGCTGCTGATTCGGCAACTGGCCGCGGGAGCGGGCCAAGCCTGGCTCTCGGATGCAGCCTGCCAACGAGCCCATCAAATTGTTCTTTGAGAAATGGGCTGCCGTCAAAGACTCCACCCGTTCTTGCGAGAAAGAAACTTGCATCCCGCAATTGAAGTTGCTGAACCACTTCTTTGACCTGATCGACCAGACTAGCCGCAGCCATTGACAGGATAGATCGGGCGGACAAGTCGCCGAATTCAGCTTTTTTTGCCACGATTGGAAATATTTTGGGAAAGACGATCGTGGGTTTTTCGCGCGCAAGGTCGACGAACAGGGACCAAGTGCAGTCGAAAATGCGGAGAATTTCGTCCGTCAACGCAAAGTTTTCCTTGTTGAGGAATTTTTGAAAACAGCGCGCAACGGTTTTGCGACCGATGTCGTTAGCGCTTCCCGCGTCGCCGATGATGGGGCCGAATCCGCCAGCGCGAGACGTACGGTGCGGAGACGTCCAGCCCAGAACCGCCGAGCCGGTTCCCGCAATCACGACGAGGCTTGGAATCTCAAGCGTGGAGGCGAGGGAGAGAATCAGGTCGCTGGTGATGACGATCGTGGCGTTGGGAAAGCATGGTCTCAGATTGGCTTGAATTTCCGCTTGGACGGCCGGCTCGCCTGCACCAGAGATGCCCGCGAGAACGAAAGTGACATCGGAAGGCGGCTTTGCTATCGAGCGAAGCGCCTCCATGCCTGCCTCTGCAAGCGCGGCGGCCGAGGCTTTTGCTCCAACATTGACGGCATTGGAAGCGCCGGAGCGGGAACGCGCAAGGACGGCTCCGGTTTCGTCCATGAGGACGCATTCGGTTTTTGTGCCGCCGCCGTCAAACCCGAGAACATATTTCATAGAAGAAGAATACGCGAAAAACCGATGCGAACATGCCAAGGGAGCAAGCGCTTCCACCAAAAACTAATCTTGACAGAGCGCGGCGTTCTGGAGTTAAGTAGCTGTCAAACACCTCATCTACAGGACCCAGGGCCATTTTTGAAGTCGAAGCGATTTCGCGAGTGTCTCAAGTTAAGCGCTTCGAGCATGCCGAGCAGAGGGTTTGCGGAGGATTGGCGGCATTTTCCCCGCAACGAATGGCCGGCTTGGGACACTAGGGAATTGGAGCGATGCGCTCAACCCAGCAATTGCGTTTAACAGCCCGGACGCCGTCAGGTGATCGCCCGGTTCGATTGAGAAACAGACCGTGGCGGCGCGAGCCTGAACTGCGCGTTGAACTTTTGTTCGACGGCTTTGCGACGCCGACTCTCGGTGCGCGGTCAACGACGCATCCTCAGAGACACCTGCTCTATCGAGCGGAGCCCTTTGAACTCGATCTGCTCATCGAGTTGCGTTCGGACAGCAACCGCCTGAGAATCACCGGACAGTTGCTGGACACCAGCCTGCCTGCGGTTTTCCGCCGAGGCGTCAGGGTCACGCTTTGGAACTTCCGTCAGAGTTTCGTGACCCTGAGGACCAACGAATGGGGCGAATTTCTCGGCGAGATTGAAGACTCCGGGGAAATGATGGTTGCGTTGAAGATTCAACTAAGAGAGATAGTCATTTCGATTCGCAACGTACTCGATTGGCCTGCGTTGCATTCCTGAAATCCTTCCAACCCAGGACTAAACAATGCATCGTCTGCCTTGCGATTTGAGGCGACACGCGAAGCAGCAGGTGAGCTTCGACTATAGAGTGTCGTCCGCATTCGACGGAATGAGCTTCCGGTTGCGGTTCCACCAGATCAAGGTGCCGGTGATCGTCAGGAGGGGAAGCACGAGGCTCGCGACGCAAGCAAGCAATTGAGTGGGCCATCCGAAAAGGTCACCGGTATGAATTTCGCGAATCCACATCCGGGTAATCTTGAATCCCAGCGGAGCTGTCCGCGTGCTCAAAACACTGAGAGCCTGGCCGGTATAGGGATCTAGAAACACGCGGCTTCGCCCGATCGGCGTGCGGTCTTCGGGGAATTTCATTCTGGCGTCAACGGGCCTGCCGGGCTCCATGGCCAAATCAGCAATTTCCGCTCCAGGCAGGGCTGCCCGGGCAGCCGCAACGATGGCATCGGGGCCGAGAGCGATCGCGCCCTTTGCAGGCGACGCCATTGGCGGCCTTCCCGGCACAGGACCAGCGTGCGTGAGCCGATTTACTAGATTGCTCACTGGGCCCTCCCAGGTCAATGCGACGCCCGTCAACGCAAAGCAAAACAAGAAGAGCGAGGATGCAACGCCTAGCACATTGTGAAGGTCAAAATTGATTCGTTTGCCGTTACCACGCCAGTTGATGCGGAAGAGTTTTCGCTGCCACCAAAGAACGATTCCCGAACAGGAAAGAAAAAGCAAAAATATCGAGGCAAGACCAAGGATCAGTTTGGCGGCGTCGCGGTGCTTGTCCATCAGCAAGTGGGTATGAAATTGATGCACGGAATTGACGAACGTGCTGGCGGTCCGCGCGTCACCCAATTCTCTGCCGCTGTACTGATCGACGGTCATGACGATGCCAGCTGCGCCGTTGCGCGGGTCCAAATACACTTCGTAGGCTCGGTCGGGTTGAGATGAAAATGCGATTTCCGTGACCTTGTATCCGGGGTGAGCTTCTTCAAGAGGCGCGAATAATTCCTCGAGGGTCAGCGGCCGCGCCGCGGGACGGACGGCTACAAGCGCCCGGTTCAAAACGCCATCGATTTGTCTCTCGTAGACGATGAAGCTCCCCGTCGCTCCCAGAAGCAGTAGGAAAACGCTGGCCAGGAGCGCCGCCCAAAGATGCAGGAAAAGCACAGTTCTTCGAAACATCAGGTTGCAACCTCCGACCATTCCTGTTGAACCATGAGATGGGCCCGGCCGATTTCACTTGAGTTGGACGGATGGGGCGAGTCTAGGATTCCAGGAAATCTTACAATCCGGGGAGGATTCCTCCTTTTCTCCTTGACAGTCTAGGAGAAGCGGAGTAGATTCCTAGGCCATCTAGGGGAGTGGCCTTCATGGACAAAAAGCAAATGGAGCTGCTGCAAGGAACGCTGGACATGCTGATTCTCAAGACCGTGTCTCTGCGGCCTTTGCACGGTTACGGAGTCTTGCTGCGCATTCAGCAGATTTCAAAAGACCGGCTGGAGATTCAGCAGGGCTCGCTGTATCCAGCGCTGTATCGACTGGAGCATCAGGGCTGGATCACCAGCGAATGGGGCGAGTCGGAAAACAAGCGCAAGGCGAAATACTACCGGCTGACCGCGGCGGGCAAGCGCAAACTGCAAACCGAAGCGGAAAAGTGGAACCGCATGGCGGACGTCATTGCGGGAATTCTGGAAAGCACGCCTGAGGAAGTATGAGGTTGTGGAGCCGAATTCGGTCGTGGTTGCGCGCGGTGATGAGGCGCGCGCGGACGGAAAACGAGATGCATGCGGAGTTGTGCTTCCATGTTGAGGCGTTTGCTGAGGATTTGGTGCGCGGCGGTGTGCCGCGCGAAGAGGCGCTACGGCGAGCGAGCATCGAGTTTGGCGGAGTTGAGCGCGCGAAGGAAGAATGCCGCGAAGCGCGCGGGGTCAGCTTCATTGACAGCATGGTCCAAGATTTGCGCTTCGGTCTGCGCATGCTTGCGAAGGCTCCAGGATTTACGACGGTTGTTGTGCTATCCCTCGCCCTCGGCATCGGCGCTAACACTGCTATCTTTACACTCCTCGATGCAGTCTTGTTCAAGATGCTGCCGGTGAAGAATCCGCAGGAGCTCGCACTTCTTCAATGGGCCGTTCCTGATGAGCGCGTGCGACCCAGCCTCTGGTATGACGGGAGCTCCTGGAATGAAGGAGGCGAGCACGTCGGTTTCTCTTTTTCCTATCCGGCGTTCGAGCAGCTCCGCGCCCGTAATGACGTCTTATCGGACCTTTTCGCCTTCGCCGATCTAGGGAACGACATGAATGTGGTGGCCGATGGCGAGCCCAGTTTAGCGCACGCTCAAATGGCCACTGGCAGAATCTTCTCCACGCTCGGTGTTCAGCCTGTTGCTGGCCGGCTGTTTGCAGACAGCGATGACCGCCCTGGCGCGCCGGCGGTGTGCGTCATCAGCGGCGGCTACTGGAAGCAACGATTTGGCGCTCAGCCAGACATCGCAGGCAAGACGGTCATTATTGCCGGCGTTCTTTTCAACATCATCGGCGTAACGCCGCAGAGCTTCTCGGGCTTGACCGCTGGCTCCAATGTCGATGTATGGGTGCCGCTTTCCACGCAGCCTTTGGTCGAGCCTAACCTGGACCCCAGGGTCTCGATGTTTACTGCCGCCGATCACTGGTGGGTCCAGATTATGGGGCGATTAAGGGCGGGGGTCTCGCGCGCGCAAGCAACAGCGGGGCTGGACGTAATTTTCAAGCCGACGGCCGCGGAGGGCATTCATTCACGACCCGGACAACGGCTGGTCATCCCGTCCATCGAGCTCGGCCGCCCAGGTCAAGGATTCGGCGAGCTTCGTAATAGGTTTTCCCGGGCGCTTTTCGTCCTTATGGGCCTGGTCGGGTTGGTCTTGTTGATCGCTTGCGCCAATGTAGCGAACCTGCTGCTGGCACGGGCAGCTTCACGCCAAAGGGAAATAGGAATGCGCCTTTCGCTGGGCGCGTCACGTGGACGTTTGATTCGGCAGTTGCTCACAGAGAGCATCCTTCTTTCGTTTGTGGGCGGAGCGGTGGGCTGCCTATTTGCCGGTTGGGGCACCAGCCTGCTGATTTCGCTCATCACCAGTACGGGCAACAACATTTCGCTCCGCACAGGTCCAGACTGGGGCGTCGCTGGTTTCACGACCGGCGTTTGTCTTATCACTGGCATCCTCTTCGGCCTGGCTCCCGCCTGGCGTGCTGCCCGGACGGATCTTGCACCGGGCCTGAAGCAAGGCGCCCAAGCCGCCCAGTCCGCTGGGCTCCGCCTTGGCTTAGGCAAGGCGCTCGTCGTCTCTCAAGTAGCCCTCTCGCTCGTTCTTCTGTTTGGCGCAGGACTATTCGTGCGCACTCTGGTGAAGCTGGAAAATGTGGATACGGGTTTCGACACCCGTAATGTGCTGCTCTTTTGTCTCAATCCCACGAAGAGCGGTTATAAGGAGGCAGCGCTGAATGATTTTTTCTTCCGCGTCCGCCAACGCGTTGCGTTGTTACCAGGCGTAACCTCGGCAACAGCTTCTTTTCACGAACCACTCAACGATGGCAGGCGTAGTAACGGGCTCAAGGTGCCAGGTCTGAGCCTGCCGCCGGAACAGATGGATGTTGCCATAATGCCCGCTGGGCCGAATTTCTTAGCCACCATGAAAATTCCTTTGCTTGGCGGGCGTGACTTCGACGAGCGGGACAACGACCGGGCGCCGAAAGTCGCAGTGGTCAATGAAACCTTTGTGAAACTTTACTTTTCCGACCGCGATCCTATAGGCCAACACATCGGTCTCGACTCCGGTCCCCCGAGTATTGAAATTGTTGGCATTGCCCGCGACGCAAGGTACGGTTCGCTGCGTGAAGCGGCTCCGGCCACGGTTTATCGGCCCTTCTCGCAGGATAGTGCAATTCCCTTTATGTGTTATGAACTACGTACCGCAGTCTCGCCGCTATTGCTCGTACCGGCCGTGCGTGCTGCTGTTGCTGCGATTGATCGCAACGTTCCCCTCTCCGGCATCGAAACAGAGAGTCAGCAGATTGATGACGCACTTCTTCAAGAGCGCCTCTTTGCGAAGCTGAGCGGGTTCTTTGGCCTGGTGGCGTTACTTCTCGCTTGCGTAGGTTTGTACGGCATTTTGTCGTACGCCGTCGCGCGGCGCACATCAGAGATTGGCATCCGCATGGCGCTCGGGGCGCAGCGGGCCAATGTCCTAAGCCTGGTGATGCGCGACACTCTACTTCTCGTCATCGCCGGAGTCGCCATTGGAATTCCCGCGGCCTTGGCGGCCACGTGTTATGCGTCCAGCCTGATTTCTGATTTGTTGTACGGCGTCAAAGCCAACGATGCGCCCACCATTGGCCTATCCACGTTGGTGTTGATTGCCGTCGGTCTTTTCGCAGGTTTTCTACCAGCGCGGCGCGCCACGAAAGTCGATCCCATGGTGGCGCTAAGGCATGAGTGAGGAAACATGAGGATGTGGAGCCGAATTCGTTCCTGGATGCGCGCGACGGTGTGCCGCGCTCGGATGGAACGCGAGATGGAGGCGGAGCTGCGCTTCCACATCGAGGGGTTCGCGGAAGATTTGGTGCGTAGCGGTGTGCCGAGAACGGAGGCGCTGCGACGCGCGCGCATCGAGTTCGGCGGCGTTGAGCGAGCGAAAGAAGAGTGCCGAGAAGCGCGCGGAGTTTCTCTTTTCGACGGGCTTACGCAGGACTTTCTGTATGCGGTGCGCACGCTGCGGAAGAATTCTGGGTTCACCGCTATTGCTGTGCTTACCTTGGCGCTGGGGATCGCTGTGAACGCCACGATGTTCGGCCTGGTGAGCGCATTTCTGCTGCGGCGTCCACCGGGGCGGGATCCGAGCCGCGTCGTGGTCGTCTCGGGCATCAACCCCGCGCAGAGCTTCCAATCTGACCTTAACGGCGTTTCCGCGCCGAATTACCTCGCGTTGCGCGAAGCGAACCATGTGTTCGAGGAAGTAGCGGCAGCAGACGAATATCGCACCGTCAGCTTGACTGCCCAAGGTGGGGAAACAAGCGGGCAGCTTACGTCAACGGGCAGGCCCGAGGCGCTGCGCGCTTCAGCAGTGACGCCCAATTACTTCAGGGTGCTCGGTGTCTCTACGCAATTTGGGCGGACCTTCGCGGAGGGGGAAGACCAGCCTGAGCACGAACACGTCGCCATCTTAAGCCATGAACTCTGGGAGCGACGCTTCGGTTCCGATCCTTCGCTCATCGGTGGCACTATTCGGCTCAATCGGGAAAACTACTCGGTGATCGGCGTGATGCCCGCGAATTTCCGGATGATGGGCTTTGTCCCGCAATTGTGGACGCCGCTCGTGCTAACCGCGGCGGATCAAACCGAGGCCGCACGCAAAAACCGCTCCCTCGATTTATATGCGCGACTGAAACCTGGCGTTACGGTAGAGCAAGCGCGCGCGGAGATGGTCACGTTGGGCCGCCGCTCCGAACAAGGCTTCCCGGCGATCGAAAAAGGATGGGGCGTTGGAGTGCGCACCCTGCCCAACTACCTGATTCAGAATTTTGGGATTCGCGCCGGGATCGCCGTAATGATGACCACGGTGGGTTTTGTTCTGCTGATTGCTTGCGCCAATGTAGCGGGCCTGCTCCTTGCGCGGGCCGCAGGACGCCGGAAAGAGTTGGCGATTCGGATTTCCCTCGGAGCAGGGCGCTTGCGGATTGTGCGGCAATTGTTAACCGAAGGGCTAGTGATTGCGCTTCTTGGCGGCGGTGCGGGCCTTCTGCTGTCCTATTGGGGAATCAACTTTGTCCGGGCCAACATGAGCTTTAACGAATACGTGAGCGCGATACCCATAAGTCTGGATTGGAATGTTGTGTTATTCGCGCTGGCGATCTCCGTGGCCTCCGCGGTGTTGTGTGGTTTGATACCTGCGTTGAACGCGTCGCGCACCGATATCAACACGATCCTCAAGGATGAGAGCCGCGCCGCGACCGCGGGCCGTTCGCATAGCCGCTTGCGAACCGTGATGGTCACCGGCGAAATTGCCCTGGCGATGTTTCTTTTGGTCGGATGCGGGCTGCTAATCCGCGGACTTTCGGTGATACATCATCAAAACATGGGTTTCCGGCCAGACCATCTTCTAACCGCGGGTGTGACCCTCGATAGCACGCAGTACAAGGATGCTTCCCAGCAGGCGGCGTTCGTCCGGAGTGTGTTGTTGCGACTTCAACAAGTTCCGAGCGCCGAGGCCGTCGCTGTCACATCGGACCTGCCAGCCACAGGTCCTGGGAAGGTTACGTTTTTGCTCAAAGGCCAGTCCGAATTGCCCGCGAACCAGCGGCCCAACGCCCTCGATTTCGTGATTGCTCCGGAATTCTTTCGAGCGGTGGGCATCCCGCTGTTGCGCGGCAGAGTGTTCACAGAGAGAGACGATGCCAGCGCGCCGCGCGTGGTGCTGGTGAACCAGGAATTTGTGCGCCGCCATTTGCTGGGCTGGGAGCCGCTCGGGAAACAGATCCGCCTCGATGTAAGCGGCGCGGCCCTGGAATGGAGCGAGATCGTCGGTGTCGTCGGCGATACGAAATCGCATTCGGAATCCACTCGCGAGGAGCCGCAAGTTTACGAAGCGATACTTCAGCGGCCGATATCTTCTTTTTCTCTATTGATTCGGGCGAGTTCCGATCCGAACAACCTTGCCGCGGCCATGCGCAATGCGGTGGCGCAGGTGGACGCTGAACTTCCCTTGACCAGCGTGATGAGCATGACTTCGCTAATCGAGCACCAAGCCAATGGCGACCCGATTTTCGAGAGTTTGATGGCCAGCTTCGCACTTCTCGCGCTGCTCCTTGCGGCCATCGGGATCTACGGGCTGGTGGCTTATTCCGTCGGCCAGCGAACGCATGAAATCGGCATCCGCATGGCTCTTGGAGCAGGAAAATCAGATGTGCTGGGGCTCGTTTTGTGGCAAGGCTTGAGAATGACCGCGATCGGAGCGGCGGTGGGAGTCTTATTGGCGCTTCCCTTGCCGAAACTGTTTGAGGCCATATTCTACGACCTGCATGTTCAAGAGCCGGTTCTCTACCTCATCATACCGATAGCCATTGGCGTGGTCACAATGCTGGCAACTTACATCCCCGCGCGGCGGGCGATGCGGGTCGACCCTATCGTCGCGCTACGGTATGAGTAAGCGCGCAAACGAACGTGAAATGGCGATCTGACTCCTTTACGGGAACAAATCCTGCAGAGCCTGCGTAGCTTCCCATGACGGCCCCGTTGCAAAAGGTCTGTCTAACCTTAGGGGATGAACCATGAACAGCTTCTGGCAGGACGTGCGCTATGGGCTTCGCGTGTTTTGGAAGAACCCGGGATTCAGCGCGGTTGCGGTGTTGACTCTGGCGCTGGGCATTGGGGCGAACAGCGCCTTGTTTTCGGTGGTAAATGGCGTGCTCTTGAATCCGCTGCCGTTTCCGAACCCCAACGAACTTGTGGCCGTCTACTCCAGAACGGGAACGTTCCAGGAAGCCTCCGTTACCTATCCAAACTTCCTCGACTGGCAAAAAGACAACCATTCCTTTGCCTATTTGGGTGCTGCTCGCGCCGATGATTTCAATATGACCGGCGTGGGAGAGCCGGAACGGTTGCACGCGCACATGATTTCAGCGGAATTTCTTCCTGCATTGGGCTCGAAGCCGCTGCTCGGCCGCAATTTCCGTCATGAGGAAGATGAAGTTGGCGCTGGTCCTGTCGCCATCCTCGGCGACGGAATCTGGAAGCGCAAATTCGGATCATCGCCCGAGGTCCTGGGACGGAGCGTCACGCTGAACGGCAAAGTGTATACGGTCGTAGGTGTTGCCTCAGGACGAATTACAGGGTTTAGTCCCACCGACGTCTTTGTTCCCATCGGCCAGTGGAACGATCCAACGTTTCGCGACCGCCGAATCAGCATGGGCACGAACGCCATCGCGCGGCTCAAACCCGGGGTTAACATCGAACAGGCGCGGGCGGATATGGATCGTGTTGCTGAGAATCTTGCGGCCGCCTATCCGGAAGCCGACAAGGGCGCCGGCGTCGCTCTTGTGCCGCTCAAGACGGACGTGGTCGGAGACGTTCGAGGAATCCTTCTGGTTCTGCTCGGCGCCGTGAGCTTCGTCCTGCTCATTGCCTGCGCCAACGTTGCCAATTTGCTTCTCGCGCGCTCTACCGGCCGCGCTCGGGAATTCGCCATTCGCTCCGCGCTGGGAGCCGGTCCGTTCCGCGTGGTTCGGCAGTTGCTGACAGAGAGCGTGTTGCTTGGCATCGCGGGCGGCTGCATCGGATTTGGTCTCGCCATTCTAGGCACGAAGGTGATCCTTGCAGCGCTGCCAGGAACGCTTCCGCGTGTGGAAGAAATCTCTCTCGACGGGCACGTGCTCTTTTACACGTTTGGCATTTCCCTCTTGACCGGAATCGCCTTCGGACTTGTTCCTGGGATCAAAACCATGCGGCCTGACATGCATGACACATTAAAGGAAGGCGGGAGAGGCGCAAGTGGCGCGCGTCACCGCACGCAGAGCGTTTTCGTCGCTTTCGAGATGGCCATGGCCGTGGTGTTGCTCATCGGCGCTGGCCTCATGATTCGCACCCTCATGGCGCTTTGGAATGTCAATCCCGGTTTCGATGCGCGCAATGTTCTTACGTTTCAGATCTCTTCCACTGCAAGTCCAACTGTAACCGCAGACCAGCTGCGCGCCAAATACCGCGCGACGTTGGTCGAACTGGAGAGCATTCCTGGAGTCGAGGGAGTTTCTCTGCTGGGCGGCTCATTGCCCATGAGTGGAGACTCCGAAGTACCATTCTGGCGCGAAGATCAGCCAAAGCCCCAGCACGAAAATGACATGACATTCGCCCTGTTTTATTTGGTGAATGCGGATTATCACCGCGCGATGCGGATCCCAGTGATACGGGGACGATCTTTTACTGAGCGGGACAATGAGCATTCGCCCACCGTGGCACTTATTGACGCGAGCCTTGCGCGCAAGTTTTTCCCAAACGAAGACCCTATTGGGAAAAGGATCAACCTCGGACTGCTCGAGATGCAGCCGGAAATCGTGGGCGTAGTCGGGCATGTCCAGCACTGGGGGCTGGGTGCTCGTGAGCACGAAGGCCTGGAAACCCAGCTCTATCTTCCCGTCTGGCAGATCCCGGACAAGTTCTGGCCGCTGCTTGCTAACGGCGGGCAATATGTTGCCCGCACCGCTGGATCGCCCGTCGGCCTTGCAACGTCTATTCGCCAGTCTGCAGAAAAAGTGGACCCGAGCGCGGTCGTCTACGATGTGCGTCCGATGGAGGAGATCGTGGCGCACTCCATTTCCACGCAGCGGCTGACCATGCTTCTCTTGAGCGTGTTTTCCGCGCTCGCGCTCGCGCTCTCCGCCATCGGGATTTATGGAGTGATTTCTTACTTGACCGGCCAGCGCACGCACGAAATCGGAGTGCGCGTGGCGCTGGGCGCATCAAACGAGGATGTTCTGCGCATGGTTCTGGGACAAGGTATGAGAATGACGTTGATCGGAGTGGCTATCGGCCTCATCGCCGCATTCGGATTGACGAGGCTTATCACCAAAATGATTTACGGTGTTGGCGCAACCGATCCTCTCACGTTTGTTGGAGTCGCCGTTTTGCTGTCCGCAGTCGCGCTTTGCGCCTGCTACGTTCCCGCTCGGCGAGCAACGCGCGTGGATCCGATCGTAGCATTGCGCTACGAATGAGCCAGATTGCTCGGCGCGGCTTCGCAGGATTGCGCCATCCGACCCACAGAAAGAAAAGCTGGAGTGAAGCCCCGCGCTTCGTATAATCTCTCGCGTCCCTTAGCCTAGGCTCAGGGAAAACATGCGGAACCCTCAAGCGAACCTCTTAAGCGCGGCGACGATTTTCCTGAGCGCGCTTCTGCTCTTTCAGGTTGAACCACTGATTGGGAAAATCATTCTTCCCTGGTTCGGCGGAGTCGCGGCGGTATGGACGGTGTGCCTGCTGTTTTTTCAAGTGGTACTTCTGCTTGGCTATCTCTATGCGCACTTACTTACGAGGCGTTTTCGTCAGCGCACGCAAGGATGGATTCATATTGCGGTTCTGGCCACAAGCCTTCTGGTGTTGCCGATTCTGCCGAGAGATTCCTGGAAGCCGGCTGGCCCCGAACACCCTGCGCTGCACATTTTAGAGGTGCTGGTGCTCGCTGTGGGATTGCCTTTCTTTGTGCTTACCGCGACCAGCCCTCTATTGCAAGCCTGGCTGGCAAGTGCGAGAAAAGACACAGGCGTCTATCGCTTTTATGCGCTTTCGAACGCCGGCTCGCTCCTGGGCCTGCTGACTTATCCAGTCCTGATCGAGCCACGGCTGTCGATTTTGCGGCAAGGTTGGGGCTGGTCGTTTGCCTACGCAGTGTTCGCAGTCGCTTGCGGAATGATTGCAATTACGCAGCGAGACGGAGCTAGGACCCCTACTCAAGAAGCCATCGCCCCGCTGCCCCGCTGGAATACGCGAGCGCTATGGATTGCGCTTCCAGCGTGCAGTTCCGCGCTGCTGCTGGCCGTTACCAATCACATCACGCAAAACATCGCGGCCGTTCCATTCCTCTGGATCATTCCTCTGAGCCTGTACATGCTGAGTTTCATGTTGTGCTTTGGAAGCCGCCGGTATCATCGGATGTTTTTTCTGCGGTTGCTGGGCGTGGCTTTGGGCTGCATGGCATATGCCCTGTCTCCCTCTCTCACGTCGCTTCCTCTGTGGATTCTGATTTCGGTCTTCTGCACCGGCTTGTTTTTGTGCTGCATGTTCTGCCACGGGGAGCTGGCAACGCTAAAGCCAGATCCCTCGCATCTCACGTCGTTTTATTTTTGGAGTTCACTCGGCAGCGTAGTGGGAGCCGCGTTTGTCGCGCTTCTTGCACCGCAAATTTTCTCCGGATTCTACGAACTGCATGTGTCCCTGGGAGCGTGCGTCCTGCTCGCTGTGCTTGTTCATCGCAGAGATCCCGCAAGCCCCTTTCGGCAACCGCACTGGCGGCTCGCGCTTTGCGTCCTTTACGGCTTGGCGATCACGATCATTGTGGCTCTGTTTTTGCTGGCCCGCGATGAATCCGCCTCTTCGAATCGAATGGCTCGCAATTTCTATGGAGTGTTGCGCGTCAGCGATGAATCCGCCCCAAACGTGGTCCTGCTGAAGGGCGACCAGCAAGCGGCCCCCAAAGACGATTTGCGATTCCGGCGGCTCATGAACGGAACCATCACTCACGGTCTCCAATTTCTGGGAGCGGCGCGGCGCGACCAGCCTGCTTCGTACTACGGCCCAGACTCTGGAATTGGAGTTGCATTCACGGCTTTCGCTTCGCGCAGTCCGCGGCGCGTCGGTGTGATTGGCCTCGGCACAGGCACGATTGCGGCGTATGGGCACAATGGCGATCAATTCACGTTCTACGAAATCAATCCGCTGGTCGTGCGAATCGCGCGGCAGGAATTCACCTTTCTACGCGACTCAAAAGCACGCATTTCCTTCGAGTTGGGTGACGCGCGCCTGACTCTGGAACGCCAGCCGCCGCAAAACCTCGACCTCCTTGCAGTGGATGCTTTCTCCAGCGATTCCATTCCCGTTCATCTTTTGACTCTCGAGGCATTCGAACTGTATTTCCGCCATCTCAAGCCTGACGGAGTTCTGGCCGTGCACATTTCCAACCGGCATCTTTATCTGGAACCTGTGGTGGCCGCGGCTGCGGAGAAACTCGGCAAAGATGCGGTGCTCATCGAAAGCCCGAGCGACCGAGAGAACGAAATCTTCCTGGCGCGGTGGGTCTTGCTCGCTAACGCCGGTGTTCTCCAACAATTCCCCGACATTGAGGAAGCGGGAGAGCCCGCAACGTCCCTCGCTCGAGTGAAACTTTGGACTGACTCCTACAGCAGTCTTTTTGCCGTGTTGAAGTAACCAGGCGACCCGAAACAGCTTCGAGAAAAAAACGCGAAGAATTCGTCAGACCTACCTATAATCTCTGCGCGATGCGCATCCATCCGCTCGACCTGACGATTGTCACCGCCTATCTACTTGGCGTCACGGCTCTCGGCATGCGCTTCCGGCGCCTGCAGCAGGCCGGCGCTCCGGACAAGCAGGCTGCCAGCCGCGAATATTTCCTCGGCGGACGCACAGCGCCTTGGTGGGCGCTGGCCTTTTCCATCGTCGCGACGGAAACTTCCACCCTCACTATCATTGGCACGCCTGCAATTTCTTACGCGGGGAACCTCACCTTCATTCAACTGGTCTTTGGTTATCTTATTGGACGCGCCCTGATTGTCTTGTTGCTGCTGCCCGGCTATTTTCGCGGAGAATTTTTTACTGCGTATGAAGTCATCGAAAAACGCTTCGGTGAAAAAATGCGCGCCGTGGCCGCCAGCACGTTTCTCATCACACGCGCTATTGCCGAAGGCGTGCGCGTTTCCGCAATTGCTCTCGTCGTAAGCGTGGTGCTTGGAACTTCGGAGCGCCTCGCAGTATTCATCGTCATCTCGCTGACCGTACTCTACACCTTCGAGGGCGGCATGAAAGCGGTGATCTGGACCGACGTCGCGCAGCTGCTCGTCTACTTGACCGGCAGCGGGATTACACTTGCCCTGCTTCTTCACCGCATTCCCGGCGGTTGGAGCGAAGTCACGCAAGTCGCTGCAGCAGCAGGCCGTAAACTCCAGTTCCTCGATTTCTCCTGGAATCTCGCGACGAAATACACTTTTTGGTCGGGAGTGATCGGCGGCTCGTTTCTCACCATGGCGACGCACGGCACCGACCAAACCATCGTCCAGCGTCTGCTCGCGGCAAAAACTCAGCGCGATAGCAGTCGCGCCCTGCTTACCAGTGGCGGAATCGTTCTGGTTCAATTCACCGTTTTTTTGCTGATTGGCGTGCTGCTTTTTGTCTTCGCGCAACACTCTCCGCTTCTTGCTGCAGGAGACAGAACCGACCGTATCCTTCCGCTGTTCCTCGTGCGCGAAATGCCTGTTGGCCTCGCGGGCCTTCTGCTCGCGTCCATCGTGGCTGTGGCTATGTCCAACGCCAGTGGCTCGCTCAACTCGCTTGCCGCCTCGAGCGTGCTCGACTTCGCGACGCTCCGCGGGAAAACCACCGACGCTCGCACGTTGTTGCGAGTGTCGCGCGCAATGACGCTGCTGTGGGGCCTCGTGCTAATGGGCTTTGGACTAGTGAAATGGGGGCCTCTGCTCGAAGCAGGACTCACCGTTGTCTCGTTCCCCCTCGGCAGTATGCTGGGTCTGTTTCTTCTGGGAACGTTCGATAGCGGGACCAATGCCCTTGGCGCCCTGGTGGGAATGTTTGCCGGCCTTGCCACGGTCTTGAGCGTATTTCAGTTCACCAAAGTAGCGTTTACGTGGTATTTCCTCATTGGCGCGGTCGTCACGTTTCTCGTTGGATCGCTCGTGAGCCGCATCGGACACAAGGAGGGTCCATGGTAAGCCTCAATGGGCTTTCTCTGCGTACTCTGCGTCTCTGCATTATCTTTACCTCTTGTATGCGAATGAAAGAGGGCTTTACGGAAGTCGTTACGCGTTAGAGTGGAGGAACATGGGCGAAAAAAAGCTGGAGCTGGTCCAAGGGTTGGGCGCGTGGGCCACGATGGCCATGGTCGTAGGTCATATCATCGGCACTGGAGTTTTTCTCGTGCCCAGCGCGATGACGCGCGCCACCGGCTCCGTCGGAATCGTCTTCCTCGTTTGGATTGTTGGTGGCATTCTCTCTCTCTTCGGCGCGCTTACCATCGCCGAACTTGGAGCGGCTATGCCCGAGGCCGGCGGCGCCTACGTTTATCTCAGGCGTGGTATAGGGCCGGTGTGGGGATTTCTCTTCGGCTGGATGAATAACTTGGTTGGCAAGCCTGCGTCCATCGCCACAATTGCTGCGGGCTTTCTCATTTTCCTCGGCTTTTTCTTTCCTGCCATGCGCACGCCCATCTTCACTTTGCATCTCACCGTTCCATTCACTGGGCATAGCTCGGAGTTCGCCTTCACCTGGGCGCAACCCGTAGCCGCCGCCGCTATCGCGTTCATGAGTTTTATCAATTATCTTGGCGTCCGCCTGGCTGGGCGGCTGCAAGTCGTGCTCACCGCCCTCAAGATCGGAGCTATCCTCGCGGTCGTGATTCTGGGATTCGTCTTTGCAGGAAAAAGGCCGGCTAGCGAGCATCCTCTTTTCCCGCCGTCTTTCAATGTCACACTGCTTACTGGATTTTTGACCGCGATGGTTGGCGCACTGTGGGCCTATGACGGTTGGATGGACTTAACGTTCGCCGGGTCCGAGATTATCGAGCCACAAAAGAATATTCCGCGCGCGCTCGTCGGAGGCACAATGACCGTTGGCGTGATCTACTTGCTCGCCAACGCCGTGTATTTTCGCGTGCTACCTATGGAGGCTGTAGCCGCTGCGCAAAACGTCGCCTCGGAAACCGTGCGGGTCTTCGCAGGAGCGCGAGCTGCGGCATGGATCACCGCGGTCATGGTCTTGTCCGCGTTCACCACGCTCAATTCCTCGGTTCTCACTGGTTCCCGTGTTCCGTTTGCCATGGCGAGAGACGGCTTGTTTTTTCAAGTAGCCAACGGCATCCACTCGCGTTATCGCACGCCCGCAGGCGCGATCGCTTTTCAAGCGGTGATTTCCTGCCTGATGGTCTTGACCGGCCAGTTTGAGGATTTGTTCTCGCTCTTCATCTTCGCGCAGTGGATTTTCTACGGTTTGTCCGTCGCTTCGGTCTACGGCTCGCGCCGCAAGGAACCCGATCTAGCGCGGCCCTATCGTGCCTGGGGATATCCCTTTGTGCCTGCGATTTTTGTGATTGGCGCTTTCGCCCTAACGGTGAATCTGTTCATCCAGCGGCCCCTCCGCTCATCCATTGGTCTGCTGCTGATCCTTGCCGGGCTTCCGTTCTATCGCCACTGGAATCGCCCAAGGTCAGTGAGTGGCAGCGCCGCGCTGAGCTAACCGTCGCGAAATCAGAAGGTACGCTTGCACACCGGTCAACAAGCAGGCGCCTGGGACGAGAACCCAGCCAGCGATCACGCCGAGACGCCCAAAGGGTTCGCTCGTCAACGAATGAAACACAGAGCGCGCATTTGACTCGAGCCCGCGCTCAAGTATTTCCACGTACGGCATAACGAGAAGCAGTATGCCAAAAAACGCCAAAGCCGGGAAAATGCCAGAAAAGACAATCGCGGAGCGCGTTCCGCCGGCGCGGTTGGAAAGGTAAGCGCCCAGCGCGCCGACAAACGGCAGCAGCATGAGCCAGGCTGTATAGACCGGGAACACATGCTCCCGCCCGTGAGCCGCCCTCAAAAAGACGAAGTTGGGATTCAATCCGAGCCGCTCCAGAATTGGGAGCATTGTCATCGCCACAAGCAACGTCACCAGGCTGGGAAGCAACAAACGACCAGTACGAGGCGTCATCGTGTTCTCCTTTTGTCGCGCAGTCTGAATCTGTTGTTGCAATTCGTCCCAATCGGCTACCTGCCCCAAGGTCTTGTTCAATGCTGCTTGCTCGTGCACGCCTTGTGTCCGCAGAGACTCGTAGGATTCTTGTAAGTGTCCCGCGAGTTCCGAATGAACTTCGTCTTTCTCGGCGGCTTCGAGCGCCAGGCCGGACAGCCGCCTACGAACGAGCTTTAGCCAATCAGGCATGCGTCGTCTCGCTGCTGATGGTTGTGTTTCGGGACGAAAACGCGCGGCCGAAGAAAAGTTGTACTAGCAGCCCGCCCGCGAGAAGCTCGGCTCCGGGAACCACAATCCATCCAATCCAGTTGCTTAGGAGCGTGGCTGCCACGACGCCGAAAGAGAGATCGTTCCTATGGACCTGTTCGCTGATCATGCCGATCGGGAACATCAGGAGAAACGCTACAGCAAGTGAGAGCGCAGGAAAAACGCTGGCAAGCATCATCGTACTCCGTGAACCGCTGGCTCGCGACGAAAGGTATGCTCCCAACGCCCCGATAAAGGGAAGAACTGCGAGCCAGGGCACATAAAAGAGAACGGCTCCCGCGCCGCTTCCGACGATTCGAGGCCGGACCCCAAAAACCTCTTGAAGCGTCATAAGAAAGAGCGTGGAGAGTATTAACGTGAGGAACCCGGGAATCCACAACTGTCGCGTGCGCTTCCGCATAACGCCTCCCCTTGCTATAAGGATTTTGCCCTGTAGATCCCGCCAATCGGGAACCTGCTCGATTGTTCGATCAACCGCTTCTTTTTCGGGCAGTCCTTTCTTGCAGAACATTTTGTAAGACTCTTCCAGGTGCGCTGCCAGCTCGGCGTGCACCTCTTCCTTCTCGGTGACATCGAGTTCCAGCCCCGCGAGCCGCTTACGGACGAGTTCTAGCCAATCAGGCATGCTCCACCTTCGTGAGCCGTTGCAGAGCGCCAAAGAGTTCTGCCCATTCGCGTTGCAACGGCGTCAGCTTCTTTTTCCCCGCCGGAGTCAGCCGGTAGCAGCGGCGCTTGCGGCCGCTCGCGCTCGTTCCCCAGCTCCCGCGAATCCAACGCTCCTGCTCCATCCGGTAGAGCATGGGATACAGCGCCGCCAGCGTGAACCGCAGCGCTCCGTTGGTTTGCTGCTCGATGCGCCGCCCCAGCTCATAGCCGTGCAGCGGCCCGTCCTGCAAAACGCTGAGCACCGCCAGTTCCGCCGTGCCTCGCTTGATCCCCGCAGCAATCATAGCTTTCCCCCTTACATATAGGATTCTTATATATAAGCCGGAGTTTGTCAACTGACCGGACGGTCAGGCGTGTTTCGAGAGGAAAGCAGTGCTTTGCAGTGGCTCGGCTCTATTCCGAGCGGAGCGAGAGAATGCTGTGCCCTGCCCTGGGCTCGGCTAGACAGCGGTGAAGGCTTCTTCTAGGCCGGGGCCCTCTACATACATTGTCATCCTGAGGGCCGACGTGGTCGGCCCGAAGGATCTTAGCCTGGGGGATGCATTCGAGAATCCGAAGAGAGCAAGCAACTAGCCAGAAGCCGCACGGGTCGCAGTTCTGTCAGATAGAATTCGGAGAATGGCCGAATCGGCTTCGCGCGAAACGACGACCGACGGCTGAATGATTTTTGCGAGGATCTCCATGCCCGTTACGAGGCGCGGCCCAGGCCGCGAAAAATAGCTGTTCGCTTCGAGCGCGTAAACTTGGTTATTTCGCACGGCGGGAATAGCGTTCCACTGATCGGGCAGTTCAAGCGACTCATACTCGCTGCGTGCCTGCTTTGCCGTATACCCGCAGGGCGCTATCAGCAAAATGGCCGATTCGGCTTCGACAACTTCCTGCAAAGGAACCCGAAACGACGCCTTGCCCACACTGCCAAGCGCATCTTCCCCGCCAGCGCAGCGAATCATCTCTGGAACCCAGTGGCCTCCAACATAAATCGGTTCCAGCCATTCCAGAAATGCCACGCGCGGCCGCCGCGCCGAAGCATCCAACTGCTGGTCCAAAGCTCCCAGCCGCTGACCAATTTCATCCACAAGTTGCTCCGCTTGTGTGCCGCGGCAAGTTGCTTCCCCAACCAGGAGAACATCCCGCCACACATCGCCCAAATCCTGTGGGTTCAAGCAAAGCACTTCCGGGCGCCGGTCAAATCGCGAGAGCACCGTCGCAAGATCATCCGGCGACGCGGCGCATACATGACACAAATCCTGGGTGATGATCAGATCCGGATGAAGTTCTTCGAGCTTCTGCGCGTCCACGGCGTACAGACTCTCGCCGCGGGACACATATTCGCGAACTAGTCGATCGATCTCTGCGGGAGGGGCTCCGTGCGGCAGGCGGGAATGAATGACCACCGGCTTCGCGCGGGCTTGCGGCGGGAAATCGCATTCGTGGCTCACTCCGACAAGTTCACGTTCCAGGCCCAAGGCAAAAAGAATTTCCGTTGCCGACGGAAGCAGTGAAACGATGCGCATGAGGACGGCCACTCTAGCACAATTCCTGTCATCTGCAATCAGCTAAAACGATGTAAGAAAGAACGGCTTCCGAAGGCCGGATTACTTGTAGAGAAAATACTTCCGGCGTATTTGATCGAAAACCTTGAGGGAGTCCGACCAGCTGGCAACGATTTTCTCGGGCGCGACGCCATCTCTAATCTGACGGACAGTATCGTCATTGCCCACAAGTCCGACCAGCTTCGCCGTATCAAAATCCTTAGGGTAGAGCTTCTCCAGGATTTCTGCGATTTCCAGTCCCAGGCGCATGGTACGCGCGGCGAAGCGGTCGGTGACCCGGATGGACACGCCATTGCAACGCTGCCCGCTATAAGGCCCCCCAACGGGAATGAAGGATTGCGCCACAAACCGCAGCCCAGGAAGATCGCCGGCGTTCAGCGCCGCTGCCACCTCGTCGCCGTTCATCCACGTCGCGCCAAACTGTTCGAACGGTGTCTGCGTGCCGCGGCCTACGGACACGCCGGAACTTTGCAGAATTTCAATCCCCGGATAAAGCACCGAGCCTTTGGTCGTGCGAAGGGCCGGCGATGGAGGAATCCATTTGATGCCCGTGCTCTCGAAAAAATAATTGCGATGCCAATTCCGCATCGGAATGACGTGGAGGTCAGCTCCAATATGATTCTCCGCGTTGAAGAACTGTGCAAGCTCACCTATGGTCAGTCCATAACGAACCGGTAGAGGGAAATATGCCACAAAACTGGTCTTGTCGGGATCGAGCATCGGGCCTTCCACGATTTCACCGCCCATCGGATTCGGCCGATCCAGAACGAAAAAAGAAATCTTGCGCTTGGCGGCTTCTTCCATGCAGTAGCCCATGGTCGCCGTGTAGGTGTAGAAGCGCACGCCGGCATCTTGAACATCAAAGACTAGCGCGTCTATGCCTTGGAGCATTTCGTCGGTTGGGCGGCGCGTGTCACCGTACAAGCTGTAAACAGGAAGACTCGTCGTGGGGTCTTTCGTCGAGCCGACTTTCTCATCGGCGCGCCCCGCAAGCCCGTGCTCCGGGCTAAAGAGCGCCACAAGGGTCACACCCGGTGCCTTTGCAAGAACGTCGATGTTCCGGCGGCCCTGTGCATCTACTCCCGTGTGATTGGTAATCAGGCCGACGTGTTTCCCGCGCAACGGGGTGAACTTCTCCGCTTCGAGAACATCGAGGCCCACTTGCACGCGAGCCGCGTGTCCAGAGCGCTTCGGAAACGGCCGCGCAGGCAGCGCGCTGGCAAAGAGCATTGAGAGGATCAAGGGAAATGGGGCGAGTGTGGCAAGCGCGCGCTTCGTCGCGGTCAAGTCGTTCCTCCTGCGCAAAAACAATACAATGATATTCTGGAACGCGCTCGCCCCGGCTGCGTTGAGGCCACGTTGTGCGTGTGCTATGTATAAATGCAGACTGCGGGCTGCGTGGGGGGGATTGTAACTGATGGAAGGACGCCGCGTCCGCATTCTGTTTGTGATTCCCGTCTTATTGCTGATCCTTATGGCCCAAAGAGCTCGCAGCCAAAACAACGCTTCAAACGAGAAAACATCTGCCGCCCCACAGGCCACGGCCGGCGTCAAAGGTGCCTCGAAGAGTTTGTCGCCGGCCGCGAGCGCCTGGGTCGAGTCCACCCTGCGCAAAATGACCGTGGACGAAAAAATTGGACAGCTTCTCTTCACCACCTACCACGGGAGTCTCACGGCTACCGACTCCGACGCTTATAAGCAGCTGCTTCATGATGTGCAGGACCTCCACGTCGGCGGATTCATCGTTATCACGCATGGCTCGCCGCTGGGAGTCGTTAAGAGCCAGGCGTACCCAACCTCTGTGCTTGCCAATCAGCTTCAGTCGAAATCGAAGCTGCCTCTGCTCATCGGGGCGGACTTCGAACGCGGCACGGCCATGCGCTACGACGAAGGGACTTCGTTTCCCACGGCGATGGCCTTGGCGGCCGCAGGCAATCCCAAAGACGCGTACACCATGGGGAAAATTACCGCGCTCGAAGCGCGCGCCACCGGCGTGCAATGGGTTTACGCACCGGATTCCGACGTCAACAACAACCCTGGGAATCCGATTATCAACACGCGCTCATTCGGGGAAAATCCGCAACAGGTCGCGGCGTTTGTTTCCGCATTCGTGAACGGTGTCGAGGCCAACGGAGGGCTGGCCACCGCAAAGCATTTTCCGGGACACGGTGACACGGCTGCCGACTCGCACATTGACTTGCCGGTGATCCACGCGAATCGCGACCGCTTAGAACATCTGGAGCTGGTTCCCTTTCGCGCCGCGATCTCCTCGGGTGCGGGCAGCATCATGACCGGTCATCTTTCCGTTCCCGCGTTGGAACCCGATCCTAATACGCCCGCGACGCTGTCCCCTAAAATCTTGCACGGACTTCTGCGCAAAGAACTTGGATACCAGGGGCTGATTATTACCGACGCGATGGACATGGGCGGCATCACCGTGCGTTACGCGCCAGGAGAAGCGGCGGTGCGTGCAGTAGCCGCCGGAGTCGATTGTTTGCTGATGCCGCCGGTGCCGGATGCGGCGTTTGAAGCGCTGCAAGGCGCAGTGAAGTCCGCGCGGATTTCGAAGGAACGGCTGGATGAATCCGTGCGGAGGATTCTGCAAGCAAAGGCGCACCTGGGATTGAATACGAGCCGCCTGGTGGATGTGAACGCGCTGAACCACAAATTCGGCAGCGCCGCTTGGCAGAAAGAGGCGCAGGACATTTCGGATCGGGGCGTGACGTTGCTTCGCGACACTCCACATCGCTTGCCGCTCGATGGGACGAAACCTTCGCGGGCGCTGCTGCTGGCGTTTTACTCGGATCCGGAGCCATATCCGGGAGAGGACCTCGAACGCGAATTGCGCTCCCGCGTTGATTCCGTCACCACGCTTCGCGCGGACACGCGATTTGTGAATGCGAGCATCTTGAGGCTGCCGTCTCCGGATTCTTACGACGTCGCAGTTGTTGCGTTCTTTGTGCGGGTGAGCGACCGCAAGGGAAATGTGGATGTCCCCGCAGAACAGGGCGCGCTCGCCGAGCAAGTTTACAAGACGGGCAAGCCGGTGATTACGATCGGACTGGGGAGTCCCTATTTAATCGAGAGATTTCCGCAAGCGGAGACGTGGCTCGCGGCGTTTGGCATCAGCGACGTCGCACAAATTTCCGTGGCGCGTGCACTCTTTGGAGAAATTCCCGTGCGCGGGCACTTGCCTGTGACGGTGCCAGGCGTGAACTTGAAAGCAGGATTTGGGATCGAAGTGCCGGCAAATCCGATGACGCTGCAGCCGATGGATGCGCGTGAGGATTCGCGGTTGCGGCCCGCGTACGAATTGGTCGAGCGCGCGGTAAAAGACAAGGCAACCCCCGGAGCGACCCTCGCCGTCGGATTTCGAGGAAAGGTCGCGATTCACGCGTTCGGCAAGTTGAGTTATGACGCGAAGTCACTGGCAGTCAAGCCGACAACGATGTACGACATCGCGTCGCTGACAAAGGTCGTGGCGACAACAACTCTGGTTGCGAAATTAGCGGAAGGCGATTTTGCAGTGCCGCTGGACTTGGATGCGAAAGTCGAGCGTTATCTGCCCGAATGGGCGAGCGGGCCGCAGCCGGAATGGCGGCATCGCGTGACCGTGCGCCATCTGCTAACGCACACTTCCGGCTTGCCGCCGTTCAAGGAATACTGGCGCACGTCGAAGAGCAAGCAGGACACGCTGACGAAGATCTTTGCCGAACCGCTCGAATACGAACCAGGAACGAAGGAAGTCTATTCCGACCTGGGAATTATTCTGATGGCGGAAATCATCGAGCGGTTGACGGGGCGAAAGCTCGACGATTTGGCGAACAGTTTTATTTTTTCGCCGCTTGAGATGAAGGACTCGATGTACAAGCCGCCAAAGAAACTCTGGTCGACGATTGCGCCGACGGAAATTGATAACCAATACCGTCACCGGCTGATCCAGGGCGAAGTACACGACGAAAACGCCTACGCCATCGGCGGCGTGTCCGGGCACGCGGGAGTGTTTAGCACTGCGCCGGAATTGGCGGCATTTTGCCAGATGCTGCTGAACGGCGGCGCGTACGCGCACCAAAGAATCCTGCGGCGCGCGACGGTGGCGCAGTTCACCACGCCGCAGCAGCTCTCCGGCGGAACACGCACGCTCGGCTGGGCCGTGCCGACGCCAGGCGGTTTGAGCGGACACTATTTTTCGGAGCATAGCTTCGGCCACACGGGGTTCACCGGAACTTCGATTTGGATCGACCCCGACCGGCAACTGTTTGTGGTTTTCCTGACGAATCGCGTGCACCCGACACGCGAGAATCAGAAGATTCAACAAGTCCGGCGCGATTTGCACGACGCCGTGATGCAAGCCCTAGGATTCGCCACCGCCGCAGCGCATTAGAGGCAGTGTTTGGTTGTAGCTGTCCGTTGTCAACGAGCAGAGTTTGCCGCCGGTTCCTTAAGAAGGGTTTGGATTTCGCGCTCGAAGGCGACTTTGTCGACCATGCCGGGATGTACGTCGGCGATCTTGCCGTGGCGGTCGATGAGCACGCTTACGGGCATCCCTTTGTCGGCGCCGAATGGCTTCGCGGATTCGAAGGTTCCAATAGCGATGCGGTAGTTGATTTTATGCTCGCGCAGGTAGGGCTTGACGGATTTCCAGCCGTCACCGTCTAGGGAAGCACCGACAACGGTCAGGCCAGACCTCTTGTATTTCCTCTGAAATCTCACAAACCAGGGGATTTCTTTTTTGCAGCCCGTACACCAAGTGGCCCAGAAATCGAGCAAAACCACGCGGCCCTTGTAGGCGGAGAGAAGGACGGGCGTGCCCTTGTCGTCGGTGAGAGCGACTTCTGGAAGCGGCTTTCGGGAGTCAGCGGGCGTTAGATCCGCGGGAGCATTTGTGGTTTCAGCCAAGGGCGCGGCCAGCAAGACGGCGAATGCAGCGATGTGACGTAGCATATGCAAGAACCTCCTACTCTCATTGGTCCGAACTCGGTCAAGCACGCGAGAATCGGCGTTCTAAGACCGATCGGATTTCGCGAACGATTACTCCCCCCAGAATGGTCGCGAACGGATCAACGAATGACCACAGCATCCAGCCAACATGTAGCGGCCCGTGTCTGGCTACGTGCACCAAAGCCGCACCAATCAACGCGCAAAGCACCAAAGCTAGCGACATCGTGGCGACCATTTCTCTGCCCTTTGCAGCCAATGCAACTACGCATCCAACTAACAGCGCCATAAGGACATGAACGATGGGAATGCCGTAAGTCACCAACCAAACATAGCGGCCATAATGGAGGTTGGAGTGGGGTCGCTGCATGCGAAGAATCGCGACAATCACACGTTCAGGAAGTTCAAAACCGAACCGACGTAGCAGGAAACCCAGGAGAACGATCCCAACGAGCGACCATGGCGTGTTGCGGAAAGCGGCACCTGCGAGATGAAAGATGGTTTTCACAACCTGGCGTCGATACCAGCGCCGTGCCGAGAAGATTCTTGATTTCGAGGCGATCTCCGAGAATTCTTCGTGGAGGTCGCCGAGGATGGACTCCGCCCTATCGGCGGGAGCAAAGAGTTGGACAAGCCAGGTGGCGATGCGTGGCGGGCAAGGCGAAGTCGGCGGATTTGTCATGAGCGGCTTCCGAGAAAATCCAGGCCCTCCGTTAGGCTCCGGAGAGCATCGTGGGTCCGATTCACGGCTCTCACACCTTGAGCGGTGACACGAAAAAAGCGCTTTGAACGGCCGCCGCGTTCAGGGGTGGGATCTCCCTCGCGGGACTGCACGTAGCCTTTAGCTTCCAGACGATCGAGCGTGGCGTAGGCGGCTCCGATTGACACTTCCCGTTTTGTGCGCGCCTCAATCTCGCGCCGCACGGTAACGCCATAGGCTTGGTCATCCAGACGCAGAACCGCGAGGAGGATGAGGTGTTCGAATTCGCCGAGATAGTCTCGACTTCCCATTAGTCCTACACTATAGAACAAATGAGCCGAAATCAAGGTTAAAAAAATGGCTAGGAGGGCCGAAGCCTGAGCTAAATCATTCCTTGTTGGAGGTCGAGCGCGGCTTGAGAGAGGTCGGAGGGGCGGCCGAGGTCGCGCCAGTAGTATTCGTCGGCGCGTAGGGCTAGGATTTTTTCGCCCTGGGCGGCGAGGCGCAGGTAGGCGTCGATGATGGAGAAGACGCTGTCTTCGGTGAGCAGGGGAAAAAGGCGGGGGGAGATGATATGAATGCCGGAAAAGGCCAGTGCTAGTGACGAGTGGGCCGCAGAAGGCGTACAGGCAGGAATGCCTGTGCCACTGGCTCGACCGACAAGTTCGAGTTGGTCATTGAAGAGGAGGAGGCGCGAGGATTCGCGAGATTGGACGGCGAGGGTGGCGAGGGCACCGTGCTCTTTGTGGAATTGAAGCATGCGGGAAAGGTCGATGGTGCTGATGACGTCAACGTTATGGAGGAGGAAAGGCTCAGGAGGAGAGTGGCGAGTGGCGGGTAACGAGCGGCGAGCATTCTCCTGGAAGAACCACGAGGCTTTTTTGAGGCCGCCGCCGGTGTCAAGCAAGAGATCCTCTTCGCGGGAGATTTCGATGCGCATGTCGAAATTGTTGTGGGATTTCAGGTAGTCGACGACCAAGTCGGCAAAGTGATGCACGTTAATGATGACTTCGTTGACGCCGAAAGAGCGGAGCCGCGTAAGCGTGATTTCGAGGAGCGTGCGGCCATTGATTTCGACGAGGGCTTTGGGGCGCGCGTCGGTGAGCGGACGCAGGCGCGTGCCGAGGCCGGCGGCGAGGATCATGGCTTTCATAAGAAGAGAACTAACACAGAGATCGCAGAGAACACAAAGGACACAGAGAAGAAAAGAAAACGAAACGCAGAGACGCCGAGGAGGCAGAGAAGACGCCTGCTTCGGAAAGCGTCCTTTACAAAGGCTGGACTGTCATTTGGGACACGGACGGGCGCTTTCATTTCGCGAGATGGCCGACGGCGGCGTGGAGCATTCCCAACTGTTCCATTTCGATGTGGCGAACCACGACTTCGACGCCGCTGCGGCCGCGTAAATGTCTGGCGAGTTGTTCCGCGAGATAGACGGAGCGATGCTGCCCGCCGGTGCAGCCGAAACTCACCATTAAGTTTTTAAAGCCGCGCTGCTGGTAATTCTGGACGGTCGCGTCGATTAACGTAAACACGCTGGCGAGAAACTGATGCACACTCTCCTGCTGGTTGAGGTACTCGATGACGGGCGCGTCGCGGCCAGTGAGCGATTTGAAGCGCTCTTCCCTGCCTGGATTCGGGAGTCCGCGTCCATCGAAAATAAAGCCGCCGCCATTGCCGGTTTCGTCCTTGGGCAGATCGTGGTGAAACGAAAAACTGAAAATGCGGACGACGAGATTGTCGGCTTCAGAGGCGATACTTTGCAATTTCTCTGAAGCGAGCATACTTCGAAACGCGCCAAGAAGCGTGGGCAGCTCAATCGGCAACTCCGCATTGTGAAGCAGCCAGCGGATGTTTTTGAGCGCGTACGGAACGCTCTGTAGGAAATGGACTTTGCGTTCGAAGAAGCCGCGATATCCGTACGCGCCGAGCGCCTGCATGATGCGCACGTAAACATAAGCGTAGTAGTAGCGGAGGAAAGCTTCGCGGTCGAGGTCTATAAAAGTCGCAAGCGCGTTCAGGTAGTGGTCAAGGAGCTGCTGGCGCAGGCCAGGCGGGACGTCGGCCTTGGCGTCGAAAAGCAAGGAAGCAATATCGTATTGCAGCGCGCCTTTGCGGCCACCCTGATAGTCCACGAAATAGGGCAGGCCGTCGCGCAGCATGATGTTGCGCGATTGAAAGTCGCGATAGAGGAAATAGTCGTGGGGAGCTTCTAGAAGGAAATCGGTGAGGTGCTCGAAGTCGATTTCAAGGGCGCGCTCGTTGAAGGGAATGCCGGCGAGGCGGAGAAAATAGTACTTGCAATAGTTGAGGTCCCAGGCGATGGACTGGCGATCGAAGCTGGCGATGGGATAACAAAAACTGTAGTCCAGGTCGCGGGCGGCTTCGACCTGGAAGCGCGGGAGGACGCCGACGGCTTTGCGATAGGCTTCGACGACAGCGGGAGCAATATCTTCGCCGGAGCGATTTTGCGAGAGAAATTCGAAGAGCGAAGTGTCGCCGAGGTCTTCTTCGAGATAAGCGCCGTGATTGAGGTCTTCGGCATAGATTTCCGGTACGGGCAGGCAATGACGGTGGAAATGTTTGGAGAATTCGAGGAAGGCGACATTTTCTTCGCGGCCGCCGTAGAGAATGCCGACGGCGCTTACGCGCTCATTGGCGAGGCGAACGATCTTGCGGCCGGAACCGCCGAGTTCGCCTTGCAGCGGCTGAATGCGCATGGGTGCCGAATGGAAATGCTGCCTAAAAAGCTCTTTGAGAACGTCTATGGACATGGGTTCCATTCCATCACCGAAAGAGATGGATCTGGCTGGGTGAGTTTCTAGCATAGCCGAATCCGGCGACGGAGGATGGGAGGAAGATTAGCTGTTGTGTCCAGAAGTGCCCGTTTCGCACCGGCTGTGGAAAACGTTGCCGGTCTTGGGCGCTTCGGCTTCGTTGCAATGCGCATGAAAGTAACGGTTCGAAGCGGGGGATTTTGCGACCCCCGGCTATAATGTAGGCATGCCCAAGCCCTCGAGAACTCTTATTCCCAAAGAATCCAGGCCAACTGAACAGAGAAATCCAGCGTCGAAGAATCTCGACCGCATGTCGGCGCGAGAGATTGTCGCGTTGATGAACCGCGAGGACCGCAAAGTGGCGCTGGCGGTAGGCAGAGAGACTCCGGCGATTGCGCGGGCAGTGGACGCGATTGTCGCGGGGATTCGAAAAGGCGGGCGGCTGATTTATGTGGGAGCGGGGTCGAGTGGGCGCATGGCGGTGCTGGACGCGGCGGAATGCCAGCCGACGTTTGGGACGCCGCCAGAGCTTGTGCAGGCGCTGATTGCGGGAGGCGGGCGGGCGATCACACAAGCGGTGGAAGGAGCGGAAGATGACGTGCGCCGCGCAGAACGCGAATTGCGCGCGAGAAAGTTGACTCGGAATGATGTGGTGGTGGGAGTGACAGCAAGTGGTACGACGCCGTTTGTGCTGGTGGCGTTGAAACTCGGGCGAGGACGCGGCGCAATGACCGTGGCGATTACGTCGAACCAGAGAATGCCCGTGGCGCGGCTTGCGAAGATCGTGATTGCGGCAGAAGTCGGGCCGGAGGTGCTGACGGGCTCGACGCGAATGAAGGCCGGTACGGCGCAGAAGATGGTGCTCAACATGCTGAGTACAGCGGTGATGGCGCGGCTCGGGCATGTGTATGAAAACCTAATGATTGACGTTGTTCTCACAAATGAAAAGGTTGCGAAGCGGGCCTTGCGGATTTTGGCCGAAGCGAGCGGGAAGAGTGTGTCTGCGGCGGAACACGCTCTGCGGGCGGCGGGACACAATATGCGCGTGGCGCTGGTAATGCTCAAGAAAGGACTGGAAGCGCGAGAGGCAAATAGGCGGCTGAAAGAAGCGCATGGTGATTTGAGGAGTGCGTTGGGGGAGATGAGTCGTAAGTCTTAAGTCATAAGTCTTACGTTTAAAGAAGGGATTGGCAGGCAACACAGTCAGAAGGCGGCGGAGAAGAGTAATGGACACATGCGGCTGCGCCAGAATCAATACTCTGATCATTCTTCCCTTCGGTTACTTAGAACCTACAACTTAGGACTCAAAAGCAGGAAGCGAAAGGGATTAAGCAGAGAGCAGATGGATAAGTTTCTCATAAAGGGCGGGAAGGCGTTGCGGGGAACGGTAGCCGTCAGCGGGGCGAAGAATTCCGCGTTGCCGGTGATGGCGGCGGCGCTGCTGACCGCAGACAAAGTGGTGATTCGCAACGTGCCGAAAGTACGCGACTTGGTCACCATGAGCAAACTGCTGGCGTTTATGGACGCGAAGGTAACTGCCGCGGCGGTTCCGGCGAGCGATTACGAAATTCAAGCACCGAAGTTGAATCATACGGAGGCGCCGTATGAGCTAGTGAAGACGATGCGCGCGTCCATCCTGACGCTGGGGCCGCTGATGGCGCGCGTGGGCGCCGCGCGAGTTTCACTTCCGGGCGGATGCGCGATCGGAGCGCGGCCGGTGGATTTGCACTTGAAGGCGCTGGAGCAAATGGGCGCGGAGATTGCGACTTCGCATGGGTACATCAAAGCCAAAGTGCAGGGGAACGGTTCGCGCGGGGGAAGGCTGAAGGGCGCGCACATCGTATTTGAAAAAATCACGGTGACGGGAACAGAAAATATTTTGATGGCGGCGGCGCTCGCGGAAGGCGAGACGGTGCTGGAAAACGCCGCGCGCGAACCGGAAGTGACGGATTTGATCGTGATGTTGCGAAAAATGGGCGCCGAGATTTGCGGAGATGGAACTTCGACCCTGCGCATTCACGGCGTGAAGGAGCTGCACGGTACCGAACATACGGTGATTCCGGACCGCATCGAGGCCGGAACGTTTCTCGTGGCTGGAGCGATTACCGGCGGCGACTTGACGATTACGAATTGCGAGCCGAAACATTTGGGCGCGGTGATGGCGAAGCTGCAGCAAACGGGCGTGCGGATTGATGTCGTGGATGCTTCGACGGTTCGCGTACGGGGCGCTGAGAAATTGGTGGCGGCGGATGTGACGACGGAAGAATATCCGGGATTTGCGACGGACATGCAGGCGCAGTACATGGCGCTGGCGACGCAAGCGGAAGGCACTTCGGTGATTACCGAGACAATTTTCGAGAACCGCTTCATGCATGCGAGCGAGATGATGCGAATGGGGGCGAGTATTTCGATTGAAGGCCATACGGCGACAGTGCACGGCCCGACGGCGCTCTCCGGATCAGTCGTGCAGGCGTCCGATTTGCGAGCGAGTGCGGGACTGGTGTTGGCTGGATTAGTTGCGAGCGGTGAGACGCTGGTTGACCGCGTGTATCACATCGACCGCGGGTACGAAAGAATTGTGGAGAAGCTGCGCGGAATGGGTGCTCTTATTCAACGCGTAAATGCGCCAGTAAATATAAGAACCGATGACTTAATGGATCCTGGCCCCTGAATGCACCTATTAATCGATGCGCTTCAAGGGGCTGCTGTAGTCTGGATTCTACAATTATCGCTTT
>DATEGO010000072.1:0-32758 GCA_035280065.1 Candidatus Acidiferrum sp.
ATTGCGCCGCGCGCGGGCTTTTTTCAATCTGCTGGCTAATGTAGTCGCGCCAGTTCATGCGCTGGTTGATAGCGAAACTGACGCCGATGCTGAGGATCGTTGTAAGCAGAACCGGCAGCAGCCAACTGGGCTTGCGGACGACGTCCTCGAAGGTAGCTTTTGGCGAGAAAAAGACGCCAATGACGCGGCCAAACGGACTGATCGATGCCTGCGGTTGTGCCTGCGCATCAGACATAGGGGTTGTAGCCATCGACGACTCCTCCACCACAAGACTGAAATTACGGGTGCTTGATAGGGATACGCACAGGAACAGGAGAAAATTTCAGCGCCCGGATTGTAGCGCAGATAGGGATCAGAGAACAGAGCTCGGAGACCAGGTTTAGGGCCCTTGCCCCAGGCGGGTTCGCGGGTGAAATTGGCCGCGGTTTCAGAAACTGAGAATCAATTCCTTAGCGCTTGACGAGCGGAATGACGAATTTGAGCGCGGTGTGGGTGGCGGAAAACCCGACAACTTTGACATCCTTCAAACCAGACTTGCGGCCGGCGGCCAGGACATGGCTTTCCGTGATGTGCTTCTGGCCTTTGGGATAAACGATCCAAAGGGCGGCCCCGCCCTGCATGGCTTTTGCGATTTTCGATAGGTCTGAAAGATCATCCCTCGCGGCTGCCGCAAAGAAAATGTGGTCTGCGTCCGAGGCGGCTTTACCTTTAGTTGCCGATTTTGTGAGAGCATGAACTTCAGTGAGGAAATCTGCGTCGAATCGGCCGATCAAAGATACTCTGCCTCCTGCCTTCACTCCCAGCTTTTCGATGCGCGATTTGGGGTGGAGAATCTTGTCGAGCCATTTCGCGGCTGACGGGCCAAGCTGAAAGACGGCGAGGCCCTCCGCGGTTTGCAAACGTAGCTCACCATCCACGGTTTTAGCCGACTTGATGCCGGAAAGAGGAATCTTCAACCGGAAGTCCCCGCGAAAGAGAACTTCATTCGTCTCCAGCAGCGCCTTCCCTTCCGACTCCTGCTTGCCAAACCGCACCTTGCACGTGGCTTCGTTCCCCATCGAGTCCGGCTCCTCCGGCCAAATTGTTGGAAGAGTGTAACTCTTCTTGACATGCGTCCACAGCGGTTTCAGCCACAATAGTAAGCTAAAGAGTTTTATGGCCACCGCAACCGCACATCGAGTCGATTGGAACCTCATCTGGGCACAGCGCGGATTCCGCTATTTCTTTGTGGCCATGTTCGTGTCGCTCTTCGGCAGCGGCATGAACTTTGCCGGCGTGAGCTGGTACATCCTCGCGGCCACGCATTCCACGGTCAAAGTCAGTTGGCAGGTCATGGTCATGACCATCCCCGGCCTCTTCGTGCCGTTCCTCGGAGGCGTGCTGATCGACCGCTTCGACCGGCGGTACCTGGGCGTCGTGCTGGACCTAGTGCGCGGGTTCTTTGTATTGCTCACTGCGTACATCGCGTGGCGCGGGCATCTCCAACTCTGGCACCTCTACGGCATGACGCTGATTACGGGCACGGGATCCGCAATGTATTGGGCCACAGTGAACGCGCTGGTGCAGGAAGTGATTCCGTCGAGCCAGTTCACCGGAGCAAACGCCGCTGTTTTAGTTGGCGTTCAGAGCGGGATGCTGATCGCCGGCGCGTGTGTGGGCTTCCTCTATAACACGATATGGATCGCAGGAATCCTGGCCATTGACGGCGCCACTTATTTTGTTTCCGCGTATTGCCTTTACAGCATACGGAAGGGATACGTCTCGCCGCGCGACCGCCAAAAGTATCCACGAGAGTTCAACGAAGCCACCGAAGCAACGGCGGAAGCGCTGGAAAGCGGAGAAATGCCGGAGGTGGCCGAAGCCGGGCTCTCGCTCGCCGTTTACTCCGACATGCGCGAGGGTTTCGCTTACTTGCGGCAGCAGCCGCTCGTACGCGCATTGGGGATCACTCACGCGATCATGATGGCCGGAGTGGTCAGCGCCAACGTTGTGCTGGTTGCGCTGGCGAACGACGTTCTCCATGCTGGCGCCCGCGGTTTGGGCTTTCTGGAGGCTGGCTGGGCCACGGGCGCGATTTGCGGAGGTTTGATCGCCAGCCAGCTTCCCAGCGCTAAGCGCATGCCGCTTTATGTCGCGGCGTGTGCCCTACTGGCCGCAGGCCACATGGCCACCCCTTTCATGGCGTTCATCGTAGGGGCAGTGACGATGCAGATGGTTTTCGGATTCTGCCGCGCGATGGGCGGCGTAATCGCTCAATCCTCACTGATGTCTATCGTGCCGCGCCATTTTATGGGACGCACGCAGTCCGCCATGGCCATCCTGACGACCGTGGTTCAGCTCCTGATGAGCTTCGCCCTCGGCTGGGTGGCGCAGGGAGCCGGGCTCATCGCCGGTTACGCGCTACTCGCACTGCTCTACACCGGCTCGACCATATCCGCCGTTCGCGCTCGCCAATTGATGCGCTAGAATGCCTCACACTCCTCAGGAGAGTGCCTGACGATGTCCTCGGCGCTTTACATCGTGGCCAAAGCGAACGGCATGCGCTGGCATCTTGCCGTCGACTACTGAAAGCCGAGGGAGCTAGGGTTGGCCTAACCCGCGGGCGCAGGAACCCTCTTGCCACCCAGCAGATCGACGGCATCCTGATACAGCTTGGCGCGCAGTTGATAGCGTTCGTTGGCGCGGGTGATGTAGCGCACGGCCACTTCGACGCCGCCCACCACAGGCTTCACGCTGATCGCCGGATCCACCGAGAACGAACTCATTTCCCGCGAACGCGTGGCGCGCCGCCATTCTCCCTCGGCTTGCTTGGCGCCTTCCTTTGTGGCTTCGGAAACTCTCTTGCGAATCTCCTGCACGATTGGGTAGGGATCCTGCCCTGCGGGAAGAATCAGTTGCAATTCATCCCAGAGCCACTGGCCGGAAGTTGAGAAATTAAAGTAGTGGCCCTCGATGGCGAAACTGTTCGTGAACGTGACGCGCCTGCCCGTAGGATGTCCCGAGTCGGTCCAGTTGCCGGTTTCTAGCAACACCGTATGGAACGGGCCAATCTCGACCACTTCACCGGTCACGCCATTAATTTCCACCCAATCGCCCAGGCGAATTCCGTTCTTCCCCATCAACACAAACCAGCCAATAAAGCCAACGATGAAATCTTTCAACCCCACGGTAAGACCCGCCGTAGCAAGACCAAGAAATGTTCCAAGCTGGCTCGGCGGGCCCATGATCACTAGCAAACTCAACAGGAACGCCACCAAACGCACCGTCACATGCGCCACCGTGGTCAGGCTCTGCATCTGGCGCCGGTCCATGTTAAGCCGGGCAACTACCTTATCCAACAGCGTGGCGAAGTAGACGCCGAAAAGCGCGATGGACAATATGATCGAAAGGCCAATTAATATGCGGTGGAAGATAGCGCGTTGGTTGACGGCAACCAGCGCGATCCACTTCGCATACGTATCGGCGAGTTGCCTTTCATTGTCGATTCTCTTGTCGAGGGATGCGAGGCTCTTCTTGCTCGCCGCATGCTGCCCGGCAGACTTCACCAAATCCGCAGAACTCTGCTTCGTCGGAGTCCCCGGCGCGCTTGCGCTCGGCGTTGCTTGGCCGGAGGCCGCAGGCGCCGTAAGGGCGGCTGCATTCCCCTTAGCCCCAGACTGCGCCAACGCGTTGTGCTGTGTGGAAAAGGCCGACGCCGCTGACTCCGCCTGCTGTTTTGCCTGCCAGAGGAGAAGTTGCTTTTGGTGAAGAGCCCACCACTCGGAGAAGCGGTGAATCAGGCCGCGTTGCTCGACGGCCTCACCTGCAGTGGCCTTCAAACTGTCCTTCAGGCTATCGATTACCTTCGAAGAGGCTTCGTGCTCCTGTGTCATCGCCTCGATGCGGCTGCTCGAATCACCTCCGGCTCGGGCCAAATCTTCCTTCGCATCGTCCACGTCATCTTGGTGCTCTTGCTGGTTGGCTTGCGCCACGACGAGTTGATCGTGCAGATCGTCTTTTTTTGCTCCTGTGGCCTTAGCTTCTTCGGCGGTCAGCCGTTCCACCAGGGCGTCATCTGCGGCTAAAGTATTTTCGGCTTGCTTCAGCCGCGCATCGATCTCTTTTGCCTCGGCGCCTAGAGGGGCGGGGTGGTCTTCAAGCTCGCGCTTCGCGATCTTGTACGCCACATCCATGTCACGGTCGGCAATTTGCAGAGCTTGCTGCGCAAACGGCAGCTCGTCCTCCGATATCGGCATCCTCGCCAGCGCTTCTGCAGTGAGAATCGGAGTCTGGTCGACGAGTGGCTGTGCTCCGGGCGGTTGTTTCCCCTTGTCAACCGAAGGAACAATCTTCGTCGGCTTGCTCGTGCGAATCAGCCCATAGACGGTCATGCCCAAGAGCAGCACAAGCGTAATTGCGAAGATTTTCTGAAACGGTTTCATGGTTCGTGGAATCGAACCTCCATTCTAATGACACGAAGCGCTGCGCACAACGACGACAGGGAGCGACGACAGGGAGCTAGATCGTCTCACCAACGTTCCAAGCATTCCGAGCGTGCGCGTGAGTGCTGACCAAGTTTTCCAACCCGCAAGACACGACTCGCGGGGAGTTGACCAACGTTTCGGCAGAGCATACCTTTGCCGTGATTGCGGAATTTCGAGATGAATGAATAAGCGATCCGAATTTTCGGGTCGCTTTTCTCAATTTCAATTTTCCAATTTCCGATTTTTCTACAGGTAGTCGCGGGACGGACCTTCGAGGAAGGCGCGCAGCTTGCGCGAACGCGACGGGTGGCGCAGCTTGCGCAGCGCCTTCGCTTCAATCTGTCGGATGCGCTCGCGCGTTACGGCGAACGACTGGCCTACTTCTTCGAGCGTGTGCTCGCTGCCATCGTCCAAACCAAACCGCATTTTGATGACTTTTTCTTCGCGCGGCGTCAGCGTCTTTAGCACGGAAGAAGTTTGTTCCTTCAAATTCAAATTGATGACCGCATCGGATGGCGAAACCACAGCCTTGTCTTCGATGAAGTCGCCGAGGTGCGAATCTTCCTCTTCGCCAATGGGCGTTTCGAGCGAAATCGGTTCCTGCGCAATCTTCAAAATCTTGCGCACCTTGGACACCGGAATGTCCATGCGCTTGGCGATTTCTTCGCTGGTCGGCTCGCGCCCCAGCTCCTGCACAAGCTGGCGGCTGGTGCGCACCAGTTTGTTGATCGTCTCGATCATGTGCACCGGGATGCGGATGGTGCGCGCCTGGTCCGCAATCGCGCGAGTGATGGCCTGGCGAATCCACCACGTCGCGTAGGTGGAAAACTTGTAGCCGCGGCGCCACTCGAACTTGTCCACAGCCTTCATCAAACCGATGTTGCCTTCCTGAATCAAGTCGAGGAACTGCAGCCCGCGGTTCGTGTATTTCTTCGCGATGGAAACGACCAAGCGCAGGTTCGCTTCGATCAATTCCTTCTTGGCCTGCTCGGCTTCCGCTTCGCCGCGGTGAATCAACGTGAGCGTGCGCTTCAGCTCCGTCAATCCAACTTCGCTGGCCTCTTCAATGTCCTTCAATTCCGTTCGGCGCGTGCGCAGTTCTTTGCGCGCTTCCGCAGCAACTTCGCCTTTGGCAACGTCCGCGCGGCGCTCCAAGCGGCCCGCTTCGCGCTCGAGCGACTGCAAACGCTCGACCGTTCCGCGCATCTTGTCCACCAGCCGCTTTTTCTCGAACGGGTTGAAGTCAATGTCGCGAATGGCCAGCGAAATCTGCACGCGCGAGCGCGCCACCGCCCACTTCGCGCGAATGTACGAACGCTTTTTGCCCTTCGGGGTTTTCTCGAGCTTGACGGCCTGCTTCAGCGCCGTGTCGTACAGCTTGGCAATTTTGTCAATAGACTTCAGCGTTTGCTTCGTCTTGTTCGCAATTTTTTCTTCGGTCAGCTCTTCATCGTCGAACTGGACAATTTCCTTGATCGAGCGCACGCCCTTGCGCAAATCCTCGCCAACGGCAATCAATTCCTTGATGACAATCGGCGACCGCGTGATCGAACGCATGACCACAAGCTGGCCGCGCTCGATACGCTTGGCGATGGTCACTTCGCCTTCGCGCGTAAGCAGCGGAACTGTGCCCATTTCGCGCAGGTACATGCGCACTGGATCGTTCGTTTTTTCGAGCGAACCCGGCGTCAGGTCCAGATCCGATTCGCCTTCGTGGGCGTCTTCCTTGGCAATGCCGCCTTCGTGGTCGGCGCCGTCGGTGGACACTTCGACTGCGCGCGCCGCCTTCGCCGACGCCTGGTCTTCGTAAATCTCGATGCCGTTGCGCTCGAACGTGGTGAGCAGATCGTCGATTTCTTCCGAAGAATGCACTTCCGCCGGCAGCGAATCGTTCACTTCGTCGTACAATAGGTAGCCGCGCTCCTTGCCGATGGCAATGAGCTGACGTACCGCATCGTATTTTTCTTCAAGCCCTACAGCTGCCACAAATTCCCTCCCAAATCTTTCGGCGAGCCTCCGTCAACCCCGTTCGCCCAAAATCAAACCCTGTCAGCCAAGTCAGGCCCAGTCAGCCTAAGTCCGCTCAAGCCACACTCGTCGCGCCGGAGTCTCTGCCTCCTGGCAGGGACACAGACAGGCTGGCGCGATGGCGCAAACCACGGGGATATCCCCACAAGATCGCTCGCTTTTTTGTTTGAATCCTTCTGTGCCGTGCCGCTTCATTCATCGCCGCCCCGTGCGTTGCCCGCATTCCGCACCTCGGGGGGCTCGGCCCCTGCCGCTAAGTACATAAATATAGATGCATTTAACGGCAAAACCGTTACTCTGCCAAACCCTAGTACGCTACACGGTTAACTCCACTCCCGTCAATCTCTTAATTCGTGGAAATGTGTGGAAGAATACCGACGGCCCTCCTTTCGCGCTGGGTGTAGGGATGGCGTTCCGAGGCCGTCCATCCTTCACCCTCCTGACCGAAAATGGAAAAGTGAAAATGGAAAATGGGCACCCCCCAACCCCCCACTGTTGCAACGTTGATAAAGATAAAGGCTTGCAAATTGTAAAGTTCGTAAGTGATTGAAAATAAAGGGAACGGGAAGGTGGTGAGTGGTGGGTGGCAAGAGATAGATCCTTCGGGCCTCGGGACACGATAGGAGGCTCTGGCGTAGGAAGCGGCCCAACCGTCCTACCGCGCGGCGGCGAGGCGGCGCATGAGTTCTTGCTTGCGGGTGAGGAGGTCGCGCAGGGCGGGGCCGGCGGGATTGGCTTCGATGCTGCGCTGGACTTCGGCGAGTTCTTGCTCGGCCTGGCGGTGCTGGAGCGCTTCGACACAGCTCAGGGCCTCCTCCCAGGCCGGTTCGCCGGCTTCTTCAAACAGAATCTCGAAGAGCAGGCGGCGGTCGCGCTCCTCCAGCATGGCGGCGACTTCGGTGGCCTGCACCGGCTGGCCGGAGAGGCTGGCGACGACCAGCGCCGCGAAAATCTTTTCCGTCTCCAGACCGTGGTACAGCCGCGCGTTCCGCAGACGCTGCGCCAGCTCCTGGCGGAACCCTTCGGCCTCGGCGAGCATCCGAATCAGCCGCCGCTCGACCGGCTTTGCGCCTCTGGCGACGAGTTCCGGCTGGAGCTTCAGCTCGCTGCGGCGTTCGGCGGCGGCCTTGCTCAAGGCCGCGCGCAAAACGGGCTCGTCGAGACGAAGCTGCTGCGCGATGCGCGTGGCCCACTCGGAGCGCAAAATGCGATTCGGGATTTTCTGCACGTACGGAAGGAGGAAATTCACCGCACGGGTTTTGGCTTCGCCGCTGCTCAAGTCCATCTGGCGCGCGCGCGTGATCAGGTAATCCACAAACGACGGCGCTTCCTTCAGGCGCTTTTGATATTCCTCCGCGCCCTTTTCGCGGATGTACAGGTCGGGATCGGCCTTCTTGTCGCCCACAGGCGGAAGCGCGAGGACGCGCACCTCGAAATCCTGCTCGAGCAGGAGAGACAGCGAGCGCTCTGTGGCCGATTGTCCCGCGGCGTCGGGATCGTAATTGACGATGACGCGCTTCGTGAAGCGGCCGAGCAACTTGATTTGCTGTTCGGCGAGGCTGGTTCCGCAACTGGCAACCACGTTGCTGATGCCCGCGCACGCCACGGCGATGGCGTCCATGTAGCCTTCGACCAGCACCACGAAGTCCTGGCGGCGGATGCCTTCTTTCGCGCGGTCCAGGTGGTAGAGCACATTGCTCTTGGAATAGATGAGCGATTCCGGAGAGTTTAGATATTTGGGCTGGTCATCGCCGAGAGCGCGGCAGCCGAACGCAATGACTTTTCCGGATTCGTTGGCAATGGGAAATGTGATCCGGCGGCGGAAGCGGTCGAAAAGTTTGCCACCTTGATCGCGCGAGATGAGGCCGGATTCGACGAGCGATTTTTCGGGATACTTGGATTTCAAGTGGCGCAGGAGAGCGTCGCCGCCGCTCGGCGCGTAACCGATGCCAAAACGTGCGACGGCATCTTTGTCCAGGCCGCGATCCTCGAGATAAGCGCGCGCGGCTTTGCCCTCGAGTGTGCCTTCGAGCTGCTTGACGAAGAACGTCTGCGCTTCACGATGCATTTCGACGAGTGTTGCGCGCTGCTGATTTTCTTTGCGAGCTTCGGGCGAACGTTCCCTCGGCCGGGGAATGGAGATTCCGCATTTTTCGGCGACGAGTCTTACGGCTTCGGGAAACTCGCATTTCTCCATTTCCATGACGAAGTTGTAGACGTCGCCGCCTTTGCCACAGCCGAAGCAGTAAAAAATTTGCTTGATCGGAGAAACCGTGAACGAAGGAGTTTTTTCCTGATGGAATGGACACAGGCCACTGAAATCCTTGCCGGCTTTCTTCAGGCGGACGTACTCGCCGACAACCCGAACGATGTCCGCCTGCTGCTTTACTTTTTCGGCGATGGAGCCGGCTTCTGCCATTTCTTACGCTCGCAATTCTACAACGGTGATGGCTTTTCCTCCGTGCTCTTCGGATTCAAAGGCATGTTTTTCTACAAGCGGATGCGCGTCGAGGAATTGGCCAACTCCTTTGCGAAGCGCGCCGGTGCCGTGACCGTGGATGATGCGCACGCGCGGCTTGTGCTCGAGGACGGCGTCGTCCAAGAATTTGTCGAGGCGATCCGTGGCTTCTTCCACAGTCATGCCGATGACGTTAATTTCGTTGGTGGCGAGAGGCTCGCGCGATTGCGAATGCAGAGTCACGCTTGCGGTGCGCCCGGAAGGTGTTGCTCCTTTGCCAGTCGCTTGTGCGCTTCCCGTTTCAACTCCGGTGACTTCGTCGAGAGCCACTTTCATGCGCAGGGGGCCGGCTTCAATTTCGGCAGAGGAGCCATCGAGCCGGCGAAAAATCACTGGCTTGTTGAATCCGCGGACGCGAATTCTCGCGCCGGCTTGCAAGCGGTCGGGGCTTACAGCTTCCAGCGAACCCGAATGAACGCCGAGATCGGCTTGAGATTCTGAAATGGTTTGCACGACGGCGGCGTTCAGCTCTTCGCGGGCCTCGCTGCGGACGTCCTGCATTTTGCGCCGCGTGTTTTTGTCGATTTGCGCGCGGAGCTCACGCTCCTTTACGGCCTCGACGATGCGCGCCACGTTTTCATCGAAGCGCTTCTGCATCTCCGCGAATTGCGCTTCCAGTTCCTTGATGCGTTTTTGCTGGCGTTCGACCCACTCGGTGCGCAGCTTTTTGCGCTCTTCTTCGAGAGCATGGCGCTCGGCGGTCATTTGCTGCCGCATGCGATCGAGTTCGTCGCGGCTGCGGTGCAAGTAGGCGATAAGGTCGGAGGCCTCGCGCGATTCCGGCGTCAACAATTCGCGGGCACGCTCGATAATGTCCTTGGCAATTCCCAACCGCTGCGCGATGGCAATGCCGCTGGAACCTCCGGGTACGCCCACCATCAAGCGGTACGTGGGCCGCAGATTCACGTCGTCAAATTCGACGGCGGCGTTCACTACGCCTGGCGCTGTGGAAGCGTAAGTTTTCAGGCGATCATGATGCGTGGTTGCGAGAACAAAGCAGTTTTTCGCGCGGAATTCATCGAGCAGGGCGACGGCCAACGCCGCGCCTTCTTCGGGGGCCGTGCCGGTTCCCATTTCGTCGACGAGCACGAGCGATTCCGGCGTGGCGGCGTCGAGCATGCTTTTCAAATTCAGCATGTGCGCGGAAAAGGTGGAGAGGTCCGCGGCGATGGATTGTTCGTCGCCGATGTCCACGAGCACGCGATCGAACATCGGCAGGACGGCGCGTTGCGCCGCCACGGGAATTCCGGCCTGCGCAGCGATTGCGATCATTCCAACGGTTTTCAGCGCGACGGTTTTGCCGCCCGTGTTTGGGCCGCTGATGACCAGCACGCGCTCTTGACCGCCGAGCGCAAGCGTCATTGGAATAATAGGTCGGTTTTCTTTTTTGAGCTTGTCTTCCAACACTGGATGTCGCGCACTTTCCAGGCGCAATTCATTGGTGGCGGAAAACTCCGGTGTCGCAGCATCAAAGTCGCGCGCGAAACGCGCACGCGCAAAAACGCTGTCCAGCTCCGCAATTATCGCGGCAGCGCTTTGCAGCGGCCCACGAACCGCCTGAAGTTTTTCTGTGAGCTCGCGCAAAATGCGGGCAATCTCTTCAGCCTCGTCCTCCGCCAGTTGCACAAGCTGGTTGTTGGCCTCGACGGTTTCGAACGGCTCCATGAAAACGGTTTGGCCCGTGGCGCTGGCTCCGTGCACGACGCCGTGGACATTGCGGCGATGTTCGGAACGGACGGGAATCACAAATCGGTCGTTGCGCACCGTGACGTAGTCTTCGCCCGCTTCCGCATTTCGCGCGCGCAGGATTTGCTTGAGCGTTTTCTGAATCGATTCTCGCGTTTGCGTAATGCTGGCACGAATCCGCTTCAGCGCCGGAGACGCATCATCGCTGATTTCACCGTTTGGCAGGAGGCAGCGGCGAATCGCCCCATGTGCTTCGCGAAAATCGCCGACAGAGGCTGCCCGCGCCGTGAGCAGAGGAAATTTCGCAGCCTCTTCGCGGAATTGCTGCCGCAGCCAGTTCGCAGTTTCCAGCAGCGACGCGGCATCGAGCAATTCGCTTGGATCGAGCACGGCGCCCGGTCCCTCGATTCGCTCAAGCCAGCCTTGCGGATCGGCGAGCGCACCGAAACCCAGTTCGTGGCTGGCCCGAAGCCACTCCCGCGCTTCGCGAATCAGCGAGAATGCAGACTCCAACGTGGCGCGATTCGTTCCCGGATCGAGTGCGTCCACCTTGCGACGCCCCGGCGCACAGGTTGTCCGCAGCCGCAGCAATTCCCGCAGCTTGTCGAACTCAAGGACTTCTTGCGCCGTACGTGCCATGGTACTTTTTCTGTTTATCGTAACTTTCGCCGGGCTGAAGCCTGCCTGCGCAGGCGGCCCGGCCTCTACAAAAAGCTGCCCTACTTGAGATGATTGTGAAGATGCTGCGCGGCTTCTCCCGCGGAATCCGCCACAAACACGAGGCGGCCGCCGGCTTCGCCCCAGGGCCCCGGGTGGCCAACTTCCACTTCTCTTACGCGCTCGAGAATCGGCAGCCAGAATTCTCCCAGGACAGCAAACGGTTTTCTGGACATCACGGATTTGTTGATCATCTCCCAGACTACGGACAGCTCAACCAGTGTTCCGGTTCCGCCTTTGCAGGCCACAAATCCGTGGGCGATGCGGATCAATTCAAACAGCCGCTCTTCCCATGTTTCTTTGCGGACTTCAACGTCAACCCAGCGATTCAGCTTTGCGGACTTGAAAAACGCTGCGGTGACTCCGTAAGTTTTTCCGCCGGCTTCCTTGGCGCCGCGGGAGACGGCTTCCATAACGCCGGCGTAGCCGCCGCTGCAAACGGCGAAGCCGTGCTTCACCAAGGCGCGGCCAAGAACGCGGGCTTCTTCGTAATCCGGGCTGCCTTCACGAGGCCGGGAACTACCAAACACCGTGACGATAGTTTCTTTCAGCATAGCGTTCTTGCGTCTTCAACGCGCGCGCTTGCGTTCGGGAGTGTGCTTCGGCTGTGGCGACGCGGCGTTGAATTCTTCGAGCATCGCGACGCACAGCCCAGTCAGCGCGTCTGCTGCTTCGTGATTTTTTCCGGCCTGGTTGTTGCTCAAGAAAGAAAAAATCAGGCGACGACCGCGGGCGGTATCGGCAAATCCGGAAAGCGTGCGTACATGCTCGACGGAACCGGTCTTCGCATGGATATGGCCGGCTGCCGGCGTGTTTTTCATGCGATCTTCGAGAGTACCGTCTACGCCGGCGATGGGCAACGAATTGAAATAGGTCTCAAACCACGGCTGTTTTTGCGCAAAAGTCAACAGGGCCACGATGGAGCGCGGCGTCACCAGATCGTGCCGGGACAATCCTGAGGCATCGGACTGAATCACATCATCGGGGTCAACCCCCGCCGAAGCGTAAAAATCCTGCGGCGCCTTCATCAAATCGTCCGGTGTGGTCCATACCCCGCTCTGGCGCCCAACGGTCCGGAGCAGCATTTCCGTGTGCAGGTTCTGGCTGATCTTGTTGATGAGCTTGATGGAGTCTTTTAAAGGAATCGAAACATGCTCGGCCAAAACGGTCGGATCTTCTTGAGACTTTGCCGCTTCGTGTCGCCCGCGCGCAATACCGTCAACACGCACGCCGTGATCTTCGAGCAGACGCTTCAACACTGCGGCCGCGTGCTGAGCGGGTTCTTCAACCGCCAGAACCAGCTTTCTCGGCACACTTTTGGCGGGCATCGTTCCTTTCACTACGACGAGGCTGGCCCCCGGGTCACGCGTCAGCGTCAAATCGGATTTCACGTCAGGGGCCGAAGTGACAACACCGTTTTCGACGATGAAGTCGGGCGTCGCAGGATCTATGCTCGCTTGGACGGGGCTGCCCGGCTGGTCGCCTGGGGTAAGAGTCAGCGTCACGGTGTTGTCGTCCACGACGATCGAGGAAATCGGTGCGCCGTATTCCCACACCATGTCATCGATTTCCCAGCCGCTCGGATAGCGCTCGCGCGGGAAATAGCTGTCGTCGCCAATGACGTCGCCGGAAATTTCCTTCACCCCTTTTGCGACAAGGCCGTCGGCCAGTTCGATCAACACTTTCTCTGGCGGGCCGTCGAACTCTTCTTTCAGGTTGTACGGAAATTTGCGATTCGAAAGATTCGGGTCGCCGCGCCCCACAAGGGAAACATTTCCGTTCAAGACACCATCTGAGATTGTTCCGCTGGTTTCAAGCGTGGTGTGAAAGCGGTAATCCGGCCCGAGCTTTGTGAGCGCCAGGGCCGTAGTGAAAAGCTTCATATTCGAAGCGGGCACAAAGTAGCGATCTGCGTTTTGCTGGTAAAGGGTCTCGCCCGTCTGCGCGTCGACGATGAGCAAGCCCCATTCGCCCTTGCCTGTCGGGCCCGTTCCCAAAACAGCGTCGGCGCGCGCCGCAAATTTTGCCGATTGTTTTTTCGAAAGAGCGCTTTGCCTCGCCAGTCCTTGGCTCCCCGACGTTTTTGCTGGAGCCGGCGGCTTTTGCCCCAGCCCCAGGCAGCTAACCACTGCTAATAGGAAGACGGCCGCCGCGCCTCGCAGAATCATTATTTTCTTGTCCATTTTGGTTATGCCGCACTTCGTCCTTGCGAATTATAGTCGAAAGGCAACCCCTTCCGCGCACGCGGCATCATAAATGCCAGTTACGCCCTCTCTCATCCCTGTCCTTTTCAAAAGGTTGCGCGAAGTCCTAAGGCGCTCTATGATGTTCTTGCCCAGCAAACTACGACGAGGTGAATCGTGTTGAAGCGCATGCTCACTTTCCTGATGGCGTTTTCCCTGGTCGCTTTACCCCTCAGCGCAGACAGCAAAAAAGAAGCGGGTCGCCTGGAAAATTGCGGAACAGTTCTCAAGGAAATTCTCGACATCCCCGATGACATTCCACAAGACCTGCTCGATAAAGCGGAATGCGTCATTATTTATCCGTCGGTCATCAAGGCTGCCTTTATCGTGGGCGGAAGCTTTGGCCGCGGCGCGATGACCTGCCGGACGGGCGAACACTTCACCGGCCCTTGGGGCGCGCCAACCATGATGGCCCTCGAAGGCGGGAGCGTCGGACTTCAGCTCGGCGGCCAGGCTACGGACTTTATCCTGCTGGTAATGAATCCCCGCGGGGCAAAGGCCATTCTAAGCAGCAAGGTCAAGCTTGGGGCGGATGCGTCCGCGGCGGCCGGGCCCAAGGGCCGTGACGCCGAAGCAGCTACTGATGTTACGCTTCGCTCTGAAGTACTGAGCTATTCGAGAGCGCGCGGCCTGTTCGCGGGGCTCTCGCTCGAAGGCTCCACGGTGCGCCCGGATAACGGCGCAAATGAGAAAGTCTACGGCAAGAAAGTCGAGGCGATAGACATTGTGCGCAAAGGCGCCGTGGCCGTGCCCCCTCCGGCTCAGGAACTTGTCGCGGTTCTGAATAAGAAGTCGCCGAAAAATCTTTCGGATCCCGCTTCTCTGAAGGAATAGCCTCTCGATCAAGTCCGCCCTTTCGCGAGTACCGCAAACACGGGGTACTCGCCTTTTGTTGCGCGTCATAAAGTCTTCGTTTTCTAGCTTTTGGAGCCAGAGACAGTTTTTTTTCAACGTTCGGATCAATTTTGTTCTTGACTTCGGCCCACTAATGACTTATAGTCATATATGGCTTTTGGTCATGTAAATTGGCTCTATGGCTCTAACGTCCAAACACGCCTCCGCCAAGCCTGAATTACTGGCTCTCTCGCCGGATCGCCGCCAGCGGCGGAGCGCCGAGATTCGCGAACGCCTATTTCACGCTGCACTAGGCTTGTTCGGTAAGAAAGGCTTTGCTGAGACCACCGTCGAAGACATCACGGAAGCGGCCGACGTCGGCAAAGGAACCTTTTTCAATTACTTTCCGAGCAAAGACCACATTCTTATCGCCTTTGGCGAGATGCAACTGGCCAAGCTTGAAGCGGCCATTGCCGAGGTACGCCGCACCAACGAGCCTGTTCCACAGTTTCTGCGCTCGTTGGGCACGCGCATGACCCAGGAGCCGGCGCGCAACCCCGAAATCATGCGTGCTCTTCTGCAAGCATATCTTTCAACCACTCCCGTGAGGGAGGCCATGCTCGACCTGCAGAAGCGGGTCCAGGCCCTCCACACGCAAATGATCCTGCTGGGTCAGGAACAAGGGGAGATCCGCAATGATCTTCCGGCTGAAGAAATAGCCTACGCGTTTCGGCAAACCATTTTCGGCGCGGTTTTGATTTGGTCGCTCTACGGAGATGCCACTTTGCAAGCCCGCATCGAGTCCGCTTTCAACCTGCTCTGGACGGGGATAGCGGCGCGGTCCGATGTCACTCATTCACAGGCAGGGTCGTTTCCTAATGCAGGAGAACCGTCATGAAGGGGAAGCGCGTTTTCATCATTATTATGGCGGTGGTGGCGGTGCTGGCCGCTACTGCCGTTTATGCGAATTGGTTTCGAAGAGACAACTCACTCCGAGGCTCCGGCACGGTCGAGGCGCGCAACATTCGGGTCGGCTCGAAGGTGGGTGGGCGCATCGACAAAGTGCTTGTCCGCGAAGGCGATGCTGTGCAACCCGGACAGGTCCTGATCACTTTTGATGACACGGAACTGCAAGCGGCTTTGGAGCAATCGCGTGCCGGCGCATCGAAAGCAGTGCGCGGCTACCGCCCGGAAGAAATTGCCGAGGCTCGTGCCGCGGCACTACAGGCCAAGGCCGACTACGAACTTAGGAAGAACGGCTACCGCAACGAAGATATTGACGCGGCGCAGGACGATTTGGAACGCGCGAAAGCTGATGAAATTCGCACGCGTCTGGATTTTGAACGCTACGACGCCCTGGCCAAGAAGGACCTGGTCTCGAAACAACAACGCGACACCTCGGAAGCAAATTGGAAAATGGCGCTAGCGCAGAAGGAAATGAACCAGCACAAATACGACGAGATGCAACGGGGCTACCGCCCGGAAGAAATCGCCTCCGTGGAGGCGCGCTATCTTCAAGCGCAAGCCAGCCTCCAAAAGATGGAACATGGCAACCGCCGCGAGGATATCGAGCAGGCCAAAGCTGCCTACGCTCTCGACCAAGCGCGTTTCCGCGAGCGCCAAGTAATTGCGCCTTCCGCGGCCACGGTTGAAGTGCTTGATGTCCGCCCCGGTGACCTGATCGCTCCCAACACCCCGGTCGCCACGCTTCTTGAGAAAGATCAAACCTACGTACGCATTTATGTTCCGGAAACCGAGTATGGCCGCATCAAGCTTGGACAAAAGGCGGAAGTGCGCGTCGATTCGTTTCCGAAAACGGTCTTCGATGGTGTGGTCGAACAAATCAATCAGCAGGCCGAATTTCTCCCGCGCAATGTGCAAACGCGCGAGGAACGCGTTCACCAAGTTTTCGGGGTAAAAATTCGCGTCAACGATCCCGCCAGCCACGTTTTGCCCGGTATGGCTGCCGACGTGACGCTGAAATCAGGAACTTGAGCCGTGGCCCTGACCTCCTCATCGATTGCTTCCGCTGAACCCGCGATTTCCGCGCAGCACCTGGTGCGCCGCTTCGGCAATTTCACCGCTGTGAACGACGTGAGCTTCCGCGTGGAGAAAGGCGAAATCTTCGGTTTCCTTGGGCCCAACGGCAGCGGAAAGACTACCGTCATCAAGATGCTCACGGGCCTGCTGCCGGTCAGCGGCGGCTCCGCTTTGGTGGAAGGCATTGACGTTCGAACGGACTCCGAGGGCGTGCGCGAGCGCATCGGGTACATGTCGCAAAATTTCAGTCTCTATTACGATTTGACGGTCGAAGAAAACCTCCAGTTCTACGGCAGGATTTACAGCCTGGATACCGCGCGCCTGAAGCGCCGCATAGAAGAAATTGTGGAGATCAACGGGCTTGGCCCTTATTTAAAGCGGCTTTCCGCGCAACTTTCCGGCGGCTGGAAGCAACGCCTCGCCCTGGGCTGCGCTATGTTGCATGAGCCGAAGCTGCTCTTTCTCGATGAGCCCACGGCCGGCATTGATCCCGTCGCAAGGCGCCAGCTTTGGGATTTGCTTTTCGAGCTGTCGAGCCACGGCATCACTTTTTTTGTGACCACGCACTATATGGACGAAGCCGAGCGTTGCAGCCACGTCGCGTATATCTATTACGGCAAGCTCATTGCCGATGGGACGCCAGATTCGCTGCGCCAGCTTCCGGACGTGCAGCCGCAAGGGACTATGCGCATCGAAATCATCGCGCCGGAGGTGACGCGCGCATTGCGGCTGGCGCGTCATATGCCCGGGATTCGGAGCGCGACGATTTTCGGGCAGTCGATTCACGCGCTGGTGGAAGAGCATTTTGATTTGGACGTACTGCGCAATCAGCTGAGGAAGGAAGGAATTGCCGTTACTGAGATCCGTCCGCTTGAGCCCAGCCTGGAGGACGTTTTCGTCGAGCTTACTTACAAGCATCAGTCGCTTCTGGAGGCCGCCAGTGACTAACCTCTTTCGCGGATTCGGCGCCGTTTTTTATAAGGAAGCACTCCACGTGCGGCGTGACGCCGGCACCTTGTTCTTCTCGCTGACCATGCCTTTGCTGCAGATGTTTTTGCTGGGCTTCGCGATCGATACGAACATCCGCCAGATCAATACTGTCGCTTACAACGCCGACGGCCGGCGGGAGAGCCGCGAATTGCTGGACCGCTTCAAAAATTCGGACACGTTTCACATTATTCGCTATGTGGAGAACGACCATGACCTGAACGACATGATCATTGCGGGCAAAGCGCGCGTGGGGATTAAGATCCCGGTCGATTTTTCGGACCGCCTTTTGCACGGTATGAGCGCTCAAGTTCTTGTGCTGATCGATGGCTCGGACTCGTCCGTCGCAGGCCAGGCGATCAACGTATCTACGGCGATTGGGCTGGATGAATCTTTGCGCCGCGTGCTTCAAGACCGCGCTGCATTCGCCGTGGACATGCGCCCCAAACTACTCTTCAACCCAGATTCGCGCTCGCCTAATTTCTTTCTTCCGGGACTGACGGCCATCATGCTGCTCAACGTCACGACGTTCCTCACGGCGTTTTCTATCGTGCGCGAAAAGGAGCGCGGAACGCTCGAGCAGCTGTTTGTGACGCCGGTGCGTCCGTTCGGGCTTCTCCTCGGCAAGCTGCTTCCCTATCTCGGCATTGGCTTTTTCGAATTGTGCCTGATTCTGTTTTTTATGCGCTTCGTGTTTTTGGTGCCAATTCACGGGAATGTTTTTCTTCTGGCGCTTCTGTCGCTTCCCTATTTGTTTGCAGCGCTATCGCTGGGAATCTTAATTTCGAGCAAAGCTTCGTCTCAAGCAGAGGCCATGCAGCTCGCGTTTCTACCGATTCTTCCCAGCGTGTTTTTTTCAGGTTATATTTTTCCGCGCGAGACGATTCCGGCGATTCTCTACCCGCTTAGCTACCTCATTCCGGCGACGTATTTCATCAACATCACGCGGGGCATCATCCTGCGCGGCGCCGGCCTGACCCATCTTTGGACGGATGGACTGGCGCTTTGCATTCTCGGCGCAACGCTGCTGACCATCGCTGCGCGACGCTTCCGCAACAAAGTCATCATGGCGTGAGCAGCTAAGTGCACAATAATGAAAATGAGACGTTGGCACGGCGTTTTGTCTTTTGCCGTTCCTCGGCGTATTCTGCTGGACTGTCTCTGCACATTGAGGAGATTTCGTGTCCTGTCCAATTTGCGAAAAGCGCAAAGCCGAGCGCTTCTGCCCCGCCAAGGCCGAAAAGATTTGCGCCGTGTGCTGTGGCAAGGAGCGCGAAGTCACTATCGACTGCCCTTCGGACTGTACTTATCTCATCGCGGCTCACCGCTACGAGAGCGACCATCCGCGAGACATTCCCGCCGACACTCCCTTGCTTGATGAAACCATTCCCAAGGACATTGTGCATACTCATCAACAACTCATGGCTGCAATGGCGTTCTCCATCGCGAAATTCTGTACGGCACAACCTGCTGCAGTGGACAACGACATCCTCTCGGCTCTTGAAGCACTCTCACAGACGTACAAAACGTTGAGTTCGGGCCTGATTTACGAAAAACCGCCGCAACCAGCAGTTCCGGGAGAGCTTTACGCCGCGCTCACAACATTCCTCGACGAAGTCAAAAAGCAGCAGGCAGAGCGTGGCGCCTCCTCGTCTTTCAGAGACACAGAGATTTTCTATTTGTTGGTCTTCCTTTACAGGATGGGTTTGCTGCGCACTAACGGAAGGCCGCGTTCGCGCCTGTTCATCGAATTCCTGCGCGGCCAATTCCCTAAGGCCCCCGAACTGAAGCGAGAAGAATCCCGCATCATTGTCCCGTAGGACTGTTTTTTACGTGTATCCTCTTTGGTTTACTTGCTGCGCAACTCCGGCCGCATCCCAGCCGAGCGACATCTGCGTGCAAGGCATCGTGTGTTTCTTCTCTGCGAATGGGCGCGAACGAAAGCCATAGGTCTGGCGAATGCGCGCTACGCGTTCGGCCATTTTGCGGCGGTATTCTTCGGGGGCGTAGCCGCTCTTTCCGAACCACTTTTCATACTGCTGGACCAGGCGGGGAAACTTCGCTCGCAAAAACGGAAAAAACTGTTTTGAAGATGAGGGCATCAGGAATAGCACTCCGGAGAAAAACCATTGCGCGCCCGCTTCTCTTCCCGCAGCGGCCACGGCTTCCAAGTCCCCTTCCTTATCGGTGATGCCGGGGATCAGGGGCGATGCTGATACGCCGACGGCCAGTCCGGCTTCGGTCAATTGTTTGATGGCGGCCAAACGCAAGTCCGGCCGTGGCGCGCGGGGCTCGAGCAGACGCGCCAGGCGCGTGCGCAGGGTCGTAATGGTAATGTCGATCGACAAGTTTGAGCGCTCATTGATGCGCTTCAGCACGTCAATGTCGCGCACAATCTGATCGGACTTTGTGATGATAGAGACGCTTAGCCCTTCCTTTTTGGCAAGCTCTTCCAGGCACGCGCGCGTTACGCCATATTCGCGTTCGGCAGGCTGATAGGGGTCCGTCGCCGTTCCGATTGCGATGTGATCCGGCCGTGCCCCACCGGAGGCTTCGGACGCATACGAATATTTGCTCGCCACGTCCCACCCCAGCAGCACTGCGGCGTCCTTCTTCACGTAAATCTTCTTCTCGAACTCTCCGCCGTCCAGTTCCATGTATTCGTGCGTGTAACGCGCATAACAGTATTTGCAGGCAAACTCGCAGCCCCGGTAGGGATTGATGGTCCACTCAAACGGTACGCGCCGGGAATCGCACCGGTTCAGAATCGATTTCACGGGCAGCACAAAGTATTCTGGCCGCTCCGCCGATTTTCGTTTCGTCTCGACCGGGGCGGAAGTTGCAGCAAGGCGGGCAATGCCAACCAGCCGCGCGCGAGCGCGTTCACTGGGGTTTGCGGCAGAATTTCGGACCGGGCTATGCGCGAGGTGCCTTGCGTCATCAGCCGTGGACGCCGGGGGGCAACCCTGCGTCTTACAGTCCGAAATGCTGCCGCATTGGTCAGCAACCGGGGCAAGGTTGCCGGCCACTTGCTTTGGGCTCAGGTCGTCAGGGCACTCGGGAAAGAGTGTTTCTGGAGTTGGTGAAGCGTGGCGGCGCTGGACTGGAGAATCGTGCGCCGTGATGGAGTGAACTGGAGACATGGCCCGCCTCGAAGCAGGGGAGCCAGTATTTCGCTTTTTGTTCGCTTTGTCAACAATTAGTTTCGCCTTTCTTTCGCATCGCAGAATATTCATGCCGCTCTAATTCGAAGGATCACTTGTGGAAATACTCAGCAGATGGCCGGTGGAATGAATTGCCTCCCCCCTCTCGGGGCGGTATCCTCTTTAGTTCTCGGAGGTGGCGAATTGGGCGTGGCACGGCGGGCACAAATGCGCGTTGGTCTGCTTACCTGGGTGGTTTCAGGCACCCTGGTTTCAGCCACGGCTTGGGGGCAATCCAGACCGGCTCCTAGCCAGACGGCGCCGCAGCAACCTGGGCAGCAAAAAGGCCTGGCTCCCGTCCCTCAAGCCCCGCATTCCACGCACTACCCCATCCTTCTTCTTGGCTTTGGAAACCAACCCAATTGGAGCGTTCGGGTCGGCCTTAAGGGCCCCGAGCGGTTCGACCGCGAGGGCTATCCCCCAATTCCGCTGGAGCCGGGAGAGGTCACCCAGGAAGCAGCTCCCGAAACGTGGACCTATCATGCTAAGGACTCTGCCACTGGCGCAACCGTGGCCGTCCACGTCTCCCGCGAAGCTTGCACGGACGCCACGAACGACACCCTGGGCAGTGCTCCGCCCCTCGGTGGAAGGTACTCCTTCAAGGTTTCCATCGACCATGCGCAAATCGGCTCGTTGAAGGGTTGCGGGCGCACTGCAACGGACCTTTTTCCCAAAATCAACAACAAGCCCGACCAAGACTCCGACGAAACAAGGAAAAAGCCGCCCGTCCCGGTTTCCAGCGTCACCAAGTTTCAATCGCCTATCGTCGTTGCCTATGTGAATGCGGCTCTGCAGCTGGTTTTTAAGCGCGGCTCAATCGCCCGAACCATTCCAGGGGCATCGGGAAGCGATTTGTCGGCCGCTCATGACGGAAAGAAGCTGCTCTTCACGCGCGAGGAGGGGGCGGTACGCGCTATCATCGAGTACGATTACGACTCGAACAGTGTGAAGGAACTCCTTCGCGGCGACGTCCGAAACCCTGTCTGGTCTTTAGACGACTCCCGCGTTGCATATCTCAATCATCAGGGCGGGAAATGGCAGCTCTGGGCCTTCCAAGTGAACGATCCTGCCAAAGCATCAGTCGTAAGCGCAGATTCTTTCCAAAGCATTCAAGGCTGGAGCGATCCGCATACTCTGCTTGTACTCACCGCTAGTCCAGCTTCACTGGCGTGGGTTGGCGAGGACGGCAGGACGACGCAAACGCTGCCCATCTCAGATTTGTGCGGAACGGATTTTGCCGGTGGTGCCAACCTCATGGTTCGCCTCCATCCCACAAACCCCGATCTTGTGCTCGTGTCCGCTTTGTTTGTACGCCCCGCCCCCGGTGTTCCCGCCGTGGAAAATGGGTTAGCGGGGGGCCTGTTTTTTTACGAGTTTCGCTCCAGGCGACGCGCCGTTTTAGCCATCCCCAGTCTGTCCGCCACAGACGCCGAATGGTCCCGGGACGGCTTCCAAATCTTTTTCACTGGGACTGATTCCTCGAGGCGTAAATCAGCTTACCGGGTTTTCTGGGACGGCATTGGCCTCCAGAAGTACGCAGCGGGGACATCGCTGGTAGTTGGCCTCTAATTCGCGAACCATTCGTGAACTGTCGAATCCACCTGTCCAGCCGGTCAGTTATTCCATAAGTCTCACAGATTTGACTCCCCCAACATCAACGAGCACTAACCCGTACACTATGTCTTTATGGGTACTAGTCCTACGGTTGCTCCCCGTCAGGTGGGGATTCTGGTGCTCGACAATGACCCCAACGGCGCCAGCGCCGTGAAGCAGGTACTGGATTCGGAAGGCTGGCGTGTGCGAGTTGTCGCAGACGCAAAAGCGCTTCTCACGGAATTGAAAAGCGCGGATTGGTCGCTGGTTGTTGCTAGCGCGTCGGCTATGGACCTCGACAGCCCAGCCTTTTTCACCCTTCGCGAAATTGCTTCGGTCCCCCAGGAGGCCGGCGGGCGGATTCGCGCGCTTTTCATCATCCCGGAGGCTGCGGAGAGGCAGCTCATGGGGCAAATCGAGGCGTCGCGCCTGCCTTACGTGGTTCGCCCTTATCATCTTCACGACTTTCTGGAGAAAATCAGCGATCTGCTGGTCGAGATCAAGGTGATTGACGCACCGATCCGCCTTGTTCGCCGCGAATTTGGCGCGATCCGCAAAAAGAAGAAGCAGGCTGGCCGCAACACCATGTTCGCAGCGCGCGACAGCTTCTCTTACACCGAGGAAGAAATCGCGGAGTATGAGGCCGAGGAAGCCGCAGCTTCCAAGAACAAGCGGAAGACGCGCATTAACCTCGGTGATCCCTACAGCTGATCCCGCGAAACCAGCAACCGCAGCGGCGGAGCTCCGCTCACCTTTCTTGGCTCGTTGCCACTTAGTCTCCTACCCCTGCTCGTATGATTTGGCTATCTCTCGCAAGAAATCTCTGCAAGGAATTCCTCGCTCCCCGTTCTAACCCTGAGCCGCCGTCCAGGCTGCTCACCACGACGTGGCTCAAGTTCACAGATAGGAGTGATTTATGGAGCGCTCGATTTTTGCCGCCATCATCGGCGGATTCCTGGGAATCCTCACCCTCGGCGGTTTGGCCTTCGTTCATCCCGGGCCGGACCTTAATTCGAATTCGCAGCCAGCCACACCACCAGCTGAGCCGGCAGCGCCTCAACCAAAGCCGGAAGGAGACTGGCGCGTTCTGGATCCCGTCACCTACGAAAACATTTCGGTATTTCCCGTGGTCGCTTCTTATGACCAGGACACCAGCGCTTTTCTTACTCTGGAACAGGGACTGGCCAGCGGAGAAGTCATTGTTCGCGAGCGTGGTTCCGAAGAAATGGTTCGCGGACGCGACGGTCGCCAGGTTTACGTTCCGCTGCCGACAGGCGCCTCCGTGAATCAACTCGTCCTGGTAAACCGCAGCAAGCGCCCGCTTCTGCTTCTTGCCGGCGAGCTTGTGAGCGGTGGCCAACAGGACCGCGTTATCGGCAAGGACCGAATTGTGCCCGTGGGCGCACCGCCGCTTCCGCTCGATGTGTTCTGTGTCGAGCACGGACGCTGGACCGGCAGCGCGAAATTCGCAGCCGCATCGACGATTGTTCATCCAAGTGTGCGGGAGAGAGCGGCGGTAGACCAGAAGCAAACTGAAGTGTGGGATGCAGTTCGGAGCGGAACCACGGCGAAGGAAGCACCTTCCGCTCCTGCTCCGCAGATTCAAGCCTACAGCATCCAAAGCGCAATTGCCGAGAATGCGCCTACTGAAGCCTACGAAAAGATTTATCAGTCGAACGCAGTCGGCGTCTCGATTGACGATTTTGTTGCGGTGGTGCAGCGGCGTTTCGCGAGCGCAACTTCCGGACTAAAAGGCGAGCGTGTCGTCGGCGTCGTTATCGCATATGGCGGCGAAATCGCCTGGAGCGATATTTTTGCCTCCGGTGACCTCTTCGATCATTACTGGCATAAGTTGCTGCGCAGCTACGCGGTCGAAGCGCTCACCCGGCCCACTGTTCGCACGGTGGCTTCTCGGGAAGGCGCCAGCGAGTTTCTGCGCCCGCTGAATGGCCGTGAAACCACGGAAACTGAACCCGGCGTTTACCGCTGGAGCGAAATCAATGAAGGCCATCTTGCGGAAATCGAATTGGAGGCTTTGTCGCCGAAGCCGATGAAGCTCCATCGACTCCTGCTCCATCGCACGAGTTAGTGTGGGTTCAGGCCAAGAAGAAGGGCACCTACATGCCCTTACGAAGCGTCGGCAAGCTTTCGCACTACGCTTGAATCGCTTAGATCCTTAAGCAACTGGCTCGCGGTTCCTTTCCAGGAGGGACGCTTCAAGCTGGGAGCGATTTCAGCGAGTGGCGCGAGAACGAATTTGCGCAAGAGCATGCGCGGATGCGGTATTTGCAATTCCGGGGTGTCGATGGTCTCGTCGCCGTACAAGAGAATGTCCAAATCGATCAACCGCGGACCTTTGGGCACGAGCTTCTTGCTCCCCATGTGAGATTCGATTCCTCGCAACGAGCGCAACAGGTCTAACGGCGGCACTCCCGTCGTCGCCTCTACAACGCAATTCAGGAACCAGGGCTGCTCGCGCAAGTCCACAGGCTCCGTTTCATAAAATGAGGAGACGCACGTCACGCGCACGTTTGCATCAGCAAGTGCGGTTACAGCCGTTCGCAGGTTTTTCTCGCGGTCCCCTAAGTTGGATCCGAGCGAAAGATAAACCGTCGTTTCCGCCACTTCTCACCGTCTTGAGACTTTCTCGACGAAGGAATTCGAGGCCGCGGCGCCCGCGGTCTGGCATTTTCTTCTCCGCTACTTTGGCTCCGCGATCTCCGGTTTTGGGTAAACCTTCTGCAGCGCGGCTTGATACTCCCCAAAAAGCGCCTGGACGCGTGTGAACTCTGTTTTGACCGCATCGCGCAACTCAGAATGAGTGGCGTAGTCGTAAAGGATCGCGGCTTCCGTCTCCGCATCAATCATGAAACCTTCATGACCGATGTCCTTGAGCGCGTCCGCTTCCATGCCGTACGTGTGGTTCGAAAAGTTGGAAGACTTCGCGGACACTCCGATGCCGGGAATTTGGCTGGAAACGCTTCCGGTCTCTTCGAAGCCTTTGGGCTTGCCGGGTTCTTGTTCGACACCTGTAGCGCCAAATTGCTTCATGTAAGCGAACGACAATTCTTCGAGCGTGGAAAGCGAGATGCCATCACGATCGTGTCCATAATGATCGATCTTCACTTTCGTTCCTGTGGCCATCGCCGCCGCGCGGGCTGCGTCATCCACCCACTGCGTAACCTGTTCCAGGTACACTCCATCCGGGTAGCGAATGTAAAAGTCCGCGGAGGTTTTGTCGGGCACGACGTTCGGCGCCGCGCCGCCTTCAGTGATGACGCCTTGAATCCGCGCCTCCGGCCTGATGTTGCTGCGTACGCTGTCAATATTATTGAAGAGCTTGATGACCGCTTCCAGCGCGTTGCGCCCGTTCCAAGCCGTCAACTGGTGCGCCGGCGCGCCGTAAAAGGTGTACTTGACGCCGTCAATGTTCATGCAGCAAGTGCCGAAGCCTGCGGCTGATCGCGAAGTTGTGGACGTAGAATGGCTGCGCACGATGATGTCCGCGCCTTTGAATACGCCCGCTTCCATCATCACGGTTTTGGCTTCGGGCGGCATCATTTCCTCGCCGGGGCACCCGTAGACCGTGACCGTGCCGGGAGTGTGCGTGCGCGTAAGAAACTCAGCGATGGCGACGGCGGCAGCGATCCCCACGGGGCCTTGCCCGCTGTGCTGATCGCCATGGAAGGCACCCTTGGTGCCGCGCAGCGCGTCGTATTCGAGGATGACGCCGAGGTTGGGGCCGGGCGTGCCGCGTTTGTATTTCGCCGTAAACGCGGTGGTCAGGCCGGCTACGGGCATGGTCACTTCAAAGTCGTGCGCTTGCAGATATGCGGTGAGCTTTGCCACGGACTGCGTTTCCTGGAAGCCAATTTCGGGATGCTGCGTGATCCAATCGCTCATGGGCAAAAGATCGGTTTGCATTAACTGCTTGACGCGCGCGAGGATTTCGTCGCGCCCTTTGTCCGCCGCTGAAAGCCTGGCCACCATCGCCGGGACGCCGAGAGATTGACTGAGGGCACCGATTTGTTTGACCACGTCCCGCGCGGCTTCTCGTTCCGTAGGTGTCTCTTGCGAGAAACAGGGAATCGCAAGGACCAATAGAATGAACAGGCTACTCAAAAACTTCCTCATGACCACACCCTCCGACTCGCACAAATGTCCGGTCTCAACGAGTCAGCTCACTTGGTGGCGTCGGCGCCGGCCTTGGCGCATTGTCCGTCCTGGGCAGACGTACCGCCTGAAACACCGATCGCCCCCACGATTTTTCCATCCATCACCAGTGGAATGCCGCCTTCCAGAGGAACCGCGCCTTGGAGCCGGAGAATCCGCAGCCCCTCGCCGCCTGCCGCCACGCCATCTTGAAAAGCCTTGGTTGGGCGCTTATACAGAGCGGCCGAGCGCGCTTTATCAATCGCCACGTTCGCGCTGCCGAGTTGCGTGTTGTCCATCTTTTCGTAATAAACGAGGTTTCCCGAAGGATCCACGATGGCCACCGCCATGTTCCAGTGGTTCTTCTCGGCTTCCGCGAGCGCAGGCGCGGCGGCCTTCTTGGCGTTCTCGAGGCTGATGGGCGCGCCGTAGGAGTTCGGCATCTGAGCGAACGAGCTTGCCAACAAACCAGCGACAAATAATGCGGCGATGATGATTCTCACACTTTTCTTCAACATGAACATTCCTCCTTCATCGCGATCAGGAACATGAGCATCAGGATTCTTAAGCCTATTGACCTGGAGCCGCGCAGACGAAATTCACGGCATCGTTCGGGTCGCCGCTACCCTTGAACTTCGCCACTTGCGGGTAAGGACAAAGGGGCCGCGTAAACTTCACGCCCTTTGACGGATCATCGTCCACAAATTTCGTCGCGACAATCGTCGAAGGTGCAGTGCCATTCTCCACCCAATCCACAAGCGCCACTTCCATGTTGTGCTGCGGATCCGGTGCGCCTTGCCCGAGCTGCCCGAATGAATTTGCGCCCGGACCGCCGCCGCAGTGCTGCATGCCCGGAACCATGTAGAGGCGCGAGAAAGCATCGGTTTCCGTCTGGCCCATTTTCGATTCCACGCTGTTGTAGTAATTGATGGAGTTCAGGGCGGAGATGGCCGCATCGTTCCAGCCGTGATAAACAATCAGCTTGCCGCCTCCCGCTTTAAACGGCGCCAAGTTAGGATCCGTGGCGTTCAGAATTTTGGCGGTTTTTGCTTCGGCGGCTTTCAATCCATCATCCACCTTGGTTTTCTTGTAGTCCCAGTCTGACTTCTCATAAACCATGTTGGAAAAATATCCGCCGCCAAACGCGAAGAGCAAGCTCTTACCCGGCTCTGGTCCGGTAATCCACGTCGCCCAGCCGCCTGGTCCTTCTTCTCCTCCCGGCAGATAGCCGGGAAAAATCAAATTGCCTTTCGCGTCGTGGGGACCTTCGTACAACTTCTTGAGAGCGGTGATTTGCGGAGCCGTGAAACATTCGCCTGAATCGCCGGCCTTGCAAAGCAGAGACGCCGCATCGAACTTGCATTGCCTCGGATCATTTAAGACGCTGTCCGTCACTCCGTCTTGCGCGTCGCAAGCGGCATTCACGGCACGAGCGAGCGCCGGAAGCTTGCTTGAAGGGATATAACTGGCTGGATCAAGAGTAGTCGCCTGCGCGTCGGCCAGGGCCTTCGTCAGCAAATGCGTCCAGTAGTTAGCAGGCGCTCCTGCCAGGATGCCGTCGTAGTCCTCCGGGAACCGCTGCGCCTCCATCAGCGCTTGGCGTCCGCCATTCGAGCAGGCCGCAAAGTAGGCATGTTGCGCGGGATTGCCATAGAACGCCTGGATGACGGCCTTCGCAATCTGCGTCATTTCGTGGATGGCACGGTATCCGTAGTCGGTGACTTTCTCTGGATGGCCGAGCGCCCAGCGTGCGTCCGTTCCTCCCGCGGAGTGTCCGGTGTCTGTCGCGGCGCTGGCAGACTTTTGCCCAACCGCCAAAGCGAGGCCACGATAATCTATCTCACCGGCAAATCCTCCGTTGCCCTGGCCGCGAAATCTGCCGTTCCAGCCCTCTGCGGGCATCCATACTTCAATCCTGATGGAGGAATCCGCGCTCGGCGTCGCTTCCACGACGACACGGCAAAACGCGCCAAGTGACTTGTAGAGATCCGGGCTGCCTATGAGCCACGGCGTATTTATGGCAGGCGGCGTGAAAGCTCCAGAATCGATTGCCTGAGCCGAGACGATCTTCGCTTTCGACAGCTTGCGTTGCGCAAGGTTTTCGCAGGACTGTGGAGCCGAAGGCGCGGTTTGGGCAGAGGCGGTGCCAGCAAGAAAAAGAACAACTGCAACGGCAAAGACTCTAGACATTGCTCTCATAGCACACTCCTGCAGCAAGGTAGGCGTAGTTTGGGCGTGAACACCTATACCACAGCAGGCCTTGCTCCGCCTATTCCGCGGCAACTTTTGCCTTTTCTGCAGCGGGTGCGATGGCCTCGACATTGTTCTTCTTCATCAATTCGTTCAAGGCCGCCAGTTCTTTGGATTGCACCTCGCGCCATGCGGCCAGTTGCGTTTCCAACCGCGCATTCAGCTCGTCGAAGACCACGTACGACTGCGCCGTTGGGGCGATATCCGCGCTCTCCACGGTATCCTGCAAATCCGCCAGTTGGTTCGCTACCTGGATCGGATAATTGAGCGGATCTTCTCCGCTCTTGGATTTGGGTTGGATGATTTTCTCTTCCACCGCATCGACCCTTTTCTTCAGGGAGTCCGCAGCGTCCAGCACGGCTTTGGCCCCGGTGTCTCCACTCAGCCGCTTCTTCAGTCCGTCAATTTGCTCACGCACGCTGCGCATCTGATTCACGGCTTCGTTCCCTGCGCTAACGCGGTCGCGAATCCGCATGGCCAGCTCGTATTGCTTCTCCAGGTCCGCTTGCGAGACGTTCACGCGCGGATCTTTTTGAATCTCTGCGGAAGCTGTCTGTGATTTACCGCCGACCGTCAGCTTGATCTGGTAGGTTCCAGGCACCACCAGCGGGCCTGCCGAGCGGCCACCCCAATTCACCGCTCCGGGCACGCGCGCGGCGGCTTCCCCCCGCATATCCCACACAAAGCGGTTCAACCCTTCTTCCGTCGGGAGTTTTTCACCTGGCCGTGAGATCCCGAATTCTTCCTCCTCTGGCGAAGCGCCTTCCGCCGCCTTCTTGCTTGAGAGCTTCCGCACGAGCTTGCCCTTTGCGTCGAGGATTTCCAACTCGACCGCGTCCTTGGGCGTGCTCTTCAGAGAATAATCAATGATGACCCCGCTTGGCGGATTTGCGCCCACCGGAACTGTCGCGGGCAACGCGAAGCCCGGTCCGCGAAACCGAATTGCCGGCGCTGGCTGATAGAGATGCACGTCTTCGCTCGCAGTCGCGGCGTTCATTTGCCGTAGCGGCGAAATGTCGTCCAGAATCCAAAACGCACGCCCGTGTGTCGCCAAAGTCAGGTCGTCGTTCTTTATCGTCAAATCGTGAATCGGGGTCGTGGGCAGGTTTAGCTTCAGCGATTGCCAGTGCCCGCCATCGTCAAAAGAAACGTAGATTCCATTTTCCGTGCCCGCGAAAAGAAGCCCTTTCCGCTTAGGATCTTCCTTCACCGCGTGAACGTAACTGTTGTCCGGCAACCCCGTTGTAATCTTGGTCCAAGTCTTCCCGTAATCCATGGTCTTGAACGCATAGGGTTTGTAGTCATCGAGCTTGTGCCGGTCAATGGCCACATACGCGGTGCCCGCCATGTGGGGAGACGGATCAATCAGGCTCACCAAACTCCACTCTCCAAATTCTTTCGATGTGACGTTGGCCCAGTGCTGTCCTGCATCGCGCGTCACGTGCACCAAGCCGTCGTCACTGCCCGCCCAGATGACGCCCTTTTCGACGGGAGATTCTGCAATCGTGAACACCGTGTCGTAGTATTCAACGCTGGTGTTGTCCTGCGTCAGCGGTCCGCCGGAAGATTGCTGCTTAGTCTTGTCATTGCGCGTCAGGTCCCCACTGATCGCCGTCCAACTCATTCCGCCATCCGTCGTTTTGAACACCGCTTCGCCGCCGTGATACAGCGTGTTGGGATCGTTGGGCGAAATCGCAATCGGCGCCGTCCATTGGAAGCGATGTTTCAGGTCCGCGGCGCCCGCGCCCATCGGATTCAGCGGCCAGGAAGAAATGTCCTGCTCCTGGCCATTGGATTTGTCGAAGCGCGTGATCAATCCATCGTAAGAACCGGCATACACGATGTTCGCATTGCGCGGGTCGGGAACCACGTATCCCGATTCGCCTCCGCCGACGTCGTACCAATCCGGGCGGTCAATTGCAAAATTGTCGCTGCGCGTGGCAATCGCCACGGTCGAATTGTCTTGTTGCGCGCCATACACCTTGTAGGGCACGGAGTTGTCCGCGGCCACGTGATAAAACTGCGCGGTCGGTTGATTGGCTTCGGTGCTCCAGCTCTTCCCGGTGTCGTGCGAGACGCTGGCTCCACCGTCATTCGCCACGATCATCCACTGCGGATGCGTTGGATCGATCCACAATCCATGATTGTCGCCGTGCGGCGCGCGAATGGCTTCGAAACTCTTTCCGCCATCGGTCGAGCGCGAAACTCCCGTGTTGAGCACGTACACCGTGTCGGCACTCTTGGGATCCGCAAAAATGTGATGGAAATACCAGGCTCGCTGCGTGAAGCGGTGATCCGGATTGATCAAATGCCAGCTTTCACCTCCGTCCTCGCTGCGGTAGATTCCGCCTTTTTCGGCTTCGATGATCGCGTACACGCGATTCGCATCCGCGCCGGACACCGAAACGCCAATGCGTCCCAGTACGCCGCTTGGCAGTCCGCGTCCTTCAAGCCGCTTCCACGTCTCGCCGTCGTCACCCGAGCGATACAGCCCGCTTCCTGGCCCGCCGCTGACCATGGTCCATGGCGTGCGTTGCGCTTCCCAAAGCGCAGCAAACAAAATGTGGGGATTGTGCGGATCGAACACCAAATCAATCGCGCCGGTCTTGCTGTCTTTGAACAAAACTTTTTGCCACCTTTTTCCGCCATCGATCGAGCGGAACACTCCGCGCCATTCGTTCGGTCCGTACGCGTGCCCCAGCGCCGCCACGTACACGATGTCCGGATTCTGCGGATGCACCACAATCTTCGCGATGTGCTGCGTATCCTCCAGCCCGATGTGCGACCACGTCTTCCCGCCGTCCACCGACTTGTACATTCCATCGCCGTAAGAAATGTTTCCGCGAATGCACGATTCGCCGGTGCCCACGTAAATCACGTTTGGATCGGAAGGCGCCACGGCAATTGCGCCAATGGACATGATTCCGGTCTTGTCCGTCATCGGCGCCCAGGTGATCCCGCCGTTTTGCGTCATCCAAACGCCGCCCGCAACAGCGCCGAAATAATATGTCTCGGGATCACCGGCCACGCCGGTCACCGCGAGCGCGCGGCCTCCGCGAAATGGCCCAATCTGCCGCCATTTCATGCCCTTCAGCGCTTTGTCGTCGAGTGTTTGCGCGTGAAGTGAAACCCTCCCAACCCCGGCAAGGCTCGCAGCCAGCAAAAGAGCGGAGTAAACCGCAAATCTTCTTTGACCACTCATTGTTTTTCTCCCAAATGAAAATGCTACGAAAGGACCACAAGCCTGCAACCGACCTGTCTTTCACTCGCAGCTTATAGACGACAAGCGTCAGGAATCCGTTTCGCGCACACGAACTCAGGAACCGGCGGCATCCTAACTCCCCGCTCGCGCCCGGTCAACGTTGCTCTTTTTATGGATTCTTAAGCGCGGACCTACTCCTATGAAAATCTCCCTCAGGCGGTCTGAGCGAGGGGCTCTAAGGTGACTCGGTGCCCCAGACGTTCCAGCCGCCTGACCAAGGAGCGGCGCACTCGGTTGACGTCGATCCGATCAAAGTGATCCGCACCAAGTTCCCTGTAGTTTTCCTTGCGCTTGAGCATGTGAAACGCAATGACCAGGAGCGCATGGGCTACGGCCATGACGGCACGTTTAGCTCCCCGCCGGGCGGCAATGCGCCGATACAGTGCCGAGAGGTAGTTGTTCTTCATCATGGAGATGGCCCAAGCCGCCTGCGACAAACAACGGCGGAGCGACACATTTCCCTTGCGCAGCCTCCCGCTCAGACGTTTCCCGGCGCTCTCGAAATTCCCTGGACAGAGACAAGCCAGGAAGCGAGGTGCGCCGAGGACGGAAACTGATCCATATTCAACCCGATCTCCGCCAGCAGTCCCCAAGCGGTCACGCGGTCCACCCCGGGGATGGTACACAACCGCGCGACCTCACTCTGAAAAGGGCGCATGCGCCTCTCGATCTCTTCCTCGAGCTGTTTCTTTTTCGATTCGGTGAAGCACAGATGATCGTAGAGCTGTTGGAGCAAAAAGCGGTGATGCTCGGTCACGTGACCTTCGAGCGCCAACTTCAGT
>DATEGO010000073.1:0-82756 GCA_035280065.1 Candidatus Acidiferrum sp.
GCGGCAAGTCCTTCCGGCCTACGGCCTGCAGGACTTGCCGCAAACCCACTCACAAGAACTTACAAAAGTGCTCCCTCAAATCACCCCTGGCGGACATTTCAATATGGCAGAAAACCGGACATTTCTACTTTGCGTTGACACTGGTCGCACAACGAGCACAGAATCCAACTACTACTGAAGGCCAGAGGTAATCTCAACTGAAACGTTAGCAGGGCTGAGACTGTCCGTAAGTGGATGAGTTAGAAGGACTTGGAGAGAGCCCTAAGGGCCACAGGGGCATTTCTATCTGACGCACCCATCTTCGCTAGTGTCTCAATGTGCGGGACGGTATGGCCGCTTTCAACACGAGAAATCGAAGGCCGTGCGAGTCCGGTAGTCCGTTCGATATCGTCTTGGCTCAGGTTCTTTGCTTCACCGATATCCCGGAGTTTCGGCCGATGATCATTCGAGAACTCTACCTTCCAAACGAATTAGAGGTCATGTTTTCGGCTCACGTTTACGCGGCATGTCAGGCATGAAGTCTGTGGGCTTTGCGGCGAGTTTGAGTGCGCCAATCAAGGTGTCCGCATAGGCGGGAGCTAACCCGACATCCCGAGGTCCACGGTGTGAGCGCAGTGCCCTAATCAAGTTGACTCGGTCAGAGTCCAAAGACAACGGCTGCACTTTGACCGCGATGTGGCAGAATTTGTGATCGAAAACTCTACGGCTCCTCACCAGTGGAATTGTCGATCATGTTGTTCTACTTCGGCTCAGGGTCAGACGGCACGATATGGATCACCGCCATCCGACGAAGGTAGGCATCGTCGACACCGTCGAGCCGGTTCTCTCGGATGAGAGCCTCAAGATCGTTGACGTAGCCTTGCCCGCGCTCGGAGTAGTGGAGCAGCGTTTTTGCGAGAACAGTGCCCGAGATGCGCTGCTTTTGCCGTCGTAGGTCGGCACGCTGCAGTCGAAGGTCGCGATAAGCGCGCTCCGTGTTCAGGTTGAGAGCGTAAGAGTAGGCGGCTTGCGCAGTGCTATCGAAGGCTGCGACCCGCTGGTCTCCGAACTCTGACGTGCGCTGTTCGGTCGGTTTCAAGCCCTTGCCCCAGGTCCACTGCCCGAACAGGGCATTTCCCGCGGCGGCGAACCGCGATGTTCCCCAACCGCTCTCGATAGCCGCTTGTGCCAGCGCCAAAGAGGGCGGAACGACGTCGAGCCGCATTAGCAACTCAGCGAGGGCTTCGCTATTGAGCCGCTCGTTCGTTGATTCAAGCACCTTGTACTTCACCAAAAGTTCCGTCAGCCAAGCTTGATCTCCCGGTGTCACGCTCTGGCCGTGGTCGAGCCGCTCCGTCAGATCATTCGCTCGGCCTCGATCCTCGAGGATCAGTTCGTTGATGCGAAGCACGATCGGCGCGATGACCCGGAAAAAGAGCTTTTTTTTCTCGGTTACGGAGAGTTCGTTCGCGCTCCGCTCCTTCCATGTATCGGGCACATTCGCAAGGTAGACCACGCGGGATCTCGCGGATACCCGCCTGCCATGCCTTCTGTGTGTAGCCCAAGCGGTCGAACAGGGCGAGCACGTCCTTATAGTTGCGGCACGGGACCTTCTCGTCTGTCGGTTTAACCTGCGCGAAAATCGCCACGGCGAGCAGAGGCACCACGAGCGTTTCAGCAATCAGAAACCTGGCTTTCATCGACTTTTCAACCAGGACCGGTTCCTATGACCTAGGAGCAGCAGGCCCCAAAAAATGACGGCCACTCACGTGATCACCGAAACAGATGAAGAACGCCACCCTTGAAGGTGTGATCTGAACGTGACAGAGGTCAACGACGGCGTTTATGCCAATGTTATTCATTGTGTCTCGAAATTGTCCTAGCCGACTGTTCTAGATTCAACTGTCAGAAGTTGTAGGCCGTTGCGGATATGTTCTGTACGTATAATCCAGTCAGCTATGCTTGCAAACCTGGGCGCCACCCGCACTCGCCACACCACAGATGGGGCAGGACTTCCTGGACGACCTTGTCAGCCGAACAACCAGGATCGCCGAGATGGTGCTGACAGACTCGCGACTCGCACCGTGCACGGGTTGGTTCGTGTTGTTCCACGAGATGCTAGGATCCCCATGAAACCGCCACGACCAGGACGGTGGCATCGTCCTCAAATTCGCCGCCACAGAACTCGGTTACAAGATCGAGCAAGAAGCGGTGCAGGTCTTCTGCAGACAGTTGACGACCACGGAGGGAGGCTGCGACCAGCCGCTTTTCCCCGAATTCCTCATCCTCCCCGTTTACTGCCTCGGTGACACCATCTGTAAACATCACCAGGCGGTCGCCGCGTCGCAAGTCGATTTGCCCCTGAGCGTAGGCGGCTTCCTGGAAGGCACCCAGGATCAAGCCGCCTTCTTCCAGCCGCACCTGAGTCCCATCCTGGTGTGTCAGAACCGGCGCGTTGTGCCCGGCATTGGTGAATTGGAGAGTTCGAGCCTCCGCGTCAACCACGGCATAGAACAGGGTTATGAACTTGTCCTCCGTCGTGTTCACCCACATCACGCGGTTCGCCTTCGCCACGAGCTCCCTAGGAGAAGTGCCTTCCGTCGCCAACGCCTTGACCACCGCCTGCAGGTTGCACATCAGCAGCGCTGCCGGCATTCCTTTGCCCGACACGTCCCCGATACAGAGACCTAGCTTGCTTTCGCCAAGTCTGAAGACATCAAAGTAATCGCCGCCCACAATGCGGGCTGGACTCCAGCTGCCCGAAATCTCAAGACCCGGGGCCTGTGGAATCTGCTTGGGCAGAAGCCTCTCCTGAATTTCTCTAGCCTCCTGATACTCCTGAGCCTGTTTGCGAAGTCCCAGGTTATAGATCGCCGAAGCTGTCGTGTCGGCTGCTGCAGCCAAGAACTCAATCTCGTCGGGTTCGAATTCCTGGTCGGAAAGTTTCCGACCCAAGCTGATAAATCCGATCGCCTCCTCTCCGCGTCGCATGGGCACAATGAGCGCCGTGCCGAGTTGCTTCACCGCCATTTGCTCTGCGTCCGGCAGATGGCTTGGTGGCCGAAAGGCGACACCAGCGGACGCCAAGAGAGGAGTGTTGCAAGCGAAGCGAAGGCCTTTCAGCAACGTTGTCGGCTCGATCCGATCGTGAAGACCAACCTCCACCGTAGGAGTGAAGGTTTGTTCCCGCAGTGACTTGCGAAAGATCACGGCGCTGCGGACTTGCAGTACCTGCACGAGGTGTTCGGCAACGAGGTTGAGGAGTGCCGGGAGGTCGGTGATTTCGGTGGTCTTGGCATTCAAGGCTCGCAGAGCATGGGGAAGGTCTTCTTTTCTCCGAAAGAAGCGTTTGTCGACGATGTTTTGAATCCTCTTGCGAACCGGAACGAAGACCGCAACCGTCGCCAACGTCGCGCCTACGGTGATCCAGGTGCTGTGGACGCCCGCCCTTATGATGAGGAGACCTCCCAGCCCTCCCGCGATCGCGAAATACACAGCCGCCACGCATCCACTCACAATCGAGTAGGTAACGGTCTTGCGGATGACGACGTCGATTTCCATCAGCCGATACTTGAGGATGGCAAATGCAAAGGACAAGGGGATGAAAACGTAAAAGGCTTTTTCAACTACTTCGGCGGCAACGATCGGCAGAAAGCGTTCGAATCCCAGCCAATCAATAAGGGCCCTCAATCCGATTAAAAGAAGCACACCGGAAAGACTCACGATCGTTCCCCACAGAGGCCAGCGCACCTGTTTTCTTTCTTCGATGCCGCTCTCGCGGTAGCTGCGATACAGAGCGACGCACGCAATGATCGAGTAGGTGACAAAGAAAACAAGGTACGTGAATCCGAAGGTGATGCCGCCAAAGACCCAGCCGATGGTCTGGCGGGTAGCCTCTGACGGCACAAGCATGAGCACCGAATCCATGCTCGTGATGACCAGGATCCCGACCAGACCCAAGACCGTGACCGGTCGAGTTCTGAGCGCCGGCTTCCAGCCCTCTTGGATCCAGTACTTCGCCAGATACACCACCATCATGAGTACCAAGAGCCAAAGACCAAACAACGCCAGGCGGAGGACGCGCATCGGCAAGGACAGCATTGCGAAGGTAGGAAACCCAACGAATGTCAGCAGAGGTGTCAGATAAAGCCAGCGCAACAGTTGCGGGTTGTTTTCGAGGACACGCCGACGCTGGGGGAAAACCAGCGCCAGATGAACGAACAAGACCTGCACAAGATACCCGAGGACCGTCAGGACGACATAGAGAACAACTTGATGCCCGGTCATCTGCGGGAGTGACCTGGCGCCGCGCGACGGAAACTCATCGACGTAGACAAGCGGCCGGACGACAAAGAGCGTCGTAGCCGCCAGAGACAAGAAATAGAAGATTAGGGCGCGCTCGTCCTCGGGTTTCCGCCGATAGACGATCGTGCCGATGAGGCAAAAGCCGGCGGCGACAGCCAGACTGGTGATGGTGCTGACTTCGATCTGACGCGATCGAAGCGGGGAACTGAGCTGCAACCGCACAAACTCCCGCAGGCCGTTCTTGTGCTGGACTTGATAGGTAATCTCGTCATGGATTCTCAGTTGATCGTCGAGCTTGGCCAGCCGCTCCCAGTCTGAAGTCGGAACCCCGTTAACCGTCAAGAGCTCATCACCTACTACGAATCCGGCAGCCTCCGCGGGCCCGCCCGAGAAGACACTCGACACGGTGCCCGGCTTGAAGAACACCGTCTTTCCTTTGAACCCCTCCGGCATCGCCGGCGCGTAGTAGAACCCGGCCCATCCCTCGTGCTGCCAGGCGACAAAGCGAGCCGTCATCCAACTCGCTGTGACGGCCAGGAGCGAATAAGTAACCGCCAAGATCCCATTTCGCCTTTGCGGCTCAGCCATGCGCGGTCCCTTGGGCACCTCTCTGCGACCCCGGACATAACCTGACGGTGCGCCATTGTAGCAGGCCTTCCTTGTCGGCATGGGTACCGGCTCTTCCCCGGGCAAGCAAAGGCCCACAGCTTGCTCTGCTGATGACTCTGCCGCGGCTGTCGGGTCTAGAGCGGTGCTTTGAGAGTTAGTCGAGCCAAACCGGACCCAGGAACTGCGTGATAATTTTCGGATTTGCCGCAAGAGAAGAATCCCCCGAATCGCTTAGTGGATCGTATAAGATCGTGTGCGGAGCGGGCGGCAGGCGCATGAACGTGCACTTAATCGACGGGACCTATGAATTGTTCCGGCATTTTTTCGGCGTGCCCGCTGCGGCAGATGTGAGCGGCCAAGAGATTGGCGCCGTACGTGGTGTCCTTACTTCCGTTTTGTCCATGATCGAGGGCGGTGCAACCCACATCGGGGTTGCAACTGATCATGTCGTCGAGTCTTTTCGGAACGACCTCTATCCCAGATACAAGACCAGCGAAGGCGTGCCCCCGGAGTTGCTCTCGCAGTTTCCGATTCTCGAGGAAGCGCTGCAAGCAATGGGAGTGGTGGTGTGGGCAATGGTCTACTTCGAGGCCGATGATGCGCTAGCATCTGCTGCTGGCAAAGCAGCGCGGGATGAGCGCGTGAGGCAGGTGCTCATTTGCACGCCGGACAAAGATCTGAGTCAGTGTGTTGTGGGCTCACGAGTCGTTCAACTGGACCGCAGGCGCGATGTGTTGCGCGATGAAGCCGGCGTTGTAGCTAAATTCGGAGTAATGCCGCAATCAATTCCGGACTTCCTGGCTGTGGTCGGCGACAGCGCGGATGGATTCCCAGGTGTGCCTGGGTGGGGCTTAAAGGCAGCGGCTCTCACCTTATCTCAGTACCCCCACCTTGAAGCCATTCCGAAGGATTGGCGGGAGTGGCATCCGTCGATCCGCAAGGCCCGCCTGCTATCCGAATCGCTGTTCAATTCATGGAGCGATGCCTTGTTGTTCCGCACCCTTGCCACCCTGCGAGTGGACGTACCGGTCTTTAATGCCGTCGAGGATCTTCGTTGGAAAGGACCGCGCCCCAACTTTGAGGAACACTGCCATCGAATGAAGTCCCCTGCTCTCGTTCGTCGGGCCGAATCGGCAAAATCGGGTACCAAACTGGAATCTGAGAAATAACTTCCGAATTGCCCGTAGGGGAATTAAGATCGCTATCGCCTGCCTCGGAAAATCCAAAGACGCGATCCACTATTGACGCATCTGGTGAAATTGAATTGTCCATGCAGGCCTCACGCCACGCGTTTGCGATTGCTACTCTCTTTCACTATCTTCTCCACCTGTGCCACGTGGTTCAGGTCGTGGCCGGCGTACATGCGCACGATCTGGGCGATGGTTTCCTTGCCGCGTTCCGAGTGTATGCCGTAGTTTTCCCAAAGGTCTCTGGGGAGGGAGTTGAGCATGCGTAAATTGTTCTCCCGCAGCACGCGAAAGACTTCGAGCGAAACCCTCGCATCGATCCGCTGACAGTCCAAAAGTCCTCGCCCACGCGTCCTGATCGGTAGCCTGAATGAGAGCTCCGCTCTGGCAAATCACCAGCCGCATGCGCCAGCTTAGGACAATTTCGCTATCCGCCAGGTGCGCCAGAATTTCGGCGATCGACCACTTTCCCGGATCGGGTCGCTGGGAAAGCTGCCTCTCGCTGAGGGGTTTGATGAGCTTCGCCAGCGTTTTGGCGGTTTTCCGCTGCACCTCCAGCGGCTTTTTGCCGCTCATGAAGCCGAGAATGCGTTGAGTATACTGCTGGGGTGTTTCGCTCATTTCTTTCGTCTCCAATCCTTGAAGGCACGCCAATGCCTCCCGCGTGCTGCCGGGCTTGCGTCGGCTTACCGTGCCGCGCTCGCGGGTTCGGGAGTGACGTTAACCAGCATGTTCGGCCTAAGACTAAGGATCTCGACGGTCATCTTCGAAATCAAGCCGTTCACTTTCTCGGGGAGCGCCTGATCGGCGCGCTCATGGAGAATAGCTGCCAGGTTTGCGCGCGGACGCAGGCGGACGTACCGCGGCACAGTACCACCCGCCACCATTCGATACCAAAGCGTCTCTCCCTGCAGTTTTGATTGCTCCGCGGCTAGAGCCGACTCGAAAGCCTTGGCTGCTTGCTGGTTGAGCTCAACCGTTGTGTACTCCGCTCGAAGTGTCGGTGTCGGCACACCATTCCCGCGCGAAAGCGTCGGCAGGAACTCGTACACCCCGTTACCCAGGAATTGGGCGTGGGGCAGGACGTTGAGAATGTTGTCACGCTCATCTTCGGCCGGCGACACTGGGTTGCTCAGGCTGGCGGCGGTATGTCCGAAGGTCGCGTAGATGAGCCAGCGCTGCCGTTCATCCGCTGCCCAGACCGTCCAACTGTACCAGCTGAACGTGTCCTTCGCCTGTCGGTGCCATTCGAGATGGCGCATGTACCCGGCCTCCAACTCGACAGTGTGTCCTTCAAGTGGACGCAAGATCGCGATGCGCGCGAACGGACCTCGTTCAGTTTGGCCGATGGTTTGACCAGCCGTTTGGGCAAAGATTAGAGTGGGAAGAAACGCGCCAACGACCCCAAGCCAACGATGTTTCATGAGCTGGCCTCGCGAGACGATCTTATGGAGAATCGGCGGTCTGATTGCGACAGACTTCCGACGATTTTGGCCAAACAGGGATTCTTGATTGCTGAAGGACGAATCCTCATGCATATTTGCAGCCGAGTGTGACGCCGACTGTGGATAGCGACTCTTCTCTGCCTCGGAGTGCGTCGCGCAAGCGTCGCATAATCGTCGTCGTTGTGCCTCCAGTGGATGAACTTGATCTCGTTGGCCCAATGCAGGTATTCAGCTCCATCAATCGCTTGGCAGGCCAGATCATCTATTCCATCGAAGTGGTTACCACCGCCAAACAACTTAAAGTGGCTGGCGAAGGCGGTCTGCTCACCTTCCTTGCCCAAGGCCATTTCCAAAATGTCAAAGGGAAATCTGATTCGGTCCTGCTCGTTTGCGGCGTTGGCACGCGCACGGCCCGCGACCCGGCTCTTTTTGCCTGGCTGAAGAAGACCGCCGCTTCGGTGCGGCGCTTAGGCGCCGTTTGTGTCGGTTCTTTTCTGCTTGCGGAAGCGGGCCTGCTGAACGGCAAGAAAGCGACTGCCCATTGGAAATTCGGCTGCGAGCTGGCAAAACGCTATCCGCGCTTCAATGTCGAATCCGATCCTCTCTGGGTTCGCGACGGGAACATCTACACTTGCGCGGGAATTTCAGCGGGTATTGACCTGGCGCTTGCTTGGGTCGAACAAGACTGTGGCAGCGCGCTTGCCCACGAAGCCGCTCGCGAACTCGTTTTGTATCTTCGCCGGCCGGGAGGGCAGAAACAGCTCAGTGTTTCCCTGACTTCCCAGGCCTCGGAGATGAAGTCCATCCAGGAGCTTCAGGTCTGGATCGCCGAGAATCCTCAAAAGAAACTTTCCGTGCAGGATCTAGCCGAGCGCCTATCCATGAGCATTCGGAATTTCGAACGGGTATTCACACGCGAGGTGGGCACCACTCCGTCGCAATACGTCTTGCGAGTGCGCGTCGAAGCCGCACGCCGTCAACTCGAAAGAACCGACCGTGGCCTCAAACAGATCGCTGTTGCTAACGGATTCGGCAGCGTGGATTTGATGCGTCGTGCCTTCGTCCGACTTTTGGGCATCACGCCGCGTCACTATCGTAACCAGTTCTCTTCGGAAACAAACGCGTAAGCCGTTGTTTTCTTCTACCACTAGGCCACCTAGTCACGTGCTCTGGAAGTGTGTGCTGAGCAGCGCGTTTGGCAGTCCCCGCGGTATTGTAAGTTGTTGTAAAACCTAAATACGCTACCCTGATAAGGCGAGGTTGGTGGTTCAAGTCCACCCAGGCCCACCATCGCACAGTGGTCCAACCCGGACACATGGGTTAGAACGTGATGGATGACTTGAGAGGCTTGACATGTGCTCCGCATGTATCTATGCTTAGCACATGTCACGGATGATCCAAGTTCGTAACGTTCCTGAAAGCTTGCATCGCACCCTAAAGGCCCAGGCGGCCCTATCTGGAATGTCTCTCTCCGACTTTCTGCTGGCGGAGATCCGTCACGTTGCCGAGCGACCTACGATTGCGGAACTGCGGGACCGCTTGCGCCGTCGCTCTCGGGTTGCAGGTCCGGTGTCCGCGGCCGAAGCCGTGCGCCGGGAGCGAGAGGCTCGGTGATTGTCCTCGATGCATCAGCGGTCATCGAATGGCTCTTTCAGTCCCCCGCAGGGATCAAGATCGACAAACGTATCTTCTCCGCTTCCCAAACGCTGCATGTCCCCCATCTCCTCGACATCGAAGTGGCTCAGGTGCTGCGACGCTATGTCCGGGACAAGAGCATTACCGCACAGCGAGGGGAAGAGGCGCTCGAGGATCTCGACGACATGCCGCTAAGGCGCTATCCACACGATTTCTTGATTCCGCGCGTTTGGGAACTGCGTGCAACCCTAACTGCCTACGATGGGGTATACGTCGCGCTTGCCGAGGTGCTCGATGCGCCTTTGCTGACCTGCGATGGCAAGATCGCTTCCGCCTCGGGTCACTCCGCAAACGTAGAGGTCCTCTAGTGTGCTACGCCACCATGGGCTTTCTGACCCGCCCCTCCAGATGCTCACGTCGAGTCTTCAAGAGTTCTAAGATCGTCAACTAGGGCCCACCAGCGTTTTCGGGGTAACCTGCGGATTTGGTCTTGGTTCAGACGACTCGTTTCTGATGTTGATAGGCTATAACGCCCCTGCGAATCCGGCGAGTGCGTCGAGACTTGGCGTTTCGCTGTGCGCCTGCCCGCAGCCTAAGCAAGCCTGAAGCCGGAAAGCCGAGATGCCTTCTGGTCGAATGTTAGAGTGTATGAGCAGCCTGCTCTAGCGCCAAGAGCTAGAATCAGAGCGTCGGCGAACGAGCCTTTTCCTTGCTTGAGAGCAATCATGGCGGTGAAAACCTCCTGCTCGTTTTCGACGACGAGCACGTCAATCTGAAGCGTTCGCTCGATGGCCGCGGCGATTTCATCGCTTCCCAGGCCGTAGGCGCGATCGAGTACCCAGACGGTTTCGACCAGCGCGAGAGCGCTGACGAAACCAGGGTTTTCCTCAGTGAGTCGCCGCTCAATAATCTCGGTTGCCTTGGCTGATTGAATCGGATCGTCTTGCGCGAGATACCGGACGAGAATGTTCGTGTCTAACCCAATCATCGACGCCGGCTGGCGACGCCAGCGGCGCCTTCGCGAGCGGCGTCAGTCATCTCTTCCATTGTTACCGGCCGTCGGCGCCTGGACTTGACGATGCCTCGCAACGCCGACGCCGGCAATTTCGGCAGGAGAACGACGCTACCATCCGGGTGCATGAAGAACTTGACCCGGTCTCCAGGTTTCAACCCCAGATGCTTGCGGACTGCCCTGGGGATGGTCGCTTGTCCCTTCACGGTGATCGCTGATTCCATGGCAGCTTCCATTACTTCTTTACGAATGTAATACCAAATGTGGTTGGAGTCAAGCTCCGATGCTCCAATGGCAACCCCTCCGATCAACAGTCGACCAGGGCTCGGGCGCTCTGCCCGCGCCTGGCCCTCAATCATGGGGCTCTCCCCACCAGGGCTTGCCCATGATTCCAGAAGTAAGAAACGGCGGGCCGCTCTGGGGTTCAAAAGTTCTAAGATCGTCACCTAGGGCCCACAGTTCTCAGTTATTGGTTCTAAGTTTTCAGTAAAGAAATCCCACGAATCCTCTTGGGTTTGCAATCACGGCTCTCCGCGCGACGAATTCCTTCGAATTGGGTTGAAATAGTATTGGGATACGCGCTTCGTGCTCTGGGCTTCCCGGTGTTTTGCGAAACGCGACTAGGGGCGAGCGCATCCTAAGTTACAGAACGAAGGACAGCGAAGGGCCATGTTGTGTCTGGATTCAAGAACAGGAGGATCTTCATGCGGCTGGGAATGATTTCTCTACTTGCGGGGACGATCTGCTTGATGGCAAGCGCGCCGGCTAGCGCGCAATATTATGGGGGGGAAAAATGGGAAGTGACCCCATTCGTCGGGTATGAAACGACTGGCACATATCCGCTGAGTTCGACCATGACGACTGTAAACGCGCTGCGAATTAATGGGGCGACAAGTTTTGGGACGTTCATCGGATATTCCGTCACTCCCAACGCGCAATTTGAGTTTATGTGGGACCGCAACCTGACTTCCTACAGCATCCAACCGACCCCCGGCGCGCCTTTTGTGAAGGCCTACAATTCCGATGTGGACCAGTACCAATTCGGTGTGATGTATATGATTTTTGGAGACGAACACAAATGGCGGCCGTACTTCGCGGGGAGCCTGGGTTTCACGCACGAATTTAACAGTGGAGGAAATCCCACACGGCTGGATTTTTCCTATAGCATCGGCGGCGGGGTGAAATATACATTCACGCGGCACATTTCTTTCAGGGGAGATGCTCGCTACATGCCGACGTATGCAAATTCTGCCAACGCACTTTATTGCGACCAATTTGGCTTCTGTTACACAGCTAAGGTGTCGCAATACCAGCACCGCGGTAACTTTTTGGCGGGGTTGGCGTTCCGATTTTAGAGAAATAGGGTGATAGCCTTGCGGGGCCGCGCAACATCCTCGCACCTAAAGCTATAAAAAGAAATTGCCGCCACGCAAATCAGGGCGCAGCAGGTTTTTGCGCATTTGGGGGCGGAGCCGGCACCACAAATTTGGCGTCGTCCACAGGGACATTTTGTTGAAGTTGCTCCACCTGAACGGTGAATTGGTTTCCCGGCCGGGAAATTGTCCAGCGAAATGGAACTTTCAGTCCGTTGGCATCACGATAATCCGAGTAATCAATCTGCGTGGGATTGCGGCCAAGCGGCGTTTCGGCATAACGGATGAGGCGCAGCAAGAGGCCGGAGTCCTTGTCGAAATAGAGGCTAATCGGGGGCTGGCCTGGATTGCGGCCCATGACGAAGTAAGTTTCGTGGCCGTCGATTTTTTCTCCACCGTCGACGCGGAATGCCTTGTAAAGCGTCCTCAAGTGCAACGGAAGATAGAGGTCCGCGTCCATTTGAGCTGCCGTATTTTCCGCCGCGGACATCATATGGACGCGCCCAGGAACGCTCAGCCAGCCTTGTTTGCCGTCGAAGGCCGTGACGCTATCGCCATTTGCGAGGTGCATGACGGAGAGACGCTTTTCAGGAGCCTTGGAGTAAACGTCCACGGGGAAATGCTGGCCGCCGAAAGCGGTAAGCGTTCCTTTTTGCACGCGGCTAATGACTCTCTGCAGCTCTTCGGCGCCGCCTATGGCGCCGATGTATTTGTCGAGGAGTTGATCGGCCGGCGGAAAAGCGGGTTTTGCTTCACCCGGCTTGCCTTCCGTTGGTTCGCGCTTTGGTTCATCCGCAGAGACGATGGGCGTGGCCACGGGGTTCGCGGAGCCTCGATGGCAGGAGTAGCAGGTCACATCGCGATGGCCTTCGAAGTTCTCCCTGTTGATGGCCATCATCATGTTAATCATTTTGCGCGCCGTAACTTTCGGCTTCTTGTCGTCCTTGTCCATCTGATGGGGAACATGGCAGTATTCGCATTCGACGCCCAGAGACGTCGCGATGAATTGCATGGAAGGAATCACCTGCTCGGCCGGAATGCCTTTCAGCGCCTGGATATTTTTGTACTCTTCTTCGGCCAGTTTTGGCGCTGCCCCGGCTTCCGAAGTGGGTTTTGGCGGAGTAGACTGCGCGCTCGCAAGCGCAAAGCCCAGCACAGTGAGCAACGAAGTTCCGCAGACAAAGAGCCAACCTCTCGAACTAAATAGATTCATAAAAATCGACCCTCGCAGGTTATGAGACGAAAGTACTCGTAAAGTGGTTCCAGCAGGTCCCAGAAGATTTCGGAACCTAGGCGCTGATTTCGCCGCGCTTGGCGAGAGCGGTAATGCGGTCGGCGGCGCGGAAAGCGAGCGCCATGATGGTCATGGTGGGCTGGCCGCGGCCCGAAGTCACCAGGCTGCTGCCGTCGCAAAGGAAAAGGTTCTTCACGTCGTGCGTGCGATGGTCGGCGTTGATCACCGAAGTCTTCGCGTCTTTGCCCATGCGGCAAGTACCGAGGAGATGCACGCCAAACTGTTGCTCTTGCGGCGGGAAGCTCCACTTCTTGACGGCTCCGGCCGCTTCGTGAATGGCGTGCGCTCGCTCAAAAAGCCACGCACAGAGCTTCAGATCATCAGGATGGTCTTTGTAGGTCAGTCGAAGAGCGGACAATCCCCAGGCATCTTTCAGGTCAGGATCGAGCGAAAAGGAATTGTTTTCTACGGGCAGGGAAGTGCCATGACAGAAGATTTCCATGGTTCGTGTAAAGTTGTGCGCAAGTGCGGCTTTAAAATCCTTGCCCCAACGGGGAGTTTCCGGCGGGATCCCTCCGAACGCAAAAGAAATGGGAGTGAAATCGTAGCGAGCATCGAGACCGCCGCCGCCGTAAAAGCCTACTTTTTCGTGATCGAGTTCGTAAAAGTCATGAAGCACGCGGCTGACGCAGTAGCCTTTGTAGTCGTTAAGCGGATGCTCGTAGACGCCGGTGACCGTGCCGCCACTGTTGAACATCAGGTTTTTGCCGACTAACCCGCTGGAGTTTGCCAGGCCATTGGGGAATTGCTTGTTTGCTGAAAGGAGGAGCAGGCGCGGAGTCTCCGCGCCGTTGGCGCAAACCACCACCGCCTTGGCCCTTTGAAGATGAGTGTTGCGCTTCTCATCAAAATACGAAGCGCCAGTCGCGTGGCCATTGGCGTCAAGCTCGATTTTGTGAACGTAGGAGTTTGGACGAATTTCGCAGCGCCCAGTTTTTTCGGCGACGCGAATCGCGGCGGCCAACGAACTGGATTTCGCGCCAACTTCGCAGCCAAACCCGAGGCAGTAGCCGCATTGGACGCAGGCGCTTCGGCCCGCTCGTGGTTGCGAAAGAATCGCCATAGGAGCGGGGAAGGGATGCCAGCCAAGCTTTCGCGCCGCGCGCTCAAAAATGACGCCGGAAGATTTCACGGGAAGCGGAGGCATGGGATACAGCTTCGAGCGCGGAGGATCGAATGGGCTCGCACCTGCAAGTCCGGAGACGCCAATCTCCCATTCCACTTTTGTGTAATACGGCTCCAGATCGGCGTAGGTGATGGGCCAGTCTACGAGCGTGGAGCCGGGAATTGCCCCCACCTTGCTTCGCTCGATGAAGTCAATTTCGTGGAAGCGCCAATAGTTTGCCGTGAAATGCACGCTGGTGCCGCCAACGCAGCGGCCATAGACGAGCGCGCGCTGCGGCTTGGCTTTTTCGTCCGGAGTCTTGCGAACCGTTGTCGGTTGCAGCTTGGGATGATTGGTGAGCTTGTCCTGAGCGAGAATTTCGATTTCGTTGTGCGTGAAGTCGGCTTCGGTCAGGTAAGGACCCTGCTCGAGGACCACGACGCGAAAACCGTTGGTGGAAAGCTCTTTGGCCAGGACGCCGCCGGCAGCGCCGGAGCCGATAATGACAAAGTCCACTTCGTCGGACGTTTTGTACTTGGGCAGGTCCTTGGGCTGGATTGCGGTCATTTCTTCTCCGCTTCCTTCATCTCTGCCTTCGCTGCTACTTCCCAGCCAGGATAGTCCCTGTCGTAATATCCGAAGGGCGGCTGGAACATGTGTTCCCGCTCTCGGCCAATGACTTTCCATCCGGCGGCGTCGCGGTTGCCGCCGTAATCCGGATCAATCAAGAAGCCGGCAATAGTGTGCTGGCGGAGGGTCTCGAAGAGATTTTGCGCTCCCGCGCTGGTGCGGAACCGGCGTTGCCGTCCCTGCGGGTTCTGTTCATCGAAGGAATGTAGAAGCTCATCCTGCTGCTCGGGCGTCAGCTCGGAGAATCTGGATTTGCTCTGAAACATTTCGGCGACTCTGGACTGCAACGCCGGCAGACCTTCGCGATAGGTTTTCTGGTCCTCGACGCCGAAGGTGGTAAGCCCACGGTCGATGAAATAAACGACGCCTGCTTCATGCGCTCCAGGCGTGTCGTCGGTCGGGATAATGCGGGACGTAAGGGCGTCGATCTCTTTGGCTTCGTCGGCAGTAAAGAACTCAAATTTTGGGGGAGCTGCGGATTTCGCAGCTTGGTGTGCGTGCGTGGCGGCGGCAAGCAGGGCAGGCCAATGCGCAGAGGCCCAGGCGGCGGAGAGTCCCGTGACGCCTCGTGATAGAAATCGACGACGGCTGAGCGATTCATTCATTTCGGGAAGTCCTCAGAATAACTGTTTTGACTGTAAGCCGCGTGGCTCACAGCGTCAAGCGATTCGAAACGAATTCGGCTGCCAAATTGACTGGCGCTAGATCTCACCTCGGTGCGCCAGGTCGGTGATGCGGTCAGCGGCGCGATAAGCGAGCGCGCTGATCGTCAGTGTTGGTTGCCCCCGGCCGGAGCTGACCAAGCTGCTGCCATCACAAAGAAAAAGATTCTTTACGTCGTGAGTGCGATGATCGGAATTGATGACCGAGGATTTGGGGTCGTTGCCCATACGGCAGGTGCCGAGTAGGTGGTAAGCAAAATCCTGTTCTTCGACCGGAGAAGCCCACCTTTGCACTGCATCTGTGGCGTCGAGCAGTTCCAGGATGCGGGCGCGCAGGAAAGCGCCGAGTTTGAGATCGTCGGCATGGTCTTTATAGGTCATGCGCAAAGCGGGAAGTCCCCAGGCGTCCTTGAGATTAGGGTCCAGCGAAAAACTGTTCTTCTCGACGGGCAGGGAAGTGCCATGGGACACGATTTCAAGACTGCGCGTGTAATTGTGCGCCAGCGTGTTCTTGAATTCTTTTCCCCATCGAGGAGTTCCCGGCGGGAGACCGCCCATATCGTATCCACTCGTGGCGAAATTGATGGGGGTCATGTCGAAGCGCGCGTCCAGGCCGCCACCACCGCAGAAGCCGACCTTCTGCGGGTCCAGCTCGTAGAAGTCGTGCAGGATGCGGCTCACGGCGACACCCTTGTAGTCGTTCAGGGGATGTTCGAATAAGGCCATCGCCGACGGGCCAGAGTTCAGCATCAGGTATTTGCCGACGAGCCCGCTGGAATTCGCAAGGCCATGCGGGAATTGCTTGCTCGTTGAAAGGAGAAGCAGCCGCGGAGTCTCTGCGCCATTTGCGCAGACGACGACGGCTTTCGCCTTCTGTAGATGTGACACACGATCTTTGTCAAAGTACACTGCGCCTATAACGCGGTCGGCTCCGCTGGTCTCAATGCGATGGACGTAGCAGTTGGGGCGGATTTCGCAGCGGCCGGTTTTTTCCGCCATGCGAATAACCGTTGCGAGGGTGCTGGACTTGGCGCCGACTTCGCAACCAAAGCTTTCGCAGAAGCCGCATTGAACGCAGGCGCTGCGGCCGGGACGAGACTTGGAAAGGATGGCCATCGGCGCAGGGAACGGATGCCAGCCGAGCTTGCGGGCGGCGCGCTCGAAAATAACGCCGCCTGATTTCACCGGCATAGGCGGCATGGGATAAGGCTTCGAACGCGGCGGATCAAAGGGGCTAGCGCCTGCAAGGCCGGAGACGCCGATTTCCCATTCCACTTTTGTGTAATACGGCTCGAGGTCGGCGTAAGTGATGGGCCAGTCCACCAGATTTGCGCCGGGAACCGGCCCGACCTTGCTGCGTTCGATGAAATCAATTTCGTGGAAGCGCCAGTAATTCGCAGTGAAATGGACGCTGGAGCCGCCGACCATCCGTCCGTAGACCAGCGCGCGCTGATGCTTGGCTTTGTCCTGCGGCGTTTTGCGAAATGTAGTGGGTTGCAGGTTCGGATGATTGGTGAGCTGGTTTCGCTGCAGGACTTCGACCTCGTTGTGGGTGAAGTCTGCTTCGCTCAGGTAGGGCCCCTGTTCCAGAACCACGACGTGAAAGCCGTTCGTGGAAAGTTCTTTGGCCAGGACGCCCCCGGCGGCGCCGCTGCCAATGATGACAAAGTCCACTTCGTCAGTTGTCTTGTACCTTACGGGTTCGAGCATCGGATCCGTGCGGCAAGCACTATATCATTTCTGCGGCACGGAATTGCTGTTCCCCGTGCTGCTGGTGTACGATGCGCGAGATTTTCCGTATCGCCAATTTCGTAAAGTGAAGTCACTTCTGAGACACTAATAACCGCATATGGCTACTTTTACGGGTGTAATTGGTAGCGGCAGCAAGTGGTTGCTCGACAAGATTGTCAGCGTCATCGCTGCAACGGGAATCAACCCCAACATTCTTACTTTTCTGGGCTTGGTGGTGAACTTCGGCGCGGCGGCGTTTTTCGCAGTGGGCGGATTTCGCACTGGCGCAATCATTATTTTTTGCGCGGGTTTCCTCGACATGCTGGACGGCCAAGTGGCGCGGAAGCAAAACCGCGTCACGGCGTTCGGCGCTTTTTATGATTCGACGCTCGACCGTTACGCGGACATGGCCTTGTACATGGGCCTGCTCGTGTACTACTCCGTGAGCGGGCGAACGCCGTACGTCGTGCTGGCGGCCGTGGCAACGGCAGGTTCAGTGATGGTAAGTTACGCGCGGGCGCGGGCCGAGTCGCTGATTCCTTTGTGCAAAGTGGGATTCATGGAGCGGCCGGAGCGGCTCGTGCTTCTTATAATTGGCGGACTGTTCAACCGCATGGGGCCGGTGCTGTGGGTGATTGCAGTGGTTTCGACCATTACGGTGATTCACCGCATCGTTTTCACGTGGCAGGAAACCAAGGCCGGGCGTGTGTTGCCTGGAATAAGGCTCTCCCTCTAACGCTGCGGATTTTTATGACGCAGACGCACGTTTGACATCAGTTGCGGTCACACTACGTACTTGCCCTGCTTTCAGCGATTCTTCCACCGGCGCAGAAATGATTTCGCGGACGCGATCGCGCAATGCGGGGACGTCATCCTTGGTGAGGCCCCTTGTCTCAATGATGTCGTGCAGGTAAACGGTAACTTTTCCCGGCCAGAGCATCCAATGACCGGTGCGGAAATGCCGGAACGAGCCGACCAGGCTGACAGGAACGATAGGCACACCGAGTTGTTGCGCGACGCGGAACCCGCCATCCTGGAACTCATTTACATGGCCGTCGCGCGTGCGCTTGGCCTCAGGAAAAATGACTAGGCTCATGCCGGAATCAATGGCTTGCTGCGTCATGCGCCACATACGCTTCAAATCCGAAGGGCGGCGCACATCCGGCACAGGGACGTTGCCGAAACGCTTCATAAGCCAGCCGTAAGCGGGAATCTTGAAGTGCGATTCCAGTTCCCAGCCGCGCACAAACTGCGGAATGGCGCAGTACAACATGAACGGATCAAACAAATTGACGTGGTTCGAGAAAAAGAAGCATGTGCGATGGGGATAGAAACCGGGCGCACGGCGAACTTCGACGCTTGCTCCTGAAAGAAAAGCGATGCGGCGGCATAAACCGCGCTGAAGCCAATCGTGTTTGCGTGGGTCGAGGAAAATACTTAGGAACACAAGCACGGGCACGACCGCGAAAAAGTGCAGGCCGCTGACTGTCCAGAGGGATGCGCTGCGCAGCCCGAACCAAACTTTTTTCATAAGAACACGTCAACAGCAGCGGGAAGAACATCGAGTGAGCGGCACTCGAGCGTGGCGACTTCACCGTCGATCATGATGTCCCGTGGAGTGGAGACGTTGAATTCCACGTGGCGGACGGCGCGCCGTGATGCCAGCGGATGGTTGATATGTGAACCGTCATAAAGCCGGGGCAGGTTCCGAAGCAAACCCAGCCGCCCGATCGGACCCCACCGGACGAATTCGATCAAGCCGTCCTCGGGGTTGGCTTGTGGAGCAATGAGCATGGTGCCGCCAGTGTATTTGCTGTTGTTGAAAGTGAGAAACAGCGAGCGGCGCTCATCCCATTCTTGATCTTCGTCGCAGCGTAGCACGAAGGAGCGGCGATTTAATTGCACGACGCGAACGAATACGCCGAGCAAGTAACCGAGAGGCCCGAAAGGCTTGAAAGCGCGGTTCGTGAGCGCTGCGACATCCGCCGTGAAGCCGACGCTCAAGAGGTTGAATGAAAAAACTTCCCCCGTGGCGTGGTTCAAGCGAATCAAATCAATCGCGCGTTTGCGATTTTGCAAAAGGGCTTCTGTGGAGGCTGCGACTCCGTTTTTTGTGAAATCTTTTAGGAAAGAGTTGCCCGTTCCCAGCGGCAGAAACCCCAGTGCGACGCGTTCCACGGATTTGCGTCCGGCAAAAACGCCATTCAGAATTTCATGGGCCGTGCCGTCGCCTCCGACCGCGAGAAACTGCCGGTAGCCTTGATCGTAAGCCTCGCGGGCAAGTTCAATGGCATGGCCCGGGGCCGTGGAAGCGACATTGTCCACTTGCAATTTGTTTTGGCGCAAACGGGCAAGGGCAGGTCCGGCCAGTTTCGCGGAGCGGCCGCCACCGGCGGCGGGATTTACGATGGCAAAGAATCTTTCCATGCAGGACGCCTACCTGTTCGGACTTTTTGCTAAAAAGGATTCATAAGGGCAGAACCGCGGCGGCGATGTCCAATTTCCCGAGACGCTCCGCCAAAACGTTCCTCTTAATCTTGAGAGAAGCCGTCCGCGGAAAGTCCTCCTCGAGGATCACGACCCCGTGAATCCGCTTATAGTTTAGCAGGCGCTGGTTGCGCTCGTTGATCTCGCGGCGAAGTTCGTCACCGTAAGATTGCCCCTGTTCCGGATGGAGAGCCAGCACAAGCCGCTCACTGGTCATCGAACGCTTGGGCCAGATATAGTTGGCTGCAAAAACGCAAAATTCTTTCACAGGAAGTCCTTCGAAGACGCTCTCGATGTCCTCGGGATAAATATTTTTACCTTCTTCGGTGACGATCATATTTTTCTTGCGGCCGCTCAACTGCAAATGACCGTGTTCGTCGAATTTTCCAAGGTCGCCGGTCATCAGCCAGCCGTCAACAATCGTCTCGGCCGTCAGTTCGGGCTCGTTGAGATAGCCGGCCATAACTGTCTTGCTTCGCACTGCAACTTCGCCGACTCCGTCGATCGCCGCATTCGCAATGCGCACTTCCATCCCTGGCAGCGGCTTGCCAACGGTGTCGGCGCGAAACGGCTTTAGGTCATTTACGGTGATCGCGGTTCCGGCCTCCGTTAGGCCGTAGCCATTGGCGACGGGGATTCCCAGGTCGTAGAAAAACTGCAGAGTCTGTGGCTCGGTGAAAGCGCCGCCAACAATGATGGCCCGCAGCTTGCCTCCAAACGCTTCATGGACTTGTCTCAGCAGCAGGCGGCTGATGCCCAGCCGCGGGCGGCCCTTCGTCAACATTTTGTTGAGGGCGACCAGGACATCGAATGCTTTGCGCTTGCTACCTGACAGCGCGTCGAAGCGCGCTTGCAAGCCTTTTTGCAAATTCTTCAGGACCAGCGGAACCAGGCTCACATAGGTGATTTTGTATTTTGGAAAAGCTTCGCGCACATACTCGGGGCGCAGCGTGCGCAGATGCAGCACGGCAGCGCCACAGGTAAGCGGCCCAAAAAATCCCACCATAAAATCAATGGCGTGGTTTGTCGGCAGAATGCTGAGGTAACGGACGCCGGGCCAGAACGGATATAGCGAAGTTAGCGCGACGCATTGTTCCATATAATTCTCGTGCGTCATCATGCAGCCCTTGGGGCGGCCGCCAGTTCCCGAGGAATATACGATGCAGGCGGTGTCCTTGCGCCGGCGTGGGACGAAGGCTGGATCGTCCTGGCTGCGAAATTCTTCCCAACGCTGCGCGCCTGCCAGCTCGGCATTGGGCGGCGCCTCCGTTACAAGAACGGTTTGCGCACCCGCCGATGCGCGTCCCGCAGAAGTGCGGAGTTGGCGCCAGATCGGATACTCCGTGATGAGTACGGTTGCGCCGGAGTGTTTGAGGAGCTGCCACTGTTCATCGGGCGTGAGCTTATAGTCGAGCGGAACCAGTACTCCACCGGCGAAAAAGACCGCATAGGCCGAGATCAGCCACTTCGACTGATTCGTCATGATTATGCTAGCGCCGTCACCCGCAGAGAAGCCCGCATCCTGCAAGGCTCTCGCCAGCGGGCGCGCGCGCTCGTCGAAATCGCGATAGGTGAGCCGCTCCTTCTCTTGCTCGCGATCCGCTTCGATCAAACACACTTCGCCAGCAAAGTGTTCTAGCGCATCTTTCAAAGCTGCGCCTATAGATTGGTATTGTGCAAGATCCAGCATTACAAGCGGGATTGAATTCGCTCAGCCAGGGTTTTGAAGTCGCTCACCCCCTGAACCTCGTAGTCGGGCAGCTCGATGCCGAAGTGGTTTTCCAGGCGCGAAAGCATTTCGAGTGTTTGCAGACTGTCAATCCCGAGCTTTTTGAAAAAATCATCTTCGGGCGCGAGCGAACCCACCGGTAATTGAAAATGCTCCGTTGCTAGGTCCAACACTTCTTGCGTGGTTTGTTCGAGCGTGCGCATGCCCTCTGAATCTATCATTACTCCTCAAAAGAAGAAAAACCCGCCCGCCGGCTCAAGCGCTTCTAGCCTCAATCTCTTTCATGCCGAGTACGTCGCGATAAAAACCGCGCGCGCGTTCTTCACCGCCTTTCGGCATGGCAAGCTGTACGTGATCAATACTCAGAATCTTGCCTGGAGCGTTCATTCGATGTTCCACGCTAGGGCAGGTACGGCATAGGGCGGGAGCCTTCAACAAATTTTTTGAGCGCCGCCATGACTTCAGGACGCGTGAAGAGTTCGCAGAAAATGTCAATCTCCTCCTGCAGCTCCTCATGTGGAATTGGCTTCATAAATTCCTTTGCCGCCGCGCGCCCCACGGGATCGTATTTTGTAACCTGCGCGGCGGTGGATCGCGCAATGCGCAGCACCTCGCCTTCTCCGGCGAGTTGAGCTACAAGGCCGACAGCGTGCGCGCGAGTGGCGTTGAGCGTGCGGCCCGTAAACAGCAAGTCGCGAACGATAGCGTTTCCCAGATCGCGTTTCAAACGCGGAATTCCTCCGAAGCCTGGAATGAAACCCAGCCGCAACTCTGGAAAAGCAAACCGCGCCATTTTGTCGGCGATGATGATGTCGCAAGCAAGAGCCAGTTCCAATCCTCCGCCCAGGCACGCGCCATGAACCGCGGCAATCGTAACGAACGGAGCGGCATCCAAAGCGTTCATGACGGCATGGATACGCTGCAGGAAACTCCGGATTCCTTGAAGCCGCTCCTTATCGGGAACAGAGATAGCTTGATGATAAAGCTCGCGCAAGTCTCCGCCTGCCGAAAAAACCGATTTTCTGGCGCTCGTGATGATGCAAGAAGAAGTCTCAGGCGCCAGCGCACCGAAGGCGCTAATAAATATTTCCAGCTCCTCAAGCATGGCCGTGCCAATTTCATTGGCCGGTTCATGATCGAGCACCAGCTCGATGCATCCCTCTCGCCACTCCCAACGCAGCGTCTTGCCTTTGAAGCTCTTCATGCGTGCTGCCTGCTGACGGCTTCGCGTTCCTTTTTCTCTTCATACATTGCATTGATTTCGGAGGCGAAGCACACATTGATGGCGTCGCGGCGGAGTTTGCCGTTGGCCGTAAGGAGCCCGCTCTCCGGCGTGAATGCATTGCCGATCACTTTAAAGTTCCTGACTTGCCGGTAATGAGGGAGTTCTCGATTCACCACTTCCAGCGCTGCCTGAACTGCGGCAGGCTCAAGGGTCCCTGTAATGAACGCGCAAAGGTATCCGCGGCCATTTCCCACAATCACCACCTGCTGAGCTGCCGGAAGGAGGCGCGCAATTTTTTCCTCCATCGGCTCCGGCGCAACCTTGTGTCCCGAATTCAAGACAATCAGGTTCTTCATCCTGCCCGTGACGCGCCACCTTCCCCGAGCGTTCACCTCGCCTTGGTCTCCGGTGTGAAACCATCCATCGCGGAGCACGCGAGCCGTTTCTTCAGGACGATTCCAATAACCGGGGAAAATATGCGGCCCGCGCGTGACGATCTCTCCGTTTTCGCCAACCTTCATCTCGATTCCCGGAATCGCCGACCCAACGTAGGCGGGATCCGCGGCTTCACACGGGTCGTCCATCGTGCAAATACCGGTCGTTTCTGTCAGTCCATAGACCTGCAGAACGGGAATCCCTAACACCTGGAAAAACTGCTGCGTCTCGGGAGCCAACGGCGCTGAACCGCAGATGAGCGCGCGAAGGTTGCGACCAAAACGCTCCTTGATTTTGCTGTAGATGAGTTTCTCCGCAACAAAAAGCCATAGATTGTCCAACGCGCCTGCGCTCCCGGCGGTTTTCCGCTGCCAGGCCGCGCGTGATTTGTTGAAAAGCGACCGAATGGGCGCAACTTGCTTAGAAACGTTCTCTTCAACTCCGCGCCGGACACGCTCGAGCAGCGTGGGCACATTCAGGAAATAATGCGGCGACGACAGTCGAATCTCATCCGCCAGTTTGTTGAGGTCCGTTGAAAGCGTCAGCGTCGTTTCGCTCGTGAGGCATGAAAGCAGCAGCAGCCAGGAAGCCGCAAAATTAAACGGCAGATAGTGAAAAACTCTGTCCGGACCTTTGGCGCCCGCTGCAGACATCAATTGCCCAAGGCGCTCCGTCGTTTGCACGAGCATATAGTTCAGGTTTCCGACGTTGAGGCATACACCTTTCGCCTCGCCCGACGTCCCTGACGTATAGATGATCGCAACAAGGTCTGAATCCGAGCGCTGCATCGGACCCTCGGAAAGGGAAGCGAGGGGCGCGCCTTCTTTGAGAACTTGACCCAGGAGAATTCGCGGAGGCGTTTCTCGCCAAGCGTGCGCTACCGTCTCACCGAGCTCTGCATCGTTCACAAACAGCAGCCGCGGCTGACAGTCTTTCATCATCGCGGCAAGTTCGCCGGCCGCCTGCCGCGAATAAAGCGGCACGACGACCATTCCTTCCGCCATGAGCGCAAGGTCAAAGACCACCCACCGGATGGAATTGGGCGCCAGGAGCGCGCAACGATCACCGGGCTGAACGCTCGAATTGCGTAGAAACGCGCGCACTTGCTGAACCTGCCGGAGCAATTCGCTTCCCGTCACGCTGACAAACTGTTCGCCGCGGATTTCACGCAACACGACGCGGGAATCCGCTCGCTTCAGTTGGGCAAAAGTATTTTCAAGAAAATTTGGCATGAAAAATCAGTGGCTTGCCGCCATCGTGACTGGCGACGATTCATAGCGTTCCAAGAGCTGAAGCAAGTTTGCGCTCATCGGCGGCAGATAGTCTTCCCAGGAAAGAACGCCGCTGCGAATGGGGAACTCCGGATATTGGCGGCGCACCGCGTCCTCCAGGAACGTGCCCATGCGCGCCATCACCTTGAGATTGCGCACCACCGTTTGCCCAATCCCCTCGCGCACTTCTTCCGCTTCCTTCACCAGCGTTTCCATCATTTGCAGAAGCTTCGGCTCAAGTTCAGGATCGTCCACGGTCAACAAGAGATGCTGATGGCCGCGCTCGCGCATCAGGTTGCGAATGCGCTCGTCCATCGTCACGCCCGCGGAAGCCACTAGGCTTGGCATGCACGTGACGATACCGTGGTAGCGCGAAGAAACCATATAAGAACAAGCGCGCAAAATGGAAACCAGCTGAAACATGTCGTAGTCATCGGACGTAAACACAGGCGTGCCCGGGATCCGCGCGGCAATTCTCCGGCACGCATCGGCATCGAGCCGCTCCATCGCCGCCAGAATCGGAAACACGCGGTGCCGCTGCAGGAAATCCTGCGTGGCTTTGGTGAATGCCGAGATATACTGCTCGTACTTGCGGTCCACCTCGGCTCCGGACTGAAAGAAGTAAACCGTGCGGTACTGGCTGTCTTTGTAAGCTCCCGTTGTCGCCCGCGCTACATACTTCGCAATCGATGCCTTCACCGGCCAAACATACGGATGGATCGGGCACAACACCAGGATCGGCGTCTTTTCGTCCCAGCCCGCCTCGCGCAACGCCTTCCGCGCGTATTCCGGCGGATGCGGTTCAAACGTCCAGGCTGTGTCCGTGCCCAGCTCCGTAGGAATTCCAAGCCCGCTCAAGAGCTGCTGAGACTCTACATTGCGCGTGATGACGAGAGAGTCTTTCACGTAACGCCCACACGTGGATTCCACCAGCCCGTCCATGTGCCCCGCTTCGCCGCCGTAGCCAACCGAAAGCTTATTTTCTGCCGCAGCGAGCCCCAACGAACCGATCATCATGGTCGTCAGCGCGTTCGCAAACTTGCTTTTGAACATCGAGCCTTCGCAGGCAATCACGCCGTGATTTTGCCCCACCTCACGAAACAGGAAGGGAGGAAAGACGTCAGGCAGATGAACTTGCCTCGTGCCTTCGAAATATCCCTGAGTGCGTCCGAAATCCTGCGTCATCACGCTGAAGTCGACATTATCCGTACCAAGCGCATGCCGCACCTGCCGCAGCATCTCCTGAACACGCACGTCGCTGCCGGTGTTGCGAGTGCCGTTGTACCCCGCAAAGAGCAGCTTCAGTTTTTCGCCGGCGGTCCAAGGTTTGCCAAGCCCCAGCATCCAGCCAAAGCGGCGCATCTCGATCAGCGCGCTGACCCACGCCACCAAAAGAAAATCGGTCATGCGCCCGCTCTCCCCACGGCGGCTTTCTCGACGCCCGCAGTTGCCAGCCACGGCTTCGCTGGATAACGAAAATGATTGTCGCGGCTGAATTTCAGTAGCCCCGCGGCATAAGTTGAGAATTTTGCGGGCGCTTCGCCCAGCTCGGCGACAACCCGCGAATTATCGAACACCGTATTCCAATCCAAGTACGGCCAGAACACTTTGAGCAGGGAACCGGCAAGCCCGATCGGGCCTCTGCGATTCGCCGCCCAATTCACCGTTCGCGAAAAAGTTCCGCCCAGCCACGGCCAGAACAAAGGCCGCCGCATTCCGCCCGCCTTCGCGATGGCCTCTGTTAATTCCACATACGTCTGCGAGCCTGTCCCCGACGACAAATGATAGATGCCATGCGCAGGCACTTCCTTCTGATGAATCGTCACCACGGCTTTGCCCACATAATTTGCTGGAACGATGTCGATTCTATCGTGAGGGCGTAGCGGAAGCACGGGCATCCGCGCCAGGAAATGCACTGCCTGCACCATGTCGAATTGCGACGTCTCAGGCCGCCGGCTGTCTCCCAGCACGATGGCCGGGCGAAAAATCGTTTTTTGCACGTCCGGCAGCCAGCGGTTCGCCATGTGCTCGCAAAACTTTTTCGTGCGCGCGTAGGGGTCGTAGTCCGAGCGTTCCCAGTCAATGGCCTTGTCTTCGGTCACGACCTCATTTTTTCTCTTTCCCGCAACGGCTACGGTCGAAACATGCGAATATCGCCGCAGTCCATGATGGTCTTGCGCATGCCTTGCCAGTTGAATCACTTCCTGCGTGCCGCGCAGATTCACGTTCAAGCACTGCTTCTCCGACTTGCGGTTCAGCGAGGCCGCGCAATGAATCAGGGAATCTGTAGTTTCCACCAGCGCATGGTAATCGTCATCAGACAAGCCAAAGCGATCATTCGTCAAATCACCGCCGAAAATACAAACGCGTGTATCGAGATATTCAAGGAATTCGGGAAAATCAAAATGCAGTTGCAGGGAAGTCCAAAGGCGCTCGCGCGCTTCCTGTTCCGTTTTCGCCCTGACTAGCAGATTCAGCTTGTCGCGGTAACCGGAAAGAAGTCCCGCCACAACATAGCTGCCCAGATAGCCGGTCGAGCCGGTGACAAAGATCGCCATAATCAGTCGGAGGACGGCGCCGCTTTGGAAAGTTCTTCTTGCTGCGCATGCACGCCGTTTCCGTTCCAGTCAAGCACACGTGGTTCGCGCGATTCCAGCGGCCGGCCTTCCATCAGCGGATAGCACCAGCGGCGCAGCGCTGGAATGTGCACGTTAATCCAGTAGTCCCACCAGTCCACTGCTTCCGGCGTGAAATCGAAGAGTGCCTTCTCTTCAGAAGGCAACGCTGCCGAGAGCAGCCGCGCGTTCTCGCATTCAAAGACGTGTTCGTTGTGCAGAATGAATGGCTCGTAAAGTTCGATAAGCTTCTCCGCGCGAATCAGGTCGCGCTCGGTCTTGGCAAATGGCGCTTTCTTCAGGTACAGGGTTGTGGCTGCTCGGTTGATTCGAGAGACCACAGCCTTTTGCATAGGAATCGACAGCCGCTCGTACCGCTGCTTCGACACGGGAATCGTTTCGAACTTCACCTTCAGCCAATTTTCGACGGTTTGCGATGTTCGATAGTACTTGCGGTGCGCCAAGCCCGTCAGCTCGATGCTGCGTCCCATGTTCACCGGGTTGATCGCTGAAGTTGCAAGCTGATAAATCCGTGCATGCCGCCGCGCCACTACCGCGGCAGCAATCAGCGTCATTCCGCGGCACACCATGTCCACGGGGATCACGTCCAGGCATTTCCGCTCGTTCGACGGAAGCTGGCGAAAATTGGTGCCGAGCAAATACGATAGCGGCCCGGACGTGTTGATTCCTTCATTCCAGCCGTTAAATGGGGAGCGCTCCGAGCTTTCCACGATCGATGGGCGTACGATTGCAATTGGAAGATCCTTGCCGTGCCGCGCCAGAATTGATTCGCCCAGACTCTTTGTGAAAGTGTACGTGTTCGGCCAACCCAGGTGTTGCGCGCGGCGCACCCCCACATGCGTCAGCCGATTGCGCACCCATCGTGCGCGGTTGCGACGCAACACGCCTTCCAGCTCTTCCGCTGGCGCCGAAGTTTCGTCGCGGCCTCGGCCCAAAGCCTGGCGGCGAAGCGCTTTATTTAACTCGGGGCCTTCGGCGCGGGCTTCGATGCGTCGAATCCTTTCCCGCAGCGAAGCAATCTCGTTCTCCGCATCAAATCGGGGATCCCGCGCTGGGTTGTAATTGTCCTCCAGTAGCTCCCCGACGCGCCCGTCGCGCATGCCCACGACGTAGCAAGTGGAAAGGTGCATCAAGCCCGCGCGCTTGCACTTCCGCAGGAATTCTAGGAGATGAAACGTCGAATCGACGTTCGAGGAAAGGGCGTCGCGCAAATCGGGATTAAAGTCGGTCAGGCCCGCGCTATTCACCACGACGTCAAGCGATTTCTGCAAACGCGCCTGCGTGCCTTCATCCAAGCCCAATCCCGCCAAGCTCACGTCGCCTTCGACTACTTCCACCTTTTCGCTCAGGAATGCTCCGAGCTTGCTTCCATGATGCTCATGCAGCGGATCGAACGCCGGCGATTCCTCGACAATTTTCTCGAAGCGCCTTTGCGCCAAAGTTGTGCGATTGCGCCGGATGAGTAGCGTAATGCGTCCGATGTTCGGAATCTTCTCCAGTAAATCCACCAGCCAGACCTTGCCGATAAAACCGCTGACGCCAATCAGCAGAATGTGCCGGTCTGCCAGCGTTTCACGTACAGAAAAGTGCTCAACACGCGGTGCATCTCCAAAAACGGCCACCGGTTTTTGAATCGCCACCACTGGCCGAGCCGTAGCTTGAATTCCGCGCTCCAATCGCTCCGGCTTCTGTGACCAGCCAAGCTGGCTCAACAGTTTTTCTTTTGGAATCCGTCCGTCGGACGAACTGCTCGTAATCCATGCCAAAGGTCCCCGCGGCCGCACCACGGGATCCAGCAACCGGCCGGTGGCTTTACCGTCCCGGTACTCCAGTTGGTTCGCAAGAAAGGAATGCACGCCGAGATGATGGGCTAACGGCCGAAGGATGTTTTCAAGAAGCTGGCCAACCAGGACGATCTGCTCTCCCTGGCGAATTGCACTCACAACCTTTTCAACCGCTTCTTTGCGCAATTGCGGCTTCAAAACGTAGTGAAAATACTCTTCTCCCAGCAGATCCAGCCGGTCGCGGCTGACTCCTCGGAGCAAGGAATGCAAAAACCGTGTGGCGAACGTGCGGCTTGTCGCATAAGCAAACGGCCGGGCCAGCGCCATTCCTGCCATTCCGGCGCGCCGCGCCCACCGCTCGGAAAAACTCCTCGCATTCCACGTGAAAAAGCCCACGGGACGCAATGCCCCAAGCTCGAGCAGCGAACCTTCCACGCGCCAATACAAGGGTTTTCTGCCAGTTACAGAAACGCCGCCATGCTCTGGTTTGGAAATGGGATTTGTCATGGTTCTACGCGCTAAGGTAGACCGATCCGTTCCTCACAAGTTTCTATAAAAACGTGATCCTGTGACACGCTTCTCATTTTGCAATCAGTCAGTTCTAGGACGGAATCGCAGCCTGCTCCGGCTTACGCTAATGTATTCCCCCATTTTAACCGGCAGGCCGCGCGGGAAATGTAAAGGTAGCATTCTCAACGCCTTCCCGCAAGGCAACGTACGACTCTCGGCAGGTCTGCCTGTCGCCTACCGCCGCGAAAATTGGCATTTATCTTGGAAAGTCGATAGAACCGCGCCCTACACGCCCCAGCCGTACCGCTCGGCGTGCTCAAACGTCCGCTGCATCTCTTCTCTCAGGATTTCTGTGAAGACCGACCCGCCCACCTTGCGCGAGTTCGGTTCCGCAATGTCCGGCGTGCGATAGCCCGCGGAGAGCACTCGCGTAAGCGATTGTTCCACCCAATCCGCCTCAAGAGTCAAACCAAATGCGTCCCGCAGCATCATCGTCGCGCTAAAAATCGAGCCAATCGGGTTGGCGCTGTCCGTTCCCACAAGCGTTGGCGCGGACCCATGAATCGGCTCAAACAGCGGCGCCGCATCGCCAAAACTCGCCGAAGGAATTAATCCAATCGAGCCAACGAGCGCCGCCGCCGCGTCGCTCAAAATGTCACCGAACATATTGCTGCACAGCATCACGTCAAACTGCGACGGCTTCAGCGTCAATTGCATCGCCGCGTTGTCCACATACATGTGTTCGAGCTTGACCGAGGGATAGACGGCGTTCATTGCGGTCACCGTTCGCCGCCAAAGCTGCGAACTTGTCAGCACGTTTGCTTTGTCCACTGAGCAAAGCCGCCGCGTGCGATTCTCCGCCCGCGTGTACGCAAACGTGGCAATCCGCTCAATCTCCGGCGTCGAATACGATTCCGTGTCCCACGCCCGTTCCACTCCGTTTTCCGCCACGTTCCCGCGCTCGCCAAAGTACATTCCGCCGGAAAGCTCGCGCACAATCTCCAGATCCAAATCCCCCAGCCGTTCCGCCTTCAACGGCGAAAGCCCGCGCAGCGGCTCAATCAGTTTCACCGGCCGTACATTCACGTAAAGTCCCATGCCTTTGCGCAAACCAAGCAGCCCGCTCTCCGGCCGCTTCCCGACCGGCAGTGCATCCCACTTCGGCCCGCCAACCGCGCCCAGAAACACCGCATCCGCTTTCCGGCAAGTGTCCAGCGTTTCGTTAGGTAGGGGCGTCCCCGTGGCGTCAATCGCGGCCCCGCCGAGAGGAAGTTCTACAAACTCAAATTCATGATTGAACTCGTGAGCCGTCTCCCGCAGGATGCCCGCCGCCGCCTGAGTCACTTCGGGGCCAATGCCGTCTCCTGGGAGCAAAACAATCTTCTTCTTCATGCCAATCCCCGTGCTGATACAAACCACCCTTTGCCGCTAGAATCCCCGCGAAGCCTCATAATCTCGCACATCGTAATAACTCAAACGCAAATCAGGGCCTCAACCAAAGACTTCAAGAAACAATTCTTCACTGAAAACTGACAACTTACGACTTAAAATAGACTCGAGCAAGTGAATCAGGCAATGGAGGACGATTCCGCCGCCATAGCCGCCGGGCGCCGGCGGAGCACTTCGTGAGCGATCCCTAAAATGTCTCGCGCACGCACTTGCTTGGATTGGTCCGCCAGGGCGGTCACGCGCCGATAGACTTCGGCGAGTTCCGTGTCATTCGCTTCAAAACCCAAGTCCTTCAGCGTCGTCCGCAGCGCATTGCGTCCGGAGTGCTTGCCCATTACCAGCGAACGATTGGGCACTCCCACAGTCTGCGGCGAAATGATTTCGTACGTCAGCGGGTTCTTGATGATCCCATCCTGGTGGATGCCCGCTTCATGCGCAAACGCGTTTGCACCCACCACGGCTTTATTCGGAGCCACTTGCGCGCCGGTAATTTCCGTTAGCAATCGGCTGGCAGCGAAGAGCTGATCCAGCCGAACATTCGTCGTCACTCCAAAGCTTTCTTTGCGCACTGCCAGCGCCACCACCACTTCTTCCAGCGACGCATTTCCCGCGCGCTCGCCGATGCCGTTGATCGTGCACTCAATCTGCCGCACTCCCGCTCGAACCGCCGCCAGCGAATTGGCCACCGCAAGGCCCAAATCGTCGTGGCAATGCGCGCTCAAAGTGATTCCATCCGGATCACCCAAAAATTCGCGCACTTTCGTAAACATCGCGCCGTACTCTTCCGGCACCGCATACCCTACGGTGTCCGGCAGGTTCAAAACCGTCGCGCCCGCGTCCACTGCCACGCGGCACACTTTGCAAAGGAAATCGATGTCCGTCCGCCCGGCGTCTTCCGCGGAAAACTCCACGACTCCCACGTGCTGCCGCCCATACCGGACCATCGCTTCAATCGCTTCCAGCGCTTTTTCCCGCGTCATCTTTAGCTTTACCTGAAGGTGCAAATCCGAGGTCGCCAGAAAAACGTGCAGTCTGGGCGCCGTCGCGGGCTTCAGCGCTTCCAGCGCCGAGCTCACGTCCTCTTTCCTTGCCCGGGCCAGCGCCGCAATCGGCACGCCGCGCACTTCTTTCGCTACCATTTGTACGGCTTCCAGGTCGCCCCGCGACGCAATCGGAAACCCGGCCTCGATCACGTCCACATTCAACGCGGCAAGCTGCCGGGCCATCCTCAGCTTTTCGCTGGTATTCATGGAAAAACCAGGTGATTGCTCCCCGTCACGGAGAGTGGTGTCAAAGATCCGAACGGTGTCCATAGAGTCTCCCAACCAAAGGGTCTCCCAACCTCTAGTAACGCACGCCACCTCCCTAACAGTCCAATTTATCTTTATTCTGCTTTTGATAATCCTGCCTTATACTAGTTCGGTTTTCGGGGCGTCCAACAAATTGGTGAATTTTCGCGGTCTTTCGGATGCGAGGGCTTTAGCCCTTGAAGCCGACAAATAAGGTCTTCGTGAGCTCGAAGGTTGCTTAGGAAAGGGGACGTGTGGATCTCGGTGAACTACAGGTTTTTCTGACGGTCGCAAAGGAAGGCAGCTTCTCCCGCGCAGCGGAGCGCCTTTATCGCACGCAGCCGGCCGTGAGCCTAGCCATTCGCAAGCTCGAGGACTCATTAGGCCAGCCGCTCTTCGTCCGCGGCGCCCGCCCCGTCCGCCTGACCGACGCGGGCACGCTTCTCCGCGACTACGCCGAGCGCCTAATCAATCTCCGCGACGAAGTCAAAAAGGGCCTCACCGAACTCGAAGGGCTCAAGCGCGGCGAACTCTCTCTCGGCGTGAACGAAAGCTCCATCCACGCGCTTCTTCCTGCGCTTGCCCAATTCCGCGAACTTCACCCCGGCGTCCAGGTCCGCGTTCACCGCATGTTGTCCCGCGACATTCCTCACGAAGTCCTGAACTATCGCCTCGATCTCGGCGCCATCTCCTTCGTCCCGCGCGATCCGCAGCTCCAGGCCGCCGAAATTCTAAAGGACGAGCTGACTCTGGTCGTTCCGCCGAAACATGTCCTCGCGAAAAAACGCGAAATCGATGTCGCCGATCTCGCAAAGGAAACTTTCATTGCCCACAGCGTCGAATCGCCTTTTCGTCGCCGCGTCATCGAACTCTTCGCGCGGCACCGCGCCGCCCTCAACATGCCCATCGAAATGCCCACCATCGAAACCATCAAGCGTTTCGTGCAAATGGGCATGGGCGTGGCCATCGTGCCGCGCATGTGCGTTCGTTGGGAAATCGAGCACGGCTGGATGAAGGAGCTGAAAATCCGCCAGCTCAACATTCCGCGCCACGTCTATCTCATTTCCCGCCGCGGCGCACGCCTCCCCTTCGCCGCCACCGAAATTACCCGCATCCTTCGCGGCGAGTGAGCGCATTTCTTTCCAATTTTTTGTGGGGCGCAGCCCTGCCTTGCGCCCTTCTTTACGCGCGTGCCGAATCTTGCCTTGTAAGGTATGCTTCTCCCCAGGCCTTTGCGGACGAATTTTTTGGAGTGCGGCAGCCTGCTGCCGCTTTTCTTCCACTCGGCGCATCCTAATAGTGCGCGAGCTCAATGGGTCTCGAAATCGAAATGAACTCCTCTCTCAACAGCGGACTCGCCATTCTGGCCATCGGCTTCCTTCTCGGGATGCGCCACGCCACCGATCCCGATCACGTCATCGCCGTTTCCACGATCGTCAGCCGCGAACGCTCTATCCCCAAAGCCGGCTTAATCGGCATCCTCTGGGGCTGCGGCCACACCCTGACCATCGCCATCGTCGGCAGCGTCATCATCCTCTTCGGCGTAATCATCCCGCCCCGCGCCGGTCTCACCATGGAATTTTCCGTGGGCCTGATGCTGATTCTTCTCGGCGTTCTCAACCTTACCGGCGCATTGAAATGGCTCAGCGAAAAATTCTCACCCAGCCATCCTCGGGTCACGGCAACGCACGCTCACTTGCACGAGCACGACCACCACCTGCATTTTCACTGGCATTCCCACTCTGTCACGCGGGAGCATCACGGCGACAGTCTCGCCACTCCGAATTGGCTGGGCAGCCCCTTCGAGCGCCTCGGTCTCTTTCACTCCTTGCGCCCCCTACTCGTCGGCATCGTCCACGGCCTAGCAGGCTCCGCCGCCGTCGCATTGTTGGTCTTGAGCACGATTCGCAATCCCAAGTGGGCACTACTCTATCTGCTCATCTTCGGCGTCGGCACCATCGCAGGCATGATGCTCATCACCGCCGTTCTCGCCCTGCCTTTTTCTTACGCCGGTCACCGCTTCGCCTGGCTTAATCGCAGCCTCGTCCTCGGCTCCGGCCTGCTCAGCTTGTGTTTTGGAATTTTCGTCTGCTACGACGTCGGCTTCGTCAGCGGCCTCTTCACCAGCCATCCCCGCTGGACTCCCAGCTAATAGAGAAGCACCATCTAAACTGTCATCCCCACCCAAGCGGTGCGGCCCTCCGCAGCCTGGGGCGCGGGTTGTGCGCTCCGCGCGACTTCCTTGGCGCGAAGGATCTGCTTTTGATTTTGGTATTCAGCGAACGGCTGAGACTACCGCTTCTGCGCCAGCGCCTCTTCCAGGGAGTTGTGGATCGGAAGCAGCTTCGTCAGCCCCGCGACTTCCATCACCGCGTGGCTTTGTTTGGATAAACCTGATAAGGCAAAGCTCTTTCCCAGGCTTCGCCGGTGCACGAACAGTTGCACCAGCGCGCCAACTCCTGCGGAGTCCAAAAATGACACTTCGCTCATGTTCAGGACCAGCTGCGCGGCCTTCTCCGGCCTTGCGGTTTGGATGAAATTGTGGACCGTCTCCAGGCTCAGCTTGCCCTTCAAATGCAAAATGAGCCGCTCCTCATCGGATCCGGCTGCCCTTTCCAATTCAAGATGTGAACGTTGCATGACTGGGAGATTAATCCGAAACCCGCCTCCAAAGTATGAATATTCTTTAACAATCCTAGCGGTTTACCCCGCCCGATCCGATTTCCCCGGCAAGCACATAATCGTCGCCAACATCGTCGCGCAATGCACTTCCTTGCCATCCTTCTTTGCGTGCACGTCCGCCGCGCAAATCTTCAACGTTCTTCCCGCCCGCACCACCCGCGCTCGCGCCGTCAATTCCTGTCCGTCCGCGGGCGCCAGCAAGTTCAATTTATATTCCACCGTCAGCACCGAGCTGTCCGCCGGCATCAGCGTGTAAGCCGCATACCCGCAAGCGCTGTCCGCAATCGCTCCCGAAACTCCTGCATGAAAATAATTGTGCTGTTGCGTCAGCTCCGCCCGAAACGGCACGCGAATCGTCGCCTGTCCCGCTGATAATTCCACCAGCTCCGCCCCAAGGTGCTTCATCAATCCCTGTCGATCAAAGCTCTCCCGCACCCGGCTCGCAAACTCCGCGTTATCCGCGTGAAATCCCGTCTGTTCTGTCATAGCGCAGCAGTATACCAGCCGCACTGTCCCTGCCTCGGTGCAACCCATCGGAGCTCACCCTCACCGTTAAGTAGCACACACTTTTTACCTGAGGCACGAAGGGCAGCCTGTGCCAGCTTGTCGCCGTGCCAGTCTGCTGCTGCCGCGACATGGACCCAACCAGGCCGTAAGTCGCGGTTTCTTCGACTGCTCTTCGGCAGGACTTCCGACGATCTCCGCCGTCAACTCCGCTCCTCCCATCCGGAAATTCCTCCCGGCTACGATTCGGAAGATTTCCACGATTTGCAACGCCGCTTGGAAATGGTCGCCGGCGCTTTAAGCAACCCGCGAAATATCTGGTTGTCTCACCTGGGGACTGCGGCATTTGGAGTCATTGAGGTAGGTACGCAGCGCCTTTCGGTCTGGGAAGCCCGCCTCGAAATCCTCCGCCGCGCCATCAACTTTTTGGAAAACCGCTGAAAAACTTTCTCCTCGTTTCCTTTTTCGCGCAGCAATAATGTCCTTGCCGCCCTCGCCGCTGTTCAGCCCACTATAATCGGGGAACGAGGAACTTCCATGACTCTCGGAACTGGCATCTTCGCTGCCGTCTTTTCCTCCACTGTTCTTGTGCTAGCGGTCTACCACAAACAATTTCGCAAAGTCTTCTTCCGGGTTGCCGGAATCTCTGCGGTCGCCGCGGGAATCTTCTTCCTGAGCATGCGCCTCTATCAAAAACATGAGGCCAAAGTGCGCGCGGAGGCCGAACAAAGAATCCAGGCGTGCGTCGCGCGTTTCCCGATTCCCTATGTTCTCGATGGCCAGCGCATGTCGGCTTTTGCCGTCGCCTCCGCATGTGCCAAGAATCCGGATTTCAGCCCTGTCCTCGGTTCCAACTATCTTGCAAACATCGTGGAAATCCGTGGCGGAGGCACGTTGCGAATCACTCCGCCGCAAAGGCTTTCCCCCGATGGCGAGCCCGACTCGATTCCCATTATCTATCTTGGCCGTCGCCAAACCTTTCTGCTCACCTGCGGTAATTATGGCGAGCCGCAAGCCGGAATCTCCATCAACCAGGGCCTGGTTTCATGCCCAGCAGCATCGGTCTCCACAACCCAAGAATGTCCTCAGTGGGACGACAAGGCCGACAAATGGGCTAAGTACATCGGACTTTCTCTCGGCGATTGCACCAATAACGGCTGCATCGTTTACCATGGAAAGAAAATCATGGGTGGCATCTCCCACAATGAAATCACCAACGCCCAATGGCACACCTGCGACCTCAACGCCAAAAAGTAACGATGGCAAGCGATTTGGCCGGGGACAAAGTACCGGAAACTTCCTCTCCGAGCAATGTTTACGCGCCATTCATGAATCTGTAATCGACCGCAAGTCTGTGCCTTTGCATTTCTAAAGAAATCAGTAAAATGAACTCTTCCCCACGACCACGGCCCGCGAGGGATTCGACCTCCTGCGCATGCTTTGCGCCAAGCGCGATCTCGCCACTGCCGAAGATTCTTACTCTTCCCTGGAATCCTGCATCCCTTCGCTGTTGACTCCCGGAGCAGCGGAAGCCCTTGGTCATGAAGGTTTATCGGCAAGTGCGCACGAGTTGTTCGTCGCTTGACGATGTTCTTCGGGAATGCCTCACCGAATACCAAAATCCGATTGCACCTGGAGTCATGGAGTATCAAATTCAAATGGCTGTAAACGAAGCCAGCGCGCTCGAATTTGTACCGCAGGTGTTTCGGCGGAAAGCGCCCCGATAGCGAGTGCCGGTAAACAGTAATCGCGTTCGGATTATCGAAGACTCCCAACGGTCCCAAGCGTTGCTATCGTTGCCATTCTTGGTCTATCCTGCAAACCCGTCGTGAAAGTGACCGCACCATTTCTCTGTCTTGCTGTCGCCGCCGGATTTGCGGGAGTGTTGTCCTCTGCTACTTCGGTGCGGCAAAGCGATGCGGGTAAGCCGGTTGTTGTGCAGCCGGGCGCGCCGGGGAAGCCCAGCAAGACGCTTCCGCCGTCCACCAAAGCCACGCTCCCGCCCCTGTCGCAAGCCGACGTCGAATTCATGCAAGGCATGATCATGCATCATGCTCAGGCGATTGAGATGACCGCGCTCATTGACTCGCATACGGAGAGCAAGGATTTGCATTCGCTCGGCGCGCGCATCAGCCGTTCGCAGTCCGACGAAATCAAATTCATGCTGCGCTGGCTGGCCGTCCGCGGTGAGCCCGCCTCCGTGTCGCCGAAAGAAATGTCCGGCACGAACATGTCTCACGAAATGGACATGTCTCATTCGGCGATGCATCTTATGCCCGGCATGCTTACTCTCGAACAGATGGAAGCGCTGCGTAAAGCCAGGGGCCCCGAGTTCGATAAGCTGTTCCTTACCGGAATGATTCAGCATCACCATGGGGCGCTCACTATGGTCAAGGACTTGTTTGACACCGCTGGCGCGGGGCAGGATGCTGAGCTGTTCAATTTCGCAACAGACGTAGACACGGGACAACGCGCCGAAATCAAGATCATGCAGGAAATGCTCGACAAGAGAGCCTTAGAGGAGAAACGATGAACCGAGTTTCCGAAATTCTCTTTCATATGCTAGTCTCCGCGATCTTTCTATGCTTCGCTGTCCCCCGCGTGCAGGCACAAGCGCAAGCACAAACTCCGGCAACACCTGCGGCGCAACAAACCACCGACAAGGACAAGGCCAAAAATGCCGACAAAGCGAAAGAGGACGAAGAAGAAGGCGGCAATCCCTTCGCTCCCGAGCCCGCTCCTCCTCTGCCGCTGGGCATGACCGGTTCCGACGTGAACGACCCTCGCGCCAAGCTCACACCTGGCGTGTATGACGCCGGTGTCGCCTCGATGGGCCTCAAGCACCTCCTGCTTTTCAAAAAGCCCGATGCCTTCCAACTGGGCTCCTCGGATCCCGATGATCCGAAAGTTCAGAAAGTGATCAGCCAACTCGGCATCGGTCCCATGATTGCAAAGCTCCCAAAAGAAATGCATTTGGCGGTTGCCGGGCTGGCTTTCGCGAATTCCGACCTCGCCTTCCAGGGTAACCACCTGTTCCAGGGAAATTTTTACGGCATGAACATTTTTGACATTTCCAATCCGGCGAACGTGAAGCTCGTCACTTCGATGGTGTGCCCCGGCGGCCAGGGCGACGTCTCGGTCTACAAGAATCTAATGTTCATGTCCGTGGAAATGCCGAATGGGCGCCTCGATTGCGGTGTGCAAGGTTTTCCACCGGAGCCTCCCCCTCCCACGCCAGCCGCCGACGACAAAGACAAGCCGAAAGAAAAGAAGGAACGCATCCCCGCCGCGCAAAAAGACCGGTTCCGCGGCGTGCGCATCTTCGACATTTCCGACATTCGCAATCCGAAGCAAGTTGCCGCCGTGCAAACCTGCCGTGGTTCGCACACGCACACGCTGGTCGTCGACCCCAACGACAAAGAAAATGTTTACATCTACGTCTCCGGCACATCCTTTGTGCGCCAGGCGGAAGAACTGCCCGGCTGCTCCGGCGAGGCTCCGGACAAGGACCCGAACACCGCGCTATTCCGCATTGATGTCATCAAAGTTCCGGTGGCCGCGCCGCAGGACGCCAAAGTCGTCAACAGCCCGCGTGTTTTCATCGATCCGCGAACCGGAGCCATCAACAGTTTGAGTAATGGCGGCACGCACGGCAAAAAAGGCGCGGAGAAGCCGCGCGAAACTGACCAGTGCCATGACATCACCGTATATTCCGCGATTGGCTTGGCAGCGGGCGCGTGCTCCGGAAACGGAATTGTTCTCGACATCAAGGACCCCGTACACCCCAAGCGCCTCGACGCCGTCAACGATCCCAATTATTCCTACTGGCATTCTGCGTCGTTCTCGAACAGCGGAGACAAAGTCGTTTTCACTGACGAATGGGGCGGCGGCCTTGGCGCGCGTTGCCGCGCCAACGACCCCAACAAGTGGGGCGCGGACGCCATCTTCCGCCTGAAAGACGACAAGCTGACTTTTGCGAACTACTACAAAATGCCCGCCGCGCAACCCGATACGTCGAACTGCGTGGCGCACAACGGCTCGCTCGTTCCCGTCCCCGGGCGCGACATCGAAGTGCAAGCCTGGTATCAGGGCGGTGTCTCCGTCATGGACTTCACCAACCCGGAGAAGCCGATCGAGATTGCTTACTTCGACCGCGGGCCGATTGATCCCAAGATGCTCGTGCTCGGCGGCGAGTGGTCGGCCTACTGGTACAACGGCTACATCTATGGCTCGGAGATTGCGCGCGGCCTCGATGTTTTTGAATTAACGCCGAGCAAGTACCTCACGCAAAACGAAATCGATGCTGCCAAGACCGTTCGCGTGAGTGAGCTAAACGTCCAGAACCAGCAAAAACTCGAGTGGCCCGCGAACCTGATCGTGGCCAAAGCCTACTTGGATCAACTATCGCGCTCGCAGGCCTTGCCTTCAGTCCGCATCGCCGCTTTGCAGCAAGCGATACGAAGTGCTGAAAGTTCGCACCTGAGCAAAGGCAAAGTAGCCAAGCTGAAGCAAATGGCGCCCGACTTGGAAAAGTCCGCCGCCGCAGCGCAGAGCCCCGTGGATGCTTCGCGCCTCCACGCCCTAGCGGCCATCTTCCAGCACCCGTCGACGTAGGGCATCGCTGCGGTTTACTTCGCTGGTGGCTTTCCCGGACCAAGCGCCCGCAGCTTTTCTTCGGCCTCTGACACCTGTCAGCTCCTTCAACCTTGGCTCGAATCAAGCTTTCCATAGATTCGCCTGGTTTAAACAAAGCGTGATTCTCCCGGTGCTCTACCAATTTGTGATGGAGCCGTCGGGGCGGAAGTACGTTTGGGCGCGGTTTGTGTCGTATTTCGTGACTTCCATGATTTGCGTGAGCTTGCTCATGTCTAGCTCGACGCCGAGTCCGGGCCGGTCGTTGGGATAGAGCTTGCCGTTCTTGAAATCCAGGCAAACGGGCACATGCGGAAGGTCTCTGCCTTCAAAGTTGTATTCCATCAGCAGCGGGCCGGCGAATGTGCCGAGCGAATGCACCAGCGCGGCGGTGGCGATTGGCCCGGTGAAGTGGGGCACGATGCCGACGAAATGTGTTTCGCAGATGGCCGCGATCTTCGTCATCTCCGTGATTCCGCCCACGTTCGGTAGGGTGGCGCGGACGTAATCAATATCGTGATTCTCCACGAGCGGATTGAAGTCCCAGCGATTGCCCCATTCTTCGCCAGCCGCGATGGGAACTTTGACTAGCTTTCGCAGGCGCGGCAGGTCTTCGCCGAAGGCTTCGGCGCGAACGGGATCCTCGACGAAGTAGGGCGCGAGCGGCTCGATCAATTCACAGCCGCGAACGGCGTCCGACAGATCGAATCGCTGATGAAAATCAACGCACCAGTCGCCGTCTTTGCCGACCCCTTCGCGCGCCTGCACGCATTCGTCGTAAAGCTGATTCAGTTTCTGATGCGTGTTGAAAGTGGTGTTCGCAGGCGTGTCCGCCGCGCCCATGCGGAAAGCGCGGTAACCGGCGGCAATCGTGGCCGCGGCGCGCTCCTTCACAGTCATTCCCGGCCTGATGCCCGGGATGATGCCGGCGGTGTTGTAGCATTCGCAGTAGTTCCGCACCATGCCGCCCAGGATTTCGTGGACCGGAAGTTTCAGCACTTTGCCTTTGAGGTCCCACAGCGCCAGGTCGAGCGCGCCGAGCGCATGTTCCTTCTCGCGGCCGGGAGGATAGAAGAACGAGCGCGACATGTCCTGCCACAACCGTTCGATATGCTGTGGGTCTTGCCCGATCAAGCGTCCGGCGCATTGTTTCAGCGCATCCGGGAACCGCCTTCGCCGATGCCCATGATTCCCGCGTCGGTCTCAATGGTCACCACCGTGTCGGCCTGGTTGAACAACGGATTCGGATTCGGCGGCGCATAAGCCCGCACGCGCGTAATCTTCATCTTCGGCAGCGCCGCGTAGAGCAGCGGCGCATGGGCGAAAGCGTACGCGCCCGCCGCCATCGTCTTGAGAAAAGATCGCCTGTTCATTGCGTCACCCCGTGACGAGCCCACATTGGGCTAACGTACCACCCCCCACCTTTTTTTCGTAACTGCGTATTCTAAACACTTTGCGGCAGCCCATTTTTGTAACTGCGCATTCTAAAAGACTAACTTCTTTAGAATCAACACATCTGGGACCGCCCGAAGCCGTTATTTCCATCGGAAGCTTTTCAATCCAAATGAGTTACACAAAAACAGGGGCGCAGACGTACATTGATGGCAACAATTACGTGGTCTAGTACCGACCTTTGGCATGATATGAGCCGCCATAGGCGCAGGTTACTTTACTGAAACTAAAAGGCTTAGATGAGGAATCCACAAAAAGCCTGTCATCTGGGCACCGGAATGCCCCCCTCTAGCTGCTTTTGGGCCAAGGAGTGCAGCGCATTTGAATGGAGCGCATGTGTGTTAAATCATGACTCAGGGGGAGGCATGAACATGAGACGTTTTGTCATGTTGTTGGGGGTGTTGGCGGGAGTTTTCGCCCTTTTGGTTCCGACTTCGCTGGTGGGCGACAGCCACTCGGAACAAGACCGTTTGCAAAATGCGGGGAAGGTGATGAAGGAAGTTCTGAACATCCCAGACGATATTCCTTCCGACCTGCTCAGCAAGGCGCGGTGCGTGGTGGTAATGCCGTCCGTGCTCAAAGCGGCCTTTATTGTGGGTGCGACCTATGGCCGAGGAGCCATGGTTTGCCGGACCGGCAGGAATTTCACCGGACCGTGGGGCGCTCCCGCGATGTATGCGCTGGAGGGCGGCAACTTCGGATTGCAAGCCGGGGGAGAGGCTACGGACTACGTCTTCCTGGTGATCAACGACCGCGGCGCAGACAGCCTGTTGCACAGTAAGGTTAAGCTGGGCGCAGACGTATCAGTGGCTGCGGGACCGAAAGGACGCTCGGCTGCTGCGGATACGGACGCGTTTATGCGCTCGGAGATTCTTGCTTATTCCCGCGCGCGCGGCGTGTTTGCCGGCGTGGCCGTGGAAGGTTCGACGTTGCGGCCCGACAATGGCGCCAATCGCGACCTGTACGGCCGCAATATCACCGCAGAAAAGATCATTCGAGAATCTTCCGTTAGCGCTCCCGAAGCGGGACACAGCCTGACGGCAACGCTCGAAAAGGCGTCGCCGAAGCTCAATCCGTAACAAACACTAAAGAGTGCCTGTTCGGGCTCTTGGGTTACGTTAGGGCCGGAGGTAGCATGTCTCCGGCCCGCTTTACTTCGGGTGTAATGTAAGCACGTTCAGATCGGAGTGGAGAATGAAATCCATAAAGTGGATGTTTGCATTTGCACTCAGCTTTTTTGTGCTGGCTGCCGGTTCCGCACTTGCGCAGGGCAACGGGCATGGAAAAGGTCACAACAAACATGGAGATGACGACGATCAAGGCGAGCATTATTACAGGGACCATGACCGCGACATTCGTGGATGGTATGGCGAGCATCAAAGCAATCTTCCCCCCGGACTGGCCAAGAAGGACCGGTTGCCACCAGGGTTGGAAAGACAACTGGTGCGCCGTGGCGAGCTTCCGCCAGGACTTCAGAAACGGCTCCAACCGTGTCCCGAGGAACTGCAACGGCGGCTACCTCCGCCTCCTCCGGACTGCGAGCACGTCTTGATTGGCGGACACATTGTCCTGCTGAATCGCAGAACGAATATCGTCGTGGACATCTTCCATTTCGAGGCGCGTTAGCGGCAGTTGGCGACGGGTTTGCCAAGCATTGTCGCGAAGAAGAGTCAGTAGCTCGACTCCCTTCCTCAGCGCATCTGGGAAATCACAGGAACTTCTCAGCTTTTGCAACAACACGGGAGGTTCGGCCCACCTAGGTGGGCTCGAGCTCCCCGTGAGCCCAAGCGCAACCGGGCCACATCGAGGACCCTGCGGAGGCGACTCTTCGATCGTTGGGTATTCCGATTGAAGCGTTTCTTTGGCACAAATTTAGGGTGATCCCTCGAATACTTTCCTTCCTTTGGCTTCTCTCTTATTCACAGAGCCGACTTTGATATGAGTGGAGCAATTCGCTGGCATAGAGAGGAGGAGCAGCAGCGATGACGTACCTAAGGGCCGAACCAGGGAATCCTTTTATGGACCACATAGCTTCCAAGACGCAGAAGCTAGCCTATCGGGAAGCGGTGGACCTTAGTTACCCGCCATCCGCAGTTAAGGCGGTGTTTTCAAGGGCTGGCTTGCGGGCCAACTTGCAAGAGAAAAGGGCCGACGTGCAGTTGCTATACGACAGTCTTGCGCAGTTGGCCGCGGCAGGAACGCGCTCGATTGGCATGCGCGTGAGACAAATGCTCTATCGAGCGGAGCCTTACCAGATTGATATCCAAATCGAAGCACAGCCGGACCGTAATCGTCTCATCGTCACGGGACAACTGATCGACGTGGGACGTCCGGAGCTACTTGACGGCGGCATCGAGGTCACACTCTCAGATGGCCGTGGTAACATTGTCAATACGGTTACAAATCAGTTTGGCGAATTTCGCGGCGAAGTCATCCTCTCCGGAGATTTGGACCTTTCCTTCCCGAGTCGCGATGGAAAGCCAATCGTCACTTTGCTACGAGGGATGCTGGATCCGGCCTCGGGAGGGAAAAACTAACCGGCGACCTTCTTGTTGAATTGCGCGGCACGCAGTTCACCAATGATTGTCATGGATAGATGGATAGAAGGAGTTGACGGCAGGCTCTTTTATCGCAAAGCATTGCATTAATCCCTGGATGACAGATTCAGGTGTTCACTGGATTGGTATTGGGCAATCCGAATGGTAGAAGAAGTGAAGGGTGAGCTAGCGAATTTGGCCTTCAGCCCATCCGGACCTGCATTCACCCCACCAGCCCAAGGCATTTTAACAGCAAGGCCCAAAATGAACGTCAGCAGGCAGAAAGATCGCCGCAACGGGTTCGCATTTCCCGAACCTATATTCACGAGACAGATGAACGGGCCCAGACCCAAAGGCAGAATGGAAAGACGACTGCCGATTATCGTAGGGATCCGCCTGGTCCAAGGCGCAGGGGCGAATACCGATGGAGAAGAAAGGACATACACGGATAACATCAGTCCGTTGGGCGCTCGCGTATTCTCCAAACGCCACTGGCAACCCGGCGACTTGGTGGAAATTACTCCGGTAATTGAAAAACCGGTACTTGGGGAAATCATTTACTGCCAGCGCCTGCCGGACGAGCGCTACAGCCTCGGAGTGAAATTCGAGGAGGGACCGGTTACGTGGTCCATGCTACAGAGATACGCTCGCTCATAGAGCAGATGCCAGCCAAGTGTGGTAAGCCAATGCAACTGAGAGCCGGACCCTTCGGCCATTCGTTCTCACTTGTTCGCAGAGACGCGGTAGACGACGCCGGCGCCGTCGTCGGAGACGAGTAAGGCTCCGTCGGGTGCGACCGTGACTCCCACGGGGCGGCCGAGAACATCTTTCTGAGATGGATCCGGCACGAGGCCTGTCAGGAACGGGACGGGATCGGCGGATGGTTCGCCGTCCTTGAAGGCGACGAACGCGACCTGGTAGCCCGAGCGCTTGGCGCGGTTCCAGGAGCCGTGTTCGCAAACGAAGGCGCCGCCCCAGTAGCTTTCGGGGAATTGCTTCCCAGTGTAAAACGCGAATTGCAGAGGTGCGACGTGCGCGCCCAGCAGCACGTCGGGAACAATGGCGCGCTTGACCAGTTCCGGGTGCTCCTGCTTCACTCGCGGATCCACGTTGCTACCAATGTAGCTGTAGGGCCAGCCGTAGAATCCCCCGTCTTTGAGGGAAGTGAAATAATCGGGCGGCAAGTCGTCACCGAGTTCGTCGCGTTCGTTGACGCTGGTCCAAACTTTTCCGGTGACCGGCTCGATGGCCAGGCCCACGGGATTCCGCAGACCTGTCGAGTATTGCCGCGCGTTCTTGCCGTCGAGATCGCAAATCGTGACCGCCGCGCGAATGGGAGCCTCGCCGGTATTAATGTTCGAGTTCGAGCCGACCGCGATGAACAAATGTTTTCCGTCGGGAGCAACGGTTACCGAGCGCGTGTCGTGTCCGCCGGAGGGCAAATCCAGCAAGTGTTCTTTTTCGGCCAGACGTTTTGAGGTTTGGGGATCGTACTTGAAGCGCACCAGCTCGTTCATGTTTCCGATATAGACGTAGTCGTCGTGGAAGGCGATTCCGAACGGCCGGTTCATTCCGTCCACAAAGATTTCTTGCTCAGGCGCAACGCTGGTGTCTTTGCCGCCGTGAAGGACGAGGATTTCGCCTCGACCCGTGGTGCTGGCTAGAAAGATGTCGCCGTTGGGCGCAACTGTCAGCCAGCGCGGCCTGCGGACTCCGCTTAGGTACACGTTCATTTTGAATCCTGCGGGCACCGTGGGGAGAAACCCCTCCGGCGGATTCTCCTTATTCGGCCCATTGCCTGCGGATTGAGTTTCAAAGGGCGCGGGCAGCTTTGGTTTCTGCCCGTGAGTCACTTGCGCCGGCAAATACGCGGCCATCACCAAGCTGGCCGCAGAGCAAAAAGCAATCTTCATTCGCATGGATCGCATCGTTGAACTTTCTCCATTCAAGTATTTTGGCTGGCGCGTCAGTTTCGCTAGAGTGTCTAGAATGCCCGATTTCCTTTCCAGGTTCCATAGGATGGACCGCGCGGAAACTGTGATAGCGTGTTGCTTTGGAAACAGGGTGTTACTTGCGAGCGCGGAATTGCGGTAGATTGTGTCGGGATGTTTTTTTGTGGGGAGTCCGAAGTTTCGCAAACTTTTGGCAACGAGGAGAATCGCATGAGAGCTATTCTTTGCGCCGCGCTGTTTGCCACAGCTGGAGGCGCTTCTTTTGCTCAATCCCATTCGGCGACCAAGCCGGTCACTGTAGACATCAAGAACGTGCAGGGCCAGACCGTCGGCACGGCCACGCTGTCGGTTGCCGAGAAGGGCGTGAAGATCACTCTGGACATGAAGAATCTGCCCCCAGGCGAACACTCGATCCACATTCATCAGTTCGCGAAATGCGAGCCGCCGGATTTCAAGTCGGCCGGTCCGCACTTTGGAGGAGGACATGCGGGGCATGAGGGTATGCTCCCGGCGGGCGACATCCCCGACTTTGCTTTGATCGTCGGGGCGGACGGAACAGCTCACGCGAGCACGGTCGCGCCCAACGTGACGTTGGGCAACGACGAGAGTTCCGTGTTCAGTAACGGCGGCACGAGCATCGTGATTCACGCGGTTGCCGGCGGAACCGGCACGGCCGCCCCTGCGCGTATCGCCTGCGGCATGATCACCAAGCCGCAATAGTCTTAGATTCTAATTTTTAGTTCTTAGTAAAGCCAGGGAAGGACCCGGAGATTCCTTGGCCTTGGTTTTGTAGTTTTGATCTTCACTAAGAACTTAAAACCAACAACTTAAAATTATGAGTCCGGGCGCTCGGTCACTGGTTTTCCGCCGGCGCCTGGAAGTGTTCTTTTGGCGCCTCCTGCCGATTCCCCGGCGACAAGAGACTGGACCGCATCGTAGGCGTAAATTGTGGGTGCGTGATTTTGCATGAGGCCGCCGGTGTCCCCGGTCGGGCCGTAATTGCTGTGCAAATCGCGGCCCAGCATGCGCAGCATAGCCATCTGCTGCCCGCGGTGATGCGCGGTATGCGCGATTCGCCTGACCATCACCCAGGCGCGCGAGCGCTGAACGTCGAAGAATTCTGTTTCGGATTCCCACCATGCTTCGTCTCTAGCTTGCAACGCTTCGAGCCGCTTCTGGCTGTCCTCTGCGTACCGCTTGATGAATTCGATGCGCGTTTCGGCGGAGGGCAGCGGCGGAGCGCCCACATCAATTCCCAGCATGTTCATGAACCAGAGATTTTCGCTCGCGCACTGATGCACCATCTGCTCGCGCACGCTGCGCCCGCGAGGATCACCCGCGCGCGGCCGCACCGGCAAGTCTTCGTCGCGAAATTCGCTCCACACGCTGAGCACCTTGATGCGTTCTGTCTCGTAGGTCTCCACCAGGAAGTCGTATCGCATGTGCGCTCTCCTCAAATTTCGCTGGTTTGGCGCGGATTCTCTCTCCCTTTCGCGGAGGCGTCAATCTCCCTGATGATGAGCCTGGGCACAGCGGTGGCTTTTCCAGTAAGACACACCTCAACGGAAAGGAGCGGGCCACCTTCCTTCGAGGATCAGGGCAAGCGGAAGGCGACCCCCACAAGGGGCTTCGCGTTAATTTCCTGCCTGTTGACACAGCTCGCTCACGGGAGTATCAACAGTTTTGCGCACGGCTCTGCCGAAACTCCCTTCCGTTTTCCGTGCGCGCACGTCCAAATCCGCAAGGAGGCAACCATGTCAAATCCTGTCCGTGCAATTCCCGAGGGGTATCACACTGTTACGCCTTATTTGACCTGCAAGAACGCGGCGCAAGCGATTGAGTATTACAAATCGGTCTTCGGCGCCAAGGAAGCTGTATGCATGAAGGGTCCCGATGGCAAGATCGGGCATGCGGAGCTCAAAATCGGGGACTCGTTCCTCTTTGTGTCCGACGAGTTTCCGGGGATGAACGCCGCGCCGACCCCGGGAGTCAAGAACGCCTGCGGGCTTTTCGTGTATCTGGAGAACGTGGATGATACATTCAACCGCGCCGTGGCCGCCGGGGCTACTGTGGATATGCCGCTGATGAACCAGTTCTGGGGCGACCGGTACGGCAAACTGACGGACCCGTTCGGACACCAATGGGGCCTGTCTCAGCATGTCGAAGATGTTGCGCCTGAGGAAATGGAGCGGCGCTCTAAAGAATGGCAGGCGAAGATGGCCAAGGCGGCTGCTGCAGGGCAGAGCTAACAATACAAGAAAATTTCGGTAGCTGTGGGCTCCACCTTTTCCCTGGAAAAGGTGGAGCTTCGTTCGTCTGCACTCCGCGCTTGCCCTCGCTTCAGAGAATGACCGCGCGTCGAAACATTGCTAGCCCGACGCGTAATCGGCCTTCTGTATTCCCTCATAATTCATGGCGGAGAAACCTAACTTTTGGCGCTTTATGGCGTTGGTGCCTATTGGGAACACGATGCGAGTAGCGGCAAGGGTTCTCGACTACTTCGGAACCTATGAAGGCGTAGAGTCGTAGTAAGAGGATGGAGGGTGTGAGATGTCTCTTTGGATGCGCGTGAAAGACGTGTGGCTGAAGGTAAAGGTTTGGTGGTCGAAGAATTGGATGTTGCTTCGGCCGGGGCCGGAGGTGCGTCGCGGAGTGGTGTGGGGGACGCTTGCGGCGGCGGTGGCGACGGTGATCATCGCCGGGCTGGTTATGCGGACAGGGTTTGGCTACGCGTTCGATTTTGCGTTTGCGCTTGTGTTTTCCGGGCTGTGCATACCGCTGATCATGCTTGGCGTGATGCTTTTGCTGACGATTTTGCGGAAGCTGCCGCGCGTTGCGACGGGAATCGTGATCGGCTGCTGTGTGATTGTGATGATGTTGTGGGGGCCGCTCGATTTGGGAATGTCTGTGGCTATTGTGGTCGGGTTGGTGGAAGGAGTTTTGGGCGCGACGATTGCGACCTTTGTTGTGGGAGGACTTGGGCAAGCCGCCTTGCGGAAGAAGATTCTCGTTTCGCTGCTCTTCGTGGGTGGAATTGCTGGCAATGTGTACTTCGTGTGGCTCTTCGCGCATGCGGGCTCCATGGACAAGCTCATCACGTGGAAGCCGCCGGCGGAATCGATGCCGGCGAAACTGGCAGTGGAGAGTCCCAGCGCAAATGGGCCGTATCGCGTGCAAAAACTTTTTTACGGAGTGGGGAACGACATTCGGCGGCCGGAATACAGAGCGAGCGTTGCAATCAAAACGCGGACTGTGGATGCGTCGGATTTTTTCAAGGATTTCAAGGGGTGGAAGCGCTGGGCGCGCAAGAGATATTGGGGATTCGACGTGGACAAGCTGCCGTTGAACGCCCGTGTGTGGTATCCGGAAGGGCCGGGCCCGTTTCCGCTGGCGCTGATCGTGCATGGCAATCACAATTTGGCGGATTTTTCGGATCCCGGTTACGAGTATCTCGGCGAATTGCTGGCGAGCCGCGGATTCATTCTCGCATCGATTGACGAAAATTTTATCAATGGCGGATTGTTTCATGATCCGCCGCTAAAGCCGGGCAGCGCGGTGCGGGGCTGGCTGCTTTTGGAACATTTGAAATTGTGGAAGCAATGGAATGAGACGGCGGGGAATCCGTTTCAGGGCAAAGTGGATTTGTCGCGGATCGCGCTGATGGGGCATTCACGGGGCGGGGAAGCAGCTGCGACGGCGGCGGCGTTCAACCGGATGAAATATTATCCGGAGGACGCGAACATCAAATTTGATTACGGATTTGCGATCAAGAGTGTGGTGGCCATTGCCCCGGCGGACGGCCAGTACAAACCCGCCGAGCAGGACCGATGGATTTCGGACGTGAGCTACCTAACGTTACAGGGAGCACACGATGCGGATGTTTCGTCCTTCTTGGGCAGCCGGCAGTGGGACCACGTGAAGTTCACGCAGCCTGGACCGTGGTTCAAAGCGGAGATTTACGCATATCGCGCGAATCATGGTCAGTTCAACACCGTGTGGGGCAGGACCGATGCGGGCCAGCCGCTGAGTTGGCTTTTGAATTTGAAGCCGCTGATGCCTGGGGACGAGCAGCGGCGGATTTCGAAGACGTATATTTCAGCGTTTCTGGAAGCGACGCTACATGACCGGCGCGAGTATCTTCCTTTGTTTCAGGACTGGCGCGTGGGGCGCGAATGGTTGCCGGACACTCTTTATGAGAATCGATATCAAGACCAGTCGTACGTGCCGCTGGCGGCGTTCAGCGAAGATGCGGATCTGACCACAACGACCGCGCCGGGCGGAAGTATCGCCGGCGAGAATCTGTCCGTGTGGCATGAGGGCAAAATTCCTTGGAGGGAAGGAGACCGCAACTACAACGGCGTGTTTTTGGGATGGAAGCGGGCGAAGGGAGCGCCGGCGGCGACGTATACGCTGACTTTGCCAGCAGGCGCCGCGGGGAAGTGGAAACTGGGCGAAGGATCGACGGTCGAGCTTTCTGTTGCGGCGATGGATGAAGATGCGGAACTGCCTGGCAAGAAGTCCGAGGAAGAAAAGAAAAAAATAGAAGAGGAGGAGAAAAAGAAAAAAGAGCAGGACAAGTCCAAGAAGAAGGAACGGGAGGCGCCAGATTTCACGTTGGAATTGGTGGCGAACGATGGCACGACCGTGAGTGTGCCAGTGAGCAAGTTCATGGTGATTCCGCCGCCCTTCAAGGAACAATTCACGAAACTCGAGATTCTTGACGAAAAAGGATACGAAAAGGATTGGGAGCCGGTGTTTCAGACGGTGCGGATACCGCTGGCGGACTTTGCGGCGGCAAATGGAGCAAAGCGATTTGAGCCGGGAAAGCTCGGGGGGGTGCGGCTGAAATTCGACCGCACGGAGATGAGCGTGATTTGCATTAGCGGAATCGGGTTTGGGAAACGATGAGGTGTGAGCTGCAAAGTCTCATTTTTTCTTGAAGAGGCAAACGCCGGACCATGGCTGATTTCCGGCGGGGCCTTTCTTTTCGGGCAAATGTCCCAATAGGCGGAGAAAGAGCGGGGGGCGCTTGAATTTCGTGGCCGTTTTGAGCATGCCTTTCACTTCCATCGGCTCCCAGCCATGCGGCGAGAAGAACTCGGGCCCTTCGGCGGGAGCGAATTTGAACGGCGCGCCGATTTCGCTCAGGCGCTTGCCGGTGGTCTTCTGCATCATTTTCAGGAGTCCGGGCGAGGACAAATCCATAACCCAGCGCTGGAAACTTGCGCCGCTTGCCAAATCTTTCGCCAGCGCGCCGACTTCCTCAGCCTTCAGGTAAATGAGCAGGCCTTCGGTGAGGACTAGGATTTTCTTTGCGCGCTGATTGAGACTCGCGAATAATGCACGGCGCGCGTCGAGGTCAGCCAGGTCCAGCCGGATGCGTTCCAGAGAGCAGTTAGGTTTTTCGCTGGCAAGGATTTCCTCTTTGTAGGAGAGGATTCCCGGCAGATCGACCTCGATCCATTGCAGCGCAGCGGGCAGCTTCATGCGATAAGGACGCGCGTCCAAGCCGGCGGCAAGATTGAGCAGCAGGTCCACGCCTTGTTGCAGTTCTTGCGTGATGAAATGATCGAAGAGATAGGTGCGAGTGACCCAAGCCCAGGCGTGCTTGTTTCCGTCGGGTAGCGTGTTGGCAATGTCCACGCCGTGTTGCCCGCACAAACGCTCGGCAAAGGGATCGCGAAAAATCGCGTCGGGTCGCTTCGTTTCTTCCGCGCGGAAGTACGCGGCCCAGCGCGCGGTGTCCGAAATGCTGCGAACTTCTTGGGGTTGCGCTGTTTGTGTTTCTGCCATAAGCCTTGTCCCTCAGGGAATGACCGGCTGCAGGTCTTCGTGGTCCATTGTTAGTCTGACGCAAAATATGACATTGAGCGGGGAAAGTTTTTTGGAAAGTGTGCCAGATTCATTCCGACGGCCAGAGCCAGGCGGCGCCGCGGACGCCGCTGGAATCGCCGTGCTTCGCGGGCACCAGCGGGGTGTCGGCTTCTTCTCCGAAGACATATTGATTGAGACGGCTGGGAACATTTTTGTAGATGCGGGATATTTGCGAAGCGCCTCCGCCCATCACGATTATGTCGGGGTCGAGGAGATTGATGACGCCAGCGAGGCCGCGAGTGAGGCGGTCTTCGAAGCGCTCCAGAGCGGCGAGCGCGGCGGGTTCGCCTGCATCGCATTGCGCAAGGATTTCCGGACCGCGAAGAGGAGTCTTGGTCGTGCGCTCGTAATCCTTTTCGAGGCCCGTGCCGGAAATCCAGGTTTCGATGCAACCGTTTTTCCCGCAGTAGCATGCGGGACCTGGAAATTCGTCGGCGCGCATCCAGGGCAGTATGTTGTGGCCCCATTCGCCAGCGACGCCGTTCGAACCGCGGTGGACGCGGCCGTCCACGGCAATGCCTCCGCCGCAGCCGGTGCCGAGAATCACCGCGAACACTATATGCCTACCTGCTCCGGCGCCGTCGGTGGCTTCGGAAACGGCCAGGCAGTTGGCGTCGTTGGCGCAGCGAACTTCGCGTTCGAGGGCGCGACTCAAGTCTTTGTCGAAAGGTTTTCCGTTCAGCCAGGTCGAGTTTGCATTTTTCACGAGGCCGGTTCGCGCAGAGACTGTGCCGGGAATTCCTACGCCGACGGTGGCGGAACGCCCGAGTTGATTTTCCATCTCTTTCACGCCGTCGGCGATGGCGCGAACGGTTCCTTCGTAGTCGTGGCGCGGCGTGGCAATTCGATGACGATGTAGTTCGGCGCCGTTGTGCTCGAGCGCAACAAATTCTATTTTTGTGCCGCCTAAGTCCACACCGATGCGGAGCGAGTCGGTCTTGCGAAGAACCATCTTGCAGGTCCCCTTTCGAACGGGGAGCATTCTACCTTGTCACGGAACATCAAGGATTTGTTATTGAGGTCGACTCGCGATGGAGCGAGCATGCAAGAAAAGCGGCAGCAAGGCTGCCGCAGTCTAGACTATTCGTGGCCGCGGACTTGCCACCATTCGAGACGCTCGAATTCGCCCATTTTTTCTGCGCCGTGGTCGGCGTACCAGCGATTCCAAGCGAGCGGATCGGCAGGAACGTTCGCGTCTGTAATTTCTTGGAGGGCCAGGAAGGACCAGGAGCGGATTTGCGCGCTGGCTTTGGTGTCGGCCGCGAGTTCGATGAGCTTCGGCACCATGCGCATGCGCTGTTTGCGGGTAAAAATCCCGCAATCAGCAATATTGCAACCCGCACGGTCGCGCACTTTCATCGAGGGGTCTTCGGCGAAAGAGGTGAACAACTCGTCGAGAACTTCGTCTTTGCTGAGAAACCGCAGACCTTCGACGGCCCATTGGCGGACGGTCGGATCTTTGTCGTTGCGCGCGTAACTGAGTAGAACCTGATGGATGCGGTCATAGTCCACGCCGCGCCCGGCAAGCATTCCCAAGTAGAAGACCGCCCAGGCCCGGTATTGAGCGTCCCTATCGGCACGATTCATCAGCGAGTCAGCGGCCTGCCGGTTCTCATGAAAGCCCTGGAGCGCGAGGCTCATGTCCACGTGCGCGAGGCGAACGCGCAAATCCTTCGAAAATTGCGCGCGCTGCAAGAGCTGCGACATGCGATCGCTCTGATTGATGCGTCCGATCCAGCCGTCGAACTGCTGGCCGAAAACCTCGAGTGCACGTTCATCGCGCCCGATGGTGCGCTCGAAAAGCTCCTCGGCCTGCGCCTGCGGCGGGAGAGAGAGGACGCGGGTGACGTCGGCGTCGGTCAGTGGGCCCGAGAAGACGCGCGGTGGCACGGGTTTTGGTCTTGAGGCGGCAGCGGTCCGCGATGAGGGGCGGGAACTGTTCGCGCGCACGCTGCGAGCTCCGCCATTCCATTTCATTTGCCAGGCAAACATCGCGAGCACCGTTGCGCCAAAGACAGCGAAAGCGACCCAGGAGGAGCCTGTCGTTTGTACGCGAACGTTTGGCCGGCCAGTGCGCAATTGAACGGGCTGCGTTGGCACGCCGAGAGGCAAGCTGACTTCGACGTGTGTGTCGAGCTTCAGACCGGCTAGAGTTTCGAGCTGCGAGACGACCCAGCGGGCTTCCTGGCGGCTGCTGATTTCATCCGCCAGCGTGATTTTCTGCCCGCTTTTGGTGTGGAGCTGAATGGAGTAGATGGAATTATCGTCGGTGTTCCCGCCCTGCTGAACACTCCCGACAGGAACGATGGAATCCACTTCGGAAACAGGGAATCGCCGCGTTTTGCCAAGTCCCAGAATGCCTCGGCGCGAGAGGATTTCACCGTTGCCGAGGCCAATTCGCGCACTGCCGAACGTGACATGGAAGAATCCAAAAATCACCAAAAGGTCGCCCAGGGTGAAGAGAGAGGTGAAAAGCACCGGGACGTTGCTGTGGAGCAGGGCGTACACTGCTCCAGAGAAGACCAAGGAGACGACGAGAAGCATCAGGGCGCGCGTTGGAGTACGTAGGGGAGGAAAATAGAATTCCGTGCCGCCGTCGTGCATCGACACGATGACCTTGGTGCGCTCCGGTTGCTGAACCGCGCCGGAATCCGCGTCGACGCTTCTCGCCGTCGCAAAACCGAAGTTGCTTGTGGAACTGCCGAGGCTAGTTTCTGCGGAGGACTCGGCGGCGGGTTGCGCAGAGTCGGCCGTTTGAAAGACCGGCAGCTCGAAATCATCTGAGTAATCCACGCCGGGAACATCGGCCTTTGCGTGAAGCAACCACAGAATTTGGTCGCTCGGATTGGTCTGATCGGTGATAACCGCGTCAGCAGGGATGTCAAACTCCACTGGGATGGCGCGGCCAAGCGGGCCAGGTTCGAGAGAGCTTGAAGGGACGTTCTTGTCCGCCTGCCAGAGTGCGACCTTACTTGTGGTTTGATTCTTGCCAGAGCCCGTGACGATGCGGCGGACGCAACTCAGGCGCAGATCAATGCCGTGCGTGGCCTGCGTTTCGAAACGCAGTTGAATCCTGCCGGTCATGCGCCGGCCCGGAGAAAGGGGCAGCGGATCGAACTCGAAATAAGAATTGCCAAAGCGCTCGTGGCGAATCGTAGCGCGGATGGCATTGACGAGCAGGATGGCGCTAAAGAGGTTGAAGCCGAGGACGATGAAGACACCAGGGTCGCTCTTGCGCAGCAAATCAGGAATCATGCCCAGCATAAAAGGAGCGGTGATCAAGGTGCAGAAGGCGGCGGCGATCCATGCGCCGATGAAGCCCTTTTTATTTGCGCCTTCGGCGCGCCGCGAAGCCCAATCAGCACGCCACAGCCAGGGAGAAAGCGGATTGGCTTCTTGGAGGCCCGCTTGTTTCTTGAGAAGACTGTAACCTTTGATGGCGGCAAAGATGAGTCCGGCGCCAACCAGGACGAAAAAGGACGCCACGAAAAGGCCTGTCGCTAGGCTGCTCGCGTGAAAATTGGGACTCGAAGTAAGGAGCCCGTAAATAAAAAAGAGGCCACCGCCCAGGAACGGCAGGGCGAAAATGGTCAGAAAAGCAGGGCCGACTTTCGACGGCTGGGCCATATCCAATTGTAGGACCGCGGAAACACGGTTGGATGTTTCTCTCACTAACGTAATCTGAAAGCTTACCTGCCCGGGAGGACAGGAGCACAAGCACTTCCTTGCTCGCTCGTATCGCGAAAATGCGGGGCGCTTATTACTGCGCGAGGGAGAGACCGTTGGCGGTGACGAGGGAGCTGAGGTCGGCGGCAATCTTCTGAGAGAGCTTCTCTAATTCCTCTCCGGACGGGTCGCGGGACAGCTCATAGCGCGCCGCCGGAGCATACGAGGTGACGGTGATGACTGGCCCGTGGCGCGGATCGTTGGAAGGAGGATCCGCGAGTACGTAGAGCGGCTGCTCCGGATTCTTCAGGTTGTTGACACCTACATAGAGGATCAGGTTTGGACCCGCGGGTTCGCCGCCGACGAGCAGGCGACGCGCACGGTTCATCTCATCGGCCTCCGCAAAAACGCCGCGTATTCGAACGCCGGTTTTAGGGGGCGGCTCATTCGCAGCGAGGTGGCGAGCGTCGAAACCGGCTTTCGTGAGCGCACGAATTAGATTTTCTGTGACAGCTTTTACCAGGGTCTTAGCCTGATCGGCGGGAGTTTCTTCTTGTGATGCTTCCGAGGCGTCTGAATCTGCACCTTGAGAGTTTGTCGGTTCGGAAGCCGGAGATGGTCCTGTTCTGGGCACGCCGGAGGAAGAGCGCGAGGTGCTGCCAACTTTGCGGCGCATGGAAGTTCCCGTTGCACGAGGCTTCGGCTTTGGCTTCGGCTGAACCACGTCCAAATCGAAATCGCTGACGTAAACGATTGGTGCGTCAGCGGGCGCGGCAGCCTCGGATGGAGGCGGGAGAGAGTTCGCCAGAGGAGACAGCTGCTGCGGATTCGGACTGGCGGCCACAGAGAGGGCCAGGAAGGGGATAAGAGCCGAAAGGCGCAGAAGCGTCATGCAATTCCTCAAAGCGCGAAGCATAACAATTATTAGATGAACCGGCGATGGAAATCGGCGCACTAATGAGGAGATGAAAAGCTGGAGCTCTGGGTTGTCTGCATGGGATGGATGGCCAATCAGCCTCGCAAAAAAGTGGCTGTTTTATGACGGGGCGAGGATTTGCCGCGTGGCGGGATAGACACGGCGGAAGGCGGAATAGCTGGATCTTAGTGCACTAACGGCCGCCGGCTGAGGATCAATTCGCGAAGCGACCCGCACAGCGGCAACGCAGGCGGCGTCCACCGTGGGCCAGACGCCTGCGCCGACAGCAGCCAGGAGGGCAGCACCGTAAGCTGCGCCTTCCTCCGCTTCCACAATTTCGACGGAGTGGCCGTAGACGTCGGCTTGAATCTGGCGCCACAGCGGCGAACGCGCTCCGCCTCCACCAAGGCGGATACTGCTCACCGGAACATTCATTTCCTGGAACAAAGTAAACGTGTCGCGCAGGCTGAACGCGACGCCTTCGAGGATGGCGCGAACGACGTGACCGCGTGTGTGCGAAGCGGTGAGGCCGACGAACGCGCCGCGAGCGCTACCGTCAAGATGAGGCGTGCGTTCGCCCATCAAATAAGGAGTCCAAAGTAGACCATCAGAGCCGGGAGGAACTTTTGCGGCTTCAGCGGTGAGATGGTCGTAGGGTTCCGCGGCGCCAGCGGAATTGGCGGTGAACGTGTCGCGGAACCAACGTAGGGAGAGTCCGGCGGCTTGCGTTACGCCCATGACGTGCCAGCGTCCGGGAATGGCATGGCAGAACGTGTGCACGCGCCCGCGCGAGTCAAGCGCGGGACGATCCGTAGCGGCGAAGACCACGCCGGAAGTACCGATCGTGGCGCTGACGGTGCCGGGAGAGACGATGCCCATGCCGACTGCGCCGGCGGCTTGATCGCCGGCTCCTGCAACGACGGGAGTGCCAACGGCCAGACTGCTTTCCTCTGCGCCTTTGGCCGAAACCTTTGCGCAAACATCAGGGGATTCGTGTACAGAGGGCAAAAGGCTCTCTTCGAGAGCTGCGGCATCCAACATTTCTTTGGACCAGCGGCGATGCGCGACGTCCAGAAGCAGCGTGCCCGAACCGTCGGCCATGTCCGTGGCGCGCTCGCCCGTTAGCCGGAAGCGCACGTAGTCTTTCGGAAGCAACACGGAGCGGACCCGCTTCCAGTTGTCGGGCTCGCTTTCGCGGACCCAGAGAATTTTGGTAAGCGTGAAGTTCGGCAGTGCAGGGTTGCAGGTGAGTTGAATGAGGCGCTGGAGACCGAGTGCGCGCGTGAGATCGCGGCATTGTTTTTCCGTGCGAACGTCGCACCAAATCAGCGCAGGCCGAACGACGTTTCCTTTTTCGTCGAGCAAGACCGCGCCATGCATTTGACCGGAGAAGCCAACACAAGCGATGTCTTTGCCATTGAGATTCGCGCTTGCCAGCGCCTTGCGAACTGCAGCGCACGTGGCGCGCCACCAATCTTCGGGATGCTGCTCCGCCCAGCCAATTTGCGGACTCGCAAAAGGCTGATGATCTGCTGTCGCAGAAGAAACGGGCCGCCCACTTTGATCGATAATGATCGCGCGCGTTCCGCCGGTGCCAACGTCAATCCCGAGTACGGGTATAGGGCCTCCTCGACCGCTTCAACCAACGGACTGGAGACATCATATACAGTCAGCCGAGGATGACAAGAGTGAGCCACGCGCGAGCGCAACGAGTCGTAAAAGTTTTCGGGACAGAAAGCGGAATTCAGCCCACTTGGTTGGTCATCAGGAAAAGCGGCCGCATCTCAAAGCTCGCATACTGGGGGCGCAGCCGTTCAGTATTGTATTGCTCTTTGATATTGACAAGTTTCTTGGTGGCCGTGACGGTGTCGAGCGGAATGTTGTCGTAGTGGCCGTTCTTGAGGACCACAAGGCGTCCACTGATACTTTTGAGCAGAAGGTCCAGGGCGAGGTTGCCGTAGGCCATTGGCGCAATCGAATCAATGGCGTCGGGATCGCCGCAACGCACAAGATAGCCGAGCTTCTGGTTGATGACGTCGATTCTCTTGCCGCTATTGAATTTGGCGGAGAGTTCGCGCACTTTTTCGGCAACGATATCGCCGATGCCGCCGAGCTTTTTGTGGCCAAAGGCATCGGCCTCCGCACCTTCAAACACCATTTCGCCGCCTTCGAACATCGCTCCTTCCGAGACGAGAACAATCGAGTATTTGCTGGGATTCTTGCGGCGGTCTTCAACGAGCAGCTCAGTGAGGCGTTCGATATTGAACTTGAATTCGGGAATGACGCAACGGTTGGCGGCGCCGGCCATCGTGGGAAGCATGGCCGTGAATCCGGCATATCGGCCGAAGACCTCCAGCACCATGAATCGTTCGTGAGAGCCGGCGGAAGTACGCAGACTATTGACCATCTGAATCGTGCGCGTAACGCAAGTGCTAAACCCGATGCAATAGTCGGTGCCCGGAACATCGTTGTCCATCGTCTTGGGAATGCCGATAACTTTGAAACCCTCTTTGTGCAAGCGCACGCCGTAGCTCAGCGTGTCGTCGCCACCGATGGGAATGAGCGTGTCAATCCCTAGCCAGGCCAGGTTCTTCAGAACTTCTGGCGTCAAATCGTTCTTTTCAGCCGTAAACTGGCTGCGGAGATGCTCGGGAACGTTCGCCTTGGTGACTCGCGCGGGATTCGTGCGCGAAGAGTGAAGAAAAGTGCCGCCGGTGCGGCCCGCGCGGTCGACAGTTTCCTCGTCGAGAAGAAAGAAATTATCGGAGTTGTCGTAGTCTTTCTGGCGGACCATATCCACCAAGCCCGCCCAGCCGTGACGAATGCCGATGATCTGATAGCCCTCGCGCAGGGCGCGGAGAGTGACGGCGCGGATTGCGGGATTGAGGCCGGGAACATCGCCGCCGCCGGTGAGAATTCCGATGACCCCTTTCTTGGTCTTGACGTTTGCCATGTGTAGATAGCTCGCTTTTTCGTGAGATGGAACAGAGAATTATCTACTTTGCCGCGAGTTTTAGGAAGGGCTTGAAGAACGATTCGTTTTTTCGCACGAATGCATTCAAAAAAGAAAAGGGCGGACCTCCATCCGCCCTTCCTCACTTAAGCTAATTAGACGTTACGACGCTGGTGTTGCCGCGATTTGTTCCGTCGCATCTTGAATCGTCAGCATGTCCGTGCGGACTTTTTCCCATTCGAGCAAAGTGAGGCCTTGTGACGCAAAGAACTTCCGGATTTTAGCGGAGTCCCAGTTCATGACTTTTTCCATCACGGGGACGAGCACGCTCATGGCGTTTTCGCTGAGCACAGTGCGCTTGGCCACGCGCGTGATGAATTTCGCTTCGCTCACTGCGATCGTCAAGCCGTCGTACTGATTGACGTGCATCATCACGGGTAAGTCCGAGCTGCCGTCGCCCATATAAATAATCTGGTCGTGACTGATGCCGAGGCTCCCACGAAGTTCTTCGAGTACCGTGATTTTGCCCCAGCCTGCGGAAGCGCGAATGATGGAATCGACTTCACCCGACTCTTTGTAGCGGAAGCGGGTGCCGAAGATGTGATCGGGCGGAACGATGCCTTCGAGCGCCGATTGAATAATCTCCTGGGGCGCCGCGGAAATTACGTTGAAATGGAATTTGTAGCCTTCGCCCAAGCTGTCGAGGGCACGCGCGAAAAGCGCCACGTCATGCTTCAGGCGAATGCGTTTGCCGGTCTCGATGAGATGCTCGCGGCGGACGCGGCGAAAATCCGGGTCATGCAGTATGAGGTAGCTCAGCTCGGCGCCCTGTTGCACGAGATTGATTTCCGCCAAGCCCTTGACCTTGTCGTGAAACCCATGAAAACCGATGAGCTCGCTCAGAACGACTCCAGAATCGTTAAAGCTGAGTGTCTGGTCGAAATCGCTGGCCAGCAAGTAATGTTTCACCATGTACTGGTACTCCTTGTGTTCGTTTAACTAAGGGGATGACTCTGGGAAGCCCACACCCTCTAACAACACCTTAACTCTTTACTCCTCAGACCCCCTCACGAATTATTCTGATGGGTGCGATGCGATAAAAGTGTCAACAATCCATTATAAATCTATTAGATGCACGCTGAGGGTAAGGGACACAAAAAAAAGGAGATGGGTGTAGAAAAAGTGCACAAAAGTGCACAATTTCCATCACAAGCGGTAGATGGATGCGGGCGAATAAAAAGGAAAGGTCGTAAAGAGTTGTCCTAGGGGCTGGATGGCCAAGCCCGGGCGCGGTGGGACAAAAACCAGGATTTTACGCGCTCCAGCCACGCCATGGACGAGGGTGCCGTTTGTGCTGATTGAGGATTCATTACGGGTGCATCCGTAACTGTATACAGTTGTGCGTTGCGAAGGTAGAGCGCCTGGGTTTCGGCTCGATTCAGGGGGCGGGCGCCCCGGCGGCCAAAAACAGCAAGCTGATTGCCGGATTCATCCACGGCGCGGTCGCGGTCAATGCCCTTTGAAATGGCCAGCGCGGAGCCTCGCGTACGAGCGGTGGCGATTAGTCTCGGCGTGGGCCGCGGGCTGAAGCCGGAAAAATGCGCCGGGTCGTCCCACGGCGAAATGATTTGCAGAACGCGTAATCCATTCCTTCCGTCGGCGACAAACGCGAAAGCGCTGGCAGCAACCATGCCGATCTTCACATCGTTCACATCACTGAGCTGGCCTTCGGCGTTGAAAATTTGGTCGAGCTTGAGAGCATCTGGTTTTTCCACGTCAACGATGGCTAAACCGTGCTTGCCTGCCGAAACATAAGCGTAAGTGCGCGCGATGTACACATTGCGTGCGTCTTCGATAGGAACAAGCGCGGTTGTGACTGGTTTTGGTTGCCCAAGGTCGGTGGCATCCAAAACTTTCAGCCCGTCATGGTCTACGACGAACGCGTACCGAAATTGCACGGCAATACCACGGGGATCCTTCAATGCGGGTGCGCCAACCGTTGCCGTCACGCGCGGCGCGAGCGGATTGTCGAGGTCCACAACGACCAGAGCTTTGTCCGTGAGCACGTACGCAAACGTGCCGGCAATCGCAATCCGGCGCGCTCCTGTGAGGACACCGTCGGGATTAAAAGCGAGCGCGCGCTTTAGAAAATTGTTTGCGGGGTTGCCGTCGAGTAGCGTTCCGACTCCAGGGCTCTTCGATTTCAAGTCCGGGTTGCCAATAATGACCAGGCCTTCCTCTTTATCGGCTACGTAGAGAAAGCCGTAAAGCAAGTGAATGGGCTGCTCCTCATTTTCAGGAAGTTGCTGGCGGAGAGGATCCACGCCAAGTGTCGTGGGCGAAGCAACCGCCATAGCGTCTTTTGTAGGGACAAAAAACCGCTGGCCCATGGGCGAAACCGGCGCGGTTGTGATTTTCTCGGAGAAGCCCTTGTTATCAATATTTGCGATATCGTAGACGCGTACGCCGCTCGTTCCGTTCGCAGCGTATGCATATTCACCGCGCGCCTGAATGTCGAGAACGTTGCCGGAGTGCTCCGCGACCGCGTGAAGCGCTCGTCCTTGCCCGATAAACTTCTTGTAATTCTCGGGATAGGCGATGCGCTGCAGGTCACTGCCGTAAATAGCTTCCGGTTCGTCGTGTTCGGCCACCGCAACGGCTTCCAATCCTTGGTTGCCCGTGGCGATGTAAACATAGCGCCCCATGAAATTCATAAAGTTCGTGCCTTGCAACAAGAGCTGCGCCATCCAGGCGTTATTGTCATTCTCTGTGGAAACGTGGCAATCGCTGCACTGCTTCGTTTCTTTTGCGCGAACCGTGTGCGGCACAAACGTGCTGAACGCCTGGCCGGAAAATCCCGCGGCGGAAATCGTTTGTTGCGTGTAGTAGAGCCATTCGCGATTTGCGTTCTGCGAGCTGACCAGCACGGCGCAGGACGAACGCGCGGGAGCGATGCGGTGGCCGGTGACCGTGCCGTCAACTCCGAGCATGTAGATGTCGTCGCGCAGAACCTGGAAGTTGTACGTGGTGTAATTTTTTGTCAGCAATCCTTCGTTGTGCAGCATTGGGCGCCGCGCGTTGGCGGTCATTTGCAAATGGCAGCCGAAGCATGTGGGCGTCCACGATGTGTGGCAGGAATAGCATGTCATTTTATCGTTCGAATGAGCCAACGCTGAATCGCTGTCGGGAGTCGTTGCGGCTACGATTCCGTCTTTGCTCATCAGCTTTGCGCGCAACGATTTCATGCTGAAATGCTCGTTGCCGGGCGCAATCGTGTCCAACGTTTGGACAATCTCCCATTCTTTGTTTTCTTCAGACATCGAGCGCTGAAACAATTTGTCGTCGCGCCATTCGAATCGCCGCAAGCCCCACGGCGTCCGCAAACCATCGAGGTGACGCCCGTGCTCGCCTCCGGGAATAATCGGATCCGGAGCAGCCGGTCCTGATGTCAGCAATGTCGCCCTCTTGCGAATCGTGCCATGGCAATCGATGCAGTCGATCTCGACTGCCGCGCGAGGCTCTCCATAAATCTTGCCATTTCCGTGATTGTCCTGCTCGAAGTGGCAATCGTTGCACTGCATTCCTTTTTCCAGATGAATATCCGCGAGGTGAACCGCCTTGCCAAAGCGATCTGGATCGTCGAACGCGATTTGTTTGGCATCTTTGTCGAGCCAGCTTCCTTTGCGGTCGTGACTAAACACAGAGCGGAAGATCCAGCCATGCCCGTGAAAATCGGCGAACTGCGTGGTTTTCAGTTGCTTGTTGAATTCCGCGTTGCCAGTTTGCTCCAGAAATTTCTCATCGCCCCAAAGCCCGCGCGCCGCGGCCGCTTCCGGATTGCGCAAATATGATTGATAGCGATCCTCCTCCGAAGGATTGCCCTGTTCTTTCGGATACATCTTGTCGCCGTCGCTTTCGTTGTCCCACCAGGTCAAGCCGAAATACGTCGCGACCATGTTCGTCCCTGGATGAATGTGGCAAATCATGCATTGGCTCGATGGAATCGAGCGGGTGAAAACGTGCTTAATTGGATGTCCAGCCTCGTTCTTTGGAATTGTCGGGTCCAAGGATGCGCTGAAGCCTGAGTGGCCAAACGATCCGTACCCGCCCGAGTGTTTGGGATCGCGATCGTTGGCATAGATCACATGGCACGCTGTACAGCCGCTACCGCGGTAATCTCCGGGATGATCATTCGTTCCCGGAAGCGACAAAATCGGATCAAGCAATCGGGTTTTCTGTAGCCCAAGAAAAACAGGATCGGTGCGCAGCTCCGTGCCGAAGCCGCGGTCGCTCAGCCTGTTATCCGGCCTGCCAGGAACTTCTTCGCGATTCGGGTTGCCAATCTCCGCCTTCTTATGCCCGCCACGTTCGAAAACGCGCAGCACATTTCCTGGCTGTGAAATCTCCCAACGATAAAGAGGGTCCAGTTCCGGAATCACACCCTTGGCACGAGTCTCCTCCGCGGTAGGCTTCGGAAATGTCTTGATGGATTGCCGCAAACCGTCGCGGTTGTAACTCTCTCCGAAGCGCGCATTCTTCACTGGATACCCGCCGTTGTTGTAGAGGGCTGCTCCCCAAAGGAGTCCGGCGTGAGTCATCATGCTGGTGGAAACCGCGCGCACTTCCGCCGCATGACAGCCGACCGCTCCGCAAGTTTCACCCGCCACGCGCAAATCGCCGGGATTGACAAACTTGACGTATTCCGCCGATTCCTTCAGCCACAGCGCATAAGCGCGTTCGGGTACATTTGCGCGATTTTTAAAAGCTGGATTTCGCGGCTGCACGTGCGCCTTTTCTTTGACGGAGTTGTATTCCGGCGACCCCGGCGTCGCACCGGGCACAATGGAAGCTGAAGAATTTCCGCCGTGGCAGTCCGTGCATAAGAGATGCACGGTCTTCGTTGGATGCATCGTCAGTTCATCCGTGGAACCGTGGCACCTCACACAGCCAGAAGACTCGCCTTCGGCTTCTCCCTGCGATCGGCTGACGGTGGGCGTAGCGGCGGGCGTTAGCCCGGCCGGATTCGCTGGCGTGGAATGTATCGCAATAACAATAGAAAACGCTGAAACGCAAAGCACGCAGACATTTCGCACAGAAGAGCCGCCGGAGTTGTGAAAGTGGAATGAGAGCATCGTCCCGTGCCTCAGAAAGTAAACCTCACCGAGCCGAAAAGCGAGAACTGTGTGCGGCCCGTGTAGATATCCTTGAAACCCTGCCCCGGCTGCAGCGCTGAAGCGCCACCGGTGACCACGATGTTTTCCGTGAGCGGCGGCCGGTATTCCACCCCAATGCCTGCATCTTCGCCAATAGCGTGATGAATCGTTGACTGAAACAACAAAAACTCCAGCGGCTCGGTGCGTTCGAATCGCAGGTAATTGAAATTCGCAAAACCTTTCAGCTTTGGGGTGATGTCGAAATCCGCTCCCGCGTTCACCAGAAAAATTCCCGGGTTCACGAAATTCGCCTGTCCTTCCTCTTTGCTCGCTCGCAGCGACGGAATCAAGCTTCCCGGCGTCGTCAGCAGCACGCCGGAGCCAAGCAGGCGAATCCCTTCCCGATTCCAAAAACTAAAGAGCCCTCCGGCAAAATTCGGCAAGTCCACGATCGAATCGAAACCGCGCGCGCGCACATCCCGCGGATTCGCGTCGCCTGACGTATAAAACCCGGAAACGCGATAACGCATCCAGTCCTTGTCGTAAGAAATCTCTGCCGCAGCCATTTGCGCGTTAATCGTCACGTGCCTTCCCGCAATCGGATTGAATGTATCTTCGCCAAGCGCCTGATAGAAAGCGTGCGTCAGATTGACGCGCCGAATGTGCCCACTGCCGAGCCAGCCGAAGTAGCCCACGCGAATTCCATGGAGAACCGGGCCCGCTCCTGGATTTTGGTTGATGACATTTCCAATCGGCGCAGGCCGTACCAAAAAACCGTTGTCGTCGTAATGCAAGCTCGGATCATCTTTATTCCACGCCGCGACAAATTCCGCGGTGTAGCCTGGAAAAAAGAAATCCTGCAAATACACGTTGCCCAGCACGACCTGTTGATGCCGTCGTTCGAACGTATTTAGCCCGCTGTTCGTGTTTTTCTCGAGAAATTGAAAATACGCGGCGTTGTACTCGATTCGGTCGCTGTGCAGGTTGCCAAAAACACGCAGCCCCGGCTCCTCATCAACCAACAAAAATCCCCTAAAATCCGCGTTGAACTGCTGAATTCCTGCGCGCGCCGAAACAAAATCATAATTGGGACCGAGATCGTGGAGCTTCACTTCGACGAATGCTTCTTGCAGCCCCAGATGATTGTCAAAACGGTTGGTGCCGCTACGCACGTCCGGCCCTACGATGCCAAGTTCCCGGACCTCCAAATCATTCAAGCTGAACTCGGGCGTGACGCGTACGCGCCAATCTACCGGTTTGAACGACGCGTCGCCATGAAACAAATCAAAAGCGAAGCTCAGAGTTTCATCGAAAAATGCCTGTTCGCCCTTGCCGAAGAAATCGGAACTCCCAGCGCGCGCGCTGCTACCGTTGCTTGGCGAGGGCACGCGGCGGCCGTCAAAAAAGGTTTCTGCCGATGCCGTCAGGTTCAGAAAAACCTGCTGGCCCAGGCGCTCGGGCCAGATCGGCTCGTCACCCTTGAATCGATTGCGGTTGAAGGGGTCATACCAACGCGGCTTGGAGTACAGATACTCGCCTTTTTGCTCATAGCGCCGGTAATCCGGCTGCGGCAAAGCCCAGCGATTCGGAACCACGTTGTAAACGTCTGCAACCGGAGGAAGGGTTTCCACTGAAACATTTTCGATGTAGTTCGGGTCCGCATCGAGCCGATGCCGAAGTTCGTGATAGACGCCGGAAGTTGCGCTGGCCGCAACAGGCAACGCTGGGCCAAGTTCAGGGAGTCGCGGCAAACGCGACCGCGCCTCTCCCACAGCGCTGGCCACTAGAGAAATTTCCAGAGTCGTCACTTCGTTAGGCGCGAGCGCAAGCTCCCCGAGCACAAACGGCGCGTAGCTCTGTGCGTCCACGCGCAATTCATACTCCCCTGGAGGCAGGGGAAATAACCGGAAGATTCCTTCCGCCGATGAAGTTGCCGTGAAAGCCTGACCCGATTGTAAGTTTCGCAATGTCAGGACTGCGCCGGGAATAGGCAGCGGATTACCCGGAGCACTCGTCGAGTCGCGAACAATACCATCAAGCGCCGTTGTATTTTGTGCCCGCTGCCGCGGAATGCGTTGGGGCGGGCCTTGCTCCCGGGATTCTTTCGCCGAACTTTGCATCGGGGCAGTGGGTGCCTGTTCGCGCAGAGTCTTTGCGGCTTCCAAAGCAACAGAAAAGAAGAAGCAAGAGCAGCAAGCTACGGACACTGCGCGCCACGATAGTCGCAGAAAAGGACCAAACATTCCTTCGGCCTGAATGTTTCCGTAAGAACAGGAGTCGCGTTCTAGCTAACAACACGGAGCACGATGGAGCAACACCTTTCCGCCATGGCTGGAGCGATTCAAATAACAAGCAGCGGAAGTTGCGCCATTCACTAATACGCAGCAAACGAGGCGCAAATCCATTGAGCCCGACCGAGCCCGTGCGCTACAAGAAAAGAATCCCCGATGGCCATTACACACAGCTTGTGCAAGCCCGTTGAATCGCTTCAAGCGCTTTGCTCGCGAAGAGAAGTGCTCGTCGTCGGTGTTTTTCCCTCTTTGGCGATTGCCGGTGTGCTCGCGCTTCTCTTGTGGGGCTGCGGCGGCGGAAGCACTGCGCTGACTTCTCCCCCGCCTCCGCCCGTCGTTCAGCCGCTGCAAGCTTCCGACGTGCAAAACATTGTCCAAGCCGCAGTGAGTTCCGTGAACGTGGACATGGTCGTCGCTGTGGTGGACCGCGCGGGGTTCGTTCTTGGCGTGTTTCGCACGCAGAACGCTCCGACTACTGGCACGGGAAACTTCGGCCAAGCCCAGGACGCGAATGACTTGGCCGTAGCCCTCGCGCGCACAGGCGCATTTTTCAGCAACGATCAAGCCCCGCTCTCTTCGCGAACGGTCCGCTTTATCAGCGGGATTCATTTTCCGCCAGGCGTCGCGAACCAGCCGCCCGCCGATTTGTACGGCATCGAAAACACCAACCGCGGCTGCACGCTCGTGAACGATCCGAACTTTCAAAGCAGAGTTCCGCCTTCGCTAACACTTGGCGGAGGATTTGGTCTTGGCATAATCACAGGCAAAGCTGACATGAACGATTCGAACGCGACCGCGGTCAATCCCGGCGGCGTGCCGATCTTTTATAAAGACGTTGTGCTCGGCGGAGTCGGCGTTGTCTCGTCGGCCAGCGATCCGAACGTGGCGGAGTTCGCCGCGCTCACCGGTTCGACGACCGCGAGGACCGGGCCAACCGACGCTTTCGGCCCGACTCCGGCCGCTCCCAGCGTCGTTTTCATTGGCGGCGTCGCGCTTCCCTTTGTGAATCAAACTTCGCTTCCCACAGGTTTTTCCGTCGGCCCGGTCGGCGGAACGGGAAGTTTCTTAGTCGGGCCAATCAACAGTCAAGGGAAGCCTCCCGAAGGCGACTTGATTCCTCCCGTCGCAGGCCCCCTCGGCGGATTGAACGCAACGGAAGTAACGCAGATTTTGGACAACGCCGAAGCCACCGCAAACACCACACGCGCCGCGATTCGCTTGCCCATCGGTTCGCGCGCCAAAATGGTGATTGCCGTGGCAGACTTGGACGGAACCGTCATCGGTTTGCGCCGCATGCCCGATTCGACGGTCTTTAGCATCGACGTCGCGGTGACCAAGGCACGCAACATGGTCTATTTCAACAGCGCTTCACGGACCGCCACGGATTTAAATGGTGTGCCGATGAACACCGCAGTCACCAACCGCACCATCGGCTTTGGTGCGCAGCCGCTTTATCCGCCCGGAATTGACGGTTCCGGTGCCGGCCCTTTCTTTAATCTTTACACCATGGACCTTGCAAATCCTTGCACGCAGGGATTTCAAACCGGGGCGGCAAACTCAAATAAAAGCGGAATTGTATTTTTCCCGGGGAGCGCGGGCTTGTATCGCAGCGGGACGCTTGTCGGTGGACTCGGCGTTAGCGGCGACGGCGTGGATGAGGACGACTACGTCACCAATGGGGGTACGGCGGGGTTCGAAGCGCCCACGAGCACTCGTGCTGACCAAGTAATGGATCAAGGCGTGCGCCTACCGTATTTCAAATTTCCCAGAAACCCCACAGACTGAGACAGTGGTAAGCGTTGTCGTCAATGATCCCCGAATCCCGCCACCCGCTCCCTCAAATTAGCGCCGCCGTCGCGATTTCATGCATCTCGCGATCTTCGCAAGCGCCCGTCCATATTCTTCAATCGTTTCCGGGATGGCCTCGTTGTAAACGAATTGCCCCTCGTGTCGGCAAGTGATTAGCCCGGCTTCGCTCAATATTTTCAAATGGTGCGAAACCGTGGCCGGCGTAACCCCACGCATTGAAACGATTTCTCCGCAATTCATCTGCTTGCCGCGGGAAATGGCTTCAAAGATGCTAAGGCGCGTTTCATCCCCCAGCGCTTTGGAGATTTTCTCAATTTGCGAGCGGTCCATGTTAGAGCGTTCGTTGACTCTGCCTGGGAGTCTAGCGAATTGCAATTCTTGACGCCACCGGCGAATCTACGCATGCCGAAACTCCCCCGAAAGCCTGTAACCAAATACTTCGATAGTCATCTAAATATCGAAACCTCGAAGGCCGGACGGGCTTGCGCTCTGGGAAATCGGGTCTTCGGACAAGTCCAATAGAACAACGGAGACGAATATGAGCACCACAAAGAGATTAGAAGGAAAAGTGGCGGTAGTAACCGGCGGAAACAGCGGCATCGGGCTTGCCACGGCAAAACGCCTGCAGGAAGAAGGCGCCTACGTGGTCGTGTCGGGCCGCAACAAGAAAACGTTGGACGAAGCCGTGAAGACCATCAGCAACGGCGTCGTGGCGGTTCAAGCCGATGTTTCGAAGCTCTCGGACATGGACAAGTTGTATTCGGAAGTTTCGAAGAAGCATGGGAAAATTGACGTACTGTTCGTGAACGCAGGAGTTGCAAAATTCGCCCCGCTTGCCGAAACGCCAGAGACCCTGTTCGACGAGCAGTTCGACACCAACATCAAGGGTGCCTACTTCACCGTCCAGAAAGCGATTCCGTTCTTGAATGACGGCGCTTCAATCATTTTGAATACGAGCGTCGCCGATCGCAAAGGCACGGCGGGGGCAAGCGCGTACTCCGCCACGAAAGCTGCTCTGCGCTCGCTCGCCAGAACCGCTGCAGCGGAGCTTGTAGGGCGCGGGATTCGCGTCAACTCCGTTGCGCCCGGGCCCATTGTCACCCCGATCTTCGAAAAAACAGGCCTACCCAAACAGGTAATGGACGATTTTGCTGCAGACATTGTTGCAAAGGTCCCGATGAAGCGCTTCGGTAAGCCCGAGGAAGTCGCGGGCGTGGTAGCTTTCCTCGCATCTCAAGACGCGTCCTATATCACCGGTGAAGAAATCAATGTTGACGGCGGGCTAGGGCAAATCTGAAATTCAAAATCAATGTTGGGGAAAGTGGCGGCCGCCGATCTAAACGCCGCCGCTTTTCTATTCCGCGAAGCTACTCGCGCCAGTCACTTCGCGGTGCCGGAGGGATCGGGCGAAGTGGCACTATTCAGGTCAAGATGGAATCGATGAGCCGCGTCCAACGCGGCGTAGCAATTTCCGTCTTTAGCGTAGCCCCGACAACGGCGCGCCGTCTCTTTGTCGCGCGGCGAACGGACGAATTGCCAAATCTGCGCGTAAGCGCTGCCGCCCTTGGATGGCGCCGGTGGATCCTGCGGCGGGCTGCACCCTGGAGAAGGCGGGCACGAATCGTTGTACACCCAATAGACAAGCCCTGCAGGTTTGATTTGTTCGCGGATGAAATCCGATGTGACAAGTCTCGACCCTCCGCCTTCGTCAACGGGGATGGCCGAGCAGTAGACGCCTGCGCGAAACCCGAGACGCTCAAGTTCGGAAGCCCAGGTCTTGAGATAGGTGACGTAAGTTGATGGCAGGCGGCCTCCCTCTTCAATATCCAGGAAAATGACTGAACCAGCAGAAAAACCCTCCCGCCGCGCGGCCGCTACGGCGGTCTGCGTATCGTCGGCCACCCGTTTGCGCGTGTAAGCCTCGTCCAGCAGTTGGCCAGACGCGGGTCCAGCGAAAAGAAGAACAAAACCGAAACCCTGCGAGCGCAAAAATTCGCGCTTGCCGGTCCAGGAATTCGTCGTCTCTTCGGGAGGATTCCCGAGCCAGTAACCTGTAAACGCAAAATCGCGCCGGAGAAGTTTCATCGCCTCGTCACCGGGATAATCGTTGCGGTCAAAGCCAAGGTAGTAGTGCTGAGGCGCCTGTTGTGCTGTCGAAGCAGGGTTGGCGACGAAAAGGGCAACGAGCAAGAGCGTGACCGCGCGAGTAACGGAGGAAAAAGACTCAACGCAGAGACCGCAGAATGCGCGGGGGAGAAAAAGACAAAGCGGACTGGTCATTGCCGTTTACCCTTCGCGAAGTTTGTGCCCGGCGAGATTGCCGAGGCCATCGTAGGCGGCGTACTTATACGTTTCGCTAAGCGTCGGACAGTTGAAGACCTGTTCGATAAATTCATCAATGGTCAGGCCCTTGTCCAGAACGGTCAGACCGATGTGAATCAGCTCAGTTGCGTTTTCCCCAATCATGCTGACGCCGAGCAGCTTCTTGTCCGCCCGCGCAAAAATCAACTTAAGCATCCCGGCTCTGTCGCCGGTGATGTGGCCGCGAGCGTTATTCTCATAAAGCGCGCGGCCCACTACATAGTCAATTTTCTTGTCCCGGCAGGATTCTTCGGTCTCTCCAGCGGCGGAAATTTCCGGAATCGTGTAAATGCCCATCGGCAGCAGAGAAGCCACGCGTTGCTTGTATTTCAAGCCAAAAGCATGGCACACCGCAACGCGGCCCTGTTCCATCGAAGTGGACGCGAGCGCCGGAAATCCGATGACGTCGCCTGCAGCATAAATGTGCGAAACCGAAGAGCAGTAGTTCTCGTTCACCGGAATGTATCCGCGATCGTTGAGTGCAAGGCCGGCTTTTTCGAGCGCGAGCCCGTCCACGGCGGCGCGACGGCCCGCGGCAAAAAGGGCAGCCTCGGTTTCAAGAACTTTGCCGCTCTTCATCGTCAGGCGTACTTCGCCCGAAGAATTTTCCGTCTTCACCGGCCGCTCGTTGAACCAGAATTGCATGCCGAGCCCTGCAAGTCGATCGCAGAGGCGGTTGGAAATCTCGTTGTCGAGGAAGGGAAGAAGCCGGTCCCGGCCGTCCACCAAAGTAACGTCCACGCCGAGCGCCATAAAAATAGAAGCATATTCGCAGCCGATAACTCCTCCGCCGATCACAGCGAGAGTCTTCGGAATACGATCCATCTGTAGAAATGTGTCCGAGTCGAAAGTATGAAGGTCATCAAAGGAAATTTCTGCCGGGCGATGCGGCTTCGATCCGGTGGCAATTAAGATCACATCGCCCTTTAGGCGGCGCCTGACATCGGTCGAGGAGACGGTAATCGTGTGAAAATCTTCAAACGACGCCTGGCCGCGAACCAGCTCGATCTTGTGCAACGCCAGATTTTTCAGAATGCGCCGACGCTCCATCTCCACGACTTCGCGTTCGTGGTGCATAAAGTCATGCACAGTGAGATTCTCTTTCAGCGAATAGTCGATGCCGTGCAGGCCGCGCTGCTGCAAACCGGAAAAATAGAGCGCCGATTCGCGAAGCGTTTTGCTGGGAACCGTGCCGGTGTTAATGCAGCTTCCTCCCATGTGCTGAGCGCGCTCGATAATCGCGACACGCTTGCCAAAATACGCGGCCTGCGCGCCAGCCTTCTCTCCCGCCGGACCGCAGCCGATAACAATCAGATCAAAATTCTCGTTCGAACCCACTCCGCTTCTCCTAGACGGGCAAACAGACGGCGAATATTCAAATGCCGGACCTTCCGAGGATTCTAGGGGAAGACTCTTAGGAGCGGCCGAATTTGTTGCACGATTGTGACGAATCCGATCCGTGCAAGCGAAGAGTCCGGAAACGTTCGAAAGCGAAACAATAAAAAGTGGACAGAGGGGCCGAGCGATGATAAGAAGGATCTGTCAGCCACGCCCTGCCCCAGACAAACCCCTTTGCCCGCGCTCAGGAATATATCAGATGATTAAGAACCCGGAATACTCCTCGGCCGGATTCCCAACTGCCTTTTGATGCATCTAAGAAATGGGGAGAAGCGGAGGCCAATGGGCCATGACGGCACAGACTAAGCAGCGTACGCTGAAATTACTGCTGGTTGCGTGTGGGGTCCTAGCCACCGTCCTCGCTTTCCGGTCTTTTTATTTCCAGGAGCTTTTTTTCGCCTTCCTACTGTTTGCCATTGTGTTTCTGGTTTTACTGCTCGTGGCAGGCGTTGGCGTTGGCGTGTGGATGCTGTACGCGCGAGCGGTGGTCTTTCTCGCCACGCGAACTGCCAGAGAGGGGCAGCGCGCTTTGCCCGCAGCCAGAGCGACGGTTTTGTGGCTGGCCCCAACGGTCATTCGAACGGCTGGCGCTGTTTCATCGGCTCAGCAGGTCCTGTTTTATCCCTTCGCCGGGTCGCTCCGCAGATGGCTCCGTTCCTTCCGCCTGGATGCATCTCACTTCCGCGAGGACGCCGAACGCGCCGTGAAGCATCTCCGCCTTCGCCTCAAGCAGAGTTGAAGCCTACACACGGGGTGAGACACTATGTCGCTCGCCGAGTCAGAGGCGTCCGCGCTGACTCCGCTCATAGCCTACGCGACGGCTTACCGTCCCGACATCTCTCCGTTCGTTTCTAAAGATACTTCGTAAAGGGCAAGGATCTAGCAATTCCTTTTTGACTGAAGAGCAAAAAATGGGAAGCCATCGACAGCGAACCCTGGTTTTGCTATAGAATTTCAGGGCGAGACCCAGCCTCGGCAAAGAATCATCTGGCTTGTTGTAATCACCACATTGCACATTGGAGGTTACGATGAATCACTCAGCGTTCAAGGCTTCAGGCCGGCGGTGGCAAGCGTCAAAGCTCGACTGGCGAACGATTTTTGCGGGCGCGGCTCTTGGCGCGCTCTTTTTTCTGGTGTCGTGTGCGAAGCAGGGTTCCGGGCAACATGCCACCGTTTTGATGCGCGACGCCTCGGAGGTTAGCGGTACAGTCACGGCGACTTCGCCGTCGGAAATCACTCTGGCGGGCGACGACAAGACGACGCATACGATTCCGATGGCCCAAGTGAAGTCCATTGAGTATGACGATGCGGCGGCCCAAGGTTCGGACACCCAAGCTTCTGCCGGCAACAGCGGGACCGCGGGCAGCAGCGGTGCTGGAGCCGCGCCGAGCGGACGCGCTTCTGCGGGTAGAGCGTTGTCGAACCACGTGCACGAGCATCACTACCATCCAACGCAGGCGGAAATTCATACCAAGACTTACGTGGTGCCCGCCGGCACAAAGGTTCCAGTTCGAACCGAAGACACAATTGACTCCGCCAAGTCGGCGGAAGGCCAGACTTACGCGGCCGAAGTTGCAGATGACGTTGTCGACGCTGACGGCAATGTGGTTATTCCTCGCGGCTCAAACGCGCAGATCGTCATCCGGTCGGCTTCCCAGGGAGGAAAGATTCGCGGCGCTTCCGACCTCGTGCTGGATTTGCAATCGATTTCGGTGGAGGGTCAGGAGTATTTAGTTAGCACCACCGACGTCCAAGAAACCGGCAGACATGGGATTGGCGCAAACAAGCGAACCGCCGCAATGACTGGCGGCGGAGCGGCCCTTGGTGCGATTATCGGCGCGATTGCCGGCGGCGGGAAGGGCGCGGCGATTGGAGCCGGCGCCGGTGCGGGAGGCGGCGCATTGACGCAGATCCTGACCAAGGGCGGCTCGATCAAAGTGCCGTCGGAGACCGTCCTGACCTTCCAGCTGGACAAGCCCGTGAAAGTTGTTCAGGCACGGTGAGGGCGCCGGCTCGCTGACGACAATGAAACGGCCGTATGAAGTCACCGTCGCAGGTTGTCTGTTCATCATCATCGGGATCCTCAATACAGCCTACCACCTGTGGAGAGGCGCGCTCGATCGTTGGATGCTGCCCATCCTGTTTCTCACAGTGTCAGCCATCGTGGCCGGTGTTTTCTTGCTGCGGGGTGCGCGATGGGCACGGTGGCTGGCGCTGGCTTGGGTCGCCTTTCACGTTGGAGTGGGCGCATTAAATTCCCTATCGGCGGCCTTGCCGCATGTGGTGCTTTTGCTGGTTATCGGTTACGTCCTGCTCGGGCCGCCGACTTCCGAGTATTTTCGGCAACCGCAGCCGAAATTGTAGTGGCGCAGCGTGCTGCGCTCCTACAAACAAGCCTAAGAGGTCAATGGGCGGAGCTGATTGCGTAGAAGCACAAATCAGTTCCGTCTTTATTTTTTATTTGATAAGGCCGATTCAGGGGAAAAAAGTCCGCGATAGTGCAGATCCCTTGCGCGTTAGCAGCTTTCCGGGGAGAATTTCGGCCGATTGCTTCTCAAGAAAGTCTCGAAGCAAGTCAAAGTCTCTGAAAAGAACTCAAACATCGGAATCGAGAGGCTGACGGTGAGTGATGGAAAAGTGAAGGTAGGTATCATCGGGTCGCAGTTCGAGGGCGATATTCATGCCGCGTCGTTTCAGCTCGCGCCCGAAGGAGCGGAAGTGGTGGCCGTGGCGTCGCCGACTCCGCGGAACGCCGCAGCCCTGGCAAAGAAGTACGGTATCCCGCGCGTGTTTACTGACTACCGGGAAATGCTGAAAGAACGCGACATCGAGATGGTTACCATCGCCGCGCCGAATTACTTGCACGCGCAATGACAGGAGACTGCGCGCGCACCGGCAAGAATGTAGTATGCGAAAAGCCATTGTGCATGACCATCGAAGAAGGCGAAGAGATGCTGCACGTCACGCGGCAGGCCGGCGTGCTGTTGATGTATGCCGAAGAGCTTTTCTTCACTCCCAAGTATTTGAAGGCCAAAGAAATGGCCGACGATGGTGCCTTCGGAAAAATTCATCTGGTGAGGCAGAGCGAGAAGCATTTTGGGCCGCACAGCGCGTGGTGATGGGACGTGGAACGCAGCGGGGGCGGCGCGCTGATGGATTTGGGCTGCCACGGCATTGCGTTTTGTTATTGGTTTCTCGGGCGGCAGGAGATTCAGACGGTTTATTGCCAGATGGGAACCCACGTTCACGGCGACAAGACGCGCGGCGATGACGATACGTTGTGCATCCTGGAGTTCGCGAACGGCGCGGTCGGAATGGTGGAGAACAGCTGGGGACGCCGGGGCGGGATGGACGATCGCATTGAAGTGTACGGATCGGGAGGCGTGACCTATGCCAATCTCACATGGGGAACGCTCTGCCGACATACAGCGAAAAAGGCTACGGGTACGCGGTGGAAAAGGCGCCCAGCACGAAGGGATGGAGTTACCCAGTATTCGAGGAGCTATGGAACTACGGGTATCCGCAGGAGATGGCGCATTTCGCGCGCTGCGTTCGCTGAAAAGAAAAGCCGCAGGCGACCGGCGAAGATGGTTTGGTGGTAATGAAGGCTTTGTACGCGGGCTACGCTTCCGCGGGGGAAGGGCGAAAGGTGCAGATGCCGTTTAGCGCGAAAGGAATCAAGCGGCCCATAGATTTGTGGTTCCGCGGGCCGCAGTATCAGCCATCGCAAAAACGTCAGGAGTAAACTCGCCGTTTCAGGGCGGAATTTCGCTAGAAGACATCGAACATGCGCTGGTTGAGATGGCACTGAAGCAATCCAACGGCAACCAGATCAAAGCGGCCATGCTGCTTGAAGATAGCCGCGACACGTTGCGCAACAAAATGAAGAGGTTGGATTGGTCCACAGAGAAGAAGAGCAACAACCTTCCACTACGCATACGTGAGAAGAAGCTAGCGATAGGCCGCCCCACCCTTACATAAGGCAAAGCCGAAGGATGGGCCATCCGATTTTTGCTGGGATTAAGGCCGAGCTGAGTACTCAGCTCGGCCTTTTGACAGGATGGCGACGGCTAAAACGAGAGTGAGCACTGTCTAGTATCTGAAAGATGCAGCGTCGCGTCGCACCCCGCTGGCTTCTAAAGATTTCAGCACAAAGGGTACACGGAAAAGAACTCTAGTCGGCCTCAGTCTGGTATTGTTTCCCAACCATGATCAAGCAGATCCATGTCTCCGGCTATAGGTCTGTTCGGGATCTCGACTTGGAATTGAAGCCCATTAATGTCCTCACCGGCCCGAACGGTTGTGGAAAGTCCAATCTTTACAACTCCCTGGTCTTAATGGCGCGCGCGGCGCAAGGGCAATTGGCGCGTGCGATCGCCGAGGAAGGCGGCACGCCCAGCGTGTTCTGGGCCGGAGGCGAGCGCGCCCGCACTCAGCGCAAGAAGGCTCCCAAACGAGTCGTACTTGGCTTTGAAGCGGAGAAGTTCGGGTACGAGCTGCAAATCGGGCTTCCGTCGTTGAACGAGCAAGCGCTGGGAACCATGTTCACGCTCGACCCCCGCGTCAAGGAAGAATATATCTGGTATATCCCGCCCCCCGAAGCGAATAAACTGAATGACGCGAAGCGTCGCATCGCCATGTTGAAACGCGACGAACCTTCGGCGTGGTTGCGCAACGCAGAAGGCAACATGGTCACCTATCCCTTCCAGATTTCGAAACAGGAGTCCGTCCTGTCGCAGATTATTGACCCGCACCTCTATCCGGAAATATCGGCCATTCGCCAGCAGGTCCTGAGCTGGCGTTTTTATCATCATTTCCGCACAGACCTCGAGTCCCCCGTGCGGCAGCCGCAAATTGGCGTCTATACGCCGGTTCTCAGTCATGACGGCTCGGACCTTGCGGCAGCGCTCCAAACCATTTTTGAAATCGGAGATGGGGATGCGCTTCGCAAGACCGTAGCGGAGGCTTTTGGCGGCGCTGCTCTCCTGATCGAAGGGATGGACACGCTTTTCAGCATCAAGATGAAAATTCCCGGGCTGCTCCGACCCTTGCATGCGCAGGAATTCTCGGACGGACAAGTGCGGTTCTTATGTCTGTGTGCGGCGCTGCTGAGCCCTCGTCCGCCCTCGCTATTGGCCGTCAACGAACCGGAGACGAGTTTGCATCCGGACATTCTGGATGCCCTCGCGCACCTGATCGTTCGCGCTTCGAAAAACACCCAACTTTGGATTACCACGCATTCGCAGCCCTTGGCGGACCGCATCGAGAAACATTCCGGCGTGCCGCGCGTACGCCTCTCCATGTCCGACGGCGAGACGCAGGTCAAACAGTAGGTTCTGCGCGTAGGGGCCGCATGGTGACCCTAAGCAGGGGTCGTAGGGCACAGTACATAGGGCAAGATCCGATCAGCCCACAGAACAACATGGCCAGAAATCATTGCGTTTTCCCAAGCCTTGCCCAACAGGGCCGTCAGAACGAGGATGACAAGAGTTGGTGCCCGGGGTGGGAGTCGAACCGATGACGGCGTTGAAGACACGCAAGTAGTTGATCCTTCGAGTCAGCAAAAACTACAAAACCCGTAAATTCGCTCGACTTAGGTACCCCGCGGGTACACGGCATCTGCTATAAAATGCGAGACGATAGATGCAATGATTTATGAAATGATTTGTGCACTCATTCTTGGGGCAACCAACGACATCCGCTTACATCGGCAAGCATGCCAATCCCACTACTGGATCACTCGCCAGCACCCGAGTCGCGATCGCCGTGGCCATCAGTATGACCGTCAGGATTCACCACCTGCATGGCGGCCATCGAAGGCTTGCGAGCAATGCCGAGACCAAGCGACATCAGCCGCCCAAAAAGCGTCCGCCCGATTCTTAAGTTACGAACATCGTAAAGCGACTTCGGATTCGACCTAAAGTCCGGTAATCTTGTCGCTGTTTGCTCGACGCAGATTACACTTGACAATACGCGACACCATGTCGCATATTATAAATGGCACAATACTCGATCTCTGAAGCCGCAAGGCTACTTGGAATCCATCGCGCCACTTTGCATCGGTGGATCGAAAGGAGAGCAGTTCCGGAGCCGGTTACACATGAAATCGCGGGTTCGCAGATTCGATATTGGACCGAAGACGGCTTTGCGAAGTTGAAGCAATACAAAGCTCAGCAGTACCGGAAGAAGCCCCGACGCAAGGCGGAGCATCGAAGCAAGAATTCGTGAAGTAGCGGGACGCGCTGGTGTTACTAGCACCCTCGCGTCCCTGACCAAAGTGCACGTCTGAGGTGCAACGATGGCTGCAACAAAAACTATCCATTTCCAATTTAAGGTGCAACTCAAGCTGAGTTGTCCCTGCCCCACCTTTGTGGATCTCAGGTCCCATTCCATTTGTCCCGGTCTGCCGTATCCAGTCGACGTAATTGGCCGAAATGCTAAGGGGGCTGTTCCCGCTTCGGCTATTCGTAAGGGCGGAGCATGAGACTCCATCTCTTTCAGGAAATCGTCGAGCTAAACCAGTTGTTCGACCGGTTGATGATGGGGCTGGAGCGTTTGGAAGATGTCCCTTTCTTCAAGCGTGACCTCATCCAGCACGCCCGCTCCGATATAGAGATCGCTCGTGTGTATGCCAACCGGGAATTCTTCGACAGCTTTGAAGAAATCGTAGAGAACGACGCCAAGTGGGCCTACCGGTTTCAACGAGCCTTTGACGAGAAACTGAAAGACCGGGATGACATCTATTTCGAAGTCCGCACCTCCGAAGAGAGGCGAAAGAAGAAAGGCCTTCCGCCTCGCGTCGTTATTCTGCCTGGCTGGGACATGTCTGATGAAGATCGCTACGACGAGGATCAGGCAAGACGGAGAACTGGGCCAGGCTCGAAGAGACCCCGGACGCAACCACAATCGAAGGGAGTGCGCCGATGAAGAAGTCCATCTCCCTTCCGCTGCAGTTCCCAAGTTCGTCCCTGGCAGGTGCTAGCGGTGTGAAAGGCAAGGTCGTGCACTGGGTCGAACACAGCTTCGAACAAGGCTTGCTATACATTCACGGCAAGAAAAATGCTCTTGAGGGCACGTTACCGAGGATAATGTGCTCTTAAGAGCATCACTCGAACAGAGAAGCCACGAACAGGTCTCCCACCTTTAATCGTCACACTACATCGCCAGGAAAACCATCGAGAGATCATTCTTGGTGCATTCTCCTTGGGCGGCAGGAACAACTGAGGTAGTCTTCTTTTTCAAAAAGTGGATCAGAGAAGTTTCCACGTCACAGTATCTGATAGGGTATCTGATATTAATGAGGGCCTCGTTACCAACGATCCGAGTTGCGAAACTTCTCGGAATAACCGCCGACACTTTGCATCGATGGATTCGTGAACGTCGAATTGAGGCCCCGCTATTCCGTCGCTTGGCGGAACGAAGGCTCGACTCTGGACAGAGGAATTTATCGAAAAAGCTAGGAAGTACAAAGCCGAACATTACAGGAAAAAGCCCAGCAGGAAAAACAAAACCTAATGCGGGACGCGCCAGTGCGCTAACACTAGCCGCGTCTCTAACCAGCAACGATACCGGATGGGCATGCGCATCGATTCCGCGACACATTCGCCGTCGAATTGCTACTCGCGGGCGTGCCCATCGAAAGAGTTTCAGTCTTGCTTGGGCATCAGAGTTTGCGAATCAGCGAAAAGCATTACGCGCCCTGGGTACGCTCGAGATAAGAACAACTTGAGGCCGATTTGGCGCGTGCGTGGAATCGGGACGCACTCGTACTCTCCCACGGCCTGGGTAACGCGCGGGGTACATCGGCAGCGATGATTCGGGAACTCCAGCAGTTTCAATAGGAAAGAATGGTGCCCGGGGTGGGAGTCGTACTCCCAACAAGGACTGACACCGCGTAACTTACTGATTCTACGAAACACCAAAACAGAGAAAAACCATAAAAACACCGAAGAGAGGTACACGGCACCCCGCACAATTTGAGCACACTGCTTTTCATATAAAGACCTGAACTAACGTCCGGTACCGGATCGAGCACATCCGTCCGTTTGGAAAATCGATGCTGGAGGGTCCATATGCAAAGATTAAGGCGCCGATTTTATTTAGGGGGAGACCATGAAATCGGGCTATCTTGAACAGCTAAAATCTGATATCGCGGCGCGTTTCGATAAGGATCTTCGCAAACCAAGGGCTAAACCCGCAGTAAAGCCAACCACGGAAGAGGACACGACGCTGGAACAGCAGAAACAGGATCATTTCGCTAGACTCCTGATGGCGGAGGCAGTACGTCAGCTTAAGTAGGTTGTAGAAACCATGCGCCTACGCTTCGGCCGGGCTAATAGGCTAACCTTGATGATCTCGCGCAGGTTGCTGTATCTTGCGTGGCGATGCAAAGAACAATAACTGTTTTCTCGCTACTCTGGCTGATTGTTGTCTCACTGCTACCGTGCGCTTTACCTGCTTCCTCCGTCTCGTTGCACAACGCGTTCAACTCACAACAGGCATATGCCTACACCGCCGAGATTGCGGGTCTTGGAGAACGATGGCCCGGTTCACCCGGCCATAAGAAGACGGAAGACCTTATTCATCAGGTTCTGCAAAAGGACGAGGCGCGGATTGAAGCCGACGATTTTATCGCTAACACGCCGCGCGGCCCAATCTCGGTACATAACATCATCGGTAAGTTCAACGTCAGCGTTGGCCAGAAGCAGGACATCTTTATCCTCGCAGGGCATTACGACACTCTCTTTATGCCGGGATTTATCGGCGCTAACGACGGCGCATCGAGCGCGGGGATTCTTTTGGCATTTGCCGATGCGTTGGTCCACCAGAAGACCCGGATGCAAATCTGGTTGGTCTGGACCGATCTGGAAGAGGCGATCAATTCTTTCAAAGGCGACGATGGTCTATACGGGAGCAGACATCTAGCGCAAAAGCTGGCGGCAAATGGGCAGGTCTCTCACATTCGCGGCTTGTTCCTGCTCGACATGATAGGCGATAAGGACCTTAGTGTGGGGCGAGAGACCGGCTCCAGCAGTTCACTACAAAACGTCATAGCCCAAGCATCCAATCAACTCGGCTACAGCCAGTATTTCTTCAAATACAACACGAACATCATCGACGACCACATTTCGTTTATCAAGGTCGGTATCCCGTCGGTGGATGTGGTCGATGCTAGGTACGGTCGGATGGGGCCGTCGTTCGACGCAATGGGCGAATTCCACCACACTACTGCCGACACGATAGACAAGGTGTCGCAACACAGCCTAAAGGTTGTAGGCCGTACAATTCTGCTCACGGTCGAACTCTTGGACGCGCAAAACTGATCTGGGCAACCCGCCGAATTCCCGAGAGATCATCGAATGCGCCAATCGCCGAAGTCCTATCCGTTGGACTTACCGGTTTGTGCACGTGAGCGCGTTCAAGCAATTTCCTGGGAAATGCGAGAAGTCTTCTGCCTAGTTTTTCTTAAAGAATTGAATGAATACCGCTGTGATTAACAGCAGGCCGATGAAAACTACAACGGGCAAAAACACCACATTGCCGCGCCAATGTGCAAGGTAGAACTTGCCGCTTGCCAAAACCAATCCGACAAACACGATTGCCATTGCGCCGATGATGACAGATGCGGACCGAGGCAGAGGTTCCAATTCTTGGGGTTTCCTTCTTTTCACCACGAGAGAATACACCCGTGACTTGTGGGTGTCAGCCTGCCATCGCCGCAAAAGGCTTGCAAGTTTCCGATTAGCCGGGTGGTTTCAATGGGTCGACGCAACACCCGCTCGAATTCTATTTGCACGAGTTTCAAAGGCTAAATTCGTTCATGAGTCTTGATTCAAAGAAAACCCGTCCTGATCAGGTCTAATTGACTACGGCCCGGCCTAGTCCTGACCTCTAAACAACTCTTCGAGGGGAGTCCGGAATATTCTGGTCCAGAAGGCAAGTCAGGCCGATTGTCGTAAGGCAGTCTGAAGGTTAGACTCTGGTCAGTACCATAACAACTTTTCGGAGGATGGTATGAACATTTTGCGTGTTAGCGCTCTACTTATTTTGTGTGGCCTCACGCTAATTGCAGTCGGGAAATCTATGACGCTGAAAGAATCTCCTTCCAAACCGACCGCCCAACAGAATGACGTTCCCAAGTCAATCGCCGACAGCATTAGCGGCACACTCCAGTTCGCCGAGGGTAACTTTCTCGACGTTGCAGAAGCCATGCCTGAGGACAAATACTCCTTCGTCCCCACAGCCGGAAAATTCGATGACGCCCGCAGTTTTGGCGAGCAAGTAAAGCACGTCGCGTGCGCCCAGTTCGCTTTCTTCAATGAGTTCGAAGGCAAGAAGCCGCCCGAAGACTGCGAAAAGGGCGGGCCCGAACCGGCAAAGACGAAACTCGAATTAATCAAGTACCTCAAGGATTCGTTCGACTACTCGAACCGCGTCCTGACGACACTCACAGCAAAAAACGCGCTCGAACGTGTCGAAGGCCGCTACGCGGGACCGAACACGAAGCTGGGGATTTCAGTTGTTGCCGTTTGGCATATCACAGACCACTACGGGCAGCTTGTAGAATACCTGCGAATGAACGGTATCGTTCCCCCGATGACGCAGAAGTACCGATTAAAAGTCCGATGCAGTTGATGGGCGCAAGGAACTTTACCGACGCAATATAAAAGGGCGCCCCTTTTGGAGTAGGGTTTGGGTGCTTGTCTCAAACCATCCAGAAAGGAACACCCTTTTATGACTAGCACCACCAAATATATCGGCATGGACGTGCACAAGGAAAGCATTTCGTTCGCG
>DATEGO010000074.1:0-67081 GCA_035280065.1 Candidatus Acidiferrum sp.
GTCATCCTGCTGGATGAAATCGAGAAGGCGCATCCGGACGTTTTCAACATTCTCTTGCAGGTGTTTGAAGACGGGCAGTTGACCGACGGGCTCGGCAATACCGTGGATTTCCGTAACACCATCATCATTATGACGTCGAACCTAGGCGCCCGCCATTTGCAGAAGCGCACGGGTCTGGGTTTCCAGGCTGGCATTGACGAAGCCGGGCAAAAGTCGATGGAAGAAATGGTGATGAACGAAGTAAAGCGGGCGTTCAATCCGGAGTTCCTCAACCGGTTGGACGAAGTCATCATCTTCAACCCGCTCGGCGACGAAGACCTGCTTCGCATCATTGACTTGCTCGTGGGACAGATGAACGATACTCTAATCCACCGGCAAGTGCAGGTTGTCCTCACGCCGGAGGCTCGTCAGTGGATTCTCGAGAAAACGTGCGCGGACCGCAGCTACGGCGCACGGCCGTTGCGCAGGGCTTTACAGAAGTACGTTGAAGACCCGCTCTCCGAGGCGCTGATCCAAGGTGGAATTCAAAGGCCCGCGACACTCCAGATTTATGTCGCCGGGGAGGGCCTGTCGTTCCGTCCGGTCGGCGAGGCAACCCCGGTCGTCCACTAGCGAATCTGAAACATCGCACAGCCGGCCCATACCGGGCTCGGCGGGAGAATTACATCTTGTGTTTGGGGGCGCGGCCATAGGTAGGCCCAATGGCCGCTCCAAGGAGAGTCTGTTTGTCGCTCGGGGGATGGCCGGTTCGTGTGACGCAGGTTGTCGCGCTCGTTGTTCTTTTTGCGAGCGCTTCCGCCGCTTTTGAGCTGGTCAGCCGGTCTGCCGACTCGTCCTCCGACAAGGTCTTATTTTCCGCTTCTTTAGATTTAATTACCGGCAAGGAAGCTGTCGAAGACCATGCGCAATCCTCATCTCAGGCTGCCCCGGCACAACAGCAGCCCTCCGGCCAGCAGCAATTCATCATCGAGCGCATCGACTTCATTGGCAACCGCCGCATCCGCACGGACACGCTGAAGGCCCGCATCTTCAGCCGCGACGGCGACCCCTACAACGAAGACACGCTGCGCCGCGATTTCCAGGCGTTGTGGAACACACAATTCTTCGAAGATGTAAAACTACGCGTCGAGGATTCCCCAAAACGCTCGAACGCGAAGATTATCGTGTTCGAAGTCAGAGAGCGCCCGCAGATCCGGCGCATTCGCTACGATGGCATTCACTCCATTTCGGAATCCGACATTCTCGACCGCTTCAAGGAGCGCAAGGTTGGCCTGAGCGTGGAAAGCCAGTTTGACCCCACGAAAATCAAGAAAGCGGAAGTCGTGTTGAAAGAGCTCCTCGGCGAACATGGCCGCCAGTTCGCCAAGGTCACGCCGCAATACGAGCGCATTGCTTCCAGCAACGCAGTCATTCTTGTGTTCAAGATTGAGGAAGGCCCTAAGGTCAAGGTCGGCAAAATCAAGTTCAAGGGCAATCACGCGTTCAGCGACCGCAAGTTGATCCGCGCGATGCGCCACGACCGGCCGTATTCGATTCCTCTCTACTTCTGGAATATCCCGGTACTCACAAAGACTTATGATCGCGAGAAACTGAGCGAGGATCTCGAAGTCGGCATCCGTGAGCTTTACCGTTCTAACGGCTACTTTAAGGTTTCCGTTGGTGATCCCATTCTTGAAAACATCGACACCACGCACGCGCGTGCTGGCATTCCACTCGTCACCGGTAGGGCGCACGGCAAGGCCGTCAACATCACCATTCCCATCGAAGAGGGCGAGCGCTTCCGCATGGGCACGCTGAAAATCGTCAGCTCCGATCCGGACAAGGCCTTGTCGCTCAAAGTGGATGCATTGAAAGCTGCGTTCCCTCTCAAGCAAGGCGACATCTTTTCCACGGAAAAAGTCCGCAAAGCGCTCGAAACCTACGGCAAGATTTACGGCGAATACGGCTTCATTGATTTCACGCCGGAGCCGGACTCCGAAGTCGACGACGCCAGCAAGATCATTAACCTCACGCTGCGCTTCGACGAACAAAAACAGTATTACGTGCGCCGCATCGATTTCAGCGGAAACACCACCACGCGCGACAAAGTCATCCGCCGCGAACTGATGATTGATGAGGGCCAGCTCTTCAACAAGCGCTTGTGGGAGCTGAGTATCCTGCGCCTCAATCAGCTCGATTATTTCGACAAAATCGAAGCCGACAAGGCCGCCGAAATCAAGCGCAACACCAAGGCCGGCACCGTCGACATCACGCTCAAGCTCAAAGAGAAAGGCAAGCAATCCATCGGTTTGCAGGGCGGCGTCAGCGGCCTGGCGGGCAGCTTTGTCGGCCTTACCTACCAGACGAACAACTTCCTCGGCTTGGGCGAAACGCTCACGTTCTCCGCGCAGTTTGGCAGCCTGACCCGCACCTTCATGTTTGGTTTTACCGAGCCGTATCTCTTCGATCGGCCCATCTCCACGGGCTTCACCGTTTTCTCTTCGCGCTATAACTTTGATCAAGCCCGCCAGGAAGCCATCCTGTTCCAGCAGTCGGTAAGCATCAATCCTCAGTATGTTCAGAACTATGTGCAAAACAGCACGGGGTTCACGCTGTTCGCGCAGTACCCGCTTCGCAAGCTTTCTTTCGCGCGCCTCGGACTAAACTACGGGCTGACGCGCACGAATATCAAATCCTTCAATCAAGCCTCCTCGCTGTTGTTTGAATCCTTGCAGTTCCGCAGCTTGACCGGCCCCAGCGCGCTCGATGGCATCATCTCCAGCACCATCACGCCTTCCATCTCCTACAACACTGTCGACAATCCCATCAATTCCACCCACGGCAAGAGCTTTTACTACTCCGTGGGTTTCTCGGGGCTCGGCGGCAACGTCAAGACCGTCACCAACGTCATGGACATGAAGTATTTCCATCCGATCAACAAGCATCGCAATGTGATCGGGTTGCACTTCAGCGCCGCGCAAACCACCGGCTACGCCGGCAAGGAAGTCCCGCCCTTCAGCCGTTTCTACATGGGCGGCGAAAGTGACATTCGCGGCTACGACATCCGCGCCATTTCCCCAGTCACGTTCATCCCCGAAGCCACAGTGGCGCCCGCGCAGTACAAGGATCCCAGTTGCGGTGGTTGCACGCGCGCCTTTACGATACCCACCTTGATCTATGTGGCCACGCTGCCGGGCGGGGACCTCCAGAGCTATGGCAACGTGGAATACCGCATTCCCATCGTTGGCAACATCGTCCAGACCAGTCTCTTCCTGGATGCGGGAACCGTTGGCGTGGTCCGCCGCGACGCTTTGCAGCTAAATAGCGCCGGATTCCAGAACTTGCTCGAACCGCAAAACTTCCCGAATGCTCAGCTTCCTCTGCCTTTTGGGGCGGGCCTCAAGCAGCAGCTTCCTATTGCCCCTGGAACGAACTTCCGCCTCCGCGGCTCGACGGGCATCGAGTTCGTTGTCCAGCTTCCCATCATTCAGGCACCGTTCCGAATTTATTACGCTTACAACGTTAATCGGTTGCACGACCAATTGGTGGCCCAGAATCCTTACATTGACCCGAGTCAGATCTGCGAACCGGGGAACCAACAGCCGCTGGTGCCCTGTCCCCAGGGCGTCACCCAGGGTTTTTACCCGAGAACTTTGACCTCGGAAGAATGGGCCAGCGTGAAGCAAAGCCTGCAACAGTTGCTGAACAACCCGGGGCGCTTGAATTATTTTGAGCCGAAGACGACGTTCCGTTTCACGGTGAGCCGGACATTCTGATGTCATCGGCGAAGGGCTGAGTTTATTTGGTGTAGAGACCTCGCATGGAAGGCAAGGTAGGTTGAGCCTCCGCGAAAAACTTGGCGAGACGCCAGAGTGTGGGGGAAATCGTGGGTGTGAAACATCGAGCAGTCTTGAAAATTCTTGGCGGGGCGCTTGCCCTGTGTGTATTTTTGTGCGTCGGCTGCGGCGGCGGCAGCAGTGCCGCCAACGTCATCACCGTCACGGTAACTCCCAGCACCAGCCTCATCCTGGGCCAATCCGTCACGCTCACGGCCACCGTCACCGGCGCAGCCACCACCACTGTGAAATGGAGCCCGTTGCAATACACCACCACAAGCACGAGCAATGGCAAGACCACCACTTCAAATCCAATCGATGCCCCAGCTGACGGCTCTTTCGGCGTTCTCTCCAACCAACAAGCCACCGGCACCGCTACTTATACCGCGCCCGATCCTGCGAAGTTCCAGGTGCCCGATTCTACGAAGTTCCCCGGTTTGCAAATCGTCATTACCGCAACATACGCTCAGGACACGAAGAAAAGCGGCCACGCCAACATCACTCTGATTTCCGGCATCACGGCGGTCATCAAGCCGGTAACCGCTTCCGTTCCCACGAAAGAAAGCCAGCAGTTCTTTGCCAACTTGATCAACGACATTCAGATGCAGGGCACAACGTGGCTGCTTACCCAGAACCTTCCGAACACGGACAGTAAAGGCAATTTCATCAACTATCCCGCTCTTCCCACTTGCAGTCCCACCTGCGGCACCGTCACGCCGGATACCAACAATCCCAACGTGGCAGTTTATACGGCTCCCGATACAATTCCCACCGCCATTACGCCCGCTCAAAAGAACAACACGAATTCGGCGTTCAACGTCACCATCGTCGCCACGCCGAAAGCGGATAACTCCGGGTTTGTCATCGGCACCATCACCATCGTCACCGGCGGGCCCATCACGTTCAACGGAATCACGCCCACCATTGCCCCGCAAGGTGGCACTCAGTGGGATTTTTATCTCGACGCCCCGAATATCTCCTCCGCATCAAAAATCCTGTTGACTTATCCCAATAACTCAACGCCTGTACCGAAAGACTCGACGTCTGGGCAAATCAAAGTTCTGTTCCCGCTTCCCGCCACTTCCACAAGTACAACCGCCACGACGCCTCCTCCGGCTTCTACCGGGGCGCGCCTTCGCCTCAACGCCACGGACCTCGGGACGTCGGGCCAGGTGATCGTCACTGTGGTAGATCCGGCACAGCCGTGTAATGGCAACGCGGTGGGGACGGCATGCACGGCGACGGGCGTAGGTACGTTCACCATCTTTCCCGTGCGCCCCACGTCGACGGCATCAGTCCCTGACGATGTCGTCCAGGGCAAGCTGTCGCAACAGACGCGAGTTATCATTGACGGCGGCTACTTTGGGCCGAACGGGACCCTGGCTGTTCCCTCTTTTCAAGGTAACGTTATTGTCCAGGACCAAAACCATCCCTCCACTTCCCGTCAGTTGAACGCTTTGATGTCTACTCTGCAGATCAATCAAGGCAGCCCTGGCCTCTATCCACTCTCGGTGGTTAGCACGGAGAACCCCGCTCCGGTTCCTAATAATCATTCCTTCACAAACATCGCCGTTTTCCCGGATTATTCCAGCACGCCTCCACAAATTGTCGCTTCAGGAATTCCCGCAGGTACGAATCCAAGCGCCATTGATATCGATCCTTTAATTGGCGTCGTGGTTGTGGCGCAGGCGGGAGCACCCGCTACCGGCAGCACGCCTGCGGTGCCCAGTAGCGTGCAGTTTTACACCATCGGAAAGGGGACGCTAAGCCCAATCGATTCCACAGGTGCCGCTTGCGCCGTTTCTTGTCCGGTCACGAGTCAGACATTCCCAGGCGTTTCGCTCAATACGCCCACGGGTATTTCCGTTAACTCAACCAACCACACGGTCGCAATTGTCAACTATGGGAACCAGTCCGTCACGGTGTTGCCCATTCCCATTCCCGGAGCTTCGCCTCAGACGCCGGCCCCTGGCACTCCATTCACTGTGGATATTTCAGGCGCTTTGCAAAACTCTGTGAATCCAGCGCCCATTCCTTATTCCATTGGCGTCGACTCGGATTCAAACCTCGCGCTTGTCGCTTATTCTTCGACCGTAGTCTCGACCGCTAACAATCTTGGATTCGTAATCAATTTGAACCCCGACTCCGCAACCAACACGAATCCCTATGGATGTGTCTTGGATCACTCCATTAATCCTGCCTCGACCAAGGTGGGGCAATGCATTTCCTCCCAGGTCACGCTCAACAATGGCACTTATCCACAGATTGCCACTGCCCCCCATGGACACTTGGCTTACGCGACCCCTGGCGGCTCAGGCGTGGTCAGAGGCGTGGATGTTACTAAGGCCTCGGCGGCGAGTGTGATCCTTTCTTCTGCGCTTACTGCGGGTCTCGTGACGGTGACCATTGACCCCAACCACTGCCCTCCTCCTTTGCCAGATCCCATGCCCTCAGCAACACCGCCGACGAATCCTTGCCCGTTCTCCATGGTTCCAGGCAACGCCGGGACGGTCCTCATCACGGGCTTGAAGCCCTCCAACTCTGCAAACGACGCGCTTTTTAACGGCAATTTTCCCGTGAACGTGACAAGCGGCAACAGCTTTACTTACACCGTCAATAACACGACCGCCAGCGATAGCGCTTCAGGCGGATGCCAAATTAGCTCTGGCGCGAAAATTTGCGCCACCGTCTTTTATGGCCAGCCGAATCAGACGATTCAGATCACTCAGGGGCTTCAGGGAATCGCTATAAATCCAATAACTAGCACGGCCGCCATGGCCGATGCAGATTCAACGAATCTTCAGATAGACCTGCTTAGCGCGCTCGACCAGTCTGTCAGCTCCCTCGGTTTTTCTGCCACCTGCACTGCCTTCGTCACTACCTGCGCCTCTGCGCCAGAGTTGCTCGGTACCACGGGAGTGGCATGGCAGCCTTACACAAATGAGGTGGTCTCTTATAATCCCAAGCTGAATCAGGTATCCACTTCGGATCCCGTCAGCCGCCAGCGCTACGCTTTCGCTTGTGAAATTAAGCCTGCCCCTGCGCCCCAGTCCTGCATCACGAATCCAATAACGCCAGCTGATCAACAGAACTTCTTGAGTCAGATCACCCTCAACGGCACTGGCACCGCCACCTTGAGCGTCAACAACGGCACCACCGGGTCTCTCACGCTGTGGGGGGGCATCTCCGTCGATTCAGGGACGAACCAGGCCTTCGTCCTTATGTCAGGAAGCGGCACCATTGACGTTATCGATTTGGGCGGTCCCGGAACAGCGACTCCCATAAAACCGATCCATGTTTCTGAAGTGATCGTTCCCAGTCCGACGCCGGGTGTGGGGGTCATTGGTGGCGTTCCGAATGCCCTCGTTCCGCAAGCCACACTGACCTGCACCACTCCAGTTGCCCCAGCCACTACATGCGATTTAGCGGGCGTGCAGATTTTTGGCACTGGTTTTGATTCCACAACGCAGGTTCGTTTGGATCTGACAGCGATTCCGGCAGCCGATGTCCAATTGAAAAGCTCCCGCGAGGTCATCGCGACGATTCCGGCTTCCTTCCTCGCCGCGCCGCATCATTACGCGCTCGACGTGATCAATGGCAGTGGCGTGCAATCCAATGTCGCCGATTTCATCGTGATTCAGCAGGTTCCGCTTAACCAGGTCTGCACAGATTCCACGGGAGGCCCTGTCAATACGCAGCCGACCTCCGTCGCCATCGCCGATCAGATCGCCAACGGGCCTTTCTCTCCATTCGCTCTAATTAGTATTTCTGGTTGCAATAGCATCGTAAAACTCGACCTCAATCCGGCTAGTCCTACGTTTGGGCAGCCGCTCGGCGGCCCCATCTCCGTTGGAACTACGCCTCAGGGCATTGCCATAAGCCAGAAGCTGGGCCTCGCGGTCGTCGCGAATCACGGCACCAACACCGTCTCTGTCATTGATCTGACGCAAAATCCGCCGGTCTCGAAAGTTCCCGACGTCATGACCGGAACAAGTCCAACCGGCATCGCCATCAATGACGCCACTGGAGCGGCCCTCGTCGCGAATACGGGATCAAATACCGTCACCCTCCTCGATCTTGGTTCTCTGTTCCCTCCCGCTGGGACGACCCCGCCCACGACTCTGACCCCCACAAGCATCGGCGGCGTTCAATCGCCAATCGCTGTGGCCATCGATCCCGATCGCGGCACAAACAACCAGGGCATCGCGGTGGTCACTGCCGTCACTTTGAGCAGCGGCCTCGGCCCCACCGGTTCTCTGAATGTTGTGGAGATCGGCTTCGCCACGCCGGTGCTCAGCAGCACAATTTCTTCCGGCTTTGTCTCCAGCACGCCCACGGGCGTTGTTTTCGATCCAACTGTCGTTACGAACACCGCGAACCCGGGGACCTTTTACGCCAACTCCAGCGGCACGAACTCGATTACGCAATTCAATCCGGACATCGGTGGCGGCAGTTCCGTGAGCGTGGGCATCAATCCGACATCTCTGGCGATTAATCCCCAGACGGGCGCAATTCTCACGTCAAACTCTGGGAGCAGCACGATTTCTATCGTGGACACATTGTCGAATCCCTTCAAGACGCACCAGACTCTAGGGATTCCCGGCTCGCCCACGTTTGGCGTAGCCATCGACCAGTTCACGAATTTGGCGGTCATTGTGGACCAGGCCAACATGCGCGTTTTGCTGTTCCCCATGCCGAACTAATTCGGCAGGGTAGCGGCCGCCTTTTTACCCGCAGCGAAGCGAAGGGCTGGGCCGGGCACTACCGGAGTGAGCGGTTAGAGGAGAGTTGGTTCCGGAGATGCTCGCGATTCATTGATGTAAATCGAACGGGGGCATTTCCGCTAAGGCGCCAGGTAGGCGCCCTCCGAACTGCGAGATTGCGGGAAACGAAGCGCGTCGGCTATACTTACAGGTTTGAAGTAGCCTCGTTTTAACCGCTGGGGGAGCGGTGAAAAGTTTTTAGGTTGAGCTGGCATCAATCCGTTTTGTTCCAGCTTTCCGAATCGCACCAATGAATAAGGAGAATAAAGTGAATTCCAGAATCTTAATGCATACGGCTGCCCTCGCCGCTGCCAGTCTTTTGATTGTTGCCGCGGTCCGCGGGCAGTCTTCGTCCTCTCCCGCCGCCCCTGCCTCAGTCTTGCCGGCTAAGGTGGGCGTCATCAGCATTCGTGGCGCTATCGGTAACACCGCCGAGGGCAAACAGGCTTCCGCCGAACTCCAGTCCCAGTTCGCTCCGCGCCAGACCGAGCTGGAAAATTTGAATAAACAGATAAACGATCTCCGCACGCGCCTTTCCGCTTGCGAAGGCAAGTGCAGCCAGGACGAGATTGCGCGCTTGACGCAGCAGGGACAAAAAGCCACGCAGCGCTTCGATCGCCTTAACAACGAGCTTCAGGAGGATGTGAACTCCGCTCAGGGCGAAGTCATCGACCGTATCGGCCGCAAAATGGTCGACGTGCTCGACCGCTACGCCCGCGAGAACGGCTACACCATGGTCCTCGACTCTTCGGCCCAGAACACTCCAATTCTTTACGCCTCCACCCAGATTGATGTCACTCAGGAGATCGTACGTCTCTACGATGCCGCTTACCCGGTGAAAGGTGGCGCCACACCCGCACAACAGAAGCCTGCCGCAAAGTCCGCGCCCACCACGCCAACCAAGCCGTAACCTCGGGCTATTCGCCCGTTCCGGGCTGCAAGTTCTCACCAACGCCTTGAGTTCGCTCGGGGCGTTTTTCTTCTCACGCGCGATTGGGAAACATCGTCACAAAGGGAGAGCCTCGCCCCCGGCGTTCTTGTTTCCTGCGTTTCTTTCAATGCTCCGACTTTCAACTCTTCAAATTCCTCCGGCTATAAGCTGTTTGCTGTCGACTGTCAGGTTTTCTCACGCTATAGTGTCCTCCGCAGTTCCCCAGGAGACTCCTATGCCGCAACCGTCACCCGCACCTGAACCTCACAGCCCTTTTATGGATCGCGTTCCCCGTCCGCCCGTTTTTACTTCTCCCGCCGAGGAGCGCCGTCATCGCAAGGAACGCCTCGCCGCCGCGTTTCGACTCTTCGCTGAATTTGGTTTTGATGAAGGCGTCGCCGGCCACATCACGGCGCGCGATCCGGAGCGCCTCGATTGTTTCTGGGTGAATCCCTTTGGTGTGCACTTCAGCCGGATTCACGTCTCCGATCTGATTCTTGTGGATCACTCCGGCCAAGTTGTCGAAGGCCACTCGGAAGTCAATCTCGCCGCGTTCGCGATTCACTCGCGCATTCACGCTGCCCGCCCCGATGTGGTCGCCGCCGCGCATGCGCATTCTCTTTACGGCAAGTCGTGGTCCTCGCTCGGCCGCCGCCTGGATCCTCTAACGCAGGATGCTTGCGCGTTTTATGAAGATCACGCGGTCTTCGACGATTACACGGGCATTGTGGAGGAAGCCTCCGAAGGCGACCGCATCGCTCGCGCTCTCGGCGCCAAAAAGGCTGCCATCCTACGGAATCACGGACTGCTTACTGTTGGCCACACCGTTGACGAAGCGGCCTGGTGGTTTATCACCATGGACCGCTCCTGCCAGGCCCAACTCCTGGCCGAAGCCGCGGGCCAGCCGCAAAGAATTCCTCACGAAACCGCGAAGAATACATACGCGCTGGTCGGCTCGCACCTCGCAGGCTGGTTCCAGTTTCAGCCGCTCTGGCAGCGCATTTCCCGCGCGCACCCCGATCTCTTCGAATGATAGATGGGCTCCAGGAAAGCACCATTGGTAGTGGCCGTTTTCTGAAGGGGCGCTCTGACTTGCTTGCGCGCTCGCCTTTGTAGGGGCGCAGCTTTATCCTGACCAAGCGAAGGAATGCTGCGGCCTCATCTTGGCAGCCCGCCACTTCGCTGCGGCTCGATTCTAGACAGCTCAGTAAAATGTCGCGTGCTTTTCCGCTCTTGGCTGTTCCCCCGCTACCACGGTCCGCAGCTCGCCGGGGCACGAGCCTGAAGCTCGCCGCACCGCTCGCGCGAACGAACTCGGCGATTTGAAGCCCAAATCGATCGAAAGGACTTTAATCGCCCCTCCTGGCTGCACCGCGAAGAAGCCCTTCACCCGGTCCATCAGGACTCCTTCGCGGTACTGCCTGAAATTTCCGCCGGTGGCAAGCCGCACGGTTTTCTTGACGGTCCGTTTGCTTACGCGCAGGCTTTGCGATAGTTCTTCCAGTGTTTTGCGGGGGTTCTCTTTTAAACAACCCGCTATCTGTTTAAATAGCATTCTTGGATCGTAGGACATAGTCGATCCTCCCGGTTTAGCTTTGCTTTCTATCCTGGGTCGTGCTTCAGGGTTGGCAGGTCACGCTCGTTCGAGCCGGAGCCGGGGTTGCTCTTTCTAGGGCGGCGGGGACGTGAAGGCTTCAGTCGCCGTTCAGGTGGCCAGCGCCACACACTATAAGTACAATCTGCCTGCAAACAATCGGGTTTTTACCTGATTCGTTCATCCGCGCGATACCAGAGCCTTACGGCGCTGTTGCGCCGCAACCAGGCGAATCTGCTCGTACGTGATTTCCTCCGGGAGCGCTTCTTTGATGGGCTTAAGCCGCTCGGTTCCGCAGCGTCGGCACGCTCTAGCAATCTGATCGAATACGTCTTGCGCAACCCACTCTTTTCTGAAAGCGATTTCGCCCCTTTCAACCATCTCTGCGACGAGAGAGATGACCGTACTCAATTTGCGATTGCGAACTTGTGCGATTTCCTCGAGCGCGCGCCCTTCCTCAAGAAGTCGAAGCGTCTCCTCTGCGGGGCCCGGACCGCCGGCAGCCGCCTCAACTCGGGTTCGCTCGCCGTTGCGAAAGCGCTCTAGCGCCACAAGGATTTCGTTTCCATACATCTTTGTTTTTTTCTCGCCGAAGCCGGAAACACGCCGCAGCTCAGAAAGGCTGGACGGCATGACGCTGCAAAGTTGCTCGAGCGTCGTGTCGTGCATGATGACAAACGCAGCGCTCCCCTTTTGCCGTGAAACGTTCCTTCGCCACTCGCGCATATACTCTTTCAATTCCAGGTTGGGCGCATTCCTAGTTGGCCTGTTCGGGGAATCTGTTTTAGGTTGCTTCGTCAGACCTGCAAGAGACCCACGCTTTGTCCCCTTAAAAGTTTGCGTGGCCGCTTCGATCCAAACAGGAACGCCTGCGCAAACGTCGCATTGCCCGCATTTCTCCCACTTCGGCGATTCGCCAAAGTGCTGGCACAAGTGACGCTGGCGGCAGTCCTGCGAATTCACAAAGCTCTCAACTTCGCGATAGCGCTGCCAGGCCCGTCCTTTCTCTGCTGCGTCCGCAATCTGCCCGATGAAGTGGGCTTGCAACCCTCTATCTTTCTTTTGCCAAAACAAAAAACAATCAGCAGGTTTTCCATCACGGCCCGCCCGGCCCGCTTCCTGGTAGTACTGCTCAACACTCTTAGGCAACGCAAGATGGATCACGGAGCGCACCGAAGACTTGTGTATGCCCAGTCCGAAAGCAATCGTACCCACCATCACGCGCACTTCATCGGCCATCCATTTTTCCTGATTCTCGCGCCGCGCCTGCGCTTCCATTTGGCCGTGATACCCGATCGCGCGAATGCCGTTTTCCTCGAGAAAATCTACCGTCTCACCGACACGCGCGATGGTCGGCGCATACACGATAACGTTCCCTTCCCCGGTTCGCCCCACGGCCTCGAGCAACATCTTCATCTGCGTGCTTCCATGGCATTGACGTAAAAAGTACCGTAGGTTCGGCCGCCGGAAACTGGCGACATGTTTGAAAGGATTGCGCAGGCGCAGTTGCTCAACGATGTCCTGCCGTACGCGACGCGTCGCGCTTGCTGTAAACGCGGCGATCGGTTGCTCGGGAAAGAGTTCCCGCAGGCGGTTCAATTGCCTGTACTCCGGACGGAAATCGTGCCCCCACTCGGAAATGCAATGCGCTTCATCAATCGCAAAGAAGGAAACCGGTACTCGCCTCAACCATTCCGCGGTTCCATTGAGGGCGATGCGCTCGGGCGAGACATAAAGCAGCCGGTACGCCCCTTGGCACGCGCGCTGCAGAATCTGGCTGCGCTGTGCGCTGGAAAGCGAGCTGTTGAGGAACCCAGCGCGAATCCCCATTTGTTCTAGTTGCGCCACCTGATCCTGCATCAGCGCAATCAGAGGAGAAACGACCACCGCCGTTCTTTTCTCATCGAGCACCGCGGGCATTTGGTAGCACAGTGATTTGCCGCCGCCCGTGGGCATCACCACGCACGCGTCGCGCCCAGAAACGATGCTCCGAACAATTTCCTCTTGGCTCGGCCGAAACGATTCGTACCCCCAATAACTCTGGAGCGCTTGCAAAAGGCGCTCGTCGTTGTCCTGCCCGGAACGGGCAAATCGGCCCTGGTGGGCGAGGAAAGTGGTGGCAGCCATCAAAAGCTCCTTCCGATGCCCGGGGAAGCAGCGTCAAAGATATTCGCTTGTGTTTCGCCTTATCTCAAGTGCAAAGTTTTTCGCGGCTTAGCCGCCTTAATGTTGGACAAACGCCAGAATCCCTGAGCGCGCCCAAACTGCGGCTTTCGCCAACGTACCCGCTACAAAGCTGCTTCAACGGAAATGCTCGGTTTCGGCCCACCTTTAGGTGACGCCTGAGTTTGCCACTATCTCCAACTAACTCCTATTCCTTGCGGGATCGATCGGTCTCTTAACAAATCATTTTCCAGGGCTGCCCAAACTTCGCGCCGCCCTTTTTGTTCCCTTGGATTTACGCGGCCGCTGCTTTGCCTGCAGAACCGTGTTTCTTTCCGCGCATTCGCGGGGAAAATTCTGCATACAGCGGCCGCTTCTCCAGGATGCTTATGAATTCCTGGACGTATTCGGGCGTGCGATTCCCGCGCAATTGCGCGACGGACCACGTCCATCGGCATCCCGGCGGCTTCAAGGGCACTCCAATCAGCGCGCCGGAAGCAAGCTGGGGTGCCACCGTCCATTTCGGCAGCGCGGCAATCCCCAATCCGCCGATGACCATTTCAATGATGGCTTCCGTCAGCGTGACCTCTCGAACCTTCCTCGGGCGAATCCCAGCGGGTTCGAGAATTTTCATCAGCAGCGTGCTGTCTTCTTTCGGCGGATAGAGCAGGATGGTCTCTGTAGCAAAATCCTCCGGCGCGGCGCAGCTTTTGCTCGCTAGCCGGTGTTCCGTCGGAACGGCAATCACTACTTCATCCTCGAACAGCGCCGAATACCTTATTCTGCGATTGCGGATCGGCTCGTTCACTATCGCAAGGTCGAGCTTGCCTTCGAGCAGCGCCTCAAAAGGATTGTTGGTCGCCTCGATCACCAGTTGCACTTCCACTTCCGGGAATTGCCTCTGAAAAAAAGACAGCCGCGGCGGAAGCCAGTGATACACGGTGTGGCACTGCGTGGACATGCGGATCAGCCCTTTTGCCCGCGCGCCGTTTTGCTGAATTTCCGTTTCCGCTCGTTCCAGTTCGCAGAGCACGGTGCGGGCAGTTTGCAAAAGCCGCTCTCCGGCGGGCGTCAAGACCATCTTCCCACCCTTGCGCTCGAAGAGCGCTACGCCGAGCTGCTCTTCGGCGTCGCGCAGTTGATGGCTTAGCGCGGATTGCGTCAGGTGCAGGCGATTGCCGGCGCGCGTTACGCTTCCGGTTTCCGCAATCGCCGCAACCAATTTCAAGTGCCGGATTTCCAGGTTCATAGGGGCCCCATTTTTCGCGCGACGTATCCAGTCGAGCGCTCTCTCTTAGACGCCATGCCCTTCCGCGAAATGAATGCTGCTCATATAGATGATGAAATCATTCCATTTGTCTCATTCTTCTTCTGCCCCTACTCTCGAATTGTCTCAGCGAACGCGCAGCCACTTTGGACTGCTGTGGCGTGCTCCGAAGGAAGATGAGAATTGCTCGCTGTTGGTAGGATGTTTTGAACCTTTTGTTCCGCTTCCGTTTCCGTCCTTGGGCTGCAGCGCTTGCGGCCCTCGCGCTGCTCGCACCCACCAGTTTCGGCGATGCCCAGCCGGTTCTCCTTCCGTTTCGCTCTGTCCGCTCCTTGATCCTCGTTGACGCCAAAGTGAACGGAGTTCCCGCGACGCTCCTCCTCGACACTGGCGCTAACAACACAATCATCAACGCCGCGCTGTGCGGAAATACGCCAACGTCCCGGATTGAGCCGGCCAGCAAGGGGCCGGGCATCGTCAGCAATGCGTTGCGCATGCGCGTGGACATCGAGCTTGCCCGACGATTCTTGTTTTCTCAGCCCGTCTCGGTCATGAATCTGGGCGATCTCCCGAAGAACGTCGGCGCCCAATTCGACGGCCTCTTAGGGCAGGACATCCTTCGCCGGTTCCGCTCCGTCCGCATCAATTACCGCGCCCGCGTCATCGAACTCGAAAAATAGCTTTCTTTCTTGCTTTCGGTCTGTGCTTTCGTAGCAGCAGGTCTTCAGACCGGTGATTTCGACCTATTCAGGCCAGTAAGTTAAGGAGCGAGAATCGGTTTCGTCCAGAAATTCCTCGTCCGCCTCGTCCTTCTGGACGCGAAGGGCCGCATCTCGCCCCGCCGCGCCGCGGTGCTCGGCTATCTCACCAGCCAGCTCCTCCATTCCCATCGCGCCATTCGACCAGAAAGCGGAAAACGAGCCCCAGCAATTCATCTTCGACCTCCCGCACCCCAAACGCGATTAAAAAAAATGGTCATGACCAACTCGTTTCGGCCGCTCCGGTTGCCGGCTCTCATGCGAGGTGACATAATTTCTGCTTTGAGCAGCGGAGTTGCCACCGAGTTGGGCCAAGGAACCATTGGTAGACGGGCGGTAAGAAGGGAACATCTGGGGGCCTTATGGCACTGAGGGATAGCTGGATTGAAAAACGAGAAGCGGCAGTTGCGGGCGTGAGCGGGACGCGCAATGTCTCGCAGATGCATTTCGCTCGGCAGGGCGTCATCACCGAGGAAATGCTATACGTCGCTAGACGCGAAAGGCTGGAGCCGGAACTGGTTCGCAGCGAAGTGGCTCGCGGGCGGATGATTATTCCCGCGAACGTAAATCACCGCGGGCTCGAGCCGATGGCCATCGGAATCGCCAGCAAGTGCAAAATCAACGCGAACATCGGCAATTCCGCCACCAGCTCGAACATTGATGAAGAGCTGAAGAAGCTGCACCACGCCGTCCACTACGGCGCGGACACGGTGATGGACCTCTCGACGGGCGGCAACATTCCCGAGATTCGCAAAGCCATCATTGACGCGTCTCCCGTGCCCGTGGGCACAGTTCCGGTGTACGAAGCGATTTCGCGCGTGCGGCGCCCGGAAGACTTGACCTTCGAGCTGATGCTCGAAGTTATCGAAGAGCAGGCCGAGCAGGGCGTGGATTACATGACCATTCACGCCGGCGTGATGCGCGAGCATGTTCCGTTTGTGCGCAAACGCATCACCGGCATCGTCAGCCGCGGCGGCTCGCTGATGGCGCATTGGATGGAGCATCACAAGAAGCAGAATTTTCTATATGAAAATTTTGATGCTATCTGCAAAGTCTTCAAGAAGCATGACGTGAGCTTTTCGCTCGGCGACGGCTTGCGCCCCGGCTGCATCGCGGACGCGAGCGATGAAGCGCAATTCGCCGAGTTGAAAGTGCTCGGCGAGCTGACGAAAAAAGCCTGGGAGCACGACGTTCAGGTGATGATTGAAGGTCCCGGCCACATTCCCATGGACAAGATCAAAGAGCAGGTGGACTTGGAAATGGAATGGTGCCACGAAGCGCCGTTCTACACGCTGGGGCCGCTGGTGATTGACATCGCCCCCGGCTACGACCACATCACCAGCGCGATTGGCGCGGCGATGATCGGCTGGCACGGCGCGTCGATGCTTTGCTACGTTACGCCGAAGGAGCACCTCGGCTTGCCGAATCCCGACGACGTGAAACAAGGCGTTATCGCCTACAAGATTGCCGCGCACGCGGCGGATGTGGCGCGGCATCGTCCCGGCGCGCGCGATCGCGACGATGCGCTGAGCTATGCGCGGTTCCTGTTTGACTGGAACAAGCAATTCGAGCTGTCGCTCGATCCAGAAACCGCGCGCGCCATGCACGACGAGAATCTGCCTGACGACTTTTACAAAGAAGCGAAATTCTGCTCCATGTGCGGCCCGAAATTCTGCTCGATGAACATCACGCAAATGGCCGAAGCCGAGTCCGGAGGGGACCAAGCCGAGCGCAAACAAAAGTTCGCCGAATTGCTGGTCAAAGTCCAGGGCGCGAGCGCCTAGAAATGCGAATTGGAACAAACCAACGTGCCGGTGCGTATGCTAATAGAGAGACGAAAATGACCGTACGCTGTTGTGCCTCGGACCGAAGTGGGGCTGAGGAGGCAAGAACATGGAGTTTCTGATTTTTGTGACGCTTCTTTATTTTCTGCCCACGCTCATCGCTGTTGTATTTCGGCACGAGTCCGACGCTCTTGGCATTTTTATTGTGAATTTCCTTCTGGGTTGGACCATCATCGGCTGGTGGGTCGCATTGATTTGGGCCCTTGCCTCAAACGGGTCTCCCCCGGAGGTCCGGCGCGTTCCTGCGAGTTCCGGCCGATTCTGCTCCCAGTGCGGCACGTTATCGCCCTACGGTGCGCATTTCTGCGCCGCTTGCGGCCGGGCGGTGTAATTGGCGGATTCCCCGGGGCCTCGCGTGACCAAATCAGAAACCGGGCAGACGCTGCGCGAGGAATTCAACCGTTGGGCGGAAGCGGGCCGCGGCGAAGGCATGGAGCAAGAACACCTGCCCATCACGCTGCCGGTCCTGGAGAAAATGCGGCTCGGCCCAGCGGACAACGTGCTTGATGTGGGATGCGGAGCGGGCTGGCTTTCTCGGCGGCTGGCAAAATTGGTTCCGCAGGGCCGCGCGGTGGGCATGGACGTTTCCGACGAAATGATTCGCCATGGGCGGCGCGCCAGCGTGGATTTTGAAAACCTGATGTTCGTCACCGGCGAAGTGCAGGAAATTCCCTGGGAACCGAACTTTTTCTCGCACGCGATTTCCGTCGAGTCGTCGTATTACTGGCCCGATCCCGCCGCCGGTATCCGCGACATTTTTCGCGTGCTGAAGCCCGGCGGCGCGGCGTGGATTCTCATGAACTACTACCGCGACAATCCGCATTGCCATCAGTGGGGCGATTTGCTCGCGGTAAAGACGCATCTGCTCTCCGCGGAAGAATGGAGCGAATTTTTCCGCGCCGCTGGTTTCGGAAGCGTGCAGCATGTACGCATTGTCGATCCCTCGCCGTCGCCGGAGGTTTACAACGGCCGCTGGTTCCGCGACGCTGCGCAACTTCGCGCGTTCAAAGTGGAAGGGGCGCTGCTCGTTCACGGCAAGAAGGAATGAATCCGTTTGCTACTCAGCGCGATGGCTCTCGTCCTCAAAAGGCGTGGCGAATTTTCTTGCGGCGTGATATGAACTCTTCCGATCAGGAAGTCTTCCCATGTCTTTTCTAGGCAGCGGAGTGGCGGTTGTGACCGGGGCGGCGTCGGGCATTGGCCGCGGGCTTGCGCAGCGTTTGGCGGCCGAAGGATCAGCGCTGGCGATCGCGGACATTGACGAAGCGGGATTGCGGCAGACAGCGCAATCTCTTCCAAAAAACAGCGCGCTCTTAACCACGCACGTCGTGGATGTCGGCAAAGAAGAGAGCGTGAAATCCTTTGCCGCCGACGTGAGCGTGAGGCATGGGCGCGTAACGCTCCTCGTCAACAATGCCGGAGTCGCGCTGCACGGGAATTTTGAGGAGATTTCGCTCGACGACCTTCGCTGGCTGATGGACATTAATTTCTGGGGCGTGGTTTACGGGGTGAAGTATTTTTTGCCGCTGCTGAAACGCGAGCCGCAGGCGCACATCGTGAACTTGTCCAGCGTTTTTGGCCTCATCGCGCCGGCCGGGCAAGCGGCGTACTCGGCCAGCAAATTCGCGGTGCGCGGATTTACCGAAGCGCTGCGCCACGAACTTGCTCCCACCAGCGTTTGCGTAAGCTGCGTGCACCCCGGCGGAATTCGGACGCCGATCGCGCAGCATGCGCGACTGGGCGCGGCCACGCCAGCTTCAAGGCGGCAGGAAAGCATCTCGCGATTTGAAAAACTGGCGCGCACGCCTCCCGAAGCCGCGGCGGCGGTGATTCTGCGGGGCGTGGAGCGCCGCGAGCCGCGCATCATGATTGGGATCGACGCGTATCAGATTGATGTTCTTCAGCGCCTGCGGCCCGCTACCTATTGGAAGTTTTTGGCGCGCAAGCTCAAGGACCCTGCCGTAAAGCCAAGCACGGCCAAACAGCCAACCAGCTGAAACGATACGGAAGCGCCTGGGTGAGCGGCGCCGAAGCCGGCAATCTCCTATGGACATTCCAAAGGAGGAGATGATAAGCTCCTGTGGACAATCCAAAGGAACGAATCGCACGGCCCGTGGCGGAGAGGAAACGTAACGAAACTATGGACACGAAGAAATCCGAAGTGCTGCAGGGGACGCTGGATCTGATGATTTTGAAAACGCTGCACGCGCTGGGACCGCTGCATGGGTTCGGAATCGCGAGGCGCATCGAGCAAGTGAGCCACGACGTCCTTCAGCTCAATGAAGGCACGGTGTATACCTCGCTGCTGCGATTGCAACAGCAGGGATGGATTGGGGCAGAGTGGGGCACGTCGGAGAACAACCGCAAGGCGAAATTTTATTCCATCACCAAGCGCGGGCAGAAGCAGCTCGAATTGGAAACGGAGAACTGGGAGCGAATTTCCGGTGTGATTGGCCGCGTGCTTCGGCTGGAAGAGGAAGAATAGTTATGCGTTCACCAGGGGAATCTCGGCTACGATCTTTTGCTGCAAAGGTGCGTGGTTTCTTGCGCGGGCGCCGGCGTGACGCCGAGTTTGATAGCGAGATTCGAGAACATTTGCAGTCGCTCGCTGAGAGGTTCGTGGCGCAGGGGATGTCTCGCGATGAGGCTTCAGCTGCGGCGCGAAGGCAGTTCGGCAACATCACCCTGCTGCACGAGGACCACAGAGGGATGCAGACGCTCCCTTGGATCGAGGCGTTGTGGCACGACCTGCGGTACGCGCTGCATACACTTTGGAGGAGCCGGGCATTCGCGACCGTGTCGATCGCCACGCTGGGATTGGGAATCGGTGCGGCTACGGCGATTTTCAGTGTCGTCGACAACGTGGTTCTGTCGCCATTTCCTTACAAAGATGCGGGGCGCATGGTGTTTCCGCGCATTCACAACGCGCAGCAAGGGTCAGATGGGGGGCGGCAGGGATACACAGCTGCGGAATTTCTGGAATTCGCAGAAGGCAATCATGTTTTCGACGGCATTACTGCAGCATCCGAAGACCTGGTGCTGTATAAGCACGGAGAAGGCACGGAACAGTTTTCTGGAGCACACGTTACGCCGGGCACGTTCGAGTTTTTCGGGATACCGGCGCTGCACGGCCGTATTATGCAGTCGGGCGACTACGAGCCGGGGGCGCCGCCGGTTTTCGTGATGCGCTACAAGGCTTGGGTGGAGCGCTTCAATGGCGACCTGGCGGTTCTGAACCAGACATTTGTATTGAACGGCACGCCACGGACGCTGATAGGCGTCATGCCGCCACGCTTTGGATGGTACGGCGCAGACGTGTTCATTCCGGAGAAGTTGACACGCGGAGAGAAGGCCAGCATGGCCGATTCTTCGACGTACTGGTTTATGCTGGGACGTCTCAAGCCGGGCGTGTCGATGCAGCAAGCGGTGGCCGACCTGACGGTGATCGCCCAGCGTTTGGCAACAATATATCCCCAAGACTACCCGCCGCATTTCAATGTCCTAATAAGAAAGCTGGGCGACACGGTGGTGGGCCGCCTTGAGGCCACCTTGTTCACCCTGCTGGCAGCAGTGGGATTGCTCCTGCTGATTGCGTGCAGCAACGTGGCGAACTTAATGCTGGCGCGGGCGACGGCCCGGGAGAAAGAGTTTGCCTTGCGTGCAGTGCTAGGAGCCGGGCGCGCAAGAATTGTCCGGCTGCTGATGGTGGAGAGCCTGGTGCTTGCGACGGCTGGGGCTGCGTTGGGGATCTTCCTTGGCTGGGGCGGGTTGAAGGCACTCGTGGCGTGGATGCCGCAGGACATGATCCCTTCAGAGTCGGTGATTGAGCTGAACACACGGGTCTTGATTGTGACCCTCGGCGTCGCCGTGGTGACCGCATTGATTTTTGGGCTGGCGCCGGCATTGCAATCGTCCCGGCGTGACTTGAATGATCCGCTGCGTGATAGCGGCAAGGGAGTGAGCGGCGGATTTCGGGGCAAGCAGCTGCGTGATGCCGTGGTGGTACTGGAAGTCGCTCTGTCCCTGACGCTATTGATCGGGGCGGGGCTGATGATGCGCAGCTTTGTGGCGCTCCGGGAGATACACCAGGGATTGCGGACCGACCATGTCTTCCAGGCGTTACTGTCTCTACCGGAAAATCGCTACAAAACGGCCGAGGACGTAGCCGGATTCTTCCGGCCACTGCTCGCGCGGTTGAAGGGCTTGCCGGGGGTTGTGGCTGCTTCGGAATCGACTGCACTTCCTCCCGAAAACTTCTACGAAAGCAAGATGGAGATCGCAGGAAAAAGTCACGACGAAGACTGGCAGACCTTATTTCAATACGTCAGCCAGGAATATTTCCAAGTCTTGCGCATCGAGTTGAAAGAGGGCCGAGCCGTTACGGAGACGGACGTAAATGATGCAAGAAAAATCGCGGTGGTAAACGAGACGTTTGTCCGCAAATATCTGCCGAACGAAAGTCCAATCGGGCCGCGCTTGCGACTCGTGGGAACTGTCGCAGAGCCGGTACACGACGCGTGGTTTGAAATTGTGGGTGTGGTTGCGGACGTGACCAATCGCGGATTGCAAGCGCCGATCGAGCCAGAAGTTTGGCTGCCGTACACGGTGACAGGACCGGGCGTATATGCGCTGATGGCACGCACATCGCAAGACCCAAGGACGATGATGAATTCGGTGAGGCAGGCGGTCTGGGCCACGGACTCCGGCGTAGCCTTGGCTTATCCCGGCGCTTTAGAGGATCGCGTCAACGAGCGGCTGTATGCGGGACCGAGGTTTGGCTTTCTGTTGATGACGATTTTCGGATGCGTTGGACTGATTCTTGTGACCGTGGGAGTTTATAGCGTGCTGGCGTACTCGACGGCGCAGAAGACGCATGAGATTGGAATCCGCTTGGCGCTGGGGGCGGAAGGGGCGAATGTTCTCGGAATGGTGGTGAAGACCGGGCTGCGGCTCGTTGCGGCGGGCATGGCGATCGGGCTAGGCGTGAGTCTTGGGCTGGGGCGGTTGATTGGGACACAGCTCGTCGGCGTGAAAGCATTCGATCCGCTGACGCTGGGGGCGACTGTCATGTTGCTGATGATAACGGCAGCCTTCGCGTGCTGGATTCCCGCGCGAAGGGCGGCGCGGGTCGATCCGATGGTGGCGCTGCGCTATGAGTGAGAAAGGACGTTGTTGACTCAAACGGAAAGACAAGTCCTCCGTCTATAGGGGTGTTCATCAGGTTTTTGCGGGAGTGTGCGCCGGGGAGCTTCGCCCTCGATGAGGACTGCTCGGCGCAAGGATGTTTGTCTATCGGCTTCGGGTCGTGTGTGCAGCTCGGGATTTGAGGGGTGACTCCATGCTAAAGCGTGGCTTGCCGTTGTTGGTGGCGGGGTGTTTCCTAGCGAGCGCGATTTGGGCGGCGGAAGATCCTTTTGTCGGGGAGTGGAAGCTGAACCCGTCTAAGAGCAGGTTCCCCGACGAAATGAAGGTGGAGAGCGCGGGCGCGAACAAGTACGCCTTTGACTTTGGCGGTGGCACCGCGGAGACCATCGTGGCCGATGGGACCGACCAACCGGGGCTTGCCGGCACCACTTTGTCCGTCACGGTCGAGGGGCCTGACTCCTGGAAGGTCGTCCGCAAAAAGGACGGCCGCATTCTCCTGACGGCGAACTGGGAGCTTTCCAAGGATGGCAATACGCTCAGAGATGACTACACGGAGTTCGGTCCGAACGGTGCCAGCTCCAACGTGAAATATGTGTATGCGCGAACCGCGGGAACCTCAGGCTTCGCGGGGACCTGGGAAAGCACGAGCGAGCAATTGAGTTCGGTCCTTGTGCTACGGATCCGCGCTTATGAGGGAGACGGCCTTACCTTCATTAACCCGGAACAAACGAAGAGCGTGAAGTTCGATGGGAAGGATTATCCGCACCAGGGCCCGAACGCGGAACCGGGCTCTGTATCTTCAGGACGGCGGGTGAATGAGAGGACTTTGGAAATCATCGACAAGGTCAACGGCAAGACGAGAGCCACCGAGTGGGTCGAGCTTTCTCCCGATCACAAGACCTTAACAATGACCGTGCAGCCCGCCGGTCGAGGCAAGCCGAACATTTTTGTGTTTGACCGGGAATAGAAGATTCGCTGCTGCATTTCGCGCCGGGGGTGGACAACATGTCTCGAATTATTTGGCTAGTAGGCGGTACTGCGGGACTTGTGATCGCAACGATTTGGGCGAGCGCCGGGCGGACGGCGACGGAGGCTCAAACCTTTGCGCTCAGTGACACGAAGGACTTGGTTGTTCTCAATGTGAAGGCCGAAGCCGTGGAATACAAAGGGCGCAAAGCCGTACGCATCACCAAGGATAGGGACACGGCAAAGGGCGACTTCGATAGCTTCGCGCTGTTGAAGGGCACGGATTTTCAGGACGGGACCATCGAAGCGGATATCGCTTTGAAGATCACCACGCCGCCGGGCGTTCGCATGCCCGGGTTTGTGGGCATCGCGTTTCGCGCGCGGCCGGACGCTTCACGCTACGAACTTTTTTACTTGCGGCCGGGGAACTCCCATGCCGAGGATCAGGCGATGCGGAATCATTCGGTGCAGTACACGTCGGAGCCGGACTTCGGCTGGGAAAGACTGCGGCGCGCGTGGCCGTCGGTGTACGAGAGTCACGAGGAACTGCAAACAGAGACCTGGATGAAGGTGAAGATTGAAGTGAAAGGGCGCTCCGCGAGGCTTTACATCAACGGGTCGGAGCAGCCGAGCCTCATCGTGGATGGACTGAAAGGCGAGGACTTGCGCGGGGGCGTTGCGCTTTGGGGTTATCAAGGCGAGGAGGCGTATTTCTCGAATTTGCGAATCACGAATTCTGTGCCGTTGCCTTTACGAAATGGCTCGGATGCCGGCGGCAAATGGCAGCTCAAGTGTGGGACCGACGCTGGACCCCTTGACGGGACTGTGCAACTCAAGCGCGACGGGAGCAAAGTGACGGGAAGCTGGTCGGGCGAGCCAGGGAAGGATCGGCCCATTACCGGAACGTGGCGCAACGGCTATGTGGAGCTTAGCTTCAATGTGGATTGGCCGCTCGACGATAAAGGTGCGGCTGCGCCTGCGGTGGCCACGCTCGCTGGCTGGTTCGATGGCGACTCCGCTGGCGGCCGCATGAAGGTCGAAGGCCGAGCTGAGGGGCGGTGGACAGCGACGCGGAAGCCGTAGCTAAACGTGCAGAGGACTTCTGCGTTTCAACTCAAACGGCTGCTGCTGTCCGTTACAAAGCTCATAAACAATCAAGGGCAAAGGCTCCGAGAATGGTCAGTGCCTATCAAGCTGACCGACGGAGGCTGCTAAGTAAAGACTAGAGAGGCGTTTGCTGAAAGCTGTTCCACTTAACGCCAGCTTTTGACGGGCGGTTGCCGCTGCATATATACTCCCCGAAGCTAGAGGATTCGTTAGCCTGGATAGAGGATTCGAAGGCTGGAGTTGCGCCACATGGGTGTTCTGGACCAGCGGTTCGAAAAGAACTTCATGATTACGTCGGTGGACTACGTGTTCAACTGGGCACGGAAGAGCGCGCTGTGGCCGCTGACGTTCGGGTTGGCGTGCTGCGCGATTGAGATGATTGCGTCCACGACTTCGCGGTTTGACATGGCGCGGTTTGGCGCGGAAGTGTTCCGGCCGTCGCCGCGGCAGGCCGACTTGATGATTGTTTCGGGGACGGTCACGCTGAAGATGTCGCCGGTGATTCAGCGCGTTTGGGCGCAGATGCCCGACCCCAAGTGGTGCATTTCGATGGGGGCGTGCTCGAGCGTGGGCGGGCCGTTCAATACGTACTCGGTTTTGCAAGGTGTGGACCGCATTGTTCCGGTGGACGTTTACATTGTGGGCTGCCCGCCGCGGCCCGAAGGGCTTTTCTACGGATTGATGAAGCTGCAGGACAAGATTGATCAGATGACGCTGGCGAAGCGGCCCACGGAAATTCGGCTGAAGCCGGAGATGGTGGAGGATTTCAAGAAGGGTGTGATGGTGGCGCAAACACCGGAACCGAGATAGAAAATCGAAAATGGAAAATAGAAATTAGGGATCAGAGAGCGGAGATCAGAGATCACGGACTAGGGAAGAGAACAGGAGAGGCGCACACCATGGGGTTCGTGCGGACCGCGAAGACGAACGAAATCACACCGGGAACGATTCGGGAGTTCCAGGTGGAAGGCAAGGCAGTAGCCTTGGCGAATGTCGGGGGCAAATATTACGCCATTAACAACACTTGCCTGCACCGCGGCGGGCCGCTCGGGCAAGGCGTCCTGGACGGGACGGTCGTGACTTGCCCCTGGCACGGCTGGCAATACGACGTCACGACAGGTAAGGTCAAGCAGAACCCCGCGGTGGGCGTGGATTGCTACAAAATCGAGGTTCGGGGTGAAGACATTTTTGTGGACGCTGGATAAGCCGGGTTTTGAACCATATCTCATTGAAAACAATAAAGATAACTAGAGCCCGCCCGTCCCGGAACACATTGGCCAACATCGTTGCAGAGTAACCTTTTCCGGCGTTTTCCTCCGGCCTAAACCTCACATTTTGTTTCGCTTTTTGGATGCCACCGTGTATAGTTCTGCGGATTCCAAGGCCTCGATGGCGATAATAACTGTTGACCGACACTACTGGATCTTCAGCGCGGACCCTCACCACTATCACTGGGACACGCTTTTCGTAAAAGGGAAAGAGATGTGGGACGGGGCGGGCGCGAAGCCGGACGCTATCCGAGCGCTGAAGCAGGTGCGCAAGGGCGACCGCGTGCTGTGCTATCACTCGGCGCCGGAACGAGCGCTGTACTCCATCGCGGAAGTTACCCGCGACCCATATCCCGACCCTCACGACCACAAAGGCAAAAACCTGGTGGCGGATTTGCGGGCGTTCGAAAAGCTGCCGCGGCAGGTGACGCTGGCGGAGATGCGCGCCAATTTCGCGTTGAGAAAAATGAAGTTGGTCAAGAACGTGAGACTGGTGATTTCCTCCATCAGCGACGCGGAATATCAGGAACTTCTGCGCATGGCCGGGATCGTGGCGACGCCCGGAATTCCTTTGCCGTGAGCTGATGCTTGACGAAATCCTTTCCGGGAAAACGCGCGTGCTCGACCTGAGCTACGCCATCAACGACAAACTGGTGCCTTGGCCGGGAGACGAGAAGTGGTTTGAAGCGAGAGTCAACGCTACCGTCGAGAAGAACGGATACTTTACGCGGAGCTTCTGGATGCTGGAGCATTACGGGACGCATCTGGATGCGCCGGTGCACTTTCCGCCGGGGAAGGCGACGGTTGACCAGATTCCCGTGAAACAGCTTCTTGGGCCGGCGGTGGTGATGGATGTGCGGGCCGAGAGCGCGAAGGACGCGGATTATCAACTTCCCGCGGCGCGCGTCCCCGAGTGGGAAAAACGGCACGGGCGGATTCCGGCGGGAGCCATTGTGCTTCTGCGGACGGGCTGGGCTTCGCGGTGGCCGGATGCCCAGAGATACAGGAATCAGGACGCTCAGGGAAACATGCATTTTCCAGGCTTTTCGGTTGAGGCTGCGAAGCTGCTCATTGAACGGAAAGTCAGCGGCCTTGGATGTGACACGATGAGCATCGATTGGGGAGCTTCGGCGGACTTTGGGGTGCATCATCTGACGCTTGGGTCGGGGCTGTATCATTTGGAGAATCTCGCGGACTTGAGCGCGTTGCCGGAAGCGGGAGCATCTCTTGTGGTGGCGCCCATCAAGCTGGAAGGCGGCTCCGGCGGGCCTGTGCGCGTGTTTGCGCTACTGCCGTGAGGGCGACGAGTTTTCTGCAACATTTTTGAAGACTTTGCGTCTCATTGGTTTGGCGGGCGGGGTGGGTCCAAACTGGCGATCCGATTTTGAATGTTCTTGAAACATTTGTTTCTTACGTGGGGGATGCGCTAAAGTGCGCCCCTACAGCGGCTGATCCCGGGGTTCGTAGGACTTTCTTGGAGGAAGATATGCGCGTTCGTATGGCGGTTCTGATTTGCGCTTTGCTGGCCTTGACTTGCGCGGGAGCTTCTCAAGCGGCGGAGGAAACGCCGCTGCTGGCGCATTCCCCGACGCTCAGCAAGACACGGGTGGTCTTTACTTACGGTGGGTACCTGTGGAGCGTGCCGCGGGAAGGCGGCGACGCGCGGCAGCTCACCACGGGCGGCCACGAGGGCGCGCCGGTGGTTTCTCCTGACGGCCAATGGATTGCTTTCACCGCCATGTACGACGGAAATGTGGATGTATTCGTGATGCCCGCGGACGGCGGCGAACCTAAGCGGCTGACGTGGCATCCGGGCGTGGACATCGCCACGGCGTGGACTCCGGACGGGAAGAGAGTGCTGTTCCATTCGAACCGGGATTCGTATGCGGATTTCGACCGGCTATACACGGTTCCCGTGGGGGGCGGTCCAGCGGAAGTGTTGCCGATGTGGCGGGGAGAGGCTGGGTGGTTTTCGCCGGATGGAACCCGCATCGCTTACGTTCCGAACGAGATCTGGCAAACGTCGTGGAAGCGCTATCGCGGCGGACAGACGACGCCAATCTACATCGTGCGGATAAGTGACCAGGCATTGGAAAAAGTGCCGCGCGAGAATTCAAATGACAAAAATCCGGTTTGGTTCGGCGACACGGTGTATTTCCTTTCCGACCGCAACGGCCCGGTTACGCTTTTCGCCTATGACACGAAAACAAAAGCGGTGAAGCAGGTCATAGCGAACCAAGGGTTTGATTTCAAATCGCTTTCCGTGGGACCGGACGCTCTCGTCTACGAGCAGTTCGGCGGAATTTATATTTTCAATCCTTCGAGCGGCAAATCTACAAAAGTAGACATTCGAATTACGGGTGATTTGCCTTCAACGCGGCCGCATTACGAGAAAGTTGGGGAAAGGATCCAGAATGCCGCGATTTCTCCATCTGGAATGCGCGCCGTGTTTGAAGCCCGCGGGGAGATTTTCACCGTGCCCGTGGAAAAGGGCGACGTTCGCAACCTGACGCACTCGCCTGCCGTTGCCGAGCGCGATCCTGCGTGGTCGCCGGACGGGAAATCGATCGCGTTTTTCTCCGACGAATCGGGCGAATATGAACTGCACGTCGTGGATCAATCCGGTTCCGGTGCGGTGAAGAAAGTCCACCTGGGGAATCCACCGTCGTTTTTCTACGGCCCGCTGTGGTCTCCGGACAGCAAGAAAATTGCGTATACCGACAAGCGCCTGAATTTGTGGTACGTGGAGGTAGAGAAGGGCACTCCGGTGAAAGTAACCACCGACCGCTACGAGGATCCGACCTCCACTATGAATGAGACGTGGTCGCCGGATAGCAAATGGCTGACGTATTCGAAGTTCCTGGAAAACCATCTTCGCACCGTGTTCGTTTATTCGTTGGAGACCGGCAAGGAATCACAAATCACCGACGGCGTCAGCGACGCGCGTTTTCCGGTTTTCGACAAGGGCGGAAAATCTTTGATCTTTGGGGTCAGCACCGATGTTGGGCTTTCTTCCGGCTGGCTGGATTTATCGAGCTTCCAGCATCCGGTCCTGCGGCATATATACGCGGCAGTTTTGAAGAAGGGCGATCCTTCACCGGTCGAGCCGCAGAGCGACGAAGAAAAAGTGGCGGACGAGAAGAAAGACGCGGGCGGAGACAAGGGCAAAGAGGCTGACAAAAGCAAGGAAGGAGAAAAAGGGAAGGAAGGCGAGAAGAAAAAGGACGAGGGCGTTAAGGTGGTGATCGACCTGGACGGGATCGGCCAGCGCATCGTTGCGCTTCCTATCAAGGCGGCGCGCTACGAAGGCCTGGATGCCGGCAAAGCGGGGACGCTGTTCCTTTCAGAAATCGTGGATGTGCCGCGCTTTGAAGGGTCCACTCCCGTGACAATTTCGAAATTTGATTTCTCGACGCGCAAGACCGAGCCATTCATCAGTGGCATCAATGGATTCGGCGTGTCCGCCAACGGTGAAAAGGTGTTGTACCGGCAAGGGCCGGCATGGTTCATCGCGGGAACGGCCGCGGCACCAAAGCCGGGCGACGGCGCGCTGAAGCTGGACGGAATGGAAACTTACGTGGACCCGCGCGCGGAGTGGAATCAGATGTATCACGAAGTGTGGCGCATCGAGCGCGACTTCCTGTACGACCCGAATCATCACGGACTCAACATCCCTGCCGCGGAGAAGAAGTACTCCTTGTATCTGAAGGGACTCGGCGGGCGCGGTGATCTTAATTACCTTTTCGATGAAATGCTCGGCGAAATTACCGTCGGTCACATGTTTATCGGGGGCGGCGACATTCCGCGGCCCAATCAAGTCAGGGGCGGGCTGCTGGGCGCGGATTACAAAATCGAAAATGGGCGCTACCGCTTTGCGCGCATCTACAACGGCGAGAATTGGAACCCCGAGCTGCGCGCGCCGCTGACGCAGCCTGGGGTGGACGTGAAGACCGGCGATTACCTGCTGGAAGTCGAGGGCCGGGATGTTCGGCCGCCCGCGGAAGTCTACAGCTTCTTCGAGAATACCGCTGGCAAGCAGATCAAAATCAAAGTGGGGCCGAACGCTGATGGCAAGGATTCGCGCGAGGTGACCGTCGTACCCCTGCCGAGCGATTTTGCCTTGCGGAATCGCGCGTGGGAAGAGGACAACCGCCGGAAAGTGGACGAGCTGAGTGGCGGGAAATTGGCCTACGTGCACGTTCCAGACACGGCCGTGGGCGGCTGGCTGAACTTCAACCGCTTCTATTTTGCGCAAGTTGGCAAGCAGGGCGCGGTGATTGACGAGCGATACAATCATGGCGGCGAAGTGGCCGATTACATTATTGATATGCTGAAGAGGCCGCTGCGCAACTGCGCGATTTCGCGCGAAGGCGAAAAGTTCTGTTCGCCGCTGGCGCAAATCTACGGGCCCAAAACGATGATTATTAACGAGATGTCCGGGTCGGGCGGCGATGCGCTGCCGTGGATGTTCCGGCAAGACAAGATTGGGCCGCTCGTTGGCATGAATACTTGGGGCGGGCTGGTGGGCATCTATAGCTATCCGACGCTGTTGGACGGAGGCTCCGTCACAGCGCCCCGCGTGGCGATCTACGGACTGCACGGCGATTGGGAAGTGGAAAACAAGGGTATACCGCCGGATATCGAGGTTGAGAATGATCCTGCGTCCGTGGCTTCGGGGCACGATCGTCAATTAGAAAAGGCGGTGGAAGTCACCATGGAAGCGTTGAAGAAAAACCCGGTGACGATTCCAGATCATCCGCCGTATCCGAACTATCACAAGAAGTAGCGAAGAAGCTTTCCCGCAGAGACACAGCAGGCTGCGTCGCGGTGTCGCGTTGCTTTTTATTTGCCTGAACTTGCACCCGTCGTTTTCGAGAGCATCCAGGCGAGAAGGTCAGGTTCGGCGTAGGCTTTCTCCCAGGAGTTGTGACCGACGCCCGGATATTCGGTGTAATGGACTTCGCCGCCCAGGGCTTTCATCGCGTCGTTCATGCGACGTGACTCGGTGACGGGAACAACGGGATCGTCGCCGCCGTGAAAAATCCAAATCGGAGTCTTGCCGCCAATTTTCCTGGCGGTTTCGGTGTAAGGCGTGTTGTCGTCGGGGGACTGCGCGCGGGCTATGTCGGGCATAAGGATTCCTCCGCAAATAGGGACGATGGCCGCGAATTTTCCCGGATACTTGCCGGCCAGATACCAGGTTCCGTAGCCGCCCATGGAGAGGCCTGTGAGATAAGTTCGAGCAGCATCGCCATGAAACTCCCTTTGCGCTGCTGCCAGCGCAGCCATAGCCATATCTGCCATCGTGGACTCAGACCACCAGACATTCTTGCGGCACTGCGGGATCACGATGACGGCAGGGAAGCGGTCGCGGTACCTGCGAATGGCTGTGCCGATGCCCACCTCGGTTTGAATCAAGCCGTCGTCGCCGCGTTCCCCTGCGCCGTGCAGAAATAAAATGACCGGCCACTTCTGTTTTTCCGTCCAATTTTCCGGAACGAATACTTGGTACTTGTACTCCGTGCCCGCGGCGTCGGCGGTGCGGTCGAGAAAGCCGGTCTCCGTTTTCTTGGCCTGAGCCGGAGCGGTCATCAGCAGAGCGGCAATGATTGCCGAAAATAAAATGTAAAACTGGCTTTTGCGGGACAAGCGCACGAATCACCTCCGAGCGAGAAACTGTAACATGAGTTGCGCGAAGTCTTAGCATCCACTTATTTAGGGTCTGCTGAAGCCGGTTCCTCGAAGAGAAATGCGCTTTCGAGTGTGCTATTTTGAAGGCTCCCCGTTATGCCCGAACTTCCTGAAGTCGAAACCGTAGTGCGCGGATTGCGCCAGGCTGTCCTTGGCCGGCGAATCCTATCGGTCACGCTGGGGAAAACAGATTTTATCGACGATCCCGTTGCCCTGGAGCAGCATTTGCCGGGGCGGCGGATTGAGGCCGTCGAGCGCTATGGGAAATTCATGTTATTGCGCCTTTCGGCCGGAGCCGCAGCGAACGGCAACGGCGGCGAGGATGCAGCAAAGCGAGCATCGCTCCTGGTGCACTTGGGAATGACCGGGCAGATGGCGCCGAGCCCCGCGGGGAAGCCACCGGAAAAACACACGCATGTTTGCATGCTGCTGGATGACGGCCGCGAATTGCGTTATATCGATGCGCGGCGCTTTGGCCGCATCGCCTATTTGACCGAAGCTCCGCTTGCGAAGGAATTGACACGCTTTGGCGCGGACCCGTTGGAAATCAGCAGAGAAGAATTCGTAAGAAGGATTCGCGAGCGACGCGCGCGCATCAAAGCTCTGTTTTTGGACCAAGGCGTACTGCGCGGCGTCGGCAACATCTATGCTGATGAAAGTCTGTGGCGCGCGAAGATTCATCCGGCGCAAATCGGAGCGAAGTTGAACCGCAAGCAAGCCGAAACTCTGTGGCGGGTGTTGCAAGAGATTTTGCGCAAAGCGATTGTCATGCGAGGTTCATCCATTTCGGATTTTCTTGATACCGAAGGCGAGCCTGGAGAATATCAACGGCGTCATAGGGCTTATGGGCGCGAAGGAAAAGCCTGTTACCGCTGTAAGACAGCGATCCGGCGGGGAATTGTAGCAGGGCGAAGCAGTTACTTTTGCCCGAAGTGCCAGCCGTCGCCGCGCGGATTCGCCGCGATTCCATTGCCTCCACGAGTTGCCGTAGCACCGATCCGGAAAAAACAGCGCGGGAGAAAAGTGGATAGAAGGCGTCCGCGGAAATCCATCAAGGCGACCGGTCGCTGAACGCTGCATGCGCGCCGTTCTACAAAGAGTGAGCCGCGCGAAAGTGACCGTGGAAGGCCGCGTCACCGGTGAGATTGGGCCAGGGCTAATGATCTTGCTCGGGGTGGGCCGCAACGATAATTCGGCGGTGGTAAAGCGTATGGCGGAGCGATGCGCGAACCTGCGCATCTTTGAAGACGATCAAGGGAAGATGAACCGTGCACTTCTCGATGTGAAAGGAAGTGTTTTGGCGGTTTCGCAATTCACGCTGTACGGCGATGCGCGCGGCCAGCGGCGGCCTAGCTTCATCACTGCTGCGCCGCCGGAACTCGCAAAAACGCTTTATAAGGAATTTTGTGAAGCGTTGCGAAAACTAGACGTTAGCGTTGCCACTGGAGTTTTTCAAACTAGGATGTCCGTGGAGCTGGTTAATGAGGGCCCAGTCACCATCCTCCTTGATTCGGACAACACGTTCTAAGCAGCGCGTTGTTGGGGCACGAGGCAAGCCGCATTGGACGAAAGCCACTGTGGTGCGGGAGTTAAAATCACTCGGCGATCCTCGCGTGCGAGCAAAGATGGAGTATTTCGGCGTACGTGTTCCGAAAGCGCACGGCATCTCGGCGCCCGTCTTGCACGCCCTGGCGAAGCAGATCGGAAAAAATCATGCGCTCGCGCTGGAGATGTGGGCCACCGGAATCCACGAAGCGCGAATCTTGGCTACACTCATCGGCGAATCCGAAAAGGTCACAGCAGCTCAAATGGAGCGTTGGGTGCGGGATTTCAATTTCTGGGACGTGGTTGATGCGGCCTGTTGCTATCTTTACGTTTACGCAAATCCTGCATGGAGCAAGGCATCGGCGTGGAGCAGGCGGAGCGAAGAATTCGAAAAACGAGCGGCATTTTCTTTGATGGCCTATCTGAGCTATAAGGACAAGGTCGCGCCGGATGTTCGGTTTGTACGATTCTTGCGAGTGATTGAGCGGGAAGCGTACGATGAGCGAAATTTTGTGCGCAAGGCTGTCAACTGGGCTTTGCGGAATATCGGCAAGAGGAATCTCAGGCTCAACCGTGAAGCGATCCGCGCTGCAGAGAGAATCCGGCGGCAGGGCTCGCGATCTGCGCGCTGGATCGCGGCAGACGCACTTCGCGAACTGAAGAGTCCGGCCGTGCAAGCCAGGTTGCACCGAAAGCCAAGCACAAGGCAATGACCTCGAACGAGAAGAAGCAAGGGCTGAAGATTCGGCTCGCGAAAATCGGAGATGCCGCGCAGCTCGCGGACCTCTCGGGCGAGCTTGGCTATCCGGCGACTGTAGCGCAGATTCGCCAAAGGCTTCGCGCTATCCGGCCCGCGGCGCAACACGCGGTTCTGGTTGCCGAAACCAAAGACAACGGAGTCATCGGCTGGATTCATGTGAGCAAACAGCCGCTCCTCGAAGTTGGGATTCGTGGGGAAATTAACGGCTTGGTCGTGGCTGAAAAGCACCGCGGCTTAGGCGCCGGCGCGCGGCTGCTCGCCGAAGCGGAGGATTGGGCGCGCAAGCACGGCTGCAAAGGCATGTCGGTCCGTTCGAATGTGATCCGCGAGCGCGCCCATCAGTTCTATGAGCGCAACGGCTTCGAGCACTACAAAACACAAAAATCCTTTCGCAAGCCGCTGTAGATTTCAGCGAACATTCCCACGCAGGTGCCAATTCCTTATGCGGAACCTGCCTCGGAGTTTTAACCAATATTTATATCGTACTACGATATACTAAAACCATGCCCAAAGAGCTCACGACCGCCGAGTACCAGGCCCTCGCGGAACTGCGCTACCGCCTCCGCAAGTTCCTACGTGAAGGCGACACCGTAGCCAGCCAAAAGGGCCTCGAACCGCAGCAATATTTGCTTCTGCTGATGATTCGCGGAATTCCCGGCGGCCAGGAAGCCACGGTCAGCAATCTGGCGGAACGGCTGGTGCTGAAACACCACAGCGTTGTGGAACTCATTGACCGCATGGAAGCGCATGGGTATGTGCGGCGCAGCCGCAGCCGCGAAGACCGGCGGAGCGTTTTGGTGTCCCTGCTACCGCGCGGCGAAAAGTTGCTGGAGCAAGTCGCGCAGCACCGAGTCGACGAATTGCGCGCGTCCGGCGCCGCGCTGGCCAACGCCATCGCGGCCCTTTTGAAAAACAGTCATGGTCTTTATGGCAGAAAGATTTCGATCGTTCGCCCCCGGAAAGGATTGGAAAAAAGGCGTGGATAAGGCTCAACAGGATTGCGTTCAAGCAGGGATTTCTTCTCAGCATCACAAAAACAAGAAAAGAAAAAGCCGGAATGAAGAGTTAGGCGATTTCTCGACCACGCTTCGCGTGTTGCCAATCTCCGCTTTGGCTGTCTTGATCGGGGTGATGTGCGCATTTGTAGCGCTGGCGCTTTTGCGCTTGATCGGGCTGTTCACGAATTTGTTTTACTACGGCCACTGGGGCTCTTCGCTCATTTCGCCCGCCGGAAATCATCTGGGCTGGTACAGCGTGCTAGTGCCCATCGGCGGCGCGCTCATTATCGGAATCATGGCGCGTTACGGCTCTGAACGGATTCGCGGACACGGCATTCCGGAGGCTATCGAGGCGATTTTGATCAACGGCAGTCGCGTGGAACCGAAGGTCGCGTTTCTCAAGCCGCTCTCTTCTGCCATTTCCATCGGTTCGGGCGGACCGTTCGGCGCGGAAGGTCCGATTATCATGACCGGCGGTGCGTTTGGATCGATGATCGCGCAGCTCTTTCATTTGACCAGTGCCGAACGCAAAACTTTGCTGGTGGCTGGAGCTGCTGGAGGAATGTCCGCAACGTTTGCTTCGCCGGTCGCTGCGGTCCTGCTGGCGGTCGAACTTTTGTTGTTTGAATGGAAGCCGCGCAGCTTGGTTCCCGTGGCATTGGCAAGCGCCGTGGCCGCCGTGGTGCGGCGATATATTTTGGGATTCGGTCCGCTTTTCCCCGTACCCCAGCATCCTCTGAACATTGGCCCAGTAAGCTTGTTGGGCTGCGCGCTCGTCGGTCTGCTTGCCGGAATTCTTTCTGCGCTGCTGACCGTATCCGTGTATGCGGCCGAGGATGCATTTCAAAAATTGCCCATCCATTGGATGTGGTGGCCGATGATTGGGGGGCTCGCGATTGGTCTGGGCGGCATGATTTTTCCACAGGCACTCGGCGTGGGGTACGACACCATCGGTGCACTGCTACAGAGAAGCGTAACCACGAAAGTCATTTTGGGTGTGCTGCTCGTGAAATGGTTCATCTGGGCGGTGTCACTCGGTTCCGGGACTTCGGGCGGAGTGCTGGCTCCCCTATTGATGATGGGCGGAGCGCTCGGCGGAATTGAGGCAATGTTTTTGCCCAACGAGGGCGTGGGTTTTTGGCCGCTGATCAGCATGGGCGCCATTCTTGGAGGCACTATGCGCTCCCCGTTTACGAGCATCGTTTTTGCATTCGAGCTCACGCACGACGCTAACGTTTTCCTCCCCTTGCTGGTCGCAAGCGTCATCGCACACGCGTTCACGGTTTTGACCCTGAAGCGCTCGATTCTGACAGAAAAGGTCGCGCGCCGCGGCTTTCACTTGAGCCGCGAATATGCCGTGGATCCGCTAGAAATCTTGTTTGCGCGCGAAGTGATGCGGTCAAAGGTGGTTGTACTGCCAGCGGCCAGCTGCCTGCGCGAATTTCAAGTAGCTTTGACGGACCACCGGCAAAGCCAGCGGCTTCTGCCTGTCGTGGATGGGAGCGGGATTCTTGTTGGAGTAGTGACGCGCGGAGATCTGCACAAGCGCATGAAGGACGAAGGCGAGCCTGCGTTGGGCCGAAGGCTTTGCGAATTGGTGCGCACGGAGACCGTCGAAGCCTTCCCAGATGAGCCGCTACGGTCTGTGGTCTATCGAATGGCAGAAAAACAGGTAACGCGAGTGCCGGTGGTGGACCCGGATACGCGAAAATTCCTGGGCCTGGTGGCGCTCGACGATCTGCTGAAAGCGCGCGCTCGCCATTTGGAGGAAGAGAAGCGGCGTGAGCGAGTCCTAGATTTGCGTTTTTTCCTGCCGGGTGGCGGGGCGCAAGACCGGGAAGAGACCAGGGAGCGGGCGGAGACGCATGCAGAACGGTAGAATTTCAGCCACTCCCGATCTATACCAACAACAACGAAGAAAAGAAAAAACTTCATGAGCTCCGCTGTACAAACGGCTAAAAGCCGGTTGCGAGCCTCGTTGCAATCGTGGACAGCGCTTTTGCGGGAACGCGAGGAGCAAGTGTTCCTGGCGCTGACGCTGGTAATTGGCGCGCTCGTCGGACTTGCGGTGGTGGCGTTCATTTTGCTGACCGAGCGATTTGGGGCGCGATTGTATCCCGCAGGCGGCATGGGATTGCGCCGGCTGCTCGTGCCCATTGCTGGATCGCTGGGAATGGGCTACCTGCTGTACCGCTATTTTCCCGATGCGCGCGGCAGCGGCGTGCCGCAAACGAAAGCGGCTTTGTACGCGCGGGAAGGGAACATCACGCTCGGAACGGTGATTGGAAAGTTCTTTTGTACTTCGGCGACGCTGGCGAGTGGCATCCCGCTCGGGCGCGAAGGTCCAGCGGTGCAGGTCGGCGCGGGAATCGCTTCGGTGCTGGGCCGGTGGCTCGGGATGCGTCCGGAAAAAGTGAAGGCACTGCTGCCCATAGGCGCGACAGCCGCGATAGCCGCGGCGTTCAACACGCCGATCGCGGCGGTATTGTTTTCGCTGGAAGAAGTCGTTGGCGACCTGCACGCCCCAGTGCTGGGGTCGGTGGTGCTGGCGTCTGCGACTTCGTGGGCGATGCTGCGCTTGTTGCTCGGAAACAATCCTCTGTTCCAGGTACCGCAGTATCAACTGGTGAATCCGGCGGAATTCGGGATTTACGCGGTGCTGGGAGTGGCAGGCGGTTTCGTTTCAGTGGCTTTCACGAAGCTGCTGCTGTGGATACGCGCTCGCTTCCTGAGATTCCCGAAGAAAACCGAGTGGTTCCAGCCGGCCGCGGGCGGCGTCATGGTGGGAATCATGGGCTGGTTTGTGCCGGAGTTGCTAGGGGTAGGTTATAAGCACGTAGGAACCGCGTTGAACGGCGGGATGGCCCTGAAGCTGATGGCTCTGCTGCTGGTTCTGAAGCTGGTGGCGGTGGCCACTTGTTATGGTTCCGGGAACGCGGGCGGAATTTTTGGACCAAGCCTGTTCCTGGGCGCGATGCTCGGTGGGGTGGTAGGAAACTTGGCGAATCACTTTTTCCCGAATACCGTGGGAACACCAGGTGCGTATGCGCTGGTAGGAATGGGCACGGCATTCGCGGGAGTCGTTCGCGCGCCGATGACCTCGGTGGTGATGATTTTCGAGATTACGCGCGACTATGCGGTGATCGTGCCGCTGATGATTTCCAACCTTGTGAGTTTCTTCATTTCGGCGAAGCTGCAGCGCAGCCCGATTTATGAAGAACTCGCGCATCAGGATGGGATCCACCTACCCACGGCGGAAGCACGGAGGCAGGAAACTCACCGCGTCGTGAATCAGGCCCTGCGGGAGGCCACGGAGACCCTGAACGCCGACTGGTCGGTCCAGGAAGCGCTGGAAAAGGCGGAACGCAGCGAATTCAGGGCATGGCCCGTTTGTGACCGCCGCGGGGTGATCGGCGTGGTGAGCCTGCAACGCTTGCGGCAAGCGGCTAAGAAGGGTCCTATGGACAAGCGGTTAATGGAATTGGTCGATGCGGACAATTTCCCCCACGTTCATGTGGATCACCCTCTTCATGTGGCGTTGGACCGCCTGGGCGCGAGCCAGTTGGACCTTTTGCCCGTCGTCAGCCGGGCCAATGTGCACCAACTGAGAGGGATTGTGGTGTTACACGATGTGCTAAGGCTTTACGGGGTAGAGAGATAGTAAGACAGCAGGCAGATGAAATAGAGTCTGGCTATTGCTTCTGGCCGATGCCGAATTGATCGCCAGCGTGAACTGGTTTGCCGCCTGCGAAATCAACTTCCAATAACTTCTCGCTTTGCACGTGCCTTCCGGTTTCGTCTTCAAGCGTGGCCACGATGCGTTTGGTGTTCGTGTCGATGACGTCGCCAGTAGAGGGATAAGCGCGGGTACCATCGATGCTGAACGCGATCCAGCCGGGCTGGTCGCGTAGCTTGATGCTCATCTTTTGTTTTGGCGGCATCACGGTGGCATCGAAGACGTGAATGCTGCTATTGGCGCCGTCGGCAAGCCATAGCTCTCTTTCGTCGGGAGTAAGCGCGATGCCATGACTCGGACAGCCGTGCCGCTTGGTGGGAGCCTTTTGATATCCGGCGACTCCGACGCGATACAACATTTTTCCGGTTTTGCAATCGCCCACTTCAAAGCCGAGCAATTCGTTGACGTTGACGAAGCAAAGCGTCTGCCTGCCATTGATGGTGAAGGGGCGAATGACATTGCTGAAGGGACCGATCCCGTTCACAACCGTGTGTGTCTTGGTGTCGGCGACGGAAAGAATGGGGGAGCGCAGGCCCGCCAGGTAGACGCGGGAGCCATCAGGGCCGTAAATCGTGTTATGGGCTCCGGAATCGAGCTTGATCTTGGCGATCACCTCTCCGGTCTCTGCATCGACGACGTTCCAGTGGGGGCCTTCAAGAGAAGGGATGTACAGGATTTTCCCGTCCGGCGAGATGGCTAGCCGGTCGGCGCCGCCTTCGTAGGTTTTTTCCCAGACTTTCTCTTCCGTAATGAGATCAAAACAGGCTACGCGCTTGATGGTGCTCACATAGAGCCTCCGCGTCTTTGCGCTGGCGGCGATGCCTTTTACGTTTTCAGCCACCTCGCCCGGTGCGTCATTCCAAGTGGGAATACGTTTGATGACTTTGTATCCCGCATCAATGTCGTAGACCAAAATGCCGACCCCCCCGTATTGCAGGTCGTTGCGAATGCCGGGAACCGCGACATAGAGGCGGTGCTCCTGTTTTTCCGTCTGCGGCCCCGCTCGCAGTGCCAAGAAAAGGGCCGGAGTAAGCAGGCAAAAGACGAAAATTATGCCAAAGCGAGATCTCATTGTCCCAACTCCATCGGGCCGGATCCTTGCAAAGCTAACAGACCGCGCTGAGGGCGTCGAGAGCGCATTCTGCAGGCCGAAGCGGCACGCCTCAGAGGGCGAGCCCTACGAGGAAGAGGAAATTCTCAAGCCATCGTTGTGACAAAGGCCTTACCCCCCTACCCGGTTGAGAAGGGGGAGGATGATTTAGGGCTTGACAAGGAGGCTTCGGCTTATATATATAACTGTGAGGTTGTACAACCAGACGGTTATGCAACAAGAACGCTCACAACGACTGGATGCCATCTTCGCGGCGCTGGCCGACCCCACGCGTCGGGCCATCGTCGCGCGACTTGCTTCCGGCGAAGCGTCGGTGATGGAGCTGGCTAAGCCGTTCGCGATGAGTCAGCCGGCAATCTCCAAGCACCTAAAGGTGCTGGAGCGAGCCGGGCTGGTCTCGCGGGGACAGGACCGGCAGCGTCGGCCGCGGCGGCTTGAAGCTAGAAGGCTTGCCGAAGCTACCCGATGGCTGGAGCGTTACCGAAAGATCTGGGAAGCCAACTTCCAGAGGCTGGACGCGCTGCTGGAGGAGTTGAAAGCCCAGGAAAAGAACGGCGCAAAGCACTGAAGGAGGGACAGTCGTGAACGACGCAGGAGCAGTGAAAGCAATTTCAGGCAAGGAGAGTCCAAAGTGAAAAACGCGAGCACGTTTAAGGTCACGACGCCAACCGACAAGGAAATCAGGATGACGCGAGTCTTCGACGCTCCGCGCCAGTTGGTCGTGGACGCTTTCAGTAATCCGGAGCTGCTGAAAAAGTGGCTGCTCGGTCCTCCGGGATGGGAGATGGTGGTGTGCAACGTGGCAACGAAGACCGGCGAGCGCTTTCGCTACGAATGGCGCAATACCGCGACAGGACACCAGTTTGGCACGGGAGGCGTTGCCCGCGACGTTAGTCCGGACCGGATTGTGCATACCGAAGTCATGGACGGCCAGCCAGGAGAATCGCTGGTCACAACAGACTTTGTGGAAGAAGGCGGTAAAACCACCGTGACGATGACGCTGCTTTTCGAGTCCAAAGAGATTCGAGACATTGCGCTGAAGTCCGGAATGGAGCACGGCGTGGCGGCTAGCTACAACCGGCTGGAGGAGTTGCTGGCCTCCGCCCGGGTTTAGAACACCTGCTGCCGATCGGTCTCGAAAAGGTCTGCCTTTCAACTTTATTGTTGCGAGGCGGCCTTTTTCGAGGCGGCGTGAGCTTCTCCGCTTCGGGTGCCGGAAGCAAACGCGAAGGAAGCCACGGTCGTGGAAGGCAGGAACGTATTCGCGCTGAAATTGTTGCCGCAGGCGGTGGAGGCTATTCAGTACAGGACACTAGACCGCTCGTACTGGGCTGAGACCTAGTTAGGAATACTGAAGTTGCTCCATTGACGCACTTTCCCCCGCTGTGTTACCCATTATGGCGTTCACAATGTGGCTTTTCCACAGCGGCCACATCGCGAAAATGGCCTCGGGCGACAAACATCTCGAAATCACGCTGGAGACGCAAGTGGAGAGCGTCAATCTAGCCGAGGAAATGTGTCTGCGCGTGGCGGAAGCGGCAGGCTTCGGCGAAGATGACTGCTACCGTATCGGGATGAGCGTGCGCGAGGGCGTGATCAACGCGTTTCACTATGGAAACCAGGAACGGCCAGAGAAGAAGATCCACCTTGCCTTGGACATTACGGCGGAAAAGCTGATTATTCACGTGCTGGACGAGGGAACCGGGTTCAAGCTGGCTGATGTGCCGGACCCGCTGGCGGAAGAGAATCTGCTGAGCACTTCGGGGCGGGGAATTTTCTTGATGCGCGCCTTCATGGATGAGTTCGACGTAATAAAGGGCCGCAACGGCGGTGCGGAAATTGTGATGTCCAAGAAACTCCCCGTACCGGGCGACAATTCGGAGAATGGCAAGGGCGGGAACTAACAGGAAGCAGTAGCAGCAAGGGCCGGCAAGAAGGAATTTGAGCGAGGGAACGAAGATGTCACTACGAGCCACACATCGCGACGCCGGGCCGGTTACCGTTGTAGATTTGAGCGGACGGATCACGCTGGGCGATGGAAGCGCTCTTCTGCGCAAGACGATTCGGGACCTCCTCGGAGACGGACGAAAGAAAATCCTGCTGAACCTTGCAGACGTGGACTACATTGACAGCTCGGGGATCGGCGAACTGGTAAGCGGTTTCACAGCGGTGAAAAATCAAGGCGGCGATTTGAAACTGCTTCAACTGACGAAGAAAGTCCGCGATCTTTTGCAAATCACAAAACTCTATACGGTATTCGACGTGTATTCTGATGAAAACACCGCACTAGGAAGTTTTCGTTGAAGGTTTCGCGGTTCCAATCGAATCCAAAAACATCGTTTCCTTCCCGGGGCTAATCAAGCCCCTTACATGTGAGACTCGCCTTGAAGGCCCCGCTGCGGCACAATCTTCTGGATGAAGCCAACTGCCGACACGAATTGGATTGAGGAGCAGGCGAAAGCGGCCGGCTTCGACCTGTGCGGCGTGGTGCGCGCGGATGAATTTCCAGAACTAGAAAATACAGCGGAATGGCTTGCGCGCGGTTACGCTGGGGAAATGAAATATCTCCACGATCCTCGCCGCGCAGACCCGCGCGCGGCTATACCCGGGATCCGCAGCGTTATCGTTTGCCTGCTTCATTACCATACCAGGCATCCGCTTTCCACTGATATCAAACCCTCTGGCCAACAGGATGAACCAAGAGGTTGGGTCTCTCGCTATGGATGGGGAGACGACTATCACGAGGTGCTTCTGGAGCGGCTGGAAGCCCTGATCGCGCGGCTGCGGGATCGCTTTCCTGAACCATTTGAGGCGCGCGCCTATGTGGACACCGGCCCCATACAAGAACGCGTGGCAGCCAAGTACGCTGGTTTGGGCTGGCTGGGCAAGAATACCCTGCTACTGAATCAAACGATTGGCTCCTATTTCTTTCTCGGCGTAATTCTTACGACCTTGGAGCTTGGGCCGACGCTCGGCCCGGGAGAAATGCCGGCCCTGGATTTGTGCGGGAGCTGTACGCGTTGCCTGGACGCCTGCCCCACGCAAGCCTTCGTTGAACCCTACGTTATGGATGCGCGTAAGTGCATTTCTTATCTAACTATCGAATTGCGCGGCAGCATTCCCGAAGAATTGCGGGAGCCGATGGGCAATCACGTGTTTGGCTGCGACATTTGCCAGGATGTTTGCCCGTGGAACCGCCGCGCTCCCGTTTCCACACTTGCACAATTTCAGCCGAGAACGTGGGGATCGCGCGAAGAAGGCGAAGCCGATAAATCTGCGGACTCCCAGAGCGATTCGCTGTTTCGCCCTCGATTGGAAGCGCTCTTATCTCTGAGCGAGGGGGATTTTCACGAACTGTTTCGCGGCCGCCCGGTGAAACGTACGAAGTGGCGCGGACTAATGCGCAACGCCTGCATTGCCGCGGGAAACTCCAAACAAGCCCCCGGCAGTCCGAGCCACGAACGCATTTGCGAACGTCTAAAAAAGCTGGCGGCCTGCGGCGATTCCATCGTTGCCGAATCTGCCCAATGGGCACTCTCGCGCATCCAAGGAGTGGCAGTGAAAAGACCGATTATTTGAGGAATCGGGAACGCTATGCGCATGGTGGTTGTTCCCGCTAGCGAGGAGGCGAATTACCATCCTGGCTGCGCTAGGGGTATAATCCCCGCGCTGGCCCGCTAGGCCAGCTAGCCCTCCGCGCTACCGAGGTTGCATGAATCGCCGCAAATTCTTGTTCAATACGAGTATCGTCGGCGCTGGATTGCTCGGGACAGGAAATGCTGCACCGGATCTTCTGCGCGCCGGCTGCGTGACCACTTCGGATTCAAATCTCACACTGGAGGAAAAACCTGTGGCATTTAGCGTGCCCCCGCTCTCTTATCCCTTCGACGCCCTAGAACCTTACATTGACGCCAAAACGATGGAAATCCATCATGACAAACATCATGGAGCTTACGTTACCAATCTGAACAAGGCCCTGGATGGCCAGTCCGCGCTGCAGGCGAAGTCCATCGACGACCTGTTAAAAGGACTCGATGCCGTACCCGAAAATATCCGCACGGCGGTCCGCAACAACGGCGGGGGCCATTGGAACCACTCGCTGTTTTGGACGCTGATGAAAAAAGGCGGTGGAGGCGAGCCCAAGGGGGACCTTGCAGCCGCGATCAACTCGTCCTTCGGTTCGTTTGTCGGTTTTCAGGAAAAATTCACCGCTGCGGGCCTGGGGCGATTTGGGTCTGGCTGGGCGTGGCTCATCATGAAGGATGGAAAGCTGGCCATTGATTCGACTCCCAATCAAGACACGCCATATCTGCTTGGCGGAAACGCCAAAGCGGTTCTGGGTCTGGACGTGTGGGAGCACGCGTACTACCTCAAATATCAGAATGTGCGCGGCGATTACATCAAAGCTTGGTGGAACGTGGTGAATTGGGATCGCGCGGCGGAGCTTTTTGCCGCGTCAAAGAAGTAGTCGTTCAGAAGATTTCAACTCAAAAGTGAAAGCCCTCGGTACAGCCGAGGGCTTTCTTCATTTCAAGGAAATTCGTTTCGGCTACGCCATAAACTCGCGTTTTGCCAAGGGAACGACGCTGACGCCTCGCCGCGGCGCCGGGTAAGTCTTGATGGCAGGAGCGAGGGAACGAGGCTCTTGGGGAGCTACCGGCAGCGGTTCCGAAACCACGCCCATCGTACGGCGCGCGGATTCGCGAACGAGCTCCATGCGGCCGCGCACCTGGAATTTTGCCAGCAGCGAAGAAACGTGGAACTTAACCGTGCGTTCCGAAAGGTTGAGGTTGGAGGCGATTTCTTTGTTCGACAGACTTTCCGAAACCCCGGCAAGAACTTCTTCCTCGCGCCGCGTGAGCCGCACCTGCCCGTGAACGGACTTGCCGGCCTCAAGCAATTGGTCGGCTTTCTCAATCAGGTTTTCCAAAACTTGGTTTTCGGCCTGCACCAAAACGGCGTAATCACACGGGCTTTGCCCCCGAACAAGGCAATGCATGGCGAGCAAACCTGCTGCTTGATCTACGGGAAGGCGGCCGTCGGGTCCGGCTTGTACATGAAAATGGGCCACTCCGGAATTCTTTTCGTAGAAGAAGTAGGTATTACGGTGGGACACAGGACGAGCGGCTAACAATTGATGCGCATGGGCACTTCTGCGGATCACCTTCACGTGCACCCCCTAGGAAAGCAGCCTCGTGAACGGACCGAAGCCATTGAGTTTTTTTAGTTCTAGCGCCCCTCGACGAGGCAGGACCCCGAATGGGTAAGTCGCCCGAAGGTGAACGAAACGCTGGCTAGCAACGGGTACTTATTACCCAATGAACGGCAAAGAAGCAGGGATGGGCAGAACTCCCTGAAAATCCGTCATGTGGACGGTTCGCCGAACTAAAGCTGACTTGCAACCATTCTTCCGCGGCAGAGAATATGTAAATGACTCAAAAAGGGAGGCTTGCACGCGTTTCAAGGCGGTACCGTTACCGGCGTACTGGTAGGATTTTCACGACCCGCGAATTTTTTCCACGAAACAATCGGCCGGTTTCTTACGAATGGCGTACTTCAAATTTGCATTGAACAAACGATCATAAACAGCTTTCACAGGTCCTGACAAAAAAGTCGCTCAAGGTGCTGTGGAAAAGTCTGTGGAATCTAAGGAAATCTTCAATTCCGGATAACCTTCGTTTGCTGAGGGCTGATGAGCTCATATATCGCGCCGCGCCACCGGGTCTTCCGTGTGACCAATGAGTGAACAAAGTTCGCCAGGTAAAGGAAAGGTACGAAAAGGGTCAGCAGGAGGTAACTCCACGCCTGCGCCATGATTTGTGCCCGCGCGGCCGGCAGCGCTTCCGTCACGCCTGTTAAGCGCAACACTCCGCGGATGGACGACAGGAGCAACGGCAGGAACGTCAGCAAAACGAGCTGGAAGGCCGGCCTTCCCGCGGACAGCGTAGTCACAGTCAGGTAGATGCCTAACACCAACGTCGCGCAATACAAAAGATGGGTGAGCGCGGCAGCTCTCCACATTTTGTTAGAGTAGATGCGCGTAATTAGGATTTGCCTGCTGGTGAATTCGAGCAACCCCTCAAAGTCAGTTTCCACGTAGGAGAGCGTCAGGGCTTCCGGAATGAACACGACGGATCGTCCGGTGTGTTCCAATGCGCGCGTCAGCGAATAATCATCGCTGACGGAACCCTTCCATTCCTCGAGCACCCCGCATTGCTCAAACGTGCTTCGGCGAATTGCGGTGCCCCCGCCCCAACAGAAATTCCTGGCTTTTTCACCCAGCATGGTGACAATCGGAGCGTTCCACGCCGCGAGAATCAGCGTTGGCAGGCTCCCCACATTCGGCACCAGCCACCGCATGGTCGTGCTGGCTCCGAGTCTGGAGTCCGCCAGGGGCGCCACGAGATGGTGTAGCCAGTGTTTTCCGGGACGGCCATCGGAATCGGCGAACACCAGCACTTCAAAATCTTCCGGCAGTTGCTCAATCGCCGCTCGCAGGTTGTTCACCTTCTCGCCACAATTAATCGGGTGCCCGGCGATCACGATATTGGCTTTGACGCGGGAACTTCGCGCCACCCTTTCAATGATGCTTCTCGCCGAATCTTTTTCAGAAGCCAGGATGAAAAAGATTTCGTAGTTCTGGCGTTCGAATTCGGTCAGCGCAATGAGGTTGCGTTCGAGCCCCGGTTCCACTCCTTTGCACGGGCACAGTAACGCCACACGCGGCGCGAAGAATCCCGGATCGGAACGGAGCCGGCGGCGCACGTAACCAAGCCACTCCACACCCTGCCAAACAAGGTACGTTCCGAGAAGAATCTGTATGGTTGTCAGCAAGTAAAAGAGCGTATCCACTTTCCAGAGAATAGCAGAGGAAGATTCTTCGCGGAGGGGCAGCCGAGCGGTTAGAATCGCACTCGTTAATGGTTAGCTGATGGGCTTCGATTGTCGGGTTATCTCATGGGGTGTTTCAGCGTAGTTGTTCTCAGGGCCCGTTGGTTGCTCTGTTCTATTCGTTCAAGGAGAGTCCAATGCCAAGAGTCGACGCGGGGATGGTTACATCGGGAGTCGAGTTGCCTGGATTCCGGATTGTGAGGAACTTCGGAATCACGCGGGGAATCGTGGTGCGCTCGCGCAGCATTATTGGAAATCTGGGAGCCGCGCTGCAAACCATCGTCGGCGGCAATATCACATTGCTGACGAACCTATGTGAGAAAACGCGAGAAGATGCTTTTGAGCTGCTCTTGCAGCACGCGGGTGAACACGGAGCTAATGCTGTCATTGCGATGCGCTACGACGCTACGGAAGTGATGCAAGGCGTAACGGAAGTGCTCGCATACGGAACGGCCGTGCAGGTCGAGCGTATTCCTTGAGTTAACAGGTCCGCGTTCGCGGTGCGCCTCGGACCAATGTTAGAATTTCAACCCTCTCATGTTTTGCCCGACGTGCGGCGCAAAAGGTTCTGCGACGGCGAAGTTCTGCTCGTCCTGCGGCCAGGCGATGGATTCAGACGCTGGAACCACGCTGATGGATCATGGCGGCAGTTTCGAGGGCGAAACCATTGCTCCTGCCTCGTCTACGCCGCGCAAGCCGCCTTCGACGCCTTCTCGCAGCCCGCGGTCCCCGGCAACTCCGAATCCGCTGACCAGCTCCGACGCCATTGGCGGCGGGCGGTTTACCCCTGGGCAAATCCTTGCGGAGCGCTATCGCATCGTGGCGCTGGCGGGCCGGGGCGGCATGGGTGAAGTTTTTCGCGCAGAGGACTTGACGCTCGGCCAAATCGTGGCGATGAAGTTTCTCCCAGAAAGACTTTCCCAGGACGCCGCAGCGCTCTCGCGCTTCCATGCCGAAGTCCGCAACGCGCGCCAGGTCTCTCATCCCAACGTTTGCCGCGTTTTTGACATCGGCGAAGCGGACGGGACTCTTTTCCTGACGATGGAGTACGTCGACGGCGAAGATTTAGCTTCTGTTGTTCGCCGCATCGGTCGTCTTTCGCCGGACAAAGCTACTGAGATTGCCCGCCAAATCTGCGCCGGCCTTGCCGCAGCGCACGAACGCGGCGTGATTCACCGCGACCTGAAGCCCGCCAACGTGATGCTGGACGGAGCAGGGAAAATCCGCATCACCGATTTCGGGCTGGCAGGCCTCGCCGTCAGCATCCAAGGCGAAGAGGCCCGCGCCGGAACACCCGCCTATATGGCGCCCGAGCAGCTTGCCGGCAGGGAAGTCACAACCAAAAGCGACATCTATTCCCTTGGCCTTATCCTCTACGAAATTCTCACGGGCAAGCGCGCTTTCGAGGCCACGACTCTTCAGGAGTTGGTGAGCCTGCGCGAATCCGGCACCATCACCAACCCCTCGGCGCTGGTTCGCGATCTTGACCCTTTAGTCGAACGAGTGATTCTCCGCTGTCTTGAAGCCGATCCCGACAAAAGGCCTGCTTCCGCGTTGCAGGTCGCCGCGGCTCTTCCCGGTGGCGATCCTCTCGCCGCCGCGCTGGCAGCGGGCGAGACTCCATCGCCCCAAATGGTCGCTGCGGCGGGAAGCACGGAAGGGATCAGGCCGTGGTTGGGGCTGACGCTCGTTGCAACGGTGCTGCTCGGCCTCGTCGTGCACATGATGCTGGCCGACCGATACCGCGTGCAAAATCTCACGCCGCTCGAAAAGCCGTCCGACGTCCTTCTCGCGCGTTCGCAGGAAATCGTTCAGCAGCTGGGATTCACAGATGCGCCGGCGGACACTGCCCATGGGTTCTTCACGGACTATGACTATCTCAACTACATTCAAGAACACGACAAATCCCAAACGCGCTGGCAGCGGCTTGGCTCGGATCGTCCCGCTACGGTAATTTTCTGGTATCGCCAAAGCCCGCGGGAGATGCAGTCGGACAATTTCTTCAACAATTTCGGCTCAGGCGTCATCACGCCATGGGTGCCGCCGTCCGATGTAACCGGCATGATCAGCGTATTTCTGGACACTCAAGGCCGGCTGCTGCTTTTCAAGCGCATCCCGCCGGAGTACGATCCCCCCAAAGGCCCCTCTCCTCCGCCGGATTGGTCTCCGCTCTTCTCTGCTGCGGGCCTCGATTCGTCCAAGTTCACGCTCGCTACACCCGAGTGGTCGGACCTTTTGTATTCCGATATGCGCGCGGCATGGACCCGTGAAATCACCACGCCGATTCAGGTGACAGAGCGTGTGGAGGCCGCGGCTTATCGAGGGAAGCCGGTTTATTTCCGAGTTTTGTTTCCTTGGGCTAACCCGTATCGTGATCGGCTGCATCCTGCGTCAGCTCATCAACAGCTCGCCAGCATCATCTGGATCGTGCTGTTCGGCGCCGTGCTTTTTGGGAGCATCTTGATTGTCAAGAGAAACGTTCGGCAAAAACGGGGAGACGAAGCCGGCTCTTGGCGCTTGGCCAATTTTCTTTTCTTCGTATTTCTTGTGATGTGGGCGCTGCAGGCGCATCACCTGGCCTCGATGGGTGAGTTCGGAACGGTCGTGCTGGGGCTGGCCTGGGCTTTCCTTGTCTCTACCCTGGCGCGGATGCTTTATTTCGGACTCGAGCCGTTCGTCCGCCGACGCGATCCCCATACGTTGATTGGCTGGGTGCGTTTGATTAGCGGGAAGATTCGGGATCCTCTTGTCGGCCGCGACATTTTGATTGGCATGACCTACGGCGTTTTGCTCGGAGTGTTTGAGTCCGCGGACAACGTTTTCCTTCCGCTCTTTGGTGGCGCGCCGCCTCTGCCGGGCACTCCATCCATGGAGTCGCTACTCGGCGTAAAGCAAACGCTTGGCTCGGTCTTTGCTTACACTTGGATCTTCGTGGTTTACTCGCTGGCGATTTTCTTCGTTCTTTTCTTAGTGCGGCTTTTGGTTAAGAAGGACTGGATCGCAGCCATCGTGATCGTCTTCCTGGGCGCCATTACGAACACAGGGGGCGATTATTTCTGGATGACCTTTCTAGCCGCGGCGGTCATCTGGCTTTCCATCTATTTAGTCCTTCGGCGCTTTGGCTTGCTCGGTCTTGTTGTCGGACTCGTCGTGCAGAACATGCTGGTCACTTTCCCGATGACTACGCATTTGAGCCGATGGTACGCCTCTGGAGCTATTGCCGGCATGATGGCCATCGTTGCTCTTACGCTCTTCGCGCTTCATAGTGCTTTGGGGGGCCAGTCCCTGTTTAATGCCAAAGTTTTGGACGATTAGTTCTTCAAGGCCGGATTGTTCTCGGACTTCTCCGGCTCGCACACTTGCGTGGCGAGGTTTTCCAATTCCGTCAACGCCCGGCTGGCCGCCACGCGCGCTTGCTCCAGGAACGAAGAGTCCAGCAGAAACGCGCAGCGATCAACATAGGGATGATTCGCCGCTTCAAACGGCTTGCGACTGCGCCTGGTTCGCGGAGTTCGGGAGAGCAAATCCTCGTACAACTGAAAATCTCGCTGAAAATCGAGCGCTTCGCCCATGTTCCAGCCTTGCTGCCGCACCAGCGCCGCCAGAAACTTCTTTCGAAACAACGCGGCCTCTCGCCGAGGCATAGGGTGCGGCTTGGACCGGCCGTGCGCACGGGGCTCATCGCATATGATCTCAAGAGCGCGCACACTCAACTCAAGCAGTGCCTCTCGCTGCAACAGCGCCAGCAAGTCGCGGTACATCACCGCATGGACTTGCAATGCCTGACGGCTATTCTCTAGGACATAAGTATCCACAAAGCGAGGTACAACGCGCTCGCGAAGCAGCGCTTCGTGGAGTTGCTGCGCCCGCTCCGCAGCGAGATTTGCCTTTGATTGCCTTCCTGAGGCCATGACTTTGGGGTACATGGTAGCAGGAGTCTGTCATCATCTTTGCGAATGTGGCCTAAGAAAAAGGCCCAGCATACTCTGCCGGGCCTTTCTGTCTCTTCATCCGAACCGTTCACGAATTGGGGAACAGGTGCCTCTCACGAGTCACCAGTCACCAATCACGGTTCCTTAGTGAATTGCTCTTGGGCTTTCCGGTCCCATGCGCTTGCCTTTCGGTTCCGGCTCGGGAGCCAGTGGTGCGGCCACCGGTTCCTTTTGAAGCGCGTGTTCGAGCACTTCGTCGAGCGTGTGCACGTAGGTGATTTTGATGTCGCCAAGGATCTCCGGCGTCAGGTCCGCCACCACGTTCGGCTCGTTGTCCGCGGGCAGCAAAACTTCCTTGATCCCCGCGCGCTTGGCTCCCAGCACTTTTTCCTTCACGCCACCGATCGGCAGCACCACACCTGACAGCGTCATTTCACCGGTCATGGCAAGGCGATCCTTCACCGGGCGCCCGCTGAGCAGGCTGACCAATGCCGTTACCATTGCTGCTCCCGCCGACGGGCCGTCCTTCGGCACCGCGCCCGATGGTACGTGAATGTGGATATCCTGCTTGCGGAAAAAGTCCGGGTCGATACCGTAGCGGTCCGCGTTGGCGCGTGTCCACGTCAAAGCCGCGGTCATGGACTCCTGCATCACCTCGCCGAGATGCCCGGTCATGGTGAACTGCTTGCCGCCGCGCATCCGCGTCGCTTCGATAAAGATGATGTCGCCGCCCACCGGCGTCCACACCAGCCCCACCGCGACGCCCGGCCGCTTGACGCGTTCCTCGACCTCCTTTTCCGTGCGGAACTTCGGCACGCCCAGGAATTCGCGCACCACTTCCGGCGTCACGACCATCTTTTCTGTTTTGCCTTCGGCGATCTTGCGCGCTTGCTTTCGCGTGATAGTGGCAATTTCGCGCTCGAGGTTGCGGACGCCCGCTTCGCGCGTATAGCTGTGAATGATCTCTTGGAGCCCCTCGTCGGTGAATTGGATCTGTTCGTCCACTTTCAAGCCGTGCTCGGAAGCCTGCTTCGGGATAAGGTATTTGTGGGCGATGTGCAGCTTCTCTTCGCCGGTGTAGCCGGGTAGTTCGATGATCTCCATGCGGTCGCGCAGCGGCTCCGGAATGGGATCCATCCAGTTGGCCGTAGCGATGAACAACACCTTTGACAAATCAAACGGCACGTCCAGATAGTGATCCCGGAACGCGTTGTTTTGCTCTGGGTCGAGCACTTCCATCAACGCCGAGGAAGGATCGCCGCGGAAGTCGCGCCCGAGCTTGTCCACCTCGTCCAGCATCATTACCGGATCGTTGGTTTCCGCGCGCTTCAGCCCTTGAATGACTTGGCCTGGCAGCGCGCCGATGTACGTCCGGCGATGGCCGCGAATCTCCGCCTCATCGTGCATGCCGCCCAACGCGATGCGCACGAACTTGCGTCCCAGCGAACGCGCAATGGACTTGCCCAGCGAAGTTTTGCCCACGCCCGGAGGGCCGACAAAGCACAGAATCGGCCCCTTCATTCCGGGCTGCAGCTTCTTCACCGCCAGGTAATCGAGGATGCGTTCTTTTACTTTCTGCAAATCGTAATGATCTTCTTCGAGAATCGCGTGCGCTTTCGGAATGTCGATCTCCGTCGCGCCAGAGGACTTGCTCCACGGCAGCGACGTCATCCATTCCAGGTACGTGCGCGAAACCATATACTCCGCCGAAGCCGGCGTCATCTTCGCCAGCCGCTTTAGTTCGCGATCGCATTCTTTCTTGGCTTCCGCCGGCATTCCCGCTTCTTCCACTTTCTTGCGCAGCTCATCGATTTCCTGCGTCGAATCATCCGATTCGCCCAGCTCCTTCTGAATTGCCTTCATCTGTTCGCGCAGAAGGTATTCGCGCTGGTTTTGGCTCACCTGTTCCTGGACTTGTTCGTGAATTTTCGAGCGCAGCTCCAGAACTTCCAGTTCCTTGGAAAGCTCGCGGATCAGGATTTCCAACCGCTTGCGAACGCTCGGCGTCTCGATCAATTCCTGTCGCAAAAGCGTAGAAAGCGAAGGCAGCATGCCGGCGATGAAGTCCGACAACTCGCCGGGATCCTCAATGCTCATGGCCTTGGACTGCAGGTCATCGGACAGTTGCGGCGAGTGGCTCACGACTTCACGGAACAAGTCCTGCGCGTTGCGTTGCAAGGCCTCCAGTTCCGCATCCACTTCTCCGATGATGTCCGGCTCGGGCTTGACCTGTGCCTTTAAGAACGGTCGCAGATTCACCAGCTCCACAATCTGGATGCGTTGCAGCCCTTCCAGAAAGACCACCACATTGCCGTTGGGCATCTTTACGGTCTTATGCACCCGCGCAATGGTTCCCACCTTATGGAGGTCGGCAGCAGCCGGATCCTCAATTCGCGGATCGAGCTGGGCGACCACACCCAGCAGCTTATCGTCGCCCTGCAAGGAACCAACGAGCGCCAGAGAGCTTTCGCGTCCTACGGTCAGCGGCAGCATGGCACCCGGAAAGAGCACCGTGTCGCGCACCGGCAGGATCGGCAGAACCTCCGGTATAAGAAGTTTCTTCTCAGCCATATTGTCCCCAGTCCATCAGAGGGTATCTTGAAGCCCTCTATTCGCGATTAGATGCCACCGAACTGCAAAGGTTGCGTAAGAATGCGAGGTCCGTTAGCACTAAATCTTAGTCATGTACACTCACATATTAGCGCAAATCCTATTCAGTTGCAAGTATTGCCGTAAGCTGTTCATTTCCTGTGGCTTACGGTGGCGCCAAGTCAATCTGTTTTTCCTCTCTTTCCTTCAAAGTTTCTGGCTGCGTACTCCTTGGCCTCTTCCCTGGTTCTTAGCTGTCCCTCGAGCTGGGCGTCCTCGATACCCCTTAGAATTCGTGCAAACTCCGGGCCGGGCTCGAGGCCCATCGCCAGCAAATCGTTCCCCGTCAGAAGCCGTTGCGGCCGCACCTGCTCGGGCGGCGTCTCGTCCAGGAAGTGCTGGACAAACTCGTATGAGTCCAAGTGGCGGTGGCTGGATAGGCAGTCGAGCCGATGCAATTCCATGTGCTCGTCGAAGCGCGGCAACCGCACAAAGCGCTTCAGCGTGGCCTTCTTCATCGCCTCCACCGAACCAAACCGCATGTGATTTTCGACGAGCGCCGTAATCTGCTCGGTCTCCTCGTGCGAAAAGCGCAGCCTCCGGCAAATCGCTTCCGCCATTTTCACGCCCACGTCCACGTGGTGATTGAAGCGGATTCGGTCGCCCGTTTCTTCCGCCGATTGGAACGTGGGCGGCTTCCCAACGTCGTGCAACAGTACACCCCAGGCCAGCGTGGTGGAAGCGCCTTTTGCAAGTTGTTCGAGCATCAGGCACGTATGAATCCACACGTCGCCTTCGGGGTGAAATTCCGGCGGCTGCTCTACGCCCTTCATCGCCGCGATTTCCGGCAGCACTTGACCGAGCAGCCATGTCTGATCGAGCAATTCGAAAGCGCGGCGCGCGGCGCCTTCGGTAAGCATCTTTGTGAGTTCTTCGCGCAAACGTTCCGGAGAGACTTGTTGGATCTCCGTGACGTGGGGGCGAATCGCGCGGAACGTGGCCGGCTCAATTTCGAACCCGAACCGCGCCGCAAAACGCACGGCCCGCATCATTCTTAGCTTGTCTTCCGCAAAGCGAAGTTCAGGATCGCCAATCGCGCGGATCGCTCCCGTGCTGAGATCCTTCTGTCCGCCGACGAAGTCCAGCACTTCGCCGTTATCGTGCCGCATCAGCAACCCGTTAATCGTGAAGTCCCGGCGCTGCACGTCCTCTTGCGGCGTTTTCGAATAGACCACGCGGTCTGGATGCCGGCCGTCGCTGTAGCCAATGTCCGAGCGGAATGTTGCCACTTCCACTTTCAAGCCGTTCTTCGGGATTAGAATCACGCCAAACTGCGCGCTTACCGCCACGCTTTCTGGAAAAAGGCCCACAACTTCGACTGGCGTCGCATCCGTAGCCACGTCGTAATCCGCCGGCTCTCGTCCCAGCAGAAGGTCGCGTACACACCCGCCCACCAGCAGCGCCTGATGCTTGTTGCGCTGCAGCATTTCGCAAATCGAATTGGCCAGCTCTCGCGCGGTCATAAATCCATTATGCGGTATTCGTAGCCGAAAACAGACGGTTCCCGGCTTTTCAGATGTTCCGTTTGTCCAATGCGTCCTCCGGGGCCTAAAAGACACCTCACCACAATGCGCGCCCAGCCCACGCCCACCGTGACGCCGAATGACGTAGAGAGAAACCACGAAGTTTCGGCTTATTTGCTGCGGAACACCAGGCAGGTAATGTCGTCCGACTGCCGCGTAGCGCCCACGAATTCATCCACGCGTTTCATCAGGAACTGCAGCGTCTCTTGCGCATTCCAGTCTGGTAGGTTGCGAATCGCTCCCTGCCAGCGCGTATTGCCAAACTCTTCGCCCGATTGGTTGAACGCCTCCACGACGCCATCAGTAAAGAAAATCAACGCGTCGCCCGGCCGCAATTCTAAGGTGGCGGTTTGGTATTCCGCTCCCCGCTGGATTCCCAGCGGCAGGCCGCCAACTTCCAGAGTTTCGAATGTGCCATTCGCGCGCCTCAGAATCGGTGCGTTGTGCCCTGCGTTCACATAGGTGAGCTGCCGCGAGGCCAGATCGTAGTCGCACAAAACCGCGGTCGTAAATCGCCGCCCATCCAAACTGTAGGCTGATGCGTAGCGGTTCAACCGCGTCACCAGTTCCGCCACCGGCACTCCTTCGCCAGCAATTGTGCGCAAACTGGCTTGCAGGGTGGCCATCAAAAGCGCCGCGGGTACGCTCTTTCCGGCCACGTCCGCAATCACCGCCACCAGCCGGTCGCGCCGGTCATCCGGATAAAACGCGTCGTAATAATCGCCTGCGACCGAATTCTGCGGCCGCGTCGCAAAAGCAATGTCCACCCCCGGCACTTCCGGCGGCTCGGAAGGCACAAGCCACATTTGAATCTCGCGCGCGATTTCCAGGTCGCGTTTCATCGTCACTTTGTCGGCCAGCTCCAGCGAAAGGAGCAGCAGGAAGATCAAAGCTGCGACCCCTACTAGATTTACGTCGAATGAGAAGTTCCGTCCGAACTGAAACTTAAATCCCGACAGGAACAGCATCACAATTGCAATCAGCAGCAGCACGCGCCGCGCCGGCGTCATTTTAATCAGCATCGCCCAGAAAATGTCTTTGGCGATGTGGAACGGCTGGTGCCACCGCGGCAGCTTCTGGATTTCTTCCCAATCGACGTCTTTCCCGTAGAAGCCATAGCTGGCGCGCGCATCCGCCGCAAATTGAGACCATAGATCGTCGAGTTGACGCCCTTCGCTTACCCGCTGCCAGAATTCACGCACACGATTCGTTGCGCCCCCGGCAGGAGCCGAAGAGGAGACACCCGGAGATGGGGACGAGCTTGTGGTCACAGGAATACCTAAACGGAAGTAAGAGTATAGGCCATTGAGTGAGGTTATGCCCGGAAATGCGGGCTTTCTCTGCGACTTCCGCTAGTCCTCGCGGTTGTGGTCTAGGCCGTCGGCCGACAAAGAGCCGCCGAACTGGACTTTACCGAAGCCGAAACGGTCGCGCAAAAGGTCGGCGGCTTTCGTTAGCTTATCGAGCTTCTCGCGGCGCTCTTTTTCCAGCAAATCGAGCTGCGCATTGCCGTGAGTGAAGTTGCTCAAGCTCACGCCGAGCAGACGGACCTTCCTATTCACGTCGCGGTGCTTCCTAAACAGCTCCTGGAACACGGCGTAAATGTCAGCATCGAGTTGCGTCGGCTCCCCGAGTGTCTTCGCGCGAGTGTGCGTCTCGAATCCAGTGTAGCGAATCGTCAGCGTGAGCGTTCGCGCTGCCAGCCCCGCCTCGCGCAGCCGCTTACAAGCTTTTTGCGAAAGGTGGCTGAGAACCGTGGCCATCTCGTTCCCATCGTCTCTATCTTCGCCAAACGTGAGATTGTGCGAAATGGACTTCGGCTCCGCGTCAATCACGAATTCGTAGGAGTCGCCGCCGCGCGCCTTGCGATAGAGCGCGTCTCCCCACTGCCCAAAAATCTTTTCCAGCTTTTCCTGCGGGACAGCTGCAAGTTGCTCCACGGTGTCGATGCCGAGCGCTCGCAAAGCTCGCTCCGTCACTTCGCCAATGCCAGGAATCTTTCGCACTGACACCGGCGCCAGGAAGCGCGCTTCGCACCCCGGCGGAACCCACACGAGCCCCCGCGGCTTCGCCTGGTCGGAAGCTACTTTGGCCGTGAGTCGCGTCGTCGCGAGTCCGCCGGAGCAGGGAAGCGCCGTCTCTCGCGTAATCGTTCGAAGCAGTTTGTCCGCAGTTGCAAACGGCGGCCCGTGCAACCGCGCGGTCCCCGCCAGATCGAGGTAAGCCTCGTCAATCGAAACCATTTCCACGACCGGCGAGAATTTGGCAAGGATTGTCGCGACGCGGTCGCTCCACTCGCCATATTTCTCGTGGTGGCCATCCAGGAAAATCGCGTGCGGGCAAAGCCGTCCCGCGGTTCGGAGCGGCATCGCCGAATGAATTCCGTATTTCCGCGCTTCATAGCTCGCCGCAGAAACCACTCCGCGCTGATCCTTCTGTCCGCCGACAACAACGGGCTTGCCACGCAGTTCCGGCCGGTCCAGCAATTCCACCGACACAAAAAATGCGTCCATGTCCACATGCAGAATGGACGCCACCGAATCCGCCGCCCGCTCTTCCAGCGGCCCATGCTTCGCCCGAAATCGTGCCAGCTCCGGCATGGCCCTAGCCTACGCCCGCAATTTGCGGGCGACAACAGATAGGGCGTGTGGCTACAACTTTTCGGCGGCGAGGACGCGGGGGATTCCGCCAAGATCATTGGTCACCCCGACCTTGGTCCATGTAGATTCGTCAAGCAGAGGCTGCACTGCGGGCAAGCTGTTGTGGCCGAGTTCGAGAACGAGAATCCCCCGCGGCAGAAGATACTTCGCCGATTGCGCGATGAGACCGGCATAGAATTCATAGCCTTCTTCGCCGCCATAAAGCGCGATTTCCGGCTCATGCTCGCGAACTTCGCGCATCAGCGATGCGGCTTCACGCCGCCCAACGTAGGGGGGATTGCTAACAATGAGATCGAAAGAGAGCTGCAGGACTGGCGACTCTTGCTCGTCACCCGCCACTCGCCACTCGCCCCTTCTGTCCAGTAAGTCTGCTTCCACAAAATGCACGCGATTCGCGACGCCATGGCGTGCCGCGTTACGTCGAGCCATGGCGAGGGCCGCGGCAGAAATATCTGTGGCGACGATCGCTGCGCAAGGGAGTTCCTTCGCCAGCGCAATGGCGAGGCAACCGGAGCCCGTGCCGATGTCCACGATTTTCAGGCCCGCGCCATCGCTTTTTTGACGCCGCCCTGCGCGCAGTTCGCGAACCGCAAGGCGATCCAGCGCGACTTCAATAACATGCTCTGTTTCCGGCCGCGGAATCAAAACGTCCGGTGTGACTTCAAATTCCAGCCCCCAAAATTCCTGCTTGCCCGTGAGATGCTGCGTCGGCTCGCCCGCGCCGCGTCGGCGAACGAGTTCCGAATAACGCTCAGCGACCGGGGCCGCGATCTCTTCTTCTGGATGCGCATAAATCCATGTGCGGTCGCGGCCCAGCACATGTAGGAGCAACAATTCCGCGGCGAGCGTGTGCGAAGGAACCTGCGCGTCGCGCAACTCGGCTATGCCCAATTTCAGCATCGCGCGGATGGATTTCTGTTGGGAGGCGTTTTTCATCCAAGCCCGTTACGCCTCAGCCAGTTCCTGCTGCAGCCGCTCCGCTTCGTGATGAGAAACCAGCGCGTCCACCAGCGGAGCAAGTTTGCCGTCCATGACGTCTGTCAATTGATGCAGCGTCAGCCCGATGCGGTGGTCCGTCACGCGGTTCTGCGGAAAATTGTACGTGCGAATTTTTTCCGAGCGGTCGCCGGTTTTGATTTGCCCGCGGCGCTCCGCCACAATGGCCGCCTGTTGCTTTTCCTGTTCAAGCTCATAAAGCCGTGCGCGCAGGACACGCATGGCCTTGGCTCGGTTCTTGATTTGCGATTTTTCGTCCTGCTGCGAAACAACCAGCCCTGTCGGAAGATGTGTGATGCGCACCGCGGAATACGTGGTGTTCACGGACTGCCCGCCCGGACCGGAAGAGCAGAACGTATCAATGCGCAAATCCTTTGCTTCAATCTTGATGTCAATTTCATCGGCCTCGGGCAGCACCGCAACGGTGGCTGCAGAAGTGTGGATGCGCCCCTGCTGCTCCGTGGCCGGAACGCGCTGCACGCGGTGTACGCCGCTTTCATACTTCAACTTAGAATAGACCTTGTTGCCTTGAATCGCCGCAACCACTTCTTTCATGCCGCCGAGCGAAGACGGTGAGCTTTCGAGAATCTCCACTTTCCAGCCCTGCGTCTCCGCATAGCGCGAATACATTCGGAACAGTTCCGCCGCGAAAAGTGCCGCTTCGTCGCCGCCTGTCCCGGCGCGGATTTCAATCAGCACGCTCTTCTCGTCATTGGGATCCTTCGGCAGCAGCAAAAGCTTCAGCTCGCGCTCGACGGTCTCTTTGCGCGCTGCGAGCGACTTCTCCTCTTCATGCGCCATCTGTCTCATCTCGGCGTCGTCCGCTTCGAGGAACAACTGGTGCGCCCCGGCGAGGTCTTTTTGAATCTGTTTATACTCGCGGTGCTTGGCGACGATTTCTTCCAGCTCGGCGTGCTGCTTGGCGATTTTCTGAAAGCGCGCCGAGTCGCTCACCACTTCCGGCGAGGAGAGCTGCTGCGTCATCTCCTCGTAGCGCGAATCGAGCTGATCCAATTTTTCAGTCAATGTAAGTACGGCCATGGCAAATCCTTTTGGAAAATCGGCATTAGAACATCGAAAATGGAAAGAGTGGTTTGAGGCACTCCCCAGGGGAGCGAAAGGCGACTCAGCTAATAAAACGCGGCGTACATCGTTAGGCTCTACACAAAGAATACTGCCGAACCACGAAACATGCAATTAGATGCGCCGCCCGGTTGCTGAGACGCGACGCGCTGTACTACGATTCGCCTAGACCATGAGCGAAGCCACTCGAACGATCCTGCAGACGGAACCGGCGGCCGGTCAAGAACCGGCGCGCGAGGCAGATCCCGGTTTTCTCTGGGATTTTTGGTATCCGGCGGCGCGGAGCACGGAGATGCGCCACCAAAAACTCACGAAGGCGCTTCTCCTGGAAGTGCCCTTGGTGCTAGGACGCACGGCCGAAGGAACAGCTTTTGCGATGCGGGACGCCTGCCCGCACCGCGGAATCCCCCTGTCCTACGGCCGCGTGGAAGGCAACACTGTCGAATGCAGTTACCACGGCTGGCGCTTTGACGCGTGCAGCGGACAGTGCGTCGAGATTCCTTCTCTCACTTCGCAAGACAAGTTGAAAATCGAGCGCATCTTCGCAGGACACTATCCCTGCGAAGAGCGCGACGGCTACATCTGGGTCTACATGAACGCGCCGGGAATGCGACTGCCAGAGAAGATCCCCGAATCCCCGGCGCTCAGGGTTTTCAGCGAGAAGTACAGAATCACGCACCTGTCGTGCGAGCTGCCGTCGCACATGGACCACGGAATTATCGGCCTGATGGACCCCGCGCACGGGCCGTTCGTGCATCAGTCCTGGTTCTGGCGCAAGCGCGCCAGCATTCACGAAAAAGCCAAGCAGTTCGAGCCCATCCCCAACGGTTTCCGCATGAGTCCGCACTCGCCCAGCGCGAACAGCGCCCCGTATCAATTGCTCAAGAAAATCACCGGTGAGCCCGTGACCACCACAATCGATTTCGTGCTGCCCAATCTGCGCACGGAAATCGATCAGAGCGGCAAGCTCTGGTTTTCCAGCCGCGCGACGGTGACTCCCGTCCGCCGCGATCTGTGCCGCATCGATTTCGTCGCCGCTTGGAACCTGCCTCTGCCCGTCGTTCTGTTCCGGCCCTTCGCGAAAACGTTTCTACGCCAGGACCAGGAAACCATGATCCAGCAAGCGGAAGGCCTGAAGCACAACCCTCGCCTCATGCTGATTGACGACGCCGACCGCCAGGCCAAGTGGTATTTCGCCCTAAAGGCCAACCTCCTCGAGTCCCGCCGCACCGGCGCCCCCATGGTCCATCCCATGGACGGCCCCGTGACCCTCCGCTGGCGCTCCTAGATTGCAGCCAGACCTGCTACCCGATAAAGCAGCCGCCATCCCATGATAGGAGCCGCGACCGTTGGACGCGCCGCTGCTGAAGGATGCCGGAATGAGAAAAGGGGCGTACTAGGAATCTGAGAACGGCACATGGCCAGAGGAAGGCCAGCCGGTTGGGACGAATTGGATGGTGATCGGCTCCGATCCACTCGTTCTTTTACGAAAGGCCGGCGCCCGCGCCGGTGGTGCGTTTTGCATCACTAAGGGAGCCAGCCTCCTGCAGAGTCAGCGGAAGGAGGAAAGGTCGAAGTCGACGGAGACAGGGTCGCCTTCGCGGGGAGTGACTTCGATGGCCGCCGAGTCAGACGTAAAGGCCGGCGCAGGGAAGCGGATGTATACGGTGGCGCCTGTCAGAATGCAACCGCCCTCGGAGCACAGGAATTGAGGCTCGCCCGTGAGGTCATCGGTGGTGATCTCCTCATCGCCGTCGAAGATGCGGTACTTGAACGCACGCCAGAACTCGGGGGAACGCATTTGGAAACCTAGGGGAGCGCCGGAGCGGGACGCCTTAGGCGTGCTGAGGATGGCGCCATAAGATTGCGTGAGCAGAATCTCGATCCGAATTTCGACTATTTCGTCATGGCCCTTGTGATCAATTGCTGCTTGTTGGGCACTGTAATTGGCTTGCTGGCTAGAATACTGAACAAGAAGAGCGAATGGCGTGAGGAAAGTAACGGAATGGATGCTCGGCCCGGTTTTGGGAGGAGGAAGAACCTTCGTGTACTTGTTCAGGAAGCCGTACATCGATTCGTCGCGCCGTTGCCCAAGGAAGTACGCTTCGCGCACTGCCTGCTCCGAGAGCGGCGTGTCGTAAGCAAGCGTAGGCGTAGACAACAGCAGTGCCGATGAAAGAAGCACCAGAGAAGACCTGAGGGCTGACGGCATGAAAGGGCCTCCTTAGTCTGTTAGACGGGCGAGGCAAAGTTGTGGTTTCGAGCCCTGCAACGGTGAACTCGAGAGCGTCTCTTATGGCATAGGTCCAGCGTCAAGCCTTTTAAATTATTGCTGCACCAGAATCGAAACCGTGCCATCTGTGATATTCGTCACGGCCAGGCCAAGTCGCCCGCTACTGTTAAAATCGCCAACGGCAAGCGAAATCGGGCCTTTCCCGACGGGAGTTGGCGCGCTGGCCCCCTGGGTAAACGACCCATCGCCATTACCCAGCAAGATGGACACGTTGTTGTCGCCAAAGTTTGCTACGGCCAGACCTAGCTTCCCGTTCCCCGTGAAATCGCCCGCGGCGATTGCGTATGGTTGATTCCCCACGGGAATTGGTGAACCGGTGGCCTGAGTGAACGTGCCGTCGCCGTTTCCGAGCACAATGGTCACGGTGTTTGTGCCGTAGTTCGCAACGGCGAGGTCCAGCTTGCCGTCGCCATTGAAGTCAGCAACTGCAAGGGAATATGACGCTGCAACCGCCATTGGTGAGTTGGACGCCTGGGTAAAGGTCCCGTCGCCGTTTCCCAGGAAGATCGTCAAACTGCCCGCCCCTGTTGAGAGATCACTTCCGCTGAGCGCCAGATCCAGTTTTCCATCGCCATTGAAATCGCCGACCGCTATCGAAAAGACTGCGTGCGAAAGCCCAAACGGTGAACTGGGTACTTGATTGAACGCTCCGTCGCCGTATCCCAGGAGGACAACAAGCGCCAATCCACTCCCGCCGCTCGAGGCGGCCAAATCCAGCTTCCCATCGCCATTGAAGTCCCCTGAGGCGAGACCCACCGTTGGAAAATTCTGGGTGTATGCAAACGTGGACGCTGGAGTGAAAGCGCCGTTCCCGTCGCCCAGCAAAATCGTGGCGTCTGAGCTTTGAGAGCCTGCAACGGCCAAGCCTAGCTTCCCGCTATTGTTGAAGTCACCCAGGGCCAGAGAGCCGGCATACGGAGAAGCCAGGGTTTCCCAAGGTGGATACTGCAATCGCAGTGGCGAGCCGGGAGCCTGCGTGAAAGCGCCGTCTCCATTTCCGAGCAGCGTGGCAACGAAGATGCTATATCCGACGGAAAGATCTGGCTTCCCGTCGCCATTAAAATCGCTCACGACCACCGATTGCGCGCCGTAGGCTGGAATTGGCGAGCCTGGCGGGTTGGAAAAATTCACTGAGGTTTCGGGTGTTGCAACCGGAAAGAGGATCACGTTTGAGAGGCCGCCACCGGGGCCGGGATTCCGTACGGAGATCGAAGTGGTTCCCGTTGCGGCTATGCTTGAAGCCGGGACTGCTGCTGACAGTTGATTCGCACTGATGAACGCGGTCGAGAGGGGCGTCCCGTTGAAGTTGACGGTTGCGCCTGAGACGAAACCCGTTCCATTCAGAGTCAGCGTAAAGGCCGACCCGCCTGGAGCAACTGCGGCCGGGATCAATGGCTGGTTCACAAACGGCACCGGGTTTCCTGGAGGGGCGTTCGAGAAAACTTCAATGCTCAGGAAAGGTTGGTCCGCTGATAGCCCCGCCGCGTCAGTGACATGAGCCCAGAAATACCACGTGCCTCCTCCTGTAGGGGTTCCGCTAATTGCCCCTGTGCCTGGATTGAGGGCTAGCCCGTTCGGGAGAGCCCCAATCTCCAAGGACCACGTAAAAGGTGGGGTTCCGCCAGATTCGGGGATGGGCTGATTGTAATCCGCGCCTGTTGTACCGCTCGGCAGGGATTGAAAGGAAATCTGAGGCGGCGGATTTACGGTCAACTCCAAGGAAGCGTTCTTAGTTGATTGCGCAACGGAAGTCGCGGTAACGGTTGCCACCTGAGAACTGGAGACATTCGACGGCGCATCATAGATGACCGAAGACGGTGTTTGAGCTGAGAGTGAGCCCGGCCCGTTGAGGCTCCAAGTAACGCCTTTGGTCGAGGTGTCATTTGTCAGCGTCGCGGTGATACGGATCGATTGCCCCTGGTCTGTTTGGGTGGAAGAAGGCGAAAGCGCCATCGAAATCGGCCCTGCCGAACCACAGCCAGCTGCGAAAGAGATTGCGATGAGGGAAAGTACTACCGTCCCTCTCTTAGAAAACGGGGAGAAGAGAAAATGAGCGACCTTGCTAGAAATGCCACGTACTGAAGACATATGGCCCCCCGGGAATTGACTCAACTCGCGGAAAGTTCAACTCTCGCAGCTATTGCGTATGACGAGTTAAATAGCAACACGGTTTCAGATACGGCGGGGGGTGTTGGGGAAGTCGAGCCAGACTTTGACTCCACAGAAATGCGAGCCTTCGGTGCAGATGGGTGTGGTGATTCCGGCGCGAAGATGGCAGGGTGGGCCGATGTAGCGCGCGAGTTCGGGATGCACTTCGCGGATCTGCGAGATTTCGTCCATGGAGGCCTGAAAAATTTCTTCCTGAGCATTGAAGCAAGTGCGCATGGTCCATTTGTGCAGCAGATGAAGAAGCGAGCCGGATTCGTAGAGGCGAATGGCTTTGGCGTTGGGGAGAACGTAGAGCGCGATTTCGAGCGGCACGCCGTGGTCGAGAAGCTGATTCTTCGTAGACCAGGCGTCGTGCATGGCGCGGTCGTAAGTTTCTTTTGCGCGGGGATTCGCTGCCAGAAGCATCGGCGTGATGTAGTCGGGCTCGTGCGTGTCGGCAAGAGTGAGCAGCGGGCGCGAGCCGGGAACCATGCGATGGCGTTGGTCCTGACTGTCGGCGGTGTGGCTGATTTTTTTGGCGAACGTGTAGTTGGCGTGCTGGAGGGCGCGCATCATCGGCGCGTGCACGCCGACGTTGAGTGTTTCCAGGCGATAGAGATTGCGCGCGGGATTCAGCAGGCGGTCGAGGGCCTCGGCGTCGGAACATTGTGACGCGGTGAGTCCAGCGACGGCGCGGTAGGATTCGGCGATGATGCGCAACGCGTTGGGCGAGTAATCCACGAGGCGGGAAGTTTTTCCGTTGAGTTGCGAGTCGAATTCGCGGGCGAAAGATTCGCCGGCGTTTGGATTCTGCTGGACTGTTTTCAATTCTGGTAATTCTTCGAGCGGTTCCGTACCAAAGCGCTCGAAAAACTGTGGATCTATCTTCTTCACCTCGTTAACCATGCCTTCGATGACTATTCGAGATTCCGACCGTGTGTCGGAGGCCAAACACATGCGCCACAGACGGTGAAGGACGATCCCGGAAATGGTGTGAACCATGGTGGTGAAGGCAGCGACGGGAAGAACATAACGCGCAACTTCGATGGCCCGCTTTTCGGCGGAGCGCTCGATCTTTTGGAGGCGCTTGGGATGAGACATGGGGCTGACGTGCCAGATGTCGTGAAGAATCTCCCTCGCATCGTTCACGATGACCACTGACAACTGACGGTAATAATCCCAGGCGCGAACAATGGCCTGTTCGTAAATTGCCCGACAATCTTCATTGAAGAACAAAGCCGTTTGCTGATCATCATTTGTGAGGTAGGGCACGTAGGCTTGCGCGCGGTCGAGGCGGACGTACCGCTGGCTCTGCTGCTCGGAATTGTAAAAAGGGTGCGCGTGAAGAAAAGACCAGACAAACTGGCGGCTGACGTTTTCGAGGCCAAATTCAAAATGTGCGTGCTGGTAAACGGTGTGGTGGCCGCTGTAGAAAGTGGCAGCGCCGATGTTGAGGCGCTGCTTGTCCGTGATTTCTTCTGGTGCGATGAGGTGCGGCGCGTAGCAAGTGCGCGCGGCGGCGATGGCGGAATCGAACGGATGCGCGAAAGCATTCCGGAGAGTGACGCGAGGTGCGCTGGATTCGACGTGCTCGCCGGGATGCGAGCTGTCGAACATACGAGATTGAGTGGCCACGCTGGGAGGTTATTCTACACGCGCGGAGGTGAACAAGAAATTCGAAAAACGAAACGCGAAATTCGCGCGAGGAACCAGACTAGCACCACAGGCGAATTTCGCGTTTCGAATTTCGAGCTTCGAGGGTGCCGGCTACTTCTTGGCGGCGGTGGATTTGGCGGCGGCGTCGGCGTATTTCTTGGTGAAACGCTCGACGCGCCCGGCGGTGTCCACGAGTTTTTGCTTGCCGGTGAAGAACGGGTGGCAATTCGAGCAGATTTCCACGCGCAGCATGTCGCCCTTGATGGTCGAGCGCGTCTGAAACGTGTGGCCGCAAGCGCAGTGCACCGTTACGGGATGATAATCGGGATGAATACCAGGTTTCATGGGGCTGCCTTTCGTCGCGTCCGGTCTGCACAGCCAACCCGGCAAAGCCAGGGGATACAGCCGCGTCGCTAGGTCGCGAGCAATTCTTAATCATACGCGAAGAGTCAGATTTCGCAAAATGGGATAGATTTGGGTCGATTTTTAAATGCTCTGGGGAGGGTCAGATGCGTAGATCTTGGATAGCCGTTGCGGCAGCCGGTTTGTTACTGGGTCTGTGTGGGGCTCGAATGAGTGCGCGAAATTCGAACGTCGACGCACGGAGCGAGATTGACGCGTTCAACAAGAAGTTCACGGAATTGCATTTGAAAATGGATACGGCGGGAATCATGGCGATGTGGGCGGACGACGGAGTGGATTTGATGCAAGGTGAGGCGCCAATTGTCGGGAGAAAAACCATCACCGCGTGGGTTGAAAACGTTGTGGCGAAGAGTCCTGGATACAAAGTGACAAAAGAAGAGATGGAATTTCACGATATTCAAGTATGCGGAGATTGGGCATCGGAATGGGCGACAGAACATCAGGTGGCAAAAGCGACGGAAGGAAAGCCCGACTTCGACGGGCACGGCAAGATGGCGCTGGTACTGCATCGCGAGCCTGGCAGCGAGTGGAAGATCAAACAGGAAATGTGGAATGTGTCACCGAGGCCTTGAAAAGATGCCTGCTTCACTCTGTCCTTAGCCCATGCATTGGATCCACACTGCCGGCACGCCGCGCGGGAGTGACTGCAGCCATCAGTCAGCGCATCCCATTGAATGTTTCGTGTTTCGGCGCTATCCTTGTAAAGAGCTTACGATGTACGCCGCGTTCTATTAACTGACCTTCTCTGCGCTCCGCCAAGCAGCGCCACCTCTCTTTCTGTTTTCGGTTTTCCAGTTTCGATTTTCGATTTTCCAAAAGGATTTGCCATGGCCGTACTCACATTGAATGAAAAATTGGATCAGCTCGGCGCTCGTTACGACGAACTGAGCCAGCAGCTTTCGACTTCCGAAGTGGCCTCCGACTCCGCGCGCTTCCAGAAAATCGCCAAGCAACACGCGGAGCTCGAAGAAATCGTCGCCAAACACCGCGAGTACAAGCAGATTGAAAAAGACCTCGCCGGGGCGCATCAGCTCTTCCTCGAAGCCGATGAAGCCGAGATGAAGCAGATGGCGCACGAAGAGGAAAAATCACTTGCCGCGCGCAAAGAAACCACCGAGCGCGAACTGAAGCTCCTGCTGCTCCCAAAAGATCCCAACGATGAGAAAAGCGTGCTCATCGAAATCCGCGCCGGTACGGGAGGCGACGAAGCGGCGCTTTTTGCCGCGGAGCTTTTCCGCATGTATTCCCGCTACGCGGAAACACAGGGCTGGAAAGTGGAGGTACTGGAAAGCTCGCCGTCTTCTCTCGGCGGAATGAAAGAAGTTGTCGCAGCGATTCAAGGCAACAAAGTTTATTCCAAGTTGA
>DATEGO010000075.1:0-108660 GCA_035280065.1 Candidatus Acidiferrum sp.
CCGTGCTCGTCCTGTTCCTGATGGGCGGCCAGGTGCTTCGTGCTTTCTCCTTTGCCCTGGTGGTAGGGATTGTGGTAGGAACATACTCCAGCTTTGGTATTGCCGCTCCCATTGTCGTCGCCTGGAATCGCTGGCGCGGCCATGGCGCGGTAGCAGCGACCGGACCCGCAGCCGGCAATAAAAAACGAGGAAGCGAAGACCTCTCAGCACGTCTCGCTCCCGCCGGTAGGAGGTAAGCAAGTTATGTTTGACGAGATGGTCGTTTCGAGTCCGAATCCAACAAGAACGAAGAAGCCTATGACGGTTGTCGTGTCGGCCGCCGTCCAAATTGCCTTTCTAGGCATTCTGATCCTCATCCCGCTGATTTACACCGAGGCGTTGCCGAAAACGATGATGGCGACGATGCTCACGGCGCCTCCGCCGCCGCCCCCGCCGCCTCCCCCTCCTGCCGCGGTGCAAGTCGTAAAAGTTCGTCCGCAAGTTCACTTGATGGACGCCGGCAAGCTCATGCAGCCTAAAGTGATCCCTAAGGACATCAAGATTATTAAGGAAGAAGCCGAGCCCGATCCCGGCGTCGTCGGCGCTGTGGGCGGCGTTCCCGGCGGCGTTGCCGGTGGTTCGATGGGCGGCGTGCTCGGTGGCGTGATTGGCGGAATTGGCACTGCGCCGCCACCTCCGAAGCCGAGACCCACGGGCCCGATCCGCGTCGGCGGCAACGTGCAGGCCGCTCGCATCGTCAATCGCGTTCAGCCCGTTTATCCTCCGCTCGCGCGGCAGACTCGCATTTCGGGCACCGTCCGCTTGCATGCCATCATCGACAAAGACGGCGCAATTAAGCAGCTCGAAGTCCTTTCCGGCCACCCGCTCTTGCAGCAGGCGGCGCTTGACGCTGTTCGCCAGTGGCGCTATCAACCGACTCTTCTCAACGGCGAGCCGGTCGAAGTGGACACGACGATCGACGTGATCTTTTCTCTGAACCAGTAGTACGGTCTGGCGCGCCAGTCGTGGGGATGCGCGCCAGCCCGCGCAGTAGATTCAGCAAACACTCTCGCGGATCCTTCAGCCACCGCCGGAGGGTCGCTTGAAACTTAAGGAGCAAAACGAATGGTAGCCACTCTCAATCTTTTCTCAGCCCTGCTCCTGCAGGGCGGTAACTGGGACCTCCGCGGCATGCTTCATAACATGGGCACTTTGGCGCTGACCGTGGTGGTCATCCTGTTTCTTCTTTCCGTTTATTCTTTCGGTGTCATGATTGACCGCGCCCTGATGTACAGTGCGGCTCGCAAGCAGTCGCGCATCTTTGTGCAGCAGGTGGCCGGCGCGCTCAAGGACGGCAAGCTCGATGAAGCTATCGCCATTGCCGAACGCAACAAGAAGAGCCACATCGCCAAGGTCGTGGCCACCGGCCTCTCGGAATTTCAGTCGGCTTCGCAGCAGGTTTCGGATTCCGACGTGATCGACGCCGCCAAGCGTGGCCTCGAGCGCTCGGTCGCCATCGTTCATGCCGAAATGAAGCGCGGCCTTTCCGCTCTGGCCACCATCGGTTCCACCGCACCGTTCGTCGGATTGTTCGGCACCGTGGTCGGCATCTTGAACGCGTTTAAAGGCATCGAGACGCAAAAGGCCACCGGTTTGTCGGCCGTCGCGGGCGGTATCGCGGAAGCCCTGGTCACCACCGCTTTCGGTCTGCTCGTCGCCGTTCCCGCCGTCTGGGCGTACAACTATTTCACCAACAAGGTGGAAGCGTTCGACGTCGAGATGGACAACTCTTCGATGGAGTTGATCAACTACTTCATCCTGCGGCGCGGCGCGAAGAGGTAGTTTTCCATGGCGTACAAACCACAAGCCGGCGCGCAAATGGCCGCCCCCAATGTGATTCCTATGGCGGACATCATGCTCGTCCTGCTCATCATCTTCATGGTGGTCACGCCGCTGCTGACCAAGGACATTCCTGTCGATTTGGCCTCGGCCCAGAATTCCCGAGACATGCAGGATGCCGACAAGGACGACGCCATCGTCGTGGCCGTTACTCGCGATGGCCGGATTTATCTTGGCAGCACCCAGATGACCAAGGATGAAATCACAGGTTCAATCAAGGACCGGCTGTCGAGCCGCCTCGACAAGACGGTTTACGTCAGAAGCGATTCTCGGGCAAAGTACGGCGACGTCGTTGCCGTCGTGGACGAGATTCGCTCCGCTGGTGTGGACAGCCTCGGACTGCTCACCCAAAGGCTGGAGAAGGCCACTGCGACTCCACGTCCGCCCGCGGGGGATTGAAACCGTTGGGCCCGGCGGTTGCTTTCGAGCCGCCGGTTTTGCAGAGTGTTTGCCGTTCGTTTGTTGATGAACTGAAGCCGCGCCGGATCCCACCCGGCACGGTAGCGTGGCCCGGGGAGACGCTCTTCCCCGGGCCCTTAGGAGACTCGCTATGGGAATGGAAGTTGGTGAAGGCCACGGCGCGTTGGCTACCCCCAACGTGGTGCCGCTTATTGATATTTTGCTGGTGCTGATCATTATTTTCATGGTCATCACGCCGCGAACGCCGAACGGCTTGGATGCATTGGTTCCTCAGCCCTCGCCCAATCAACAGCAGAGCGTGGAACTCGAGAACAAGACGGTCGTGGTCCAGATCGCCATGAACGGCAAGTTGAAAATCAATCAGGAAGACACCACCTGGGACGGCCTTGGCCCTCGCATGGAGACCATTTTCAAGGAGCGCGCCGAAAAGATTGCCTTCGTCAAGGGCGACAACGACGTGCTCTTTATGGACGTGGCGCGCGCCATTGATATCATGCGTGGCGTGGGGATTGACAAGATCGGTTTGATTACTGCCAAGCTCGAGGCTGGTCAATAGCTTTTTTCGCGGGTTGTGAGAGTCCTCCTCGCAGAAGATCTGCTCTTCGACGAGGTGACTCATGGGATTTGCGGTAGGCAGCAAGCGTGGTGTTGTTTCCGACCCGAACATAGTTCCTTTAATTGACGTCCTGCTGGTGCTCCTGGTGATTTTTATGCTTATGCCCCATTCGGTGGGCCTCCAGGCGCAGATTCCGCAGGCGTGCGCGGCTGAGGGATCGGAAAATTGTTCCGGGGGGAGACAAACACCCCCGGTTGTGATACAAGTTCTCGCGAACGGTTCCCTGCGCGTCAATCAGGAACCCGTGCCTTGGGAGAATCTGGACGACAGGCTGCGGGAAATTTTCAAGTTGCGCGCTGACCGTACCGCGTTTATCTGGGGCGATGCGTCGGTCGAGTTCGCCGTGGTGGCCCGGGTCATTGATGGCATGAACACCGCGGGAATTGCCCCGATCGGCTTGTTGACGCAGCAACTGGGAAACGATTTCTGAACCCTTTTGCCCTTCGCAGGGCGGATGTGAATACTCTGGCGCCGGGCCTTTAGCCTCGCGCCTCAGCAGGGATGGATGCCTCGATGACTCACGATTCATCGGTGAAACCTGACAGATCATTGCGCTCGCCTTCGGCCCGTCGTTCTCTGCAAGTCCTGGCTTACACAGCTCTCGTTTTTTTCGCCGCCGGAGTCTCGGGCTGCAACAAGCTGAAGGCTCGCGACGACCTTAATAAGGGCGTCGGCGCTTTCAAGAATGGCCAGTACGATACGGCCATCGAGTTTTTCAAGCAGGCCCGGGATCTCGATCCCGCGTTGATGAACGCGCGGCTCTACCTGGCGACCGCCTACGCCAGCCAGTACATTCCTGGTGCGCCCAGCGATGCAAACATGAAGCTGGGCACTCAGGCGATTGCCGAGTTCAAGGACGTGCTCGGTATCGACCCCAATAACCTGAGCGCCATCGACGGTATCGGCTCCATTCTCTTTCAGATGGCCGGTACGCCGTACGATCCCAAGAAATTCGAAGAGTCGAAAACCTACCACGAGAAGCACATCCAGCTAAAACCAAGCGATCCCGAGCCTTATTACTGGGTCGGCGTCATTGATTGGACCCTGGCCTTCCGCGCCAATAACGAAGCGCGCGCCGAATACAACAAGAACAACATCAGAAAGCAGGTCAAGGATACCGACCCGCTTCCTCCTTCCGTTCGCACCGATTACGTCGCTAAGTACGGAACTCTTGTCGATGAGGGCATTGCCGATCTTCAAAAGGCGGTTCAACTTCGCCCCGATTACGACGACGCTATGGCCTACCTGAATTTGCTCTTCCGCCGCAAGGCTGACATGGTGGCGTCTGCCGACGAACGCGACAACTATTTGAAGCAGGCCGACGACCTGGTCGACAAGGTCAAGGAAATCAAGCAGAAGCGCGCCGAGCAGCCGCAGCCCGCAAGCTGATCTGCGCCGCGCCAAGTCATTTCTCCATCTGCGCCAGTTTGGCTTTCGCTAGCGCGCCGGCGGAAGCTGCTTAAGATCCACTGCAATCAGCGGGATGTCATCTTCCCGCGCAGCGCTTTCATCTCTTTTGGACCAGCGTGTCAATTCCGCCAGCGAAGCGCTGAGGAGCGGACCGGTGGCGAGATGCGCTTCTTTTTCCAGAAATCCAAGGAAGCGTGATGGACCGAATTCTTCCTGCGCGTCATTTTTATGGAAGAGCTTCGAAAAAAACCGCGTTGCTGCAAAGACGGTTTGACAAGCCAGCACCCAGCGGAAAAACGACGAGACCTGCATAAATCACTTTCAGTTCGCGCGGCGGGTCTCTCCAAAAGGCAAAGGATAGCACCGCGCTCGGCTGTTTTGCGCGCTCCCTGATTCGAGGCAAGGCCAAATGCCTTAGCGAATCCGGTTCTGCTACAATCACGGACGTGAAACGACGCACATTGCTTCAAACGCTTCCCGCCGCGGCGCTGCTTCCTGCGGTCAACTGGCTTTCCTTTCCCGGGGGTTCGAGGGACAAAATCGCTCCCGATGAGGCTGCATCCATGACCGTTTACGAGCTCCGCGTGTACCACACTTACGAAGGCAAGCTGGACGACCTGTTGCGCCGCTTCCGTGATCACACCATGCAGCTTTTCGAGAAGCATGGCATCCACAACGTGGCGTACTGGACGCCGACGGATGACCCGCTCAAGGGCAAAACACTTTTCTATATCCTCGCGCACCCCAGCCGCGAAGCCGCCACTGCCAACTGGAAAGCCTTCCGTGACGATCCCGAATGGCAGGAAGTGCAGAAAAAGTCCGAAGCGAACGGCAAGCTCGTCGAAAAAATAGACTCCACTTTTCTGACGCTTACTGACTTCTCTCCGTCCATCCGCTGAGCCTGACGCTTCTTTGCCGCTGCGGATGCGGCTGTCTGCCTTTGTGGCACCGAGCTCTTAGCTTGGTGTCTTTGCCTCTGCGCGGGCGAAAACCGAGGCGGAGATTCTGCGGCGCGCAGTGTCTTCGATCGCGAGTTCGCCTGCCGTGATTGTCACCTGAGACTTGCCGAGCATTTCCTTCAGGTAACCGCGCAGTCCTTCGGCTTCCTTCTGAGTGCGTCCTTGGGTTAGCACCGTCGCGTACACATTTAGCAAGACAAGCACAGGCGAGTCGCTCAGCAGCTTGGCGCACGCCGCGAGTAATTCTGGCAGCGACTCGTCCAATTTCCAGGCTTCGCCGTCGGGGCCGCGCCCGAACCTTGGCGGATCGAGCATCAGCGCGTCATAACGGTTCCCGCGCCGAGCTTCCCGTTTCGCGAAGGTCCTTGCGTCTTCCACAATCCACCGGATGGGGCGTTCACTCAGGCCTGACAGATTCTGATTCTCGCGCGCCAAGGCAACCGCTTTCCGCGAAGCGTCCACATGGATCACTTCCGCGCCAGCTGCGGCCGCCGCCAACGTTGCCAGGCCCGTATGTCCGAAAAGGCACAGCGCTTTCACCGGCCTGGCTGCGCGCTTCTTCACTTCCTCGATCCAGTCCCAGTGGCACGCCTGGTCCGGAAACACGCCGACGTGGCCGGAAGGCGCGGGCTGCACCCAGAACTTCAAGTTTTTCCGCTGTATCATCCATCGCTCTGGAATTGCTTTGCGGAATGTCCACTCGCCCTGGCGCCCGCTGCGCGCTTTTAGAAACTCGCCGTCTGCAGCTTCCCAGCGTTTCGCGTGGAGCGTTGGAGCCCATTTCGCCTGCGGCTCCGGCCGAATCAGCGTAGACTCCCCAAACCGCTCCAGCTTCTTCCCATCGCCGCTGTCTATCAGCTCGTATTCCATCCACTCCGGTGTCAGCGTTTGCATTTTCTGGCTGAGTGCGGCTACCACCTCCTCTCGAGTTTTTGCGCGAGTGTTGATTCTAGAGCATGTAAGGATCTGGGAATCGAATTCTTGCCGGGGGAGCCCTCTGGGGTAGACTAGACCATGCCCTCTCCGAGCAATTTGCCGTTGAGCTTCAACCGCGAGCGCGAGGCTCGGCTGCTCGACGCGCGCCTGGAAGAGCTGCTCGAAAAGCTGAAGAAGCACCGTCCCGCCGAAGATCCCTGGATTGTCCGCCGTGCGTATGAGATCGCTTCGGAGCGGCATCACGATCAGTTTCGCAGTTCCGGTGACCCGTATCTTTCACACTTGCTCGACGTGGCGCACATTCTTGCGGACATGCGGATGGACGCCATCACGCTGACCGCGGCGATTCTCCACGACGCCATCGAAGATACCGAATATCCCGTTTCGCGCATTGAAGAGCGCTTTGGGGCGGAGGTGGCGCATCTGGTCGAGGGTGTCACCAAAATCGGACGGCTGAACATCACGGCGCCGGAAGCGCGCCAGGCGGAAAACGTACGCAAGATGCTGCTGGCGATGGTGACGGACGTCCGCGTCGTGCTGGTGAAGCTGGCCGACCGGCTGCACAATATGCGCACGCTGCAATACCTCGAGCCGGAGAAGCAGCAGCGCATTTCGCGGGAAACGCTAGACATTTACGCCCCGATTGCGCACCGCCTGGGAATGAGTGTGGTGCGCGGGGAACTGGAGGATTTGTCGTTCCGCCACCTTGAGCCGGAAGCGTTTTTCGCGTTGCAAAAAGAGATCAGCGACAAAGCGGCCTTTCACAAGGAGTTTTTGGATGAGGTGCAGGCGACCATCCGGTCGAAACTGGTGGAAGCGAGCATTCCGGCGGAGCTGGAAGCGCGAGTGAAGACGCTCTATTCGCTGCATCGCAAAATGCTAAGGCAAGAATCCGGGCTCGAGCAGGTTTACGATTTGCTGGCGGTGCGCGTGGTTACGGATTTGGAGCGCAATTGCTACGCCGCTCTGGGCGTAGTCCATCACATCTGGCGGCCGGTGCCTGGGCGCTTCAAGGATTACATCGCGATTCCACGGCCGAATCTGTATCAGTCGCTGCATACGACGCTTTTGCACAGCGGGCAGGCCTTTGAAGTGCAAATCCGCACTCAGGATATGCATCGAGTGGCGGAAGAAGGCGTAGCGGCGCACTGGAAGTACAAGGTTGGAAAGGGCGCGCAAGACGACCAGAGGATTTCGTGGATGCGGCAGCTCATCGAGTGGTCACAGGAAATGCAGGAGCCGAGCGAATTCCTTTCCACGCTGAAGGTGGATCTCGCGCCGGTGGAGGTTTACGCGTTTACGCCGAAAGGCCGCGTGCTGGAGCTGCCGCGCGGCGCCACGCCGGTAGATTTTGCCTACATGGTGCACACGGAAGTGGGCCATCAATGCGTGGGCGCCAAAGTGAATGGGCAGATGGTTCCGCTGCGCTACGAAATCCAAACTGGCGACGTGGTTGAGATTCTTACGCAAAAAGGCCACCACCCGAGCCGGGACTGGCTCAGCTTCGTCAAGTCGTCTTCGGCAAAAAGCAAAATCCGCCATTGGATCAACGAGCAAGAACGCCATGAAGCAATGGACATGGGGAAGCGCCTGATTGAAAATGAAGCGCGACACTTTGGCAAGAGTCTGAAGAAAATCCCTGAGGCAGAAATTGCCAAGCTGTTGACGGACTACGGATTCACGAAATTCGAGGATGTGTACGCGGCGGTGGGATTCGGAAAATACTCCGCGCGGCAAGTCCTTGCGCGCTTGTTTGGCGAGCCGGCAAAAGTGACGGAAGAAACTACCACGGCCGATTCTGCGCCAACGCTGGTCAAGACGGTCAAGCGCATGCTGGGATTTGGCGAGGCGCCGCTGGTCGTTAAGGGCCATGGCGATTTGCTGGTATATCGCGCGAAGTGCTGCAACCCGATTCCTGGCGACGAAATTGTGGGCTATATCACGCGCGGCCGCGGCGTGGCTGTGCACACACGCGCTTGCCCCAACGTGCAGAATCTGATGTACCAGACCGAGCGGCGCATCGCGGTCGAGTGGGGTGGCGCGAGCGGCGCGACGTTCCCCGTGCAGCTCACGATTCGCGCGCGGGACCGGGCTGGATTGCTTGCGGAAATTACCGCCGTGATCAGCGGGGCGGGCTCTAACATTCACAATCTCGAGAGTCGTCCCGACCGCGCCAACGCGCGCATTGACGCCAACCTGGAGATTGCGGACCGTCGGCAGCTTGAAACCATCCTCGCGAACATTAAGAAAATTCCAGGTGTTATCGGTGTCGAGCGGATCTACCAAGCCACGAACTGACTTGTTCGCCGTTTGCAGTTCGCCGTTTACCGTTCGCCGCTAAACAGAGTACTTCTTCTCGACCCGCAGTTTTTCAGTTCTGAAGTTCCGAAAAAGGAGCCGCCAATCGTCAAAAACCAAAGGCTTGGTAACTCGAAATCCAACGAAACACCAAGAAACAATCGCTGAACCTGGAACGGCAAACGGCTAACGGCAAGCGGCGACCTCTATCACCTGTACTTTGGCCGGGTGTCTCGCACAGCACACTTCCGCTCCACGCCTCTTGCCCCCGATAAAATGGAATCATGAAGTACAAGCTCATTCCCACCGCGTTCTTGCTTTTGCGGTTGTACGGATGCGACCAGCATCTCTTCACCGATTACCGTCCGCTCGACAAGTCCGGCATGTGGTCGAGCAATGTCGAACAGCTCAAGAAGCTGAATACTTCGGACACCGAAGTGGAGCAGCTCACGAAGATGAAGCAGGCAGGAGTCAGCGACGATGCTTGCGTGCAGGTGATTGCGGATGCGCATAATCATCAGCATCCGTTCGCGAGCGCGGATTCCGCGGTGAATTTGATGAACGCCGGGTACAACGAATCGGTAATTCTGGAAATGACGAAAGCGGATCAGCTTAATAGCCTGAGCGGAGACGCGGTCATGCTTCGCCTGGTGGGGTTGTCGGATCCCGCGGTGGACGCGATTCTCCACAAAAGGATGAGGGGCCAGCGCACGCTGAGCAGCGCCGAAATCGGGCGGCTGAAAAATACGGGACTCACCGAGGCGCAAATCATGGAGCGCATCAACCGGGGCATGACGGACGTGGAGGCGGACAAGGAAGCGGCAGTCCGGGAAGCGAATAGAAATCATGCGAACACCGGGTTTACTAGGGTCAAAGGGCGGCGACACTAGCACACCAGGGAGTTCCTCCAAAGCTGGGACCAAGCTAGCTCGGCACTCCAAATCATTTGCGAATCCCGTTCAGCCACCAGGGTTTTCTATGCGGTGAAGCTCTGACTTTGACGGACACAGCTTTTTCTTCCGCATTTTCCCCGTTACAATCGTTCCGTCGTGAAAGTCCAACCTATTTCGCGTCTATTATGGGCGATTCCGACGGCTGCGGTTTCTTTGTGGGCGGCTTCGTGTGCGGTGGCGCTCGGTCTCGGCTACACGATTGAAAAGCAGGAAATTCGCGTGAGCTTTGCGGACAATCCAGAGCCCCGCATCGAGATTGCAGCCGACTACCACCTGAAAAACAGGGGCACGCGGCCGCTGCGGGAATTGAAATTGCGTTTGCCCGGAAGGCGCCGATTTCAATACGAAAATCCAGAGGCGAGCTGGGACTCCACCAAAGTGATGTTGCAACCTTCTCCGGATAACCCGCGGGACACGGTGATTGCTTTGCCCCATGAGTGGGGCAGAGGAGCAGGCCACACCTTGCACCTATCTGTGGAATACTCTCCGCCGGCGATGGGAGACGCTGCCCTGGGTTTTTCTAATGATGCTTTTTTTCTGCCTGCAGCGGGATGGAGTCCGGAATTGCTTCCGCCAGACGGTCTCTTCGCATCTGGTGGAGTACCGCCGAAGAAGTGGAATCTCCAGGTCGTGGCACCAACAGGATTTCAAGTACGCAGCAGCGGGATGTTGAGGAGGAGAGCGCGAAAGGGCGGTGGAATAGTCGTGCAGGCCGAGCAAAGGAAGAAGGACTTGTACCCTTTCGTGATCGCTGGACGATACATCACGTCCGAAATGGGTATTGGCAACGAGAAGGTGCATCTTTGGACGAGCAAGCCGCAAGATTCCGCCAGGCTGCGTGACTTGAGCGATGCGCTAGCCAGGGTCATCGCCGCCTACGATGCCGCTTTCGGAGAGCGCAGCAGGGAATCTTCACAAATTTGGATCGTAGAATGCCCGGTCGCGGCGGGCTGCTTCACGAGCCTCAATCCGTTGCGGGCGAGGCTGCTGGGGCGGAATGAGACCGAGGGATCCCGAGCAGAAATGATTTCGCAGGACACCATGATGGTGGACTTGAGCGAAGGCGCACCGACGCTGGCGGCCAGCGCGGCGCCTTCCTTGGCCGCGAGTTGGCTGGGGTACGGGCAGAATCCGGCGTTTTTTGAGCAGAGTCCACCGCTGACCATGTTCCCGGTGTTCGCCGCAGCAGTCGGGCATGATGCCGTGGAAGGAGGGGAGGCGCGCGGAGAAACCATCCGGCGTGCGCTTCGACTGATTCCTCCTGGCGCGAAACTGGCGAAGCAGGAAGATGCTGACGTTCTTCGTGTAAAGAGTTTCTTGTTCTTTTATGCGTTACAGGATCGTTACGGGCGGGAAACCTTCCGGAAGGCCACGCAGAATATGCTGTATGCCCGACGGGAGAGAGGTTTTGATTTGGACGATTTGATTGCCGCTTTCGAAGAGCAAACGCACCAGAATGTCGCGGAATTTGTAAGAATGTGGATGAAGCATCCGGGCGTGCCACAAGAATTTCGGGCACGGTATGAATTGACAACCGCTGCGACAGGAAGTTCCACCAAGGAGACAAAACAATGAGAGACGTGGTACTGACGGACAAGGGACCGAAGCCGATTGGACCGTATTCGCAAGGCATCCGCGCGAACGGATTTCTATATATATCGGGACAAGTGGCGCTCGATCCGAAGTCGGGCGAGTTCGTCGGCACGGACATCCGTCAGCAGACGGAGAAGACGCTCCAAAACATCAAAGGGATTTTGGAGGCCGCGGGCGCGAATTTGCATCATGTGGTGAAGACAACCGTCTTCTTGAAGGACATCAACGATTTCGCGGCAATGAATGAAGTCTACGGCAAGTTTTTCGACCAGGCGCCGCCGGCGCGTTCGACGGTGCAAGTGGCGCGCCTGCCGAAAGACGCATTGGTCGAGATTGAAGTGATTGCTGCGTCTTAAGGTTGGCAAATAGGCCGAATAGAGCGAGGAAGCCAATTTAGCTAAGGCTACGGCAGGCGGTGGCTCTATTTTGGCATTTGAAGTTAGCTCAATCGCTTTGAGGACCTTCGTGGTCATAAAGCTCAGTAGCCAAGCGTTTGCCATCTCCACTTAGGCCGCTGGTCCCCGGCTTTTCTGGCGTACATTGCTGCAATTTGGGTGTATACTCCCGCTCCAAGACGAGCAGTAGGAGATTCCCATGCAGTACGCATTTCGCGGGAATCCGGCTTTTGCTTCGAGCAGTGCCCGAAGCTTGTGCAGGACTGTCGCTGCGGGCTTTCAACCAAACTCCCAACCCAAGAGGGTGCCATGAAACAGACCTTTGCGGTCGCCATTGGCGGCGCGGCAGGCCAGGGTGTAGCTACACCGGGCGACATTTTCGCCAAGATTTTCAGCCGGAGGGGCCTCAGCCTGAACGCCTACAACGCCTATCAGTCTATTATTCGAGGCGGGCACACGCTGCTGACGGTCCGCACTGGGCCGGAACCCGTCACAAATATGGGCGACCGGATTGACCTGCTGATTCCGCTCAACCAGGACACCATGGACCGCCACTTGACGCTGCTGAGGAGCGGCGCGGCGTGCATTTATAACGCGGATACCATCAAGGCTGGAGAAGCGGCGGAGGGCGTGCAGTTGTGTCCGCTGCCGGTTTCCGAACTGGCCGACATTACTCGAAACAAAGTGGCGCAAAACACTTTGGCGATGGGCGCGGGGCTGAACATGATGGGCATAGGTTTTGCAGCGCTCGAGGAAGTTCTGCGTGAGCAGTTTAAGAAAAAAGGCGAAGCTGTGGTAGCGGAAAACATCGGCGTAGCCCGCGCGGGATACGATTATGCCGCATCGCACTTTACCGCGTTCCCGAATCCGCTGCCCAAGACGGAGAAACGCTATGCCGTGCTGAGCGGCAACATCGCGATGGCCATGGGCGGTGCGGCCGCGGGAGTGAAGTTCTATTGCGCGTACCCCATGAGTCCTTCGACCGGCGTGCTGCACTGGATGGCGGCGCACGCTCGCAGAGCCGGGATCATGGTCCGGCAAGTGGAAGACGAGATTGGCGTCATCAACATGGCGATTGGCGCGGCGCACGCGGGAGTGCGCTCCATGTGCGCCACATCGGGCGGCGGGTTCGCGCTGATGAGCGAGGGCCTGGGCATGTCCGCGATGATCGAAACCCCAATCGTAGTCATTGATTGTCAGCGAGCGGGACCCTCCACGGGTGTGCCCACAAAGACCGAACAGGGCGATCTCTGGCAAATGCTGGGCGCGGCATTTGGCGATTATCCACGCGTGATTGCGGCGCCTCTGGACATCACAGATTGTTTCAAGGTGATTCCCGAAATGTTTAATCTCGTGGATCGCTTTCAGTGCCCGGGGCTGGTGCTTTGCGATTTGCTTCTTTCCGAAGGCCGGCTCGGCGTTGACCCGAAAGACTTGGATTTCCATCCGGCTATCAATCGCGGCGAAATTATTCTTCCCCTTGATGGCCGTGGGGACAACGGCAATGGAGCCAGCGCTGGGATTGCCTTGAATGGAAGTTACAAGCGCTACAAATTCACCGAGAGCGGGATCTCGCCGCGAGCCGTTCCCGGGGTGCCGGGCCACATTCACACTGCAGCTACGGACGAGCACATGGAAGACGGCGTGCTCATCAGCGACGAGTTCACAAATCCCATCAAGCGCCGCGCCATGATGGAAAAGCGCATGCGTAAAGTGGCGGGTATCGAGGCTGCCGTTCCACCGCCAACGCTGTGGGGGTCGCGTGACGCTGACGTGACGTTGATTGGCTGGGGCTCGACGAAGGGCGTCATCGAAGAGGCTTGCGAGATGCTCAATGACGAAGGCATCTCCGCCAACCAATTGCAGATTCGGTGGCTCGTGCCGTTGCATGGCGAAGCGATTCTTGAACTTCTGAAAAACGCGCGGCATACCATCATCGTGGAGAACAACTACAGCGGACAATTTGCACGCTATCTGCGCAGCGAAACCAGTTTTGTTCCGGATGGGAATATTCGCAAGTACGACGGCGAACCGTTCATGCCGCACCACATCGTGGAAGCGGTGAAGGAGCAACTCGCCGGCAGAACTCATCTTTCTGTTCCCATGCACGAAATTATGGTCTGAGCCTGGATAAAGGGGGAATGCACATGGCCACTGGCCTACAACGAGCAACTCAACTGACGATGGCCGACTTGAAGGGGCGGGTCGATCCCGATTGGTGTCCCGGTTGCGGCGACTTCGGCGTGTTGGCGGCGATTCAAAAAGCCTTAGTCGAATTGCAGATCCCGAATCACAATGTCGTCGCTATCAGCGGCATTGGTTGCTCCTCGAATCTTCCGGGATTTATTAATACGTATGGGATGCACACCTTGCATGGGCGTGCGCTCGCTGTCGCGACAGGAGTAAAACTGGCCAACCACGAGTTGACCGTGCTGGTGACGGGCGGTGACGGCGATGGCTTTGGCATCGGCGGAAATCATTTTGTGCATACCATGCGCCGGAACGTCGACCTGCTTTACATCGTGATGGACAACCAGATTTACGGGCTCACCACCGGGCAGACTTCGCCGACGAGCCGCATCGGCATGAAAACGAAGAGCATGCCGTTCGGAAATATCGAGGCGCCGGTGAACCCCATTTCCCTGGCGCTGGCAGCGGGCGCTACGTTTGTGGCGCGCGGCTACAGCGGTGATCAAAAGCATCTTACCGAACTCATCAAGCAAGGCATTGAGCACAAAGGCTTCTCGTTCCTCGACGTGTTCAGCCCATGCGTGACCTACAATCACGACAATACCTACCAATGGTACCGCCCGCGCGTGAAGAAGCTCGAAGACGATTCCGCGTACGACGCTTCCGACTGGCCCATGGCGATGGAGAAATCTCTCCTGTGGGGCGAAGAGATCCCCATTGGTAAATTCTTCGAGCGCACCGATGTGCCCAGCCTGCATGCCGCCGAGCCCGTGTTGAACGAAGGCCCCCTCGTGCGTCTCGACCCGCGAGTGCCCGCCGACGCGGCGCGCGGCTTCATCGAAGAACTGATGTAGCGGCCTCCCGGAACACCTGGCTCAACCGGATTAGCAAATGCGAATGCATCGCCGGTCAGTCAACGCTGATCAACGCACTAAGGAATCGTTTGAGAAAGCGTTTTGAGTGGCAAGAAAGCAGGATTCGCTACGGACGGTCGGCGCTTTCCAGGGCTTCATGAACCACCAAGATCGTCACGCCGGCAGTGATCGCAACCGCATACCAGATGAACCTGCTCCTGGCAGCTTTAATCGGCGGGCCGCCCATGCCGCCCTTTGTTCCGGCGCCGCGCGGGCCTTGGGCATCAGCATTCGGATCGAGAACGATGCGGTAGCCTTCGCCTTCCGGAATTTCGCGCACATCATCTTCGACCGCGATCTGCAAGGAGCCGCGGACGCTCTTGACGACGAGTTCCTTGGGGTTCAATACCGTTACTTTCCCAATCGTGGGCTGGTCTGTACTCGGACGAATGCTTGCGGAAGCGACGTGAAGGACAAAGGCTTTTGAATTGGCCGTAGAAAAAGTCGCCGTGCCCGAGGTAAGCGTAGCTGCCGGACCTGCTTCCTCCTGTGACAACTTTGCGGCACTGGCGCTGGCGAGCAACAGGCGCGCCGCCCCTGCGCGTATCTGTACGCTGCCGACTTCATCGGTGCTCAGGCGATCACCGCTGAAAACTGTTGCGCCGACAGAGGCGTTCGCATTTCCCACACGTGCGCGATTCGCAAAAACCAAGGTTCCAAACGCGGCGGAGGGGGCGGCCCAGAGAGGCGAGATCAAAAGCGTGAGCGAAACCAAAATCGCAGCCAAGGCGCGAGTCGTCGAAAAGCAATCGAGCACGCGCGAACCCGCCATCAACGCCTCCAAGAGGAACAAAGAAAGCATACTTAGTGGCAAAGACAAGGTCAATCAAAAACGGAAAGAACGTGCCGCAGAGGCAATTCCGGCCGCCGGATGGCCGGGGAGTTTCTTGGCCGTCAAGGTCATCCGCTGATACAATGCGCCTTAGAATATGGCTGATTGGAAGCAAATCACCGCGCGCATACGCCGCGCGCGCTCTGGCAAAGATCCCCTCGGACAACTCGCCAATCTGTATCAAAAGACGAGCGACGCGATGGTGGCGTTCGAGCTTGCGAAACTTTTCGAGAGTTCGGGGCAAAATTCCGATGCCGCCAAATGGTATTCCACGGCGGCCGCAAAATTCCGGCGCGCCGAATGGAAGAACAAAGCGCAGGAAGCCGCGGTACGGCTCGGCGCAAGTTCCGCGGAAGTTGTCGCTGAGGGGTCTGCGCCATCCGACGGGGAATTCCACTTAGTTTCGCCGGAACCCGCTACGGAAGAAAGAGAGTTGCCGTTTGAGAAGAATCCCGAAGCGCTGGAGTCGGCGGTAGCGGTGACAAGCGAGATTCAAGAAGCCTCGAACCAAGACACAAGCGCTCCTCCTGAGAGGGGAAAAGGCCGCGGCCGCCGTGGGCGACGCGGAGGAAGAAGCCGGAGAAGAGGTCCGGCCGCTAGCGAAAAACCGGGCCAGCCATCAGGCCGGTCAGCTAGAACGGGAGAACGGACCGAGCCGGCAGCTCCCGTCCTCCTGAAGACTGAAGGTGAGGATGAATCCAATGCGGCGCGGGCGATGCAAAGCCGCGCAGTCCCCAGCCTGCCCGTGGAACCTTTGGGGGATCTGGGCCCGAGCCCGAAAGGCCGCTACGGCGATCCGGGCCTCTCTTCGCGAATCTCCTTGCTCGAAATGCAATTTCGCCGCTTGCTTGCTTGCCCTCCCGCAAACCTGAACGAGGCGGACCGCGCTCCCGCCGGGCCGGGCGTATTCGTATTAACGGATTCCGACCTGACGACCTACTACTATGTGGAAGCCTGCCAAACGCTGCGGATAGCCGTAGGCAACTTAATACGCGGCAGCAGTCGCCGCGGCGCGGATGCCATCAAGCCTCAGCTAGCGGAACACCTCGGCATTCCCGAAGCGAAAGTATCCAAGTATCTCGCCGACCATTGCGTGGTGCGCTGGCTGCAGCTTGACGAGGGCGCCTCCAATTTTGCTCACTTCGCCATCGCCGTCCTCCGTCCCATTCTGAACGAATAGAAACTTTGCGCGCAAATTTGGAACATATTTGTCCACGAAGCGAAAAACTTGCCATTACTTGCGCTAGGTCTAAACCCCATTTGGGACTAGCGGAAAATGACCATTCGCTGGCTCTATTTACCATTCAACCCCTGATTTCTACCATTCGGCGCAACCTGCTAGCCTTCCCCCCTGGCACCCCTCAAACTATAGGTGTCCAAAGACTTATTGGACGTTGCTGGGGTCCGTAGTACCGTTTCGAAGCATGCATTATTGAGCCCGGGGGCAGTCGTTTGGGCACGGCTCCAGACGATTGGTTGGGCTCGAAATCTCAAGGTTCAGTTCTGGGCAACTTTTGAAAGAGAGGGATAGAGGTTTATGCCGAATCGCGTAGGCACGCAGTTATTGAGGACTATCGATTGGGCCGTCTGCAAAACCGCAGGCGCCACCTTCAACACGATCCAGTTCTTCAACAAGTACAACCCGAATCCGTCTTTCACTCCAAAATGGTCGGACAAACCGCTCTTGAAGTCCTGGGAAAAGACCAAGCCCACCCTGGGATGGCCGCGGCAGACCGACTCGCTCTGTCCGGATTGCGTTAAAGAGGCGCGCGAAGCCATCATCCACGGCAAAAAGGATTGGCGCGACCTGATGCACGAGAAGGTCGGCGAGATCAAAGCGCAAATTATCGAGCGCGATGGCCAGATCTGGATGGTTAAGGACTGTCCCATTCACGGCCACTACGAAGATATGATGGCGGTGGACTCCAAGTTCCTCCAGTGGATTGAGGCGCAGTTCCCCGGCCGCGATATCCCCGCGCACAATGACGAGGACCTCCACAAGCACGGCTCCTCGACGGTGCGCTACGGCCGCGGCTCCGTTCTGACCGTCGACCTGACCAACCGCTGCAATATGATGTGCGATCCCTGCTTCATGGACGCCAACCAGGTTGGCTACGTCCACGAGCTCGGCTGGGACGAAATCAAGGAAATTCTGGACAACGCGCTCCGGATTAAGCCGCGTCGCCAGATGTCCGTGCAGTTCTCCGGCGGCGAGCCCACGATGAGCCCGTACTTCCTGGACGCCGTCGCCTACGCGCGAAAGGTTGGCTACAACAGCGTACAAGCCGCCACCAACGGCATCGAGTTCGCCAAGAGCAAGGAGTTCTGCAAGAAGGCGTTCGAGGCCGGCATGCGCTATGCCTACCTCCAGTTTGACGGTATCGGCAACGACGCCAACAGCCACCGCCAGGTCGGCAACCTCTTTGACGTAAAACTCCGCGCCATCGAGAACATGCACGAAGCCGGCATCGAGATCGTGCTCGTAGTGACCATCGTCAACAACGTGAACAACGACCAGGTCGGCACCATCGTGAAGTTCGCGATGGAGAACCCCAAGAAAATCGCCTTCGTCAGCTTCCAGCCGGTCTCTTTCACCGGCCGCGACGAAGACATTACTCCGGAGCGCCGCCACCGCCAGCGCTATACGCTCTCGCATCTGGCTAGCGATGTGAGCAAGCAGGTAGGCAAGGTCGAGCCGACCCGCGATTGGTTTCCCATTTCGTTCGTGAGCACCTTTGCGGGCTTCTCCGACCTCGTACATGGCCCTGATGAGAAATGGGGCGCGCTCTCCTGCGGCTGCCACCCGAACTGCGGCGTGGGCACCGCTTTGATGATTAACAAGGAGACGAAGGAGTGGGCCCCAGTGCCGCGCTTCCTGGACGCTCCTCAGCTCGTCAGGGACGTTACTGCCATCACGGACGCGGCGCGCGGCAAGGTCTTCTCGAATTTCATGATGACCCTCGCGCTGCTCAAGAACTATCACCCGTTCCAAGGGCCGAAAGGGCTGACGCTCTACGACCTGTTCAAGAAGTTCGACAAGACCTGGGCGCTCACCAAGAAGTCCACGACCAAGTACGGCAAGACTTCGCCGGACCGCACTTATGAAGACGCCATGAAGCGCCGTGCGACCGATCCTTGGAACTTCCTGTTCATCGCTGGCATGTGGTTCCAGGATTTGTTCAACTACGATTTCCGCCGCACCGAGATGTGCATCATTCCGTACGCCACGCAGCAGGGCGAAATTTCCTTCTGCGCATACAACACCGGCATCGGCTGGCGCAAGATTATCGAGAACATGCACAAGAACGCAACCGTCGCCGAGTGGTACCGCACCCACGGCAAGCATGAAATCTACGCCAAGGGCAAGAGCGTCAATCTTACGAGCTATGAGCACTCGCTCAGGATTGACGCCGAAGACGCCGCTCGCGTGCGCCATCTCGAGCACGACGTTCCTCTGACCGCCGCCGAAGAAGACCGCGCGCGCCGCAAGAAGGCTTACGAAGAGCAAGCCAAGGTTCGCGCCATCTACGAAGAGCTGGTGCTGAAGAAGCCCCAGCAGGCCACCGTGCAAATCGGCACGGTGCAAGACATCGCCAAGGCCGTACCTGCGAATTTTGCCAACGCCGGCTTGCCTGCCCTGTCCGGAGGAAAGCCCGTAACCATCGCTCCGGCAAGCGGAAATGGTAACGGCCATTCGAATGGCAACGGGAATGGTTCCGCTGCCAAGACCAACGAAAAGGCCGCCGAAGCCGTCGCCGGCGACTGAGCAAATTCACTGATCTCTTTCTAAAGAGGCCTCCGTTTTGCGGCGGCCTTTTCATTTTGTAGCGCCGGTTTCCCGCCGGCCTTCTCCTTGGTAGCGGCGCAGGCGCAGCATGCTACGTCGATCGAAAAGCATTGGCTCCAGCTACTCTTGACAACGGATTAAGTGTTCTGGTGGTACAATTCAGGTATGCCCATTTACGAATACATTTGTGAGGATTGCCAGACGCACTTCGAGAAAATTGTGCTGAACAAGCAGCAGGAGATTTCCTGCCCGAAATGCTCAGGCAAGCGAAACGCGATACAGCTTTCCGTTTTCAGCGCCGGCAACGGCTCTGCGAATGGAGCATCCGCGAAGTCATCCAACGGGATCTCGGGCGGCGGCGGCGGCTGTTGCGGCGGCGGTTGCGCCTGCCATTAGCCTCAAGAGACGCCCGCCAGTGACACAGGCTTTAGCCTGTGCTCCTTTGACCGAAGACACCGCACTCACCAAACTTCATTTCAATCCGTCTACTCATTGTCCTGCGGGGAACCGCTCATGCTCATCAGTCATTCTTCTTTGCTCCTTTTTGTGACCGGAGCTGCTGTGCTGTTGGTGATTCCCGGCCCGGCGGTGACTTACGTCGTGAGCCGCAGCATTGGCCATGGTCGCGCGGCGGGTCTCGTTTCCGTGCTAGGCATCGTGGCCGGAACCTTGTGCCACGTTGTCGCAGCGGCTCTGGGCATTTCCGCAGTGTTGGCTTCTTCAGTGCTAGCCTTCCAGTTTGTAAAGTACCTGGGCGCTGCCTATTTGATTTATCTCGGAATCAAAACTCTACTCACCAAAGATGAGCAATTGCTTGCCGCAGCAGGGGGAGAAACGCGCTTGGCGCGGATTTTTGGCCAAGGTTTTCTCGTCAACTTGCTCAATCCCAAGACCGCGCTCTTTTTTCTGGCTTTTTTGCCGCAGTTTGTCGACCCGGCGCGCGCCCACGTCACGCTGCAAATCCTGCAACTCGGAATTCTGTTCGCGCTGATGGGCTGGTGCAGCGATTCCGTCTATGCGCTGATCGCCGGAACCGTTGCCGAGCGGATTCGCGGGAGCCTGCGTCTGCGCCGCCTCCAGCGCAATGTCTCGGGCGGCGGATTGATCGCGCTGGGAGTGGCGTCGGCCTTCTCCGGCGTCAGGTCAAAATAGAAAACGGGCTGGACCAAGCCCTAAGCTACTTTGCGGTGCAAAGTTCAAAGTATTACGTTAAGTGTGTGGCTGTAACCTATTGCAAAGAAACAGGTTGGAAAGACTCGTCCTACAAATTCCTCTCCCGATGGCCTGCTAACGACGGTAGACTGTCAGCAGTCCACATTTTCATGACGACGCCTCCCAATCCGCTTCCTTCCGCCTTCGACTCGCACCATCCTCCTGCCACGGCCATTATCGACAAGTGTGTCCACTGCGGTTTTTGTTTGCCTGCGTGCCCCACCTACGTTCTCTGGGGACAGGAAATGGACTCGCCGCGAGGCCGCATCTACCTGATGAAGCTCGCCGCCGAAGGCGCCGTGCAAATGACCCCCAAATGGGTCAGCCACTTCGACACTTGCCTTGGTTGCATGGCTTGCATGACCGCGTGCCCCTCCGGCGTGGATTACGGAAATCTTATCGAAGCCACGCGCGCGCAGATCGAACGCAATTTTCCGCGTGCGGCCTCCGAAAAGCGCTATCGCCAGTTTCTGTTTGACATGTTCACTAGGCCGGATCGCTTGCGCCGCTTGCGCGCGCCTCTTCTCGCCTATCAAAAATCGGGATTGCAAGCCGTCGTCCGCGGTTTGCGCTTGACCAAGCTACTTCCGAGGAAATGGCAGACGATGGAAGCGCTGCTCCCTAAACTCGCTCCCCAGGAAGCCGTCCCGGAAGTTACACCGGCCGTCGGAGCAAAACGCCGCCGCGTCGGACTGCTCCTTGGCTGCGTGCAACGTGAATTTTTCTCGCAAGTCAACGCCGCAACGGCCCGTGTTCTTGCCGCGGAAGGCTACGAAGTTGTCGCTCCACAAGCGCAAACCTGTTGCGGCGCGTTGCTAGTTCACGCAGGTGAGGAGGCCGGCGCATTAGACCTTGCCAAAAAAACCATCGACGCGTTCGAGCAAGCCAACGTGGAAGCAATTGTAACCAACGCCGCCGGATGCGGCTCCAACATTAAGGAATACGCTCACCTGTTGCGCGACGATCCGGAATACGCCGAACGCGCCCGAAACTTTTCGGCAAAGTGCAAGGACATCAGCGAGGTTCTCGCCGAACTCGAGCCGTGCAGCATGCGCCATCCTCTAAAGCTGCGCGTGGCGTTTCACGATTCCTGTCATTTGCAGCACGCGCAGGGCGTGGGCTCACAGCCTCGCGATTTGCTCGCAGGCATTCCCGGACTCGAACTCGCCGAAATCGCCGAATCCGCCATTTGCTGCGGCTCCGCGGGAATCTACAATCTGGTGCAGCCTGACGCTGCCAAATCCCTAGGCGATCGCAAAGCCGAACTCATTTCGCAACTCAAGGCCGATGTTGTTGCCACGGGAAATCCCGGTTGTGCGCTCCAGCTTCAGTCTTCTCTCTCTCGCCAACATAAAAAGACTCCGGTAGTCCACACGATTCAAATCCTGGACGCTTCGCTCAGAGCGAAAACTCCTGAATCCTTCCTGCGCTAGTGGTAGTGGGCCAGTTTGGCCGGTGCAACAAACACTCCTCCCTAGTGTCCCAAATCGCAAATTCGTCGCACGGTTCCAGGAGGCGGAGGCTTGTCAATTCTTCTTGGCGTTGTCCACGGCTGCTCTTCCACTATACTCACCGACAATGGGTGTCACCCTTCCACAATTGTCCTAAGTAGGTAATGGAGAGCAAAGCTATAGGATGAATCCCGGAGATGGCGAAACGCTCTGAGAAGCCTTGGCTTTCTCGCAGTCCCCAGCACGCTCGGTTGTCATGCCGAGCGAAGCGAAGGATCTCAAGACACCAAGCTACGAAGCGCGGATTTCATTCAAACGGAATGCCGGTTCTCCTTGAAATGTCCCGCAACTCTTCAATCACGGGAAGAATCAGCCGCACGCCGCTCTTTCGCCGCGCCTGTTCAGCTTCGCGCTCCGGATCGCCCGGAATCAGTGGCCCGTTCGTCCCGGGCGCGGGTTTCGTCGCGCGAAACACTCGAACATAATCGTCTATCTGCCGTTTGAATTCGTCCGCTTGAATAAACCCGTCAATGCGCATCGCCCCAAAGAAATGGCCGATGCCTTTTCCCACGCTGCGCTTGGGAATTTCCTGCCGCAGCGCAAACGGCGGGGCAAACGGCCCCCAGTTCGCTCCGCTCAGCGCGCCGCACAAAATGTCCACCATCATCGCCAGCGCGTAGCCTTTGTGTCCACCGCGCTCGCGCTCCGAACCGAGCGGCAGCATCGCGCCGCCGTCGATCAGCTCATCCGGATTGGTTGTGTTGCGTCCTTCGCGATTAATTGCCCATCCCGTGGGAATCGCTTGGCCTTTGCGGCGCGCCATTTCAATTTTTCCGTAGGCCGCTGCACTGGTCGCCAGGTCAATCACGATGGGCGGCTCTTCTTTTCCTGGAAACGCAATGGCAATGGGATTCGTGCCGAGCATCCGCTCCGCGCCCCATAGCGGCGCAACCAATCTCGTGGAATTGGTCATTGCCCAGCCAATCAAATCGCGCTCCAGCGCTTGCAAGACGTAATAGCCCGCGATACCAAAATGATTCGTATTGCATACGCTCACCCAGCCCGAGCCCGCTTTGTCCGCCATGTCCATGGCGATGCGGTTCGCCTGTGGCCCGACCACCAAGCCGAGGCCATTGTCGCCGTCCACGGTCGCCGTGCTCGCCGTCGACCGCACGATTTTGATCTTTGCCTTGGGATTGATGTGGCCTTCGCTGAGCAGCCCGAAATAACTGTACATGCGAGCCACGCCATGCGAATCGATCCCGCGCAAGTCCGCGCACGCCAGCACATCGGCGGCTTGCTCGGCCTCGTTTTTAGGCACGCCAAAATACCAGAACACGCGCGCGCAAAACTCGCGCAACTTCTCGATGGGAAAAATCTTGGACTCTATTTCCGCCATGTTTCTCCAGACAGGACGCTTATGCGGGCAGACATTCTCCGCGAGTTTCCGCGCCAAAGGGAACGAGCAGCAAGCCAATCGCGAACGCTATCGAAGTGAGTGCGACGGGGATTCCCAGAGTGCCGTAACGCTGCACACCGGCGCCAACCAGAAACGTGATTCCCGCCCCCGCAAATCGCGCGAAAGAGGTCGAAAATGCAAACGCACTCGCACGACACTCCGTGGGATACTGTTCCGGCAGCCAAAGCGTGTACACCGCAAAGTTCGCTCCGCCAAATCCCAAGAAGAAAAGGCAGGTGAAAAACCACGGCAACGCCGCCGCGCCCAGATAGAAGACCTTTCCAAAAGTGACCGCGATGAACGCGAGCATCAAAGCAAAATAGAATCCCAGCGCACCGCGCCGGCCGAATTTTTCCGCAAGCCAAGGCATCGCCAGGCAGCCCAGAATGGTTGCAAACGAAACCAGCATCGCCGCCCGCGAAGCCAGCTGCGCCGCCTGCGGACCAATTTTTCCGGCTGCCTCCCCAAGCGTGGTCACCGCGGCAGGCACGTAAACGGTTCCCGCCCACAATCCGCAAATCGAAGCCAGCATGCACAACGAATTCAGAATCGTTCTGCGCCGCAGCCCACTCGAAAACAGTTCCGCAAACGGCTGCCAGACGCGCCAGGAACTAAGATCGTCGGCTCTTTTCTTCCAGCGTACAGGCTCCGTTACGCCATGGCGCACCCAAGCTAGCAACAATGCGGGCAATCCCCCCACCGCAAACATTACACGCCAGGCGTACCCGCCGAAATACGTCCCGATCCCATAGTTGAGAATCGCCGCTAGAAAAGTGCCAACGTAATATCCTGTGTGCATGTATCCCGCGCCGGCGCGCCGCCGCTCCTCCGGCCATTCTTCGGCGACAAACGTTCCGCCCATGGCCCACTCGCCGCCAATGCCGATTCCCGCAAGAAGCCTCAGGACCGCCAGCTGCCAAACGTTCGTAACAATCGCGCTGAGAAAGGTGAAGACGGAATACCACACGATGGTCAGCATGAGCGTTCTCACGCGCCCGAATTTATCTCCCACCGGCCCCCACAGAAACGCCAGCCCCCAGCCAAACAAAAACAGCGCGAACAGCAATCCGCCGTAAAAACCGATGTTACCTTTCGTCGCGGTAATTCCGGAGCGTGGCAGGAGGTCACGCAACGAAGGAACCAGCACCAGCGCGTAGATGAACGAATCCATGCCATCAAGCGCCCAGCCTCCCCACGAAGCCCAGAATCCGCGAATCTGATTTCGCGTCAGCGGAACCGAAGATGCTGTTGTTGCGCTCGGGAGAGGCTCGGAAGCATTCATGGCAGCGGGACTATATCACGCGCGACGGAGTTTCACCGGTAGCCACGCCAGAAGAAAACGATCGTCATGGCGAAGCCAACAACAATGACAAAGCCTTTGACCCAGGATTGCGGCAGCTTTTGCGCGTAGTGCGCCGTGGAATAGCCGCCAAGGACCGAGCCTGCGGTCATGACGATAGCCTGCGGCCAGACAATCGCTTTTGTGACAACGAACGTAACGGTGGCAACGCCATTGATCACCCCCCCGAGCCGCACCTTCAATTTGTTCATGGCGTGAATATCGGTCATGCCGAGCGCGGCGAGCATGGCCAAGTTCATGATGCCAATTCCGCCGCCGAAATAGCCGCCGTACACCGCAACCAGGAGTTCGAAGATGGATGCACCCGCCACAGCCGCGCTACTCGCGTCGTGCGAAATCCCCGCCGAAATGCGCCCTGTTAAATGCTTGCCAAACGCGAAGAGCAGCGTCGCGCCAAGGAGCATCCAGGGAATCACGCGAAGGAAGGTTTTCGCCGGCGTGTGAATCAAGAGAATCGCGCCGGCAAGACCACCGACGAAGCTAGTGATCACCAAAGGAATCAAAACGCGAAGCGGGAGATTCAGCTTTTGCGGATAAGCGTTGCCACTCGCCGTAGTTCCTACCCACAAGGCGAGTGTGTTCGTCGCATTGGCCGGAATCGCCGGAACGCCGGTGAACAGAAGCGCCGGAAACGCCACGAAACTTCCGCCCCCGGCCACCGCATTGATCCCGCCTCCGAGCGCCCCGGCAAAGAAAAGAAAAATTGCAGTCTGCAGGTTCAAGCAGCGTTTGTATCACGATTGCAGCGGGTTCTCCAGCCGAGGACAAAAGGTCGTCTGTGATTCTCTGGTTGAGTCCCTTTCCTTCCGCCAGCCCCAGCCTGGGCGCCTCGTTTGTTTTCATTGGTAACCTGGAGAACGGAAACGGCGTATAAAATAGCAGTATGAGGATTTTGTTGTTCAGCGGCAAAGGCGGCGTTGGCAAGACCAGTCTTGCGGCAGCCACCGGCCTGAGGCTGGCCGAGCTTGGCTACCGTACGCTGGTAATGAGTATTGATCCCGCGCACAGCCTGGCGGATTCCTTCGACCTGGACACCGACTTATTCCACTCTCAAACGGCCGATCCCCTTGCCATTAACGAACGCCTTTCGATTCTGGAATTGAACATTCAGAAGGAAGTGAAGCGGCACTGGCAGGAAATCTCCTCCTACGTTATCTCCGTGCTGCGCACTACCGGGATCAGCGAAGTCGAAGCCGAGGAATTGGCGATTCTGCCGGGCATGGAAGAACTCAGTGCGATGATGTACATCAACCAATACCGGCGCGAAAACAGGTATGACGTTGTGGTGCTCGACGCGGCGCCTACAGCGGAATCGATGCGCTTCATTAGCATGCCCACTACCTTGGACTGGTACATGAAGCATATCTTCCCGTTTCAGCGGAATCTGCTCAAAGCGGTGCGCCCCATCGCCAATCGCGTGGCTCCTTTTGAGCTGCCCACCGACAATTATTTTGCCAACATTCGCGCGCTCTTCGAGAAACTCGAGGGCGTCAACGAAATCATGGAGGACCCGAATACCACGTCCGTGCGCCTGGTCACCAATCCGGAAAAGATGGTCCTTCGAGAAACGCAGCGAGCCTTCGTGTATTTTTCTCTGCACGGATTGACCGTGGACACTGTGATCGTCAACCGCGTGCTCCCCCATGAGGTCAAGGACACATGGTTCAACGAATGGCACAGCTCGCAGGACAGGGTGCAGCGCGAGCTGGAAGAATATTTCGCGCCGGTGCGCGTCCGGCGTGTACCGCTCTTTGCCCACGAGGTCCTCGGCCAGCAGCGTCTCCAAGAAGTTGCCAAAGTGCTGTATGCTGAGGGAGAAGATCCGTCTGCAGTGACGCAGACTGAGAAGCCCTATACTTTTGAGAAACGGAACGGAAGGTACGAGATCAGGCTCCACGTGCCGTTTGCCACGAAGAGTGAGATAGGGCTGTTCAAGAAGGGCGATGAGCTGGTTGTGGAGATAGGCACCTTGCGTCGGCACATTGGCCTGCCGCGCTCTATGGCAGCGCTCGTGCCATCGCGGGCGCGGCTCGAGAGTCGAGTCCTCACGGTCGAAATGAAGGAGGCACAATGAGCGAACAGGAAGGCACTCAGCAGAATGCCGGGCAGTCCGTGGCGTACGAGCGCTGTCTGTGCCGCGAGGTTGTGGATCAAATGCGCGATCTCTTGAGCATGTCTCCTCAGGTGCGCGAACACTTCACAAATTCGCGGATTGAATTTCTCAAGGGAATTCGCGCCATGATTGACAGCCGGATCGAGCAGTTGTCCAAGACGGGCCCGCACGGCACCAAGATCGCTGTCGAATAGCTGATTTTGGGTCAGACTCCTAACCTGAAAACTGAAAACGGTCGCTTCCTCAGAATTGTGTCCTGGAATGTGGCTCTTCAAAAAAGTCGCGGGTCAGGTTGGCCATTACAAGCGGAATCATGTGCGCCGCGAACTGCAGTCTGCAGGTTCAAGCAGCGTTTGTGTCACGATTGATGACTCACGCTCTAGCCGTTCGGTGACACGCGTTGCGGCCTGGATCACCAGCTGTAGTGCACTTTGTAGGTCACGGCCTTCTCACCATCGGGAGGAATCTGCACGGTAAATTCAATTGTTTTGCTGTCAATTTTCTTGAAAGGGTCAGAGTTCTTGACAATATCCCAACTCGACCACCGGTAAAGATGCTCGACAATGCGGACTTCAACGGGAGTGGTCTTGTGATTGCGGACCTTGATTTCAAAGGCCTCGTCAATCCAGCGGCCATTGAAATCCGCCCGGTATTCCGTGCGCGTCCGGTCCCCGGTCATGTCGAAGGCGTTGCCGGTATAAAGACGAATGGTCTCATCTTTCGGTGTGTGGTCAGTGTCGTTTTCGCCGGTGAATTCGAGCTGACCATCCTCGTCGCGCCGATAGAAGCGAACTCTTCCTTTCGGAAGAGGCATGCCAAGATGGTTCTCGGAGCTGTTCTTGAACTCCTGTATCACCCAGACTTTAGGATTGGAAAGGGTTCCATAGCTTTCCTGCTGGCGAATGTTCTCCATGGACCAGTTCTGATAATTCTGGTCGAGCTTAAAACCGTCGTACACATAAACAGGTTTCGATTGGATGCCCGATGCGCGGACCATCTCGACTTGTTTGATTTCGCGGTCATGAAGAGTCGTGGAGTGTTCGAGCGCATAGAGGTGGTACTCGTCGAAAGTCCTTTCGGTCACCGGTGGTCCATATCCGCCTACCCCTACGCCCGCTGCTCCCGAGAACGTAATCACCCTTCCATACGCTGGAGGTGGTTGAACCTTGTTCACATCACCAGCCATGAGCTTGATCCGCGCGTCCGAAAAAGTCTTCCCGCTTTGATTGTGAAGCGTAACCCATCCGACAAGCTCGAGCACGTTGCCCTTTGGAGGCGCGACCACGTTGTAGCTGGCTCCCCAGTCCATGCCCCCGGTCACGTAACTGAACTCCGCGTTGGCGGCGCCCGGCCTGTCGGTTTGTAGCTCCCAAGACAAAGTGGGCTTGAGTACTGTGTCGTCAGCCAACGAAGGAAAGACGGGCAGGCCGGGCAAGGAAAACTGCAATTTACCGTTGACCTCGATGAGCGGTTGCTCACTACCGTTTTGGGGGGAGGGGGACTGCTGGCCGTAGGCCGGTGGGGCAGGGTTCGGCGGCACATAGCCGCTGCGGATGATTTTGCCTTGGATAACCTGTGGATTGGCGTCTTTGGCGGTTTGAACAAACTCAATGCTCTTACCCTCGAACAGCGAAAGCAGCCGTTGCTGCGTAACCGGGTCGTTCCGGTAATTCTGTTCCAGAATCTGCAGGCGCTGCCCAGCATCGAGCGGACGCAAGATGACGGAGTCAGGCTCAAGATGTGCCGTGATGTCTGTGATTTGCACATGGTTCAGGCCAGACTTCAACTGGAGTGGCAGCTTCTGGCGCACCACGGCAAAGCCTTGGTTGTAAACCGTAAGGCTGGGTTCAGGCCCTGGCGGATCGGAAGAGCCAGACCAGATGAGAGATGGATTGACCACGGCAAGAGGCAGAATGACGTATAGTCCGAGCGAAAAAAGTCGACGGATTGTTAGCACCGGTACCTCCCGTAAACTGCGATGGTCGCTTAGAGGCAAACGAGCTCCGTCCTGTTGCCCAGCAGGACCGCATAAAGCCATGCCAACGGGAAATGGCCGACAAGAGAAACCGCAACTCCTTTCTTGACGACGAGGGCACGATTCTGGAGTGGGCCTCCCCTTGACGGGAATGAAATCGACTAGCGCACTTCATCCGTGAAAGCGCGCTTCCACTCATGTCCGTGCAACTCAAAAGTCTTCGGCGACACTTGTCCCGCGTGGGAAACGTCATCGATGTTAATTAACATTCCCAATTGCCCGTCCTTCAATACTCGAATCTGGCGGGCGATTTGTACTCCTCCGAAATCTTGGAAATCCACACGTCGAGTCTCGAGCCCTTGAAAAACGGTCTTAATCAGTTTGCCGCCCTCGTCGAACCAGTAGCCACGAGCATGTTCCGCGTCTAGTTCGCCCTCCGGGCTTTCGTATCCAGTCAGCACGCGGATCGTCTTCACGGCCTCGACCGTGTCGCGCTTCATTCTCCAATCGGATTCGACAAAAGTATCGATCGCGGGAATCGGCTCCAAAGCCCTCATCACGAATCGAAGGAGTCCCGCATCGGGGCCCTCGGCCAATTGATAACGCCTCTCACCTTGCTGCGCCCGCACGTAGCGGCTGTCGCCGAGGAACGCTTCTCGGCGCCACTCATCAGCCTGTTCCCAGGTATCCGTGTACTGGCCGTTCTCGACGGTCCCTGCCTTCACTCTTGCCTGAAAGACTGCATGCAGCATGTAGGGAGGTCCACTTTCCGCAGCCGGAAAGCAAGCACGGCGGCCACGCTCAAAGTAAGTCCTCGCGCTTTCGAAAGTCTCCACTCCTGCGGGCCGAGCTGTCTTGAACGGCATGGTGATACGGGACACGACCTGAACGGACGCGCCATTTTCCAGATAAGGCCGAAACTGCATCGTGCTGATGGCTTTTCTCGCTGCTTCACTCACTCCGGGATTGTCGGTCACAATCGTTCCCACTTCGCGCACTCTTCCAGAGCGATCCACAACAATCTTGGTAGTCAGCACGCCCTCCAATGGGCCATCTTGAAGGGCTGGCCACGCGACAGGCTTGGTGGTCAACAAGTTCTTTCGCAGAGCTATTTCTTCCACGACTTTTGTCTGTAGCAGAGCGTCCCCTCCACTTGCTTGCTCGTCAAAAAAGCCAGGCGAAACTTGCGGAAGATCTTCCAGAATAGTCACCTTGGCACTAACCTCGGGCGTTCCGCCCTTCACGGTTCGCGCAACCATGCGATTATGAAAGCTCTTGTAATCTTCAAACAAACCACCCCATCCAGAGCCCCCGCCATAGAAAAGCAGGCCGTTGCTGTCCTTGACAGCCACTTGGGCGCCCAGGCCCTTTTTGACAGCCCCATCAGTGCTCATGATCATCCAGCTAAAGTAAGTGGACCCCATTAAGTCTTTTACTTCCGCTGTTTTCAACTGTTCGAGCACCTCCGGGAAAGAGGGAATCGGATTGATCAATGCCACGGCGATTTCCCGAAGCCACTCTGGAAAATAGTCTCCCTCGTTCCTCTGCCATTCCTGAACGCCATTCTTTATCGCGACCTGGTGAAATTCTGGCGAGCGTATTTCTCGCTTCCACTGCGTGGGGGAAGCCCACCAAATCTCGACTTCGCCCGTACGGTTGGAATCCCGCTCCGAATCTCTCATCGGAGCCAGCACAGCTTTCAAATGGAACGGCTTGGTTCCCGGTTGATCCAGTGTGCTTTTCTTAACTGCGTTTTTGACCCTGGAGGTTGGATCGTTAGCTTGACCGAGCCCACAGAATCCTAGCAGCACGGAAAGTAGTGCGATCGCTCGGTGTACGCGCATGCGGAGATTGTACACTCTATGCAAACCACAAGTTATTGAACTCATGTTCCCTCGCGAAGCGGCAGAAGCGAACCATCCGCCGACTTGAGCCGCGCGTCGATGTCGTCCAACACGGAGTCGAGATTGGCAAGGGTCTCGACAACGTAATGCGCGCCGGCCCCCTGAAGTTCTGCCCGCGCATTTGAAACTCGCGCATCGCGTTCCTTTGTGGAGAGCGCCTGAAACTCGGAGTAGGAAAGCCCGACCGCGTTTCCCGTGGCGGCCACGCCAATGGACCAGGCGCCCGCGTTGAGTCCTTCTTGGATATCTGCGGGTGTATCGCCAACTTTTGCGATAGAAGCCATCGGATACACCTGCAACCTGACAGCGTTCTCGTAGAGCATAAACGGGCTGGGTCGCGCTGATCCCACATCTTCTGGCGAAACACTGCAATCCGGCTTATAGCCTGCCTGCGCGCTGGTTTCCACGAGCAAGTCAAGCATCTCGCGCGTGTATCCTGTCGTCGAACCGATCTTCAAACCGCGCCTGCGGAAGCGTTGCACGCTCTCAATTACACCCGGAATGAGTGTCGAGTACTCCGCCAAACAAGAAAGCTGCAGCGGCACGAACATCTCGTAAAAGACGTCTGCTTCGTCCGGCGTAGGAACGTTCCCGCGAACGGCCCGCCACGCGTCGCGTACTCTTGGCATGGCAAGAATGCGCGCGATGTGGTCTTTCTTCGCCAAGCCCATGTCGCGTCGCACTTCATCCTCGCTCAGGGAAATCCCGACGCTCTCAAACACGCGGTGAATCGTCCGTGCGGGAGCAAGGCTTCCGAAGTCCACGGTGGTGCCCGCCCAATCCAACACAAGGGCCTTCAGCCGGTTCGCCGCAATGGTGTGCGGCGGGACGTTCGGATTCAGAGGTGTCACGCGGCCGCGCTTTTTCCCTGAAGAGTTTGCTCGGCGATGCCAAAGGACATGGTCATGCCAAGACCGCTGGTCACAACGACGAGGCGAATTCCCTCGGTGGGCGTCAAGCTAACGTAGGCGCGCTCGGGGTGCTTGGCATAAACGCCATGCCAGTTTTCTCCAATCTCGATCGTCGGCACTCTCAGATACTGCCGCGCATAGTCGAGAATCATCCGGCTCACCTCGGGTTTGTCGAAGATGTCTACCGCAAGCCCGTACTCGTGGCTGTCGCCGATGGTCAGCTCTCCGCGAGCGGTTTGCGAGACCATGACGTGAATTCCCCATTTCTCAAACTCGGGAGTTTCGCGCACGATGCGCTCTTTCAGAGACTTCAGACTCAGACATACCTGGAACGCTGCATAGTGCTTAAACGTCAGGCCGAACGCTAAAGACGGGCCGAGCGCCCATCCTTGCGGCTGCGGCACCGTTCGCATCATTTGTAACTTGCAGCGTGTTATTCCGCTCCGTCGGAAGTATCCCGGAAACAAGGTCTGAAAATCGTCGCCGCCCGCCACGATAATCGCATCCGCTTCCCAGGTTTGGCCTCCGCCTTCGAGGCGAGAGGTTTCGACTTTCTGCACGGCGGTATTCAAGAAAAACTGCACGCCGTAACGCTCGGCCAGAAACCTTGGGAGGCTGCCGATAATCTGTCGAGGATCAACGGTCATTTCGGTAGGGCTCCAAAGTGCCCCGAGAAGGCCTTCGGCACGAACGGCGCGGCTTCGCTGCAGCGTTTCCTGCGCGGATAGCCACTCGCAGTCGTAGCCGAGCGCCGGCGCGCGCTCGCTGAATTCGCGGCCCACGTCTGCTTCATCTTCCCGATACGCCAGGTGGAGTGAGCCCGTCGCCAAGAACGGCAGCTGGGCTTCCTGCAGAAGCTCAAGCCAAAGCTCCCGGCTCCGAAGAGCCGTCTGTCGCAAAGGTCCAACCGGTTGGCCAATCGGCCAAATCATGCCGAAGTTGCGTATCGAAGCTCCCGCGGCGGCTGGATTCCGTTCGAATACCGCGACTTTGCGACCCGACCGCGCCGCAACATACGCGTGAGCTAATCCAATAATGCCGGCGCCCACGATGGCCACATCGACCCTCTCGCGGCTCACAACATCACTCCTCACCCTTTTGCTCGTCCAAGCGTGCGGGCCTCGAAGATATCGCAACGCGCCCAAAAACACTATGAAGAAGAGCTCCGAAACGCGTAAGCAGTGACGAACTTCGTATCGAGTCTCAAGCAATCAGCGACAGAGTCAAGTTGCACCAAGTGCTTTCTTGACAATGCTGGCCGACGCGTATATGAACTTTGCGTTTCCTTATGCCCTTCCGCCACTGAAGACCTGGCTCGCGCCTCTAACTGCGAGTCACAGGGGGAATTCAACGGAAGGGAAAGATACAACACGAAAAGTGTGCGTAGGTGTCGCTTCTTAGAGCGAACAGCCCCGCGCATATCTGTGCGAGTAGTTGAGAACGTTGAGGAGGAACCATGGCCAGCCGGGCAGACGCTATTGCTGTAAGCGGCGCCCCAGACTACAGCATCTGGCGCGTCATTCTCGCGTCCTCTGTAGGCACCATGATCGAGTGGTATGACTTTTACATTTTTGGCAGCCTGGCGGCGGTTCTTTCTCCGAAGTTTTATCCCGCTGGGAACGACACGATTGCTCTCATTGCTTATTTGTCCACGTTCGCCGTAGGGTTCCTCGTACGTCCGTTCGGAGCGCTGTTCTTTGGCCGCATTGGCGATCTTGTCGGCCGGAAATACGCATTCCTGGTGACGCTGACGATTATGGGAGGCGCAACCGCCATCATCGGATTCCTGCCCACGTTTGCCACAGCCGGTTGGTTCGCTCCGGTGACGCTGCTGCTCATCCGCGTCCTGCAAGGTCTGGCGCTTGGCGGCGAATACGGAGGCGCCGCCGTCTATGTTGCCGAGCATGTGCCCGATGGCAAACGCGGCTTCTACACCAGCTTCATCCAAATCACTGCCACTCTGGGCTTGTTCGTTTCGCTGATCGTCATCCTGGCAACGCAATCTTCGATGACAAAAGACGCCTTTTCCGCCTGGGGTTGGCGAGTTCCGTTCCTGCTCTCCATCGTTCTAGTCTCCATCTCCCTGTACATCCGGCTGAAGATGAAAGAGTCTCCGATTTTCACTTCGATCAAAACCGCCGGAGCTACATCGCTGCAACCGCTGAAAGACGCTTTTGGAAAGTGGGACAACCTCAAGCGGGTTCTCATTTCCCTCTTGGGCGCCACCGCGGGCCAGGGCGTGGTGTGGTACACCGGGCAGTTCTACGCGCTTTTTTATTTGCAGACGATTCTGAAAGTCAATGCGACCACGGCCAACTACATCATCGCGGGCGCCCTGTTGCTGGCAATGCCATTTTTTACTCTGTTTGGGGCCTTGTCGGACCGCATGGGCCGCAAGAAAATCATGATGGCAGGCTGCCTCATTGCAGTGCTGACGTATGTACCGATTTACAAGACAATGCAGAATGCAGCCGGCAACAACGTCGAGACGGTGAAATCGGCAAAAAACAAAGTGACCGGCGCGATCGCCCTGACGCCCCAAACGCGCGACGCGTCGGGAAATCTTGTTCCAGCAAAAGAAGCGGCGAATCCAAACGTTCCTCTGCTGGTTCTGTTGGTCTTCATCCAGGTGGTCTATGTTTGCATGGTGTATGGACCGATCGCAGCTTATTTGGTTGAGGCTTTCCCGGCCAAGATTCGCTACACGTCTTTGTCGCTCCCCTATCACATCGGGAACGGAGTCTTTGGCGGCCTCGTGCCGCTTATCGGATTGTCTTCTTGCGCCGCCACCGGCAACATCTACGCCGGTCTCTACTACCCGTTGATTGTCGCCAGCATGACTTTCATCGTGGGCAGTCTGCTACTCAAAGAGACGCACGGTCATCGCATCTGGGACGAAGTCGGAGGGATGAAGTAGCGCGCGGAGCGGCTCCCAGCCGCGGCCCGTAGCGGCCCAAGGAATTGACGTCGGCGCCTGCGCAGTAGCATCATTTCACGGGACAAGCTTCTTCCAATCCTTCAAGCAAGGCGCCCGAACGTGATGTCCCTCGTCGTGCACTTGAAATTCATTGATGTCTCAAGGGAGCCGCTACCGTGGCCACAGCGCGTCAGAAACTGAGCACAAAAGACATGAAGAGCAGCCAGAAAGTCAGCGAAGCGCAAATCGCCGTGCACTGGAAGGAAGAGCAATACTTTCGTCCTCCCAAGAAGTTTATCGAGCAGGCGAATCTGAAAGATCCCGCCTTCGTCAAGAAATTCAGCGAAAAGAATTTTCCTGCGTGTTTCGATCATTATGCCTCTCTTCTCGAGTGGGACAAGAAGTGGCATAAAACGCTGGACGCCAGCAATCCTCCCTTCTGGAAATGGTTTGTGGGCGGAAAACTGAACGCCTGCTATAACTGCGTGGACCGCCACCTCGCCAAATACAAAAACAAAGCCGCCATCATTTTCGTTCCCGAGCCCGAAGGTGAAGCCTATACGGTCATCACCTATCAGGAGCTGTACAGGCGCGTGAATGAAACCGCGGCGCTGCTGCGCGATTTCGCGGGATTGAAAACCGGCGACCGCGTCACGATTCACATGCCCATGATTCCCGAGCTTCCCATCACCATGCTGGCCTGCGCGCGGCTGGGCGTGGTGCACTCTGTCGTTTTCGGCGGATTCAGCGGCGAAGCTTGCGGACTTCGCGCCGCCGACTCCGGCAGCCGCGTGCTGATTTACGCCGACGGCTATTGGCGCAACGGCAAGTGGGTGGACCACAAAGCCGCTGCGGAAATCGCTGTGAAAACCGCCGAAAAAGAAGGTCAGCACATCGACAAAGTTCTGGTGTGGCAGCGCTATCCGGGTAAGCACAGCGCTGAAACTCCGATGGTCGCGAACCGCGACTTTTTCATGGACCACGTTCTCAAAGACTGCCGCGGCAAAACCGTCGAGCCAGTCTCGCAGGACGCCGAAGCCCTGCTCTTCCTGATGTATACCAGCGGCACCACGGGCAAGCCAAAAGGGTGCCAGCATCGCACCGGCGGCTACCTCGCGTACGTGACGGGCACCGCGAAGTATTACCAAGACATTCATCCCGAAGACGTCTACTGGTGTATGGCGGACATCGGCTGGATTACCGGCCATTCCTACATTGTGTATGGTCCGCTTTCTCTGGCCGCCACCAGCGTCCTCTACGAAGGTGTGCCGCAATTCCCGGACGTGGGCCGTCCGTGGCGCATCGCGGAGCGGCTCGACGTCAATATTTTCCACACATCGCCCACGGCGATTCGCATGATGCGCAAAGCCGGCGCCGACGAACCGAAAAAATACAACTATCATTTCAAGCACATGACCACCGTCGGCGAACCCATCGAACCGGAAGTCTGGCAGTGGTATTACGACGTCGTCGGCAAGAAAGAAGCCGTGATTGTGGATACCTGGTGGCAAACCGAAACCGGCGGATTCCTGTGCTCCACCAAGCCCGCGCTCGATCCGATGAAACCCGGCAGCGCGGGTCCTCCGGCTCTTGGAATTTATCCCGTGATTTGGGACGAGAACGGAAAAGAAATCAAGGCTGGCTCGCGCGCCGCCGGAAACATTTGCATCCGCAATCCCTGGCCGGGAATCATGCAAACGATTTGGGGCGACCCTCAGCGATTCCTCAGTCAGTATTACCGAAAATACAATCGAAACCCGAAGAGCAAAGACTGGCGCGACTGGCCTTATTACGCCGCGGACGGCGCGGTGCTTCCCGCCGACGGCTACTATCGCATCCTCGGCCGCGTGGATGACGTCATCAACGTCGCCGGCCATCGGCTCGGAACCAAGGAAGTCGAATCGGCGTGTCTTACGATTCCGGAAGTTGCCGAAGCCGCCGTGGTTCCCGCCGTGGACGAAGTGAAAGGCCGCGTCCCGGTCGTCTACGTTTCGCTGAAGCCTGGCATCTCGCCGAACAAGGCCGTGCAGGACAAAGTCACTGTCACGATTGAAACGATGATCGGCAAAATCGCTCGGCCCAAAAACATCCACATGGTGCCGGACATGCCGAAGACGCGTTCCGGGAAAATCATGCGCCGCGTGCTCGCCGCCATCGAGAATCACATGGACACCGGCGACATTACCACGCTCGCGAATCCGGACATCGTCGAGCAAATCCGCGTGCAAGTGCAGGGGCAGAGCCGCACCCCAATAAAGGAAGGCCCCGAAGACATCAAGCGCTTCGGCCAGGAATCGTAGCCGGCGGCTAACAGCCCTCAGCGTTCGGGCCAGGGGGAGACGGCCCGGCGCTACACGCCTCAGGAAACTTCTACGTACTCGTTGCGTAGTCATGTCCAGGAGGGAAAACAGATGAGTCGTGGTGGTGTCCTTGCTTCCCTCGTGCTGCTTTGTATGGGTCCTGGGACGTTTGGGCAGGCCGTTAAAAACCAGCCCCCTACTCCGGCACCGCAGTCCATGGACTTGGAGTGTCGCAAGTTTGACGAATTGCTTTCCTCTCTGCGCGCGCGCAACGCGAAGCAGTATGTGATTTCCTCACCACAGGGCATTGACGAATCTAGCTACGTCACCCTCGGGGGTATCGAGCAGTGGGTCACGATTCGCGGCGAGTATCGCGACAATCCCGTGGTGCTGTTCCTGCACGGCGGACCCGGTGATGTCACCAACCCGTGGTCCTTTATGTTGTTCGCTCCCTGGGAAAAGCACTTTACCGTGGTGCAATGGGATGAGCGAGGCGCCGGCAGAACGCTCAGAAAAAACGGCCCGGGCATCGCGCCGACCATCACCATTGATCGCTTGGTGCAAGACGGCATCGAACTGTCGGAATATCTGCGCAAGCATCTTCGCAAAGAAAAGATCATCCTCGTCGGCCATTCATTCGGCTCCATTCTTGGAGTGAAAATGGCCCGCGCGAAACCAGAACTCTTCTATGCTTACGTGGGCACTGGCCAAGTCTCGGATTCTCCGGTCAAAAACTACACAGCCAACTATGATGCGCTGATGAAAAAAGCGAAGGCCCTCGGCGATCCACGCGCCATCGAAGAGCTGAGCCATATAGGTCCTCCACCTTATAAATCCGGCGAAGGATACCGCGTGCAGTGGAGGTGGGCGAATTACTTCGAGGGCGCGAATGAATTTATATACGGCACCTTGGGCCTGGCACTCGTGGCTCCCGGTTATTCGGTGCAAGATATTAATGATTCCGGCGACGGCCAGATGTTGAGCGCCGATCGCCTGATGCCGCAAACGCAATCGATCGGGCCGGCGGAGCTCGGCCTGGAGTTCTCCATCCCGATATTTGTTTTACAGGGCGAAGAGGATTTCACAACTTCCACGGCGCTCGCTCAGCATTACCTAGAATCCCTCAAAGCGCCGCGCAGGGAGTTTGTGGCGATCAAAGGCAGCGGCCACTTTGCGGTGTTCATGCACTCCGATCAGTTTCTCCTGGAACTCGTGCACCGCGTACGCCCTCTAGCCGTCGCCCACTGACATTGCCGGCCCATCTAAAGTATCTTATTTCAACGAGTTACGGGACTTAGGAACTACCGAGGGGGCTCGCGCCGGCTGGCCTATATTTCGGGCAATGTCCTAGTACATCGGTACCCCTCAGATTTGAATCGATTTTGTACCCGGAGTCCTATTGTGGCCTAACCCCACCCCGGATACACTTTGGTTTCGGTCAGGAGGACTGTTTTGACGGGTTCTGAACGCCGCACCACACAACGTTTCACCATGCGGCTGCCACTCACGGTTCGCTGGACGACAGGCGCCGCTGTCGGCGAAACCAGCACGGAATCGCGGGACGTGAGCTCCCGCGGTGTCTACTTTTACCTTTCCAAGGACGTCAAAGAAGGCTCGCCCGTAGAGATTCTTTTGACGCTTCCCAACGAAATTACCATGGCCGGCCCTGTGCGCGTCCGTTGTCTCGGCCGCGTGCAGCGCACCGAGCCGCGCGATGAAGGCGCCGTCGGTGTGGTGGCCGCGATCGAGCGCTACGAATTTCTTCGCAGCGAAGAGGATCGCTAGATTCTTCCTGCTGCGCAGGACAGACCAGTCCCCAGGTTCACCGCGCATTGTTAAGTATTCAGTTTCCCAAAGTCCGCAGGATTGAGTAGCTGAATTTTTGTCGGCCTGCGGCGCAAATTTTTCTTCGGGTTTCTTGCTCGCACACTGCGGAGGCGGGCAGGATCAGCCGGGGTGCCTTGGCCCCTCAGCGAAGCGCCCCGGCTTCAGTTTTTTCTCAAAGCCACTTGCCGCGGATTTCCGCGGATAAACACTCAACTCAAAGAATCCACTTTCATTCCTGATGTTTGATCCGCGTAGATCTCCTTGCAAAGACCGCTCGGAGAGAGGAAGTTCTCGCTACGCTCGAAATGACGGTTTGGGCGTCGTGCGCGTGAATCTTGCAGGCGGGTTGGCAGGCTAGCGTTCTTTCATTCGCAAAGACCCCGAATCTTAGCTGGCAGCGGCTTTTCTGATGTGGGCCCTCCACTTGAAAAGGAGCACGATCCAGCAAGTGGCCGCTGCAAGAGTGGACAGAAGCAATACGGAAAAGGGAACGAATCCCCACATCCAGAGGGGTAGTTCAAAAGAGTGGTTGGTGAATGGAAGGTCGAGCACTGGAACGCAAGGAGGCCGATTGCCTTTCGGGTCCACGGGCTGTAGGGCCAATGCGGTGTTAAGAATGAAGAACAGCGCAAACCCGGATATCGTAGTTGATATGACTGCGGATCGGCGTAGTCGCTTCATCGTGAAATGCGCCTGACCCAAGCTTCTATCGAAATCCCCAAGAAATACCACCAGATAGTCCCGAAGACTCCCCACAATACAAAAGCGACTCCGGCGTGAATGTTAGTGCCCAACGTCATGGCAGAGCTTCCTTTCAGGCGCCGAGCGGATCAGCAATCGCTTTCGAGCGTGGTCGCTTCCTCTTCCAGCTTCAAAAACTGTATCACTCGGAAAGCGGCTGCAGAGATTTTCCCGCCCGCACTGTTACCGCGCCAACATCCCGCTGCATCGAAGCCATACTCCAAACGCGTCACGGGTGAGTCGCGATCGGCATTACATGTTGGTGACAAGACCGAGAGTTCGGTTAGCGCTTTAATCAAACACTAATGGATTTCCTTGCGCCCTAACTTCGCCGCCCGGTCTCGAGATCTGTCGATGTTGACAGTTTTTGTGAGTAAGCACTTCCTTCAAAATAGCTTGAAGAAAAAAGGTTTGGATGGAGCAGGCCCTCAATATAGGAAGCGATTGAGTCAATTCTTACATCCTCAAAGCAGGGCTAGGAAAGAGGAGAAGGCAATGAAAATTAGAAAAGGCAATGCTGCTGACTTAGGCGGACGAGCATGCGAATAGCGGCCCTCGGTCTTCTGGCGGCCTTCTCGTTTCCCTCGATAAGCGCGGCTCAAGCACCTTCAGGAGTTCCGGTTTTCGACATCACGCCTCTATCCAGCAACGTTAAATTTGAGGTCAAGGCTTCTGTTGCTATTAGGGGCAAATTTGACAAGTGGGGTGCCACGCTAACCTTCGAATCTCCCGACGTATCCACAGGAGTGCTTGAGATTAATATCCAGGCCGACAGCGTGGATACTGGGAGTGGAATGAAAAACCGCAAACTTAAGGGCAAAGATTTCTTCGACGTAGAGCACTTTCCTCAGATCACTTTCAAGTCCACGAGGATCGTCCCGATTTCCCACGAGCATTTTGAAGTGGACGGCGACCTCACGATTCGTGGCGTGTCAAACCCTGAGAAGTTAACGCTGGCTCTTTCTCACAAAGAGAGTCACCTCGGGGACATTCACGGAAAGATGGTGTTCGACCGCAAACAATACGGGATGAACAAAGGCATCCCTTTTATCTCGATCGCAGATCATGTCGAGATAAATATCCACTTGCAAACAAAACATACTGGTGGTCCTCAGCTGGAGCTCAAGGAGAAGATTCCATCAAGTGAAGAGAAAAACGGGCCCTCGCGGCGCGCAGACTCTACGTGTCTCTTGACGGAGCTGACGCCATCATAGAGGGAAGCCCGACGTGGGGGTGGCAAGCCTTCCCGCTCCCCAACTCGGCAAACAGTTTGCACTTGGCCTTCTGCAGCGGGAGGATTTTGCGCAGAAGCGGTTTGGAATCTGGCCAAGTCGTGCGCGTGAACCTTGCCGGTCTACGGGGCATCACATGTTGGTACCGGGACCGAAATGCCCGGTTACCGCGTGCTATCACGAGTTGGCACGAAACCACATTCCAAGGAAAGCGGCTAAAACAACTGCTATCAAACCGAACAGAATTTTCAGCCCAAAACGGAAGCCACCCACACTAAACGCAACAACGATCTTCGTCAGGGTATTGGTCGTGAAGCCAAGCAAAATCGGCGCAATAGCTGATTCTGGTGTAAGTTTCCCCGAGGAAACTAGAGATGCGATCGAAATCGCAGTCGCGTGCGTGTCGGCGAATCCGGCAACCGCGGCTCCCACAATAATTCCTCGGTTCCCAAATCGTTGGCTCAAGAAGGCTAGCAGAAAAAGAATTACGGAAATGGTAACTGTGAATACTGCGGTAAGTCGTAGGTCGAATGCTCTTCCAGGAGCGAAGTCATTTTCCGTCGTCGTCCTCGAGGAAAGCGCGACGAGAACCAATGCGTAAGCGATGGCTGCGATCAGTGCGAAAAGCAGTGGTATTGCAATGACGCGGGATGTGGGAATGTTGGTCACGAAAAGTACGAGCAGCATCTGAATAACAGTAGCTACGGTCGCAAACGTCGCGCCAGAAATGGCCGAATTCGCCCATTCAGCATTGCGCTTTGCGTGATTGCCCATTGAGGCGATCGTCGCGCTCGCAGAGATGAACCCGCCGGCTAATCCAGCCAGAGCCAAACCGAGCCTAGCGCCCAATGCCCGCAATGCGATATGGCTCAGCCCACCGATCGCCATAACCAGCACTACCAGCTCCCAAATCTTGCGAGGATTGAATGCATGAAAAGGGCCAAGCTCACGATTCGGCGCAAGCGGTAGGATGACTAGAGTCGCGGCAAGGAACAGGAGCGCATCGTGGCCCTCCTGTTCCGACAACACGTTCTTTAGAGCATTGTGCAGACGCTCTTTGGACGCGAGGAGAATCGTTGTGATTACGGCTAGCCCAGCCGCGAGCAGCGGACTCTTCATCGTCAGCGCGCCCAGGAGAACGGTTACAAGGAGAGCGAATTCCGTAGTAAGCCCAGGATCTTCGCGAGCCGTCTGGCGATATGCGAGCGCAGCGAAAAGGACAGCGGCAAGTGCGGCTGCGACAAGCAGTACTTCACTCTGGAGGTAGTTGCTGAGCGCACCTGCGAATGCCGCGAGGGCAAATGTTCGCACCCCAGCGGCAGCACGCCCCAAACCGGCTCCTTTGCGCCGTTCGCGCTCGGCGCCAATTAGCAAGCCAATTCCAATGGCAATAATCAAATAAATCGCGGAATTGGTTAAGATGGACATTCAGTTTGGGCTTTCCTGGAAATATAGCAAACGAAACCTGCCTAGCCTGATTAGCCGGAAACCGCCCATGTCGGTAATGGAACCACCTGTCCAGGAAGCGTTAACCGGACATCAATTTGATTCTGGCCTGCCGCTTTCTGCGGAGGCGCGCTTACCTGCGGTGCTTTGCTCTTGTGGCGGGTGCCCCATACGCCGGCGCGTGAAGCAGCTTTGTTAGCGCGCTAAACAGGACTTTATGGATTGCCAGCGTTTTGAACGGGCTGCGATTCATCCCGCGGGAGTGGCGTCGTCTTTCGCGAGTATACGCAGTTCGGTTTCAGGGACGGCAAATTCCGCGTTCCCACAGTTCAAACAGACCATTAGCTCCGGAAATACTAAGACATGGGGCCTACTGATATCTCTGAGTTCGGGAAAATCCATGGCAATTTCTGCTTTGAACTTGCGCTGCTTGTCTGAACCACACGACTTGCACGCCATAATACACTCTCTTCAAAGCCGATGATTGTATGACCGGCTGGATGTGACCCACGGTCTTGTCATGTGGAGTCCCCAACATAGAAGTTATTCTCGAGGGCGAATCGTTACAAGAATGCTGCGAATCCTACTACTTTTGTAGACGGGCAGGGGGCGGAGCCGGAGAAAGTAGGTGGAGCCCCGTTTTGATTGCGAAGACCATGCGGGCCCCCCTCGTTCGCGTTTGGGAGTTCGGCAACCACGCCCCACGAACGCCCCTTAATGGTAAAACGATTGGCCATGCAACGCAATTCATCATTCTTGAATCAAAAGAGACATACGTTCCGCCACTCTTTGAAGTAGAAGGATTTATTTGCCGCGATAGTTATCCGGATTTCCACAATCTGCCCGTTTAGCACGACGTACGGTTGGGGAAAAACGAGTACAGCAGACCAGTGCAAAAAGCCACGAGTTCTTTCATATTGATAAAGACAGCGGCACGATTTATCAGGGAGCGAGTTTGTGGCCATCCGTATCTTAGTGGCGGACGATTTTGTTCCTTGGCGGCGTTTCGTTTCGTCGATTGCGCAGGAAGAGCCTGAATGGCGTGTCGTCTGTGAAACCTCAGATGGCCTGGAAGCGGTTCAAAAAGCCGAAGAGCTCAAGCCGGACGTAATTCTGCTAGACATCGGGCTTCCAAAGCTGAATGGTATCGAAGCCGCTCGACAAATCCGCAAGGTTGTCCCGAATTCGAAAATCCTCTTCCTGAGTGCCAACGATTCTCCGGACATTGCCAAGGAAGCCTTAAGCACTGGTGCGAGCGGTTACGTCGTCAAGTCAGATGCTGGAAGCGAACTGGTGAGTGCCGTGGAAGCCGTCTTCGAGGGCAAGCGGTTTATCAGTAGAGTGCTAAAGGGAAGCATTTCAGTCCACGTCGAGGATACACAAGCCTCCGACAACCCCGGCCGAAACGAGGTTCTTGCATCGCCCTCGGCCATGCCGCGAAGCCGGAGGTCACCTGGTGCCACGAGGTTCAATTTTATTCTGATGACGCAGTCTTTCTAGAGAGAGTTACTCACTTTATTGCTGCTGCCCTAAAAGGTGGTAACCCAGCCATTGTGATCGCTACGGAGTCACACCGGATTGGCCTCGTTCAAAGACTGAAGGCACAAGGGGTGGATGTTGATGCCGCTTTTCAACAGGGGGTCTACGTCTCATTGGATGCTGCCGATACGCTCTCCAAGTTCGTGGGCGATGACTGGCCCGACTCCGCTCGATTTCTTAAGGCCTTCACAAGTCTCGTTGAGGCAGTTTCGAAAGAGGCGAAGGTACAACATTCCCGCGTTGCTATTTTCCGCGAAGGTGTCGCCCTTTTGTGGGCAAGGGGCAAGAGGGATGCTGCGATTCGGATTGAACAACTTAGCAACGACCTAGCCAAAGCCCTCGATGTAGATATTCTGTGCGCGTATCCAATCAGCGGCTTTCACGGCGAAGAAGAAGACAAACAAGCGTTCCAGACAATTTGTGCAGAACACTCAGCCGTATATCCCCTGTGAAAACGCCCACCAAGGTAGATTCTGTTGAACCTACAGAGTCGTCACAAAAGGCCCCGATCGAAGACCGATCCAAGCGCGCGAGGCGGCCTCAAAGGATCGAGGCGTGGCCACCGGCCATTGCGATTCTGCTGCGCCCAGCGGGTTCGACCGCTCGCGCCAAGATGGGACCAATAATCAATGCACTAATTCCGACATCGTTTTGACATGGATCAACTTGAGTTGGTGGTGAGAAATCTTCTCTGCTACAAGTACTCCGTCATCACAAAACACCCGGATGCGGTCTCCTATACGCAATATCTTTATGAGTTCGTTGAGTTCCACGCGATCCCCTTCAAAATCCACATATAACGGCTGGCTGGCGTTCGCAGGTTGCGCGCCTTCAAATTGATCTTCTCGCCCAACCATCCGCAAGTGACCCGTGCCGGCAAATCGCCCATATCTGCCTGCGGTCCTTTTGCACCAGTCCAGCATCGTTGACAGTGGAAAGCCGAAGATCCTCATTGCGCGCCGTCTCGACATCCGTCACCTCCACGACCGCCGCTAGACTTCCCTTAAGAACAATATTTCGGACGTATCAAGGGTTATATGGGGCCAGGACGATGTCGTTGCTCGAAGGCAAACAGCAATCAAGGTAACTGATATTGAGGAATCCCGGACAGACGGGACATTTCCCCATTTTTCTAAAGTTGACCCCTTCGCACTCAACTCTCGTTTACTCCGCTTGCCCTGAGTCCCCAAAGGGAGCCCCGCAGGGAGCCTTCGAGGGGGCACTCCCCACGGCCACTTCCTCATGCGGCCTCTGCGCTCTCTGTGCTCCGGCCTCCGTGATCTCTGTGTTGATTCCTCTTTGCCTCTGACTGCTAACTGCAAACTGCCAACCGGCGCCGGTCGTTACCTCTGGCGCAACCTGTACTTTCGGTCAGGAGATTTTCACAGCTTGCTTGAGAGAGGATTGGAGAGCCCAGCGGGTGTTCACTTCAAGCAAAAGTGGGGGCCAGCGTTCGCGGATCTCCGGGGCGGGCTCCGCAAGCCAGGCGCGCGTATGGGCGAAGGATATCAGTCGGGGGAAAGTGCTCGAATGGTTCGGGACATTCACGCAGTCAAAGAAATCGAAGAATTGAAAACGGAGATCGCGATCGAACCGGCGGTAAAAGAGAAGTCCTCGGTCGTCGAAAAATCTTCTGCCGGCGAAAGACTTTCGGCCGCGCCGAAATCTTCCATTGTAGAAAAGACTTCGTTCGCCGAGGAGACTTCCACACGCGACGGTTCGATCGGAATTTCTTTAATCGATCTCGCAGAAATTCTGGATCAGCACAAACAGTGGGTGGAATCGGGCGGAGAAGCGGGCGCCAAGGCCGACCTGACCGGCGTTAATCTGGCAAAAGCCGACCTAACCGGCGTTAACTTGCAGGGTGGTATTTTACACAGAGTTAACATGGCGGGCGCGGACCTTTCCATGGCCAATTTAAGGGGAGCCAGCCTGGTTCGGGCCAATCTCCAGAATGCTAACCTTTTAGGTACTGAACTAAGAGGTTCAAATTTGATGGGCGCCAATGTTTATGGCGCGGACGGCTTGTGGTTTGGCCGCCTGGGCGGAACGAACCTCTTTGACGCCGTGCTTCCGGAATCCATTTCCGCGGTGGATAGTTCGAAAGCGATTGGCGACTCGACGAAAGTGGCGCGCGGGTTTTATTTTCTGACGGTTGGACTGAGTTTCCTCTGCTGCTTGCTGATTATCTACACCACGGACGTGCGGCTGCTGCTGAATTCCTCGGCGCTGCCTCTTCCCCAGTTCGGCAACTTGCTGCCGACGACGGGGTTTTTTCTTGGCGGGCCGATTGTTCTTCTGATCCTCTCGTTGCGCTTTCATTTTCTGCTGTTGCGTTTATGGGGCAGTATGGCGGCGCTGCCGGCGGTGTTTCCGGACGGGCAGACGCTTGAAAAAGACGGGCCGTGGTATTTGATGGGTCTGGTGCGGCGGCATTTCCGCTGGCAAGGAGAGTCGCGCGCTGCGATGACCGCATTCGAGTCGGTGCTGTCCACCGTGCTCGCCTACTGGATCGTTCCAGCTACATTGTTTTTCTTCTGGCTGCGCTACCTGACGCGGCAGGATTTTCGAGGAACACTGCTCCACGTGTTTCTTGTGACGCTTGCCGTGGCGACGGCCACGAGCGTTCCTTTCGTTGTCTCGCGCGTGCTGCGCCCCGGCGACATTCGCGCGCCAAAATCGAAAAATGTCTTGCGCGTGATTCTGGGAACCATGCGCGCGGCGCTCGCAGTGGGTTGCATCCTCCTGATCATTTCTGTAGGCGTAAACCGCGGCCTCCCTTCGGACCGCACAGGCGTAGCCGTGTCGGCCGCCGATCCACGCCGCTGGGCCGCCGCCGCATTTCAGTCTGTCGGTTACCGGCCGTACGCGGACTTGACCGAAGCTTCGCTTTCCATGCCTCTTCCCAAAGGCACGCCGTGGACTGACGAAAACCTCGGAAAAATCTCCGGCGCTCGCCTGAACGAGATGAACATTCGATATGCCCGCGCCTACAAAGCGTTTTTGGTGAACGCCAAGCTCTGGCGCGCCAACCTTGAAGGCATTTATTTATCCGAAGCAGATTTAAGAGGAGCCAATTTAAGAGAAGGTTTGCTCAAGTCTGGAATTTTTGATCGCGCTTCGCTTTCGCACGCGGTTCTGGTTTCGGCCAACGCGACCGGAGCCAACTTTGCCGCTTCGGATTTGCGTTTTTCGGACCTTTCCTACGGCACGTTTGAAAACGCGGTGTTTTCGAACGCCCGGGCTTCCGGGGCTTCGTTTTATGCTGCGGACTTGCGAAACGCCCAGCTTTTGCGCGCGGACCTTTCGCGAACGGACATGCGAGACACCCGGCTCGACCGCGGCGTGTTGTCCTTTGCCAGTCTCGAACAAACGGATTTATCCTCCGCCCGGCTCGAAGATGCCAACTTGACCGGAGCCTTGTGCAAAGGGACTATTTTCCTTGACGCGGACTTGAAAAACGCGGATTTGAGAGGAGCCAGTTTAAATGGGGCGGTGCTGAGGGGAGCGGCGCTCGATGGCGCGAACCTGACGGGTGCGGACCTGCGAGGAGCTCTGGGAATGACGTCGCTGCAAGTTTGTTCCGCGCTGAATGGGCGAACCGCGCTGATGGATGCCGACCTTGCCGCGGAAGTGCAGTCACGCTGCGGGTCGCGCTAGCGATTAGATTCAGCCCTAGTTCTGCCGTTCGGCAGCCGACGTGACGTGAATGACGTTCTTGCCGCGATCCCTCGTGGTCTTGTTGGTATGAATCCACTCTTCGGTGTATAGCGCCTGGCCGTCTTGATTAACTTTGCCAGGGTCCAAGACCCGTGCACATTGCTGTTCCGGGCCATCTCCTTGCCGGATGATCGTGCCCTCAGGGTATTTGACGTTTGCGAAAACACAGGCAAATGGGATTTCAGGGTTTACCGTCTTAGTTGAGAGTTCGTTGGCAGTGACTTCTTCGGCGTGATCGATGACGTGTGTCTACGGGAAGGGTTTGCGCATGCAATTCGAGCCCTAGCTGTTGCGGCAGAGCGGTCATAATTTCCGTTGCGGAATCTTGCGAGAGCGCTGATCAGTCAAGTGTGAAATCGTAAGACCCTTTGAGGGCGGTTTTGTCCAAGACGATGCTACGGAAGTGTGCCTCGGACAGCGCCTTGCCAGATCCGCGAGCGGCACTCCTTGACCTACCAACCTGTTGTCTCCGGTTTCCAGACGCCTGCCTGCCCCAAGGGACGACCGCCGACGCAGGAGTTCTCGACCAAGGGAGATGGTTTCCCAGGCTTATTAGCAAAGAGAAGGGAATCAGGAACTTCGCTGATGCAATAAGCCAAAAAACATAGCGCGATTGCGCACGGTTTCTTCTCAGGAGGAGCGTCAGCAGCCACACCGCGCCGGCAAACACAGTGGACCGTCACAAGCGGTTGCCCAACGGCGCTCCGATGACGCTCCACGAGGAAGGGGAGAGCAGCGCAAGGGAAAGAAGAGTCATGACGATTTATCGTTTTTCGCGAGCCTCCGCAGAGTCTTTTCTGCTTCTCTCACTTCCTCGAGAGTGAGCTTGCCGGATTCAATGAGATGCACCATGACCGGCTGCGTGCGGCCACCGAAGAGATTTAGCAGCTCGTCAATCAACCGGCGCTGTGCCGCGTGGCGCGAGACGGTGGCTTCGAAGATGTGCGCGTTGCCGATTTTCTTGATTCTCTGGAGAACCTTTTTGCGCTCCATGCGATATACGGTGGTTTGAATCGTTGTGCAGGCAGGCCGCTTTCGTTCCGGGAAAGATTCTTGAATCTCGCGAATGGAGCAGGCGCCGTGGTTCCAGAGCGACTCCATAATCCGGAGTTCGAGCTTCGTTAATCTTGGCAGGTTCATAGAATCGCCCTACTACATCTGTGTGTTTTTCTACCACCGCTGTCTTTGACTTGCCAAGCGGAATTGCATATGACAAACGAGCGTCGTGGAACTCTAGAAAGCCGTTGGAAGTTTAAAAGTTAGAAGGTTAGAAGGTTACAAGATTCCGAAGAACCCGCTGCCCACCCTTTCGGAGAGCAAAGCCGAAAGGGTGGGGCGCCCGCATACTCTACTTAAGCTGCTGCCTTTTGGGGCACGAAGGAGGCGAATTGGTGCTCGAGGGCTTTGCTTACCCCAGTGCGCCAGCTCTCGGCGATGGATTGCGAAGCGGGATCGGGGAAGATCTCTTCTTCGCCTTTCTCCAATCCGTCGAAAATGCCTACGGCCGCGGACTCGGTCGAGGCTTTCGGTATGTTGAGGCCTCGATTCATATCCGTGTCGATGGGGCCGAGGACGACGGCGTGCACCGATACGCCTTCGCCGGCCAAGAGCGCTCTGAGGGACTGCGTCAGGTTGAGTGCGGCGGCTTTTGAAGCCGAGTAGGAAGGTATGACCGGCAAGGGAGCGAGCCCCGCAAGGGACAGGTTGTTGACGATGGCACCTTGGGAGCGCTTCAGATGCGGCAAGAACGCGTTCGTCACTTTGAGCAGGCCGAGGAAGTTGACCGCGAAGGTCTGTTCGAGCACGTCGAGATTGCTCAGATCGTCGTAGATGGCGATGCCGGCATTGTTGATGAGGACGTCCATCGTTTCCACCTCATTGACTGCCTGCTGGATTTGCGAACCGCTCGTGACGTTCAGCGTTAGAGAAGCGACGCGTTCGTCAGGATGTTGAAACGTGCTGCGCGTTCCGGCATATACCTTTTTCGCGCCTCGTCGAAGCGCCTCCTCGAGAAGCGCCCGGCCGATGCCGCGGTTTGCACCCGTGATTAAGACTGTCTTGTTCGTAATATTCATGACCGTTCTCCTTTTTGAACCGCCTTGGCGGTTTCGATTCAGCTTCATTGCAACACCAAAGAACGGGTCTAGAGACCCGCCACTATAACTTCGGCGTGGCCTGTCGTTAGATTGGAAACGACAGGCCAGGGCCGGTTGAGCCATTCGGAAGGCTCATAACGGAGAGAGGGCGTTGGCTAATCACTTGCGACCCGTACCAGGCGCGTTTCCGTGGTCCCGCCGTGCGGCGTCTGCGGGCCAGTAGGGAAGATTGGCGTCAGCGAGCTGGCCGGTATCGTAGCGATCGTGATGGCGGAGCCAGGACATGGTGAACGCAAGGCCATCTTCGTCGCGGCCTTTGGGAACGTAGTCGAGATAGTTGTAGGCGTTCATGGTGGTCTCGGTGCCGCGCGAGTAGGCGGAATAGGTATGGAAGATGTTGCCGTCTTTGTCCTCGTAGAAGACGCTGATGCCAGGCGCTTCCTGGCCGGGGAACGGCTCAAGACCAAAGTTATGTTCGACTTTGCCTTGGGCCAGTTGCTCCGGAGTGAACGAGACGTGGTAGTCGTAGTTGAAATCGCTTCCGTAGGATGAGACCCAGTTGAACTTCCATCCCATGCGCTTCTGGAAGGCTTCGATTTTGGAAATGGGCGCGCGCGAGACGGCGGCGAAGGAGACGTCACGCTGCGCCAGGTGCGCGAGCGCCGGATCCGTGTGGTCCATGTTGAAGGAACAGCTGGGGCAGGCCTCTTGCCACTCGGGGCCAAACATGAGGTGATAAATGATGAGCTGGCTTTTGCCGTTGAAGAGGTCGGCGAGCGACTTTTGGCCGCTGGGGGAGTCGAAAACATAGTTCTTTTCGATTTTGACCCAAGGGAGCTGGCGGCGCTCGGCCGCGACGGCGTCTCGCTCGCGAGTGAGTTGCTTTTCGCGGGCCAGGAGTTTCTTGCGGGCCATGAGCCATTCCTCTCGCGAGACTACTTTCGGGTTATCGACTGTTCTGGTGGACGTCTTCGTTGCTGCTTTCATTTTGATTGCTCCTCTCGTTTGAATTTGAGTTTGGGTTGGGAATCTCTTTTGCGTCCTTTTTCTTGCGAGACAATTTCACGGCCAGTGCCGTCAGTCCCCCGGCGGAAGTCGCGCCGGCGACGATCAGCCCCATGCTTGCTAGGCAGAATGGGCACATCGCATCACCTCTCGGTTCGGGTGGCGAAGCGTGACCGCTAAGCCGCCTCTATAGGGATGACGGGCGGGTTGGGGCGATTTCTACATCCTTGGCCCAGAAAATTCGGGGCCTTAGGAACCCATAACCCATAGACTGAAACTCAAACTAGACCCGCATTCGTTCATTTGTCCAACGAATAGTTATGGTGGAATTAAACAACAATGTGCATTAATCTCTTAAAGATACAAGCCTGAAGGAGCGTGTGTTGATGTTTGATACGGGGCTGCTTCGTAGCTTCGTGGCCGTCGCGGAGAGCGGTGGATTTACGAATGCTGCTAAGCTGCTGAATTCCACGCAGTCTACGGTCAGCGCGCAGATTCAGAGACTGGAGCAAGAAGCTGGACAGTTGTTGTTCGTGCGAAGCACAAGATCGGTTCAACTCACCTCCGCTGGCGAAACGCTGCTTGGCTATGCGCGAACAATCCTCCGTCTGAATGAAGATGCACGCATGCGTCTTTCCGGCACCCGTCAAGCTGGGAGAATCCGAATCGGAGCCAATGAAGACCTTAGCGACAACTGGCTGCCAAACGTCTTAGGCCATTTCGGCCGTAAATATCCGGAGGTTGAAGTCGAACTCGAAATCGGAATCGGCCCGAGATTGTTCGAGATGGTCGAGAACCAAGAACTGGATCTTGCTGTCGGAAGTTTCTGTAGAGGGCGGAACGAGGGTCGGAGCCTGTGGAGCGATCGGCTAGTGTGGGCATTTTCGGCCAGCGCCGAAGTACCAAGTGTGCTGCCGCTCACAGTTTTTCCCGAGCCGTGCCCATATCGCGAAGCGGCGCTTCGCGCTTTGGCAGGCAGCCAAAAACGGTGGCGCATCGTCTCGACAAGTCCCAGTTTGGCCGGGGTTCGCGCGGCCGCTATGGCCGGACTCGCCGTGACCCCACTACCGTTGCAAGCGATCAGACCCGGACTCCGTACCCTTAGCACGAGACACAAAATGCCGAGGCTTCCGGAGATTGAATATGTTCTCAAAGCAAAAGAAACGGATACTCGCCCGGCTGTCTCCGCCCTTGCAAACCTCATTCAGGAAGCGGCAATCAAGTAGTTTCTGTGACGCCACCATTCTTTAGCGCGATTTTCTACAAACCACCGGCGAAAACTTAGCCCCTTCTTCTGAGAAGGAACTCTCTTACTGCAGGATCTTCGGCCAAGCCGATGGCGCGGTCGTAGGCGTCAGCGGCCTCACGGGTTTTACCTAGGCGCTGCAGCAGATGCGCGCGGACGGCCCAATAGGGTTGATAATGCGACACGGCTTCAGGGTCAATCGCGTCCAGAACGGCGAGTCCTGCTTCGGAACCTTGGACTTCTGCAAGTGCGGCGGCGTAGCCGGCTCGCGTGCCGAGCGCTGGCGATACTCGAAGTAGTTGTTGGTAAAACAGCACGATGGCCGCCCAGTCGGTGCGGCCGGTGTGCGCGCGTTCTGCGTGTACGGACTGGATGGCGGCTTCCAGTTGAAAGCGTCCGGCGCGGCCGTGGTGAAAGGCCCCGGCCAGATGACGTTCCGCTTCTTTTATTAGAGCAAGCGACCATTGCTTCGGGTCTTGCTCGGATAGGGTAACGTAGCGCCCTTGCGCGTCTCTTCTCGCACCGCGTCGCGCCTCGCAATGCAGCATGAGAGCCAGCAGGCCTTGTACTTCGGCTTCGCCGGGCATGAGCTCCAAAAGAACGCGCGCAAGCCAAATGCCTTCCTCGGCGAGGCTACGGCCGCGCTGGTCGGCACCGGCCATATCGTCCCAGCCGATCCCGAACGCGGCGTAAATTGCTTCCAGCACGGCGTCCAGGCGCTCCGACAGATCGCGCTCTTGTGGGATTTCGAACGGAATGCCGCCAGTGCGGATTTTTGTCTTCGCGCGGAACAGGCGCTGCCCCATAGTTTTCGGCGCGATAAGAAAAGCTTGCGCAATGCGCGCCGCATCGAGACCCAAAACGGTTTGCAGCATCAGCGGCGTGTGCATCGCCGGATCGATCGCTGGGTGAGCGCAGACGAAGAGCAGTTTGAGGCGCTCATCTGGGAACTGGGTCGACGTCGACAAGGTGGCCTCCGTCGAGCTCTCCGTGAGGAACTTCAATGTTGGCTCGCTCTCCAGGACCACTTTCTGGTGACGCATCACGTCAATGAGTGCATGCCTCGCCGCGGTAAGCAACCACGCCTCGGGATTTCTCGGCACGCCTTCGCGCGGCCAATGGTTGAGCGCCGACACTAGCGCGTTGCTGAGAGCGTCCTCCGCGCTGGCCAAATCGTGCGTGTGCACCGAAAGGTAGGCCACCAGGCGGCCATAGGATTCGCGCGCCACGAGCTCGATGGCGCGGTGCGTGTCTTCCTGATGGATTTCATTCACCCGTGAATCCTCGCCGCATGGCTTCCGGAGCGAGCGGGCGGACTTCCACAGCGCCAATGGATGCTCCCGGGCATCGCGCAGCCCATTCGAGGGCGGCGTCTATGGAAGGAACTTCCAGGATGATGAATCCTGCGAGCTGCTCCTTCGTATCAGCGTACGGGCCATCCTGCACGCGGCGCTTTCCCTCCTTGACGCGTACCGTCGTCCCCGTCTCGGGTACTTCGAGCGCATGGGCGCCCACATAGACACCGGCCCCGACGAGAGCCTTGTAATAGGCGCGCCAGGCGCCGAGATGAGGATGGCTATAGTCATTCTTCCGCATGTCAAACTCTTCCGGGGAATGGTAGATCATGAGAACAAACTGCATCCGTTTTCTCCTTTGGCATAAACTCGGCGGCTTTACAGCGCCTATTCATATGACGGGCGAGAGGGTGTCAATTCTACAGACTTTAAGGAATATGCGGGTTTCCAGCGGAGTCTACGAGCATCACAAAAATTTCTCGACTCAATTACAAATCCTGGGCATTTCGCCCCGATCTTAAAATTTTCAATGGAAGGCAACGGAACTTTGCGTTTGCCTCGCAGCAATCGGCAGTGCCAGCATGACTGCACCAGCTTAAGAATGGTTCACCCCATTTCAGGTGGCGTCATGGCAGGCTCAGGGATTTCACAAACAGCGAATGCTCCCATCACGGCAAGCGAATTGGACAATCCTTCCAATACCGTGGAGGGATTCAAAGCGTCCATGGGTGGCAATGGGTTGAGCATCCTCGAACATCTGCCGCAAATCTTGGAACGCGGCGCGGATTCGCTGACTTCCGCAGAAAAAGAATTGTTGAAATGGCTGGGGGTTTTCTACCGGCGGCCGACGCCGGGCAAATTCATGATGCGCATTCGAATGGCGAACGGATTCGCGCGAAGCGTGCAACTCCGCGCCATTGCGGAACTCTCGCGGCGGCTTGGCAATCAGGTGGTGGACATCACCACGCGGCAGCAGATTGAGCTGCGAGGCTTCACGCTCGAAAGCGTTCCGGAAATGTGGGAGAAGCTGCGCGGCGTGGACTTGCGCTCGCTGCAGACCGGCCAGGACAACGTCCGCAACATCAACGGTTGCCCGCTGGCAGGACTGAACCAGAATGAATTGCTGGACGCTTCTCCGGTTGTGCAGGACTTGGACCGCTTCATCGTTGGCGACAACGGAAATCCCGAATTCACCAACCTGCCGCGCAAGTTCAACATCACGGTCACCGGCTGCCTGGACAATTGCACGCACGCCGAATCGCAGGACATCGCTTTCGTTCCCGCCAAAAAAGCGGGCCGCATCGGCTTCAATGTGCTCGTCGGCGGAAAGATGGGTTCAGGTGGGTTCACCGTAGCTTCACCGCTGAACGTTTTTGTGGAGGCGTTCCAGGCAGCGCCAGTGGTCGTGGAGCTGACTAAAATCTATCGCGATTACGGTCCACGCGGAGCGCGCTCGAAATGCCGCTTTGCTTTTCTCATCGAGGAGTGGGGCCTGTCGCGTTTGCGGGCGAAACTCATTGAGCGGCTGGGCCACGAATTGGCCTTTCAAGGGCGCGACATGCGCAGCTCCGCACATGCCGACCACCTCGGCGTGACACGGCAAAAGCAACCGAGCCTTCGTGCCGTAGGGCTGTGCATTCCCACGGGCCGCCTCAATCCCGATCATCTCGACGACCTCGCGCGGCTCGCGGAAATTTATGGCAATGGCGAGATTCGGCTGACCACGGAGCAGAACGCGATTATTCCCAACGTCCCTACAGATTCTGTCGGCGGTCTGCTTGCGGAACCTTTGCTGATGGAATTTTCGCCGCGTCCTTCTCCTTTTTTGCGCAGCATGGTGGCGTGCGTTGGCACGGACTATTGCAATCTCGCGCTCATCGAAACGAAAAGCCGTGCGGTCGTGCTTTCCCAAGCTCTTCACGAAAAACTTGGCGCGAGCGGCAATCCGCTGACGATTCATTGGTCGGGATGCCCTGCGGGCTGCGGCAATCATCAAGCGGCGGACATCGGCTTTCGCGGATTCAAAACACGCCTCGACGGAAAACTGGTGGACGCCGTGGCCATTTACGCCGGCGGCCAGACAGGGCCGCAGGCCACTGCCGGCGAAGAAATTCTGGAAACCGTGCCGTGCGATGAAAATTTGCCGGAAGTGGTCGCCAACGTCATCGAGTCTTACCGCTTTGAAAAGGAAGCGAGGGCGCACGCCGCGTTGAGTGATCCTTTGTTTGCGGCAGCGGCGACGGCGGGGCTGGCTTCTTGGCATTCGCCGAGAAGAATTGTCTCCTCAGAACGCGCGAATTGAACCTGTGGCACCACGGAGAATCCATAATGACTGACCACATCAGCCCTTCGGAACTCTTACAGGAAGTGGTGCAGTTGGCGAAGAAGAAATCTGAGCTCTCCGTGCCGGACATGCTGATTCGCGGCACGCTCTCGGGTGCTTTTCTTGGATATGCGACCTCGCTGGCATTTCTCGTGACGTCGCAAGGGCTGCCGCCGATTGTCGGCGCGATCCTCTTCCCCGTGGGCTTTGTGATTTTGGCGCTGCTAGGTCTCGAGCTGGTCACCGGCAATTTTGCCTTGCTTCCTGCGGGGGCGCTTGCTGGAACTGTGCGCTTTACCAAACTGCTTTGCAATTGGGGATGGGTGTATCTGGGCAATTTGATTGGCAGTTTGCTGTACGCGGGCCTTTTTTACCTGGCGATCACCAATTGGCGAACGGGTAATGGCGGCGCGGTCGCCGATCTCTTGAAGCAGGTCGCACAAAAGAAAACGCTGGGCTTCGCGGCGCTCGGCGGGAGCGGCTGGGCCTTGGCTCTCGTAAAAGGCATCCTCTGCAACTGGATGGTGACGATTGGCGCGGTGCTGGCGTTGGTCTCCCGTTCCACCGTCGGAAAAATCGCCGCAATGTGGCTGCCGATTATGACTTTTTTCGCGCTGGGCTTTGAGCATTCGGTGGTCAACATGTACGTCTTGCCGTCCGGCATGATGCTGGGCGCGGCTATTTCCGTGAAGCAAATTCTTTTCTGGAACCTCCTTCCCGTCACACTCGGAAACATTATTGCCGGAGCGCTCTTTACTGCCATGGCCCTCTACGTCACATACGCTGCCAAACGCGTACCTACTGTTAATCCGGCCAATCCCGCGGAAATTCCAGTCGCGGCGTCTGCCAAGCCAGCGGTGGCGCTCGCCGCTGCCGCCGGCGCACCTCAGATCTGAATTCTTTCTCCCCTTGCTTACCGAGGGGAATAAATGTACCTTTTCCTCGGTAACCTAGTGGTAGCCGCTCTCATTAGAAGGCGCCGGGGAGTGCATGAGCAAACCTTCTGACTTGGTCCAGGGCACGCTCGACCTATTGTCATTGAAAATTCTCGCGCTCGAGCCGCTCAACGGCTTTGCCATCAGCCAGCGCTTGAAGCAGATTTCCGCAGACGTTCTCCAAGTCAGCGACGGTTCCCTCTACCCCGCTTTGCACAAGCTCGAGCAGGAAGGCTGGATTACCGCCGAGTGGAAGCCCAGCGCGAACAACCGCCGCGCCAAGTTCTATTCGCTGACGCGGCTGGGGAGAAGGCAGCTCGAAAGGGAGGCCGGCAATTGGAACCGGCTTTCGGCGGCAATCTCGCACGTCGTTGAATTGAAGGAAGCCTGACGGAATTTCAAGTTTTGGCGCTGCAATTCCAGAGCGCGAGGGGTACATCATGAGCCTCGAACACTGGATTTATACGATTCCGTTGAGGCTGCGCTCGCTCCTCCGTCGCAAGCGCGTCGAGCAAGAGCTCGACGAAGAACTTCAGTATCACCTTCGTTGCAGAACGGAAGAATTTCTCGCCCGAGGCATGTCTCAGGAAGAGGCTCGCCGCGCCGCCACCCGCGCCATGGATGGATTGGAGCTGCGCAAGGAACAATGCCGCGACACCCGCGGCGTGAACTGGACTCAGGGCTTCGCGCAGGATTTGCTCTTTGGTCTGCGCATGTTGCGCAAGAATCCCGGATTTACATCGATTGCAGTGCTCACGCTGGCGCTGGGAATTGGAGCAAACACCGCTGTATTCAGTGCGATCGACACCCTACTGCTTCAGCCATTGCCTTACGTGCATCCTGAGCAACTGATGCTGGTCTCTGAATCCGTTCCTGAGATGGGCGGCGACGATTTTAATGGTGTTGCTGCCGGGGAATTTCTTGATTATCGCGACCGCAACCGCTCTTTTGCACAGACCGCTGCTTTCCAAGACGATGGATTCAACCTCACCGGCGCCGGAGCGCCTCTTCGTGTCAACGCCAGTCGTGCCACGCCTTCGCTCTTCTCTTTGCTGGGAGTCCGGCCGATTTTGGGCCGAACATTCACAGATGAGGAAAGTCAACCAGACGGAGATAACGTGGCCCTGGTCTCTTACGATCTATGGCAAAGACAGTACGGCGGCGACTTCCGTGTACTTGGCAAGTCCATCAAACTTGACGAGAGGCCCTACTCCATCATCGGTGTGATGCCTCAGTCGTTCCGGTTCCCTTCCGATTCGACTCCCGCAACTGAGCGCGTGCAACTCTGGGTGCCTCTCAGTTTTAAGTCAGACCAAATCCAAGACCGGGTCCGCGAGTTTGGTATTTACTTCATTGGGCGCCTGAAAACCGGCGTTACTGAGGCGCAAGCACAACAAGATATCCAGGCGGTTGCTGATGGATTTATGCAGGAGCACCGTAACCTCTATTCCGGCACGATCCATGTGGTACCTCACACCTTTCCTTATTCTGCGCATACCGCTTCAAAGCTCAGGCCACTGCTGCTCCTATTGATGGCTGCTGTCGCCTGCGTTTTGCTAATCGCCTGTGCCAACGTGGCTAACCTCCTGCTCGCGCGCGCCAGCCATCGCACTCGCGAGATGGCCATCCGCGCTGCAATTGGAGCTGCCCGCCAACGGCTCATGTGCCAGTGCCTAATCGAAAGTCTCTTGCTGGCGCTGTTGGGAGGAGCAACTGGTGTTTTGTTCGCTTGGGCCCTGATCGTTGAACTACGGCATTTCGGCCCTGCTAACCTCGCCCGGCTCCGGGACGTCGTACTGCACCCTGCTGCTTTGGGGTTCACGCTCTTCGTCTCCTTGCTCACTAGCATTTTGTTCGGTCTCGTACCGGCGCTGCGGCTCTCGCTGGTTTCCCCGCAAGTTGGCATGAAAGAATCAGCCCAAGCCGGGCCTTCACGCGCCACCCACACGCTCCAGAGACGTGTCGTAATCGGTGAGATCGCAATCGCTTTGGCTCTGCTGATTGGAGGCAGTCTGCTGCTCAAGAGTTTTGTGAACGTCTTGAGCGTTCCATTTGGTTTCGATCCGAATGGTGCCGTGATCGTGCGGACACTGTTCGACCGGCCTCGATATCCGGATCCTTTGAAACGAGAAGCGGTGCAGAAGGAGTTGTTGAACCGCTTGTCACATTTGCCTGGAGTGAGCACGGTCGCAGCAGCCAGCCATCTTCCGCTGAGTGACGACCGGCAGATCGGGTTTCGTCTGGAATATGCTCCGGCAAATGAGTTTCATTGGGCGGAGGATTCGCTCGTCAGCCCAGAATATTTTCGGGCGATGGGAATGTCTGTTCTTCGCGGTCGGGACATCCGCTATGGGGATACGCGCGATACTCTGCCCGTAGCCGTTGTGAACCAGACGTTTGCTAAGAAGTTTTTAGGAGGAAAGAATCCTCTTGGTGTTCGTTTCAACTGGGGCGGCCGGGCGCTGTTTTCCATAGTCGGACTTGTGAATGATGTGCATATATCGGCCCTCGAGGCCGATCCTCCGCCGATGATTTATCTATCCATGTTCCAGATTGAGAGTGGTGCGAGCACCCGTACAGCGTTCATCATGCGTTTAGGTCGCCCAACAGAAAAAGCGCCGCAGAGAATTTTCACTACGGTACAGCAAGAGATCTGGGCAGTCGATAAGGACCTGCCGGCATACGACACGACAACCTTGGCCGGGCTGGTTTCCGAATCTGTCGCACAGCGCCGATTTACGGCTCTACTGATGAATGGATTCGCTCTAATCGCACTATTGTTGGCTTCGATTGGCCTATTCGGTGTCGTCTCGTACGCCGTGTCTGAGCGCACCCGTGAGCTGGCTGTGAGAATGGCTCTTGGTGCTGACCCTGCCTCGATCTACTGGACGGTCCTGCGGAGTGGCGCGACCATGGCCGTGTTCGGGTGCGTCGCAGGACTAGGCGCATTCAGCCTAGAAGCGCGCCTTCTCCGGCCAGCCCTGTATGAAGTCAGCGTTTTTGACCCATTTACGCTCAGTTTGGCGCTGTTGGTGCCGATTGCCCTCGCCTTGCTCGCTTGCTACTGGCCAGCTCGTCGAGCGATGCGCGTGGATCCCATGGTGGCCCTAAGATACGAATAGTTTAGCCGTAGCAAGCCCTCACGAACCTATTCCCAAGATAGAAGTTTGCGCACGCAAAAGGGCATAATGGTTTTGTCGTCATGCTCAGCTTGAAAGGCAGGCGCTTGCCCAAAAGCAAGATTCGGATCGCAAGAGGAGGAAGATGAACAACGGGATGAAAGACCGGCTGACGAGGCCCTTGATTCGCGAGAACGGCAAGCATCGGCCCGCAGACTGGGACGAGGCGCTGGACCGCGTGGCGGCGGGATTCCGCGCGCAAGTCGAAAAGCGCGGCCCGCGCACGTTTGGCATGTTCAGTTGCTCGAAAACCACCAACGAGTTGAATTACGTCGCGCAAAAATTTGTGCGCTCGGTCATCGGCACGAACAACATCGACAGTTGCAACCGCACTTGACACGCGCCCAGCGTCGTCGGTCTGGCGACGGCTTTCGGAGCGGGCGGAGGGACTAGTTCGTACCGCGAAATCGAAGAGACGGAGGTCATCCTGCTTTGGGGCTCGAACGCCCGCGAGACGCACCCGATCTTTTTCCATCATGTCCTGAAAGGGATTCGCAACGGCGCGAAGCTTCATGTGATTGATCCTCGCCGGACAAGTTCCGCGCAATGGGCGGACACTTGGCTCGGCCTCGACGTTGGCAGCGATATTTCTCTGGCCAACGCGATGGCGCGCGAAATTATTCATGCGGGCCTGGCCAACGAAAAGTTCATCCAGCATGCCACCAGCGAATTCGAGGCTTACCGCGATTGCGTCGAGGAGTACACGCTGGAGCGCGCCGAACGCGAGACGGGCGTGCCCACGGAAGTGATTCGCCTGACCGCGCATGCTTACGCCAAAGCCAAGCGCGCGCAGATATGCTGGACGCTCGGCATCACCGAGCATCACAACGCCGTCGACAATGTGCTGGCGCTGATCAATCTTGCGCTACTCACGGGACACGTCGGTAGCTACGGCAGCGGTGTCAATCCCCTGCGAGGGCAGAACAACGTGCAGGGCGGCGGCGATATGGGCGCAATTCCCGATCGGTTACCGGGATTTCAGCATATTGAGAACTCGAAGTTGCGCGCGAAATTCGAGCGCGCGTATGGTGCGAGGCTGGATGCGAAAAAGGGATGGCACCTCAGCGCGATGTTTGAAGCCATGGAACGCAGCGAGCTCACCACGCTTTATGTTCTGGGAGAAAATCCGATTGATTCCGAGGCGGACCGCCACCGGGCTGTGAAGCTGATGAGCGGGCTGGATTTTATGGTTGTGCAAGATCTTTTTTATACCAGGACCGCGGAACTTGCCCACGTTGTATTGCCTGGCTCGGCAGGCTGGTGTGAAACCGAAGGCACGGTGACAAGCAGCGAGCGCCGCGTGCAACGCGTGCGCGCCGCCGTGCCGCTGCCCGAAGGCGTGCGCGACGACATGGAAATTATCTACGAACTCGCGAAGCGCTTTGGCCGCGACTGGGGCAAGCCGGATGCGGAAACCATCTGGAACGAGTTGCGTTCACTGAGTCCCATGCACGCAGGCATGAGCTACAAGCGGCTCGAGGAACACAACGGCATTCAATGGCCTTGCTACGACGAGTCGCATCCCGGCGAAATGTATTTGCACAGCCGTTTGTGGCGTGAACCGCTGATTGGACCGCGCGCGCCGTTTTCCGTGGTGGAATTTGAACCGCCGGTGGACGCACTGAATGATGAGTATCCGATTCGGTTGACGACCGGACGACATCTCGACTCTTACAACACCGGAGAGCAGAGCCGGCGTTTTCCTTCTCCCCTGCGCCGCGCGGCAACACTCGACCTCTCGCCGGAAGATGGCGCACGCTATCGCGTCAGTGAAGGCGAGCAAGTGCGCGTCAGCTCGCGCCGTGGTTCTGTGTTCGCGCCGGTGCGTTTTGATCCTGGCCTGCGGCCGGGACTCGCGTTTCTTGCTGTCCATTTTCACGAACAAATCTCGACGAACGATCTCACGATTGACGCTGTGGACCCGAAGTCCGGCACTTCGGAATTCAAAGCAACAGCGATTCGCATTGAGAAGTGCGTGGAGAATTGAGTGGACCTTCACCTGACTGCGGCCAAAGCAAGCCCTGAAGAGCAGGATGCCGTCGACCCGTTGTTCAAAGAGCTCGAATCGGAACCGGGCCACGCCACGCACGTTGCGGCGAACGGCCACGCGTCTTCCAACGGTCTGCCGCCACATTCGAAACGTCATCTGCTTCTTCCCGTTCTCCATGCGATTCAAGAGCGCGTCGGCTGGATCAGTCCTGGCGCGCTGAACTACGCCTCGTTGCGTTTAGGCGTACCGCCTGCCGAAGCGTACGGCGTTGCATCGTTCTACGAAATGTTTTCGCTGACACAACAACCCCGTGTGGTTGCGCATGTGTGCGACGACATTGCTTGCATGACACGCGGAGCAGGAGCACTTTGCGCGGAACTCGAGCGCACACTTGGGCCAGCAGGGAAGCCTTGCGCAAGTGGAAAAGCGATCTGGCAACGCAGCTCGTGCCTCGGTCTTTGCGAGCGCACTCCCGCTGCGCTGATCACGGCCGCAGGCAAGACACCGCACGAACGCGTGCTTGCGCCTGCGACGGCTGAAGATGTTTCCTCAGCGATTGCCGAAGCTGCGAACGAAAAACTCTCCCGCCCGATCGACACGCTGAACCCAAAAGTTTCCGTCCCGCAGTCGGGGCAGCCGCACTTGAAGTTGCTGCGGCGCGTGGGTCAGATGGGTCCCGCAAGCCTCGATGACTACCGGACCTTGCGCGGCTACGAAGCGCTGCGCAAGGCGTTTGAGCTTGGTTCCGAACGCGTCATTCAAGAGGTCACCGATGCAAAGCTTCTCGGGCGCGGCGGCGCGGCGTTTCCCACCGGCAAAAAATGGGAAGCGGTGGCGCAGCAGCGGGATGCGGGCCGTCCGCATTACGTGATTTGCAACGCCGACGAATCCGAACCAGGAACGTTCAAGGATCGCGTCGTGATGGAGGGCGATCCGTTCGCGATTCTCGAAGGCATGACCATCGCCGCGTTCGCTACCGGCGCGAAGAAAGGCTACATCTACATTCGCGGCGAATATCCCCTCGCGTTGGAGCGCTTGCGGCACGCGATTGGCGCAGCAAATTCGCAGCACTTTCTCGGCGACAAAATCCTGCGCAGCGAGTTTTCCTTTGACATTGAAATTCGGCGCGGCGCCGGCGCTTACATTTGCGGTGAAGAGACCGCGCTGTTCAATTCCATCGAAGGCTATCGCGGCGAGCCGCGCAACAAGCCGCCATTCCCGACGCAAAGCGGACTGTTTCGCCAGCCCACGGTCGTCAACAACGTCGAGACGCTGGTCAACGTGCCGGAAATTATTTTGAACGGCGGAGCCGCGTACGCGCGCATCGGCTCGGCGAATTCCTCCGGGTATCGGCTGTTCTGCGTTTCGGGCCACGTAGTTCGCCCCGGCGTGTACGAAGTTCCGTTTGGCCCAACGATTCGGGACCTCATTTCGATGGCCGGCGGTGTTGGTGGAAACGGACGCCTGCAAGCCGTGCTGCTTGGCGGCGCGGCGGGCAGCTTCGTTTCGCCGAAGGAACTCGATACGTCGCTGACGTTTGAAGGAACGCGCGCGATTGGCGCGACGCTTGGCTCCGGTGTCGTGATGCTGTTCGACGACTCCGTGGACCTGAAACAGATCCTGCTGCGCATCGCGGCATTTTTCCGCAGCGAAACGTGCGGGCAGTGCGTTCCGTGCCGCCTCGGCACGATACGGCAGGAAGAGGCGTTGCAGCGTCTGGCGCAGCGCAAGCCGCTCGGGTCCAACGAACAAGAGGGCGCGTTGCTGAAAGAAATGGCGCAGGCGATGCGCGACGCTTCGATCTGCGGCTTGGGGCAGACTGCCTCCGGCGCGATTCTTTCCGCGATGGAACGATGGAGCCTTTTTTCATGAGCGAACCACTTCAAAGCGAGCAACTCCAGGCGCCCTCGCCATTGATTCCGATTCCGCGTGCGCCCGCCCCGGAAATTCCTGTTGCTGCATCGCGGCACGAAATCGAAATCACGATTGACGGAAAGCGCGTTGCGGTTCCTGAAGGCGCGACGATTCTGGATGCTGCGAAAAAACTCGGGATCGAAACGCCGACGCTCTGTTTCCTCGAGACGCTCACTCCAGTGAATGTGTGCCGCGTGTGCGTCGTCGAGCTGGAGGGTTCGCGGACGCTGGTGCCGGCGTGTTCGCGCAAAGCGGAACCGGGCATGGTGATTCACACCGACTCCGAGCGCGTGCGCTTGAGCCGGCGCGTCGTGCTCGAATTTCTCGCATCGTCGGTGGACGTTTCGACGGCGCCGCAACTTCAGAAGCACATGAATCGCTACGGCGCTCAGCCTGAGAAGTTCGGGCCGCGAGCGGCCACCGTCGCACAGCCGCCGAAGATCGACAACGAACTTTACGTGCGCGACTACGCGAAGTGCATCCTTTGCTACAAGTGCGTCGAAGCCTGCGGCGTAGACGCGCAAAACACTTTCGCGATTGGCGTGGCGGCACGCGGGTTCAGCGCGCGCATTGCCACGGAATACGAAATCCCGCTGACGGAATCGGCGTGCGTGTACTGCGGGAACTGCATCGGCGTCTGCCCCACGGGCGCGTTAATGGCCAAGACTGAATACGACATGCGCGCAGCCGGAACCTGGACCGAAGCGAAGCAGACGCTCACGGAGACGATCTGCCCGTATTGCGGAGTGGGCTGCGAACTTACGGTGCACGCGCAGGAAGGGCAAATCGTGAAGGTGAGTTCGCCGCTCGACCACTCTGTGACGCAAGGGAACCTCTGCATCAAGGGCCGCTTCGGCTGGCAGTTCACTCAAGGAGCCAAGTAATCCGATGCTAGCCCTCCTTTCATGGTCGTCGCATAGTGATGAATTGGATTGAAGGGACTGAACGGACGAGCGTACCCACGCCACCCACTGTTGCAACGTCATCAAAACAAAGGGCTTGCAAATCGAGCGCTTTGGAAGTGCATGAAAACAAAGAAAGCCGAAGCGGGGTGAGAATTGGGAGCAGTTTGTAAGCTGTTGAAAACGGTGCTGAGCAAAGGAGATGCATGCTACCCCTCCCCCCTGCGTTGCACGTTTTGCTTTCGGCGGGTCAAGAGCAAGCACGGAAAGTCTCGCCCGCTGGGTTGCCGGAAGTTTGCGAGATTTCAGTTCACGGTTAGCGTTAGCGTTGCCGTGTGGGTCAGGGTGCCGTTATTCGTTGAAGCTGTGCCGGTTACGGTGACGGTGTAGGTGCCGGCGGGCGTACCCGTTGGCGGTGGTGGCGGAGGAGGCGTAGAACTGCCCCCTCCGCAGCCGATGTCCTGCAAAAGAATGAAGACAACCAGCAAAGCGAGGGGCAGTACCCCCGCAAGGCGCAGGCGGCGCGTGCGGGCGATTCGCGGTATCAGAATCGCCAAAAGCAGAGCTAGCAGAAGAAGAGCTACCAGTTCCAGTCGCAAGTAGATACGACGGAAGGGAGGAGAGGGCGGGAGAAGGCCACGAGTGGTGGTGGTTACGCTAACGCTGGCCGTGCCACTGCCGCTTGGCAGCAAGTTCGGATTGACGGAACAGGTAGTAGCGGTTGCGGAGGCAGGCAAAGAACAAGAAAGATTGACCTGCGAAGCAAAGCCATTCTGCGCAGTAACCGAGACCGAGTTTGTGAACGTACCGGTTTGACCAGCGCTGATGGTTTGGGTGGCCGTGCCCGTGGACGTAATGGAAAAATCCGGAGGTGGAGTAACGGTGAAATTAGAGGGAGCCGAAGTGCCGCCGGGGGCGGGATCCACCACGTAGATGAGAATCGTTCCTGCCGGAAGATTGAAAGGCAAGAAAACCGAGGACGCGAGCTGAGTCGAGCTAACGAAGGATGTTCCGTAGCAGTTTATGCCACTGGGGAAGCCCGCGCAGACTTGAGCGCCTGCCAGAAAGCCTGTGCCCGTTATCGTAATCGTTGGTTGAGTTCCAACCTGACCACTCGAGGGGCTGAGGGAAGCTATTGTAGGAACAGGGTTTGGCGGATCGATGGTAAACGAAACAGAATTCGAAGGGCCACCCCCTGGTGTAGGGTTTGAAACGGTTACTGGAACTGTGCCGGGTGTGGCGAGGGCCGAAGCAGGAATGGTTGCCTGCAAGAAAGTGTGATTGAAGACTTGAGTCTGCTGAGCTGCAACTCCATTGAAGTTTAGAACCGCATTAAGAGCAAAGTTCGTTCCGGATGCGGTAATCGTGACAGGAAACAAGGTCCCGGCCACCAGGTCTGTGGGGAAAATGGAGCTCAACGCTGGAAGCGGATACGTCCCCACGTTGACGGTGAAAGGAAAGTTCGTCGAGCCTGACGGCGATGGATTAAAAGCAATTACTTGATAGTTTCCAGGGAAAAGGATTGCTGAAGCCGGGACTGCGGCAGTTACTTGCGTTGAGTTAACAAAAGTCGTTGTCAAGGGCGTGCTTTGGAATGTTGGATCCTGGAGAGTGATCGATGCGCCGTTGAGGAATCCACTACCGTTGACCGTAAGTGTGAATGAAGGATCGCCCGAATTTGCGCTCGCTGGGGAAAGCGATGTGACTGTCGGAGCCGGGTAAAAGCCATTGTTGAACGAGAAATTGAGTTGGGACCGGCCGCCGAGGGCGATGGGATTGGGATTAGGCGGGCCGAAGGAGCTGACCATGATGTAGTAGGTGGTGCCAGCAGTGAGGGGGACGCCTTGAAGCTGAGACTGAAGCACAATGCCGGGCTGGATGTCATCATTGCAGGCGACATTGATGAGGCTGCCCTGAGTTCCCGTCCAGATGGAAAGCACTGAATCGTAGCTACTGCCGTTTGTGTCTACATTGAGATTCGCCGAAAAGAGCGGAGTGAACTTGTACCAGATGGTATTCGATCGCCCCGTGAATTGATTGCTACCTGGTATTTGCGACACAGGAACGCAAGGCGGAACGGGATCCGTACTCTCCGTAGTGGCACCAGAAGAATCTTGAATATCAAAAAAATTCAAATTGTTAATGGCGATGGCGCTGGCGAAATTATCGTTGGGGGGAGGCGGGGCGACAACGGTGAAGCTAAGGGCTTTTGATTGACCGCCGCCCGGCGGCGTGTTTAACACAGAAATGTCGTTGGTGCTGCCGAAGGGGCCAAGCAAAGAGGCAGGAAGAGTGGCGCTAATACAGGTTGGCGCCTGGCAAGTTGAAGTAGAAGCAGCGACGGTGATGCCGTTCGCAGCACCGTTGAAAAAGACCTTAATGTTGCTGGAGAAATTCGTTCCGGTCAGTTGGATTTGAACAGGAGTGGATGGGTTTGTTTGCACTGGGGTACTTGACGGGTTGATGTTAGTCAGCGTTGGAATGGCTGCGAGAATAGAGAACGTGATTGGGTTGCTCTGAGTTCCGTTCAACACGGTGATCTTCGCAGCGCCTGCCACCGACAACAGCGACGCGGCAATCGACGCAGTCAATTGCGTGTCAGAAACCTGTGTTGTCGTAACGTTCGTCGCAGACCCATTCCACTGAACCGCACCATTTGTCAGGCCGCTGCCATTCACGGTTAGAGTAACTGAGCTAGCGCTTCCCACATTGGCAGATATAGGAGAAATAGACGAAATGTGAGGCCCGGCGAAACTGAAATTGTTCAGGTTGACGTCCCAGGCGCCGCGGCCATGAGTGCCTGCGCGAAGCGTGCGGGAAGGCTCGTGGAGACGCAAAGAAAGAACAGCGGCGCGGGGCAATCCTGTACTTAGAGTGGTCCAAGTGCACGGCATTGCGGAGCAGTTGCCCTGGAAGACGCCAAGGTCGGTGGCGGCGTAGAGTACGTTGGGCACATCGGGGTCGAGCACAAGGTCGTTGACGGGAATATTTGGCAGATCCGTGGCTGCTGAACCTACGCAGATCGTAACGGAGCAGCTCACATCCTTCCAAGTCCCTCCCCCATCGGCAGTTTTGAAGATGTGGCCTAAGGGGTCATTGATCGAAAAGCCTAAGGGATCCGTCCCGACAAAGGAAAACGAGGAGTAGGCAACATAGGCAGTTTTTCCCGACGGATCGGAGGGATCGACGACGATGGCCGTGACCGAGCGGGGCGGTAGTCCGGCGTTCACGGCCGTGAAATTTGCAAAATTTGTCTGGCCGGGTTTCACATTATTGGCAAAGAAAACCTGTCCGTTGTTAATTCCTGCATAGACAACGCTGGAATTGCCGGGTTCAACCGTGATTGTGGTGATCCAATCGCCGTTTGAGCCGTTGGCCAGATCGAAAGAAATCGGGGTCCAGTTATTTCCTGCGTCGATGGACTGGTAGATTTTCGTGGTTCCGAAATAAAGAGCATTGGCGGCATTGGGATCCGTGGCCAGGGGCGGGATGAAGCTCGAGGAATCGTTAGCGTTAATGCCGTTGACCGCGGGGGAAAAAGTACCAAGCGCTCCGTTCTGGTATGAGGCATTTATGGGGGCGCCGGTCGCACAGCCGATGTAGACCGTGCTAGGAATGACAGAGTCAACCGCTGTCGAAGCACCGTCGCCACAAAGGTGATTGTCTATCCAAGAAACTCCACCCTGATAGTTTAAACTGCCATTGTCCTGTGTTCCACCGAAGGAGATGGAAGGCAGCGAAGAATTCATGGAGATGGAGGGGTAGAACTGAGTAAGGGTAAGCCCCGGGTTGTTGAGATTGGTCCAGCTGATTGAGGAGGCCTCGGCGTCGTCGGAGCGCCAGATGCCGCCATCATTTCCGAGATACACGCGGACTTTTCCTGAGAATGTGCCGGAAGAAGCTTTAAAAAAAGCAATAGCGTGATTATCAACGTGAGGAAGGCCGGTTCCCTGCGAACTGGGAATCACCGAAGACCAGGTATTTCCTCCGTTCGTCGTGCGAACGACCCACGAGGGATTTCCGCTGGAATCGCGGACCGCCGAGCCGCCGAAGAAAGCAATGCTTTTGTTGTTGGGATCCACTTTAACGACGTTGTCGTACCAGCATTGGAAATGACAGACGTCGGGGGCTGACGTCTGCGTCCAGGAATTGCCGCCGTCAGTAGTGACGAAGACGCCGAGATTCATAGCGGATCCTGAGGTCGCGTCGGCGATGGAAGCGTAGACAGAATTTCCGCTCGCGTCACTGGGGGCGATGCCGAGGTCAATGCGGCCCATATTCGATTGCAGCGGCAGCGATGTAGCAGTTAGGTGCGAGAAATGGATTGTCGAGCATGTCGAACCAATCCCAGTTGCTTTGTAGATTCCATTTCCGTTTGGCGCCCCCTGGGAGCTGCCAAAGAGGTTACCTAAGGCCGCGTACGCCACAGTGGAAGAGGCAAAGCCGACAAAGGTGGCCATCTGGTCCGGCAGAACATTGGACCAAGTCGTGCCGCCATTGTCGGAGCAATAGACTCCTTCTTTTGGTCCTTCAACGATGAGCTGCACGCCCGCCAAAATCATATTGGGGCTGGTGGGATTGACGGCAAGGTAGCTGATATGCGCCCCGCCGAAATTCAGGAAGCCGAAGCCCGGTCCAAATTCTGCACCATCGGTATAGGGCCCAATAAACGGACACGAGGGGCCTGCTACAGTACAGGTCTGCATCCAAGTTTGGCCATGGTCGCTGGACTTCAAGACGCCCGCGCCATAGTAAGTGTCAAAACCGAGGGCCTGCTCGCCGGTGCCCGCATAAACGATGGAAGAATTCGACGGAGCGAAAACGATGGAACCCATGGCCAGCGATGCGTTCTGATCGCCTACGGCGGTCCAATTTGCGCCCGCGTCGGTAGAGCGCCAGATGCCGCCCATGGCGCCTCCAAGAAGAACCGTATTGCCGGTGGAATCGGATGGATCCACCGCGATGGTCATCACGCGACCCGTAACGGGAGAAAAGAAACCACCGCTCGCGGGAGTAGGTCCAACGGGTGTCCAAGGAGAAGTCACAGCACTCAAAGGCGAGAGCCAAGACTTGGGAGCAACTTCGGCGTAGGAACCATCGGGACGCTGAGTCAGTTTTCCTTCTCGAAGCATCATTTGTTGCATGTGTTGAAAAGCCCTCAGGCGCGCGCCGCCGGGAATGTGTCCGGCTACGGAACTGCGCTGCTTGTAAAACCATTCCTCTCGCTTGCGAATGGCTTCGGAGCCGTCGGTATCCTTGGAGGACTCTCTAGGCGCAGAGGGCATTTGCTCTTCGTCGGGTTCGACCTTGGCTGGCAATTTCTTAGAAGGGAGAGGCTTACTGGTTGAAGCTGCGGCAGGCCGTTCAGGAGAAGCAGGCTTCTCTTGGGCCGTCGTGCTCATGCAAAACAGCAAAAGTGCGCAGAACAGTAGGAAGACAAAGTGCGAAGCAGATTTGAGTTGTTGCATAGTTGGCCCACACTCGGGAGGATGTGTCGTACTTTGTGAACGAACTGTTCCTGAAACCACTATTAGGATAGAAACCAGCATTGGACTAAAAACCACCGCCGACCTAGAACACACCACTTGGACTCAAAATGGCACGAGGCTACTGGATTGACGCGACAGACCGAACCGGGGGAATCCCTCGATTCAGGCTAGGGTGAAGACCTGAGTCTCCGCTTGTTCCCCAGCCTATGCCAGCCGTTGTCGGCGAGCCCAGCTTGGGCACGGCCCGCTAAGAAAGGCCACACTTATACGACGCACGCCGACGCAACACACTTGCATTAGGAATGGTACGGGGACGACCACCACTCAGCCGCCGCTACCTTAGCACAAGGGCGCGTAACTTCCTAGGTGCTTATACGTGAGATAGCTCACCGCGGACCTTGGCCTTAAGTTTTCTTGCGGCTGGAACTATCGCCGGGTGACAGTAAACCGCTACACATCCTAAATCTTCGACAAATTGTGAGCCTTGGAAGCATTAGGCCACGTGGAGGGAAGAAAAGCGGCAGCAGGGCTACCGCACTCCAAAAAAAGGGACGGCAGAGCGTTTACGTGCTCTGCCGTCCCGCGGCAACCCCACCCTTTTTGTTTGTGCTTCTCTTGTCCGAAACCTAAGCGAAATTCTTGCTGAGCTTATTCCTCGTCGCCGTCCAGACCGTCGACAGGAGTGATGGTGCCGAAAAGACCGTGGGATTCGCCTTGAATGCCCGCGGTGAAAAACAGAGTGGTCGCAGGGCCAGATCCGTTTTTTGGGGGAGCGGGATCGGAGTCGCCGCCAAACGCGATCATCCAGAGGCCGTCAATGACCATGACAGAGTCATCGGGATTCTTCAGGAAGTCGATGAACTTGCCGGTGAAGCCGTTGAACGCGGCGATTTTGCCGCTGCCGAAATTGCCCACGAGTATGGAATTGCTGTATTCGCCGAAGTCGCGCGGAGTCCACACGACGCCCCAGGGCGAGTTCATCCAGGGGCCGTGCTGGAGGTGGCCAATGAGCCTTCCGGAAGGCGTGAAGAAAAGAACGAAACCGAACCCGTCGCCTGCAACATCATCGTGCCTTGCAGCGTTCTGCTTTGCGTAGGTGACGAAGAGAGTGCCGCCAATGTTCTGAATATTGAAAGGTGCAAAACCATCGGGGATGTCTTCGCCTTGATCGGCTTGAAAGGCATTGTCGCCCAAAGGCACGCGCGTGAAATTCGTGTCGTAGACCTCGACGCGGGCTTTGCGAAAATTGGTGACATAGAGGAAGCGCTTGCCGTTGATGTCAGCGGTGGTGGCGCCTTTATAGACGGCGCCGTTGGGCGAGCCATTGGCGGAATTGTCGACCATGAGCACGGCACTTGGGCCGCCATTCCAGCCGGAGATGGTGCCGTCTTCCGTGGCAAAAATGAATCGAGCGGGTCTGCCGTTGGGAAGGACAAAATCGGGGCTGCCGTTGAAAACCGTGCCGGTTGGGGTCGCCGTTGTGCCGGAAGGCGAGTTCTTCGGCGGCGGAATGATGACTGTGCCCGTGCCGTTAATGGGGACGCCTACGCCGGCACCGGTGTAAAGAGAACTGAAACCGGAGTTGTTGTCCGAGATCCACCACGGGCTGGTATTGCTGCGGCTGAGGCCCCAGGGGTTGATCAAATTGGGGTCGGTGACGGGGGCCATGCCGGGGATGTCAGAGACAAGATTGGTTTGCTTGTAATGTTGGGCTGAGGCTGGCACGGGGAGCAGAAAAAGCGAAAGAACAGAAACTGCGAGAAACTTCAAGAACTTGCAAGACCACATGATTGAATTTCCCTCCAGGACGAGATTTCGTAGCGAACACGTCCCTAGTTATTTGCATGGACACTTCGCCAAGAAATTAGATGCAGTCTGCCTTCCAATAACTGTTAAGAGCTGACAATTTTTTGCAGTAAGAGAACAAAAGACTTAGCAGGTCATTTCGAATTAGACTGCGGGTGAGGTTCAGAAAACCGGATTTGCAGAGCAAGAGACAATCCGAAAATGCGGAAGACAAAAAATTGACAATTTGGGCAGGATCATTTGCGCCCCAATTTTGGCTTAGGCTTTGCGAAGAACGATGAGGCTGATTTCTGGAGGAACGCCTAGGCGTACCGGAGCGCCAACAGTGCCGAGGCCGCGGTTCACGTAGATGCTCGACATGGAGGAGGACTCCGGGGTGAATTTCTTCGATGTCGAAACGACGGAGCCCGCGCGCTCGCTGTGGGCCGGTGCAAACATTGGACGCCGGTAAAGGCCGGCGATGTAATCGCTGATAAAGCGCGCGGGACTGAGGCGGTGATCCAGGATTTCCACTTGAATCTGGCCGCCGTGGGTGTGACCGGCAAGTGACAGCTCGATGCCGAGTTCGGCGGCGCGATTGAAAGAATTCGGGTTGTGAGAAAGAAGAATATTGGGCATGTCGCGACGGACCAAGAGCTCGATTCCGGAAAGCATCTGCTGGCGCTGCCCGCGGCCGTTGTATTCGCGCTGATAATCCACGCCCATTAGATTGAACTTCACGCCTTTGAAGGTGACTTGGGCGCTCGACTGACGAAGGAGGTGCATCCCGGCTTGAGCATAGAGATAAGCTGCGGTGTCTTCCGCATGGGCGTAGATTTCATGATTTCCGTTACAGCCCCAGGTACCGAGGGGCGTATCCAACTGACGAATCTCTTCCACGCAATCGGCAATCGGGTCGCCTGCGCCGGTTACAAGATCGCCGGTGACGACGGCCAAATCCGCGCCGAGGTCGTTGGCCATGTTGACCGCACGGCGAACTTGCGCGCGCGACATGTAGCTGCTCAAGTGAATATCGCTCAGCTGCACAATTTTCATGCCATCAAGAGCGGGCGTCAGGTTGGGAATGGGAATCTCGATGCGCCGGACTTGATAGTTGAGCCGCTCGGCGGCAAAACCGTACATCGCTGTGAGGAAAGGCGCCGCGCCGGCAGCGGCCGTGGCGGTACGGAAAAAATAACGGCGGCCGGGATCGGGGACTCGTTCCAGCGATTCTGAACAAGCGATGGGTTGCTGCTCGTTTTGCGCAAGAGCGGGGACGCGTTTTAGGGCGACGGCATGAGACCAGCGCCAAATACGTTCCAATCCATGAACGGCTTTCACAGACAAATAAGCAAAAAGCGCGCTAAAGAACCAAAGCCCTGTAAGTACGTTGAGCCAGGAAGTCCGATGTGTGACTCCCGAATGGCCCATAATCACGACTCGAATCAAGGTGGCAAGCATCAGGAGGAGAAGGACCACATAGATAAACCGCGGTCCGCGGCGAAGCCACAGACGGCCCCAGTGCGAGGTCACGCGCCACAATGAGCGATACCAGAAGCGCTGCGAGAGGTAGAGCAGCGCGGCTACCCCCAGCCCAATCCCGACGCGAAGAAATACGAAATTCCAGTTCACGATAAAGAATCCCCCAGCCGTAAAGCTCAATTTTACCACGCGGGCTGAATGGAATTCGAATGACGAAATGCCTGAATACTGCGTAAGATAAACCCGGCCAAAGGACAGGGTCCCGCTGGCCTTACGGGAAACACTTTTCGTGAGCGTGCGTCTGAAAGGAAGTGCCCTGTCCAAGTAGGGGCAAAACGGAGGAGAAAGCCATGACGAAGTGGATGCGGTTGTGCGGTGTGATGTTGGCGATGGGTATGGCGGCGGTCCCGGTGGTGGCTCAGGAAGCAAAGAAAGAGCCGCCAAAACCGGCGCCGAGTCCGTCGCAGGCAGTGTTGGAGCAGTGGAATGAAATTGGGCGGAAGCTGGTGGCCATGGCCGAGGATTTGCCGGAAGACAAGTACGATTACAAGCCGAATCCGGACTCCAGAACGTTTCGCGCAGTGCTGCTGCACGTGTCCGCGTCCATGTATTACTTCACCGATTTCGCGCTAGGGCAAAAGCCGCGTTATGCGGATGATCCCAAGCCTGCGGACCTCAAAATCAACAACAAGGCGGATTTGGTGGCGTTCGTGAAGAAATGCGTGCAGGACGGCGCGGATGCGATCAAGTCGAAGGGCGACAAAGGATTAAACGAAGCGGTAAACGATGGCGGGCCGCATCTGGACCGACTGTATGATTTGGCTTACGGATTGATTGAGCACTCGGGAGAGCACTACGGCAACCTGGTGGTGTATTACCGGGCGAACGGAATGGTGCCGCCGGAGTCGAGGCCGAAAAAATAGTTTTGATCGGTGACTCGCGACTGGTAGTGCCTAGTGAAGACCAGTGGTCGCGAGAATGGAAAGCTGGTTCAAACCAATTAGTGAACGGGCACAATGCATAGCAACGGTGCCCGTTCATTTTTTTGCCATTGCCCGGAAGCCTGTTAATCTTGATACAAGAGACAGGGCGACACGGAGGACATCTACCAACACCTAGAGTCCGTCAAAGACGGGACGCCTTGCGGAACAAGTGGCTGCGGTCATCAGAAATCTTCTGCCAAAGAAATAAACACAAAAAGGATAACCGAGGCAAGATTAGGGCACAGCGATGCCCGCGGCGCCGTTTTCGAGGTAGGTGGCGAGTTGGGCAGGGTCGCTGGTGGGGGGGAGGCAGGTTTGGCCTGAGCAGACGACGGCAAGAGGTTTGTCGGCGGGGAGATGGAGAAGCGTTTCTTTGAGGGCGCCGGCGAGGGCAGCTATTTGCGTGCCGGGAGTGATGCGCAAAACGGATTTGCCGAAACGGAAGACGCGGTGGGCGGCTTCTTCGAGGGATTGGGCCGCAGGGTCATTCGCATTGCCGGTGATGACAACCTGGATGGGGTGATGGGCGAAAAGCGTTGAGGCGAGGCCGTAGGTGGCGGCGAAGAGGCCGTATTGGGGAGCGACACCGGCAAAAGCTTCGAGCGTTTTCTTGGCGAACGCGTAGTAGCCATCATCGCCGGTGACAGCGTGCATTCGAATCAGCGCAATCGCGGCGACGGAATTGGCGCCCGGGGTGGGGGAATCCTGAAAAGGCTTGCGGCGCACTTCGAGTCCGCCCATGGGAGCGGCATCGGAGGGGCGATCGAAAAAGCCTCCATTTTCGGCGTCGCCGTAGCGAGCGATGGCAAGATCCATTGTTTTTTGTGCGGCGGTGAAATAGCGGGAGTCGAGCGTTGCTTCGTAGGCGTCGAGCAAAGCAACAACGCTGAAGACTTGATCGTCGAGCGAACCTTCAAGCTCGGGCCCGCCAATGCGATGAGAGAAGCCGCGCGATTCGCTCCATGCCTCGCGTAGCATGCGATCAATTGTTTTTAGAGCGAGCGAACGGCATTGCTCGGCGACCCATGGTGTAAAGAGGGTGTGGTGCGACGCTTCGAGGAATGCTGAAACAAACATGGCGTTCCAGGCCGCATACATCGTCTTATCGATAAAGGGTATAGGCCGCTTCAAGCGCGCTTCTTTCATCTTCGCTTCTGCTGCGAGCTTAATTGTCACGATGTCGTCGGGATCGCGGCCGAGAATCTTCGCAATCTCTTCAAAACCAAGGGCAATCCATAGCACATTCTTGGCGGGGTTGTGGTGCATTTCGCCGTGTGGCTCGACATCATAATAAAGCTCAATCACCCGCGATTCCTCAGGCGTCAAAACTGCGCGAACCTCGTCCAAAGTCCAAGTGAAGAAGTCCCCATCGTCGTCGAGTGAATAGTCGGCGTCCTGGCTTCCGTAAAAACCACCGTTGCCTTCATCAGAAAGATCAGAGATGACCCACAGCGCGATCCCCTCAGCGACCTCGGAAAAGGATGCCTCCCAATCTTGTTTCCCGCTAATTTGCGAGGCATGGAGAAGGTTTTTTAGCAGCTCTGAATTGTCGTAGGACATTTTCTCGAAGTGCGGGACGAGCCAGCGCTCATCTACGGAATAGCGATGAAAGCCACCGGCGAGCTGGTCGTAAACGCCTCCGCGAGCCATTTTTTCGAGCGTGGTCTTCACCATAGCGAGCAAATGTTTTTCTTTGGTTTGCTGATACCGCTCGAGGAGCAGGTCAATGGCCGAGGAGTGAGGGAATTTTGGCGCGCGGCCGAAGCCGCCGTTCTTAGTGTCGAAAAGTTTCGTGATGGATTGGATTTGAGCATCTACAACGTCGAGATCGAATTCCGCGCGCGCCCCGGTGAAAACTTCCGCCTGCGCAACGGCTTCGGAGAGCGAATTGGCGGCGCGCTCAAGTTCGGCGCGGCGGTTGCGATAAGAATCGGCGACGGCAAGAAGAACGCGCCGGAAGCCGGGGCGGCCCATCTGATCTTCTGGCGGGAAATACGTTCCACCGAAAAAGGGTTTTCCATCGGGAAGCAGGAAGCCGGTGAGCGGCCAACCGCCTTGTCCGGAAATAGCGCTGATGGCGGATTGATAGCGGGAATCAACGTCGGGGCGCTCGTCGCGGTCCACCTTGACGGGCACGAAATGCTCGTTGATGATTTTGGCGATTTCGACGTTTTCATAGCTTTCGCGGTCGATGACGTGGCACCAGTGGCACCACACGGCGCCGATGTCGAGGAGAATGGGTTTGTCCTCCGATTTGGCTTGGGCGAAAGCGGAGTCGCCCCATTCGTGCCAGTCGATGGGCTGGTGGGAGGCGGAGCGCAGGTAGGGGCTGGCGGAATCATTCAGGCGGTTCGTGGGATGATCAGTCAAGGTGGCTCACTAAGAAAAGATGCCGGGCCGAAGCCCGGCGCTACACGAAAACCTTCTCACTCGACACGCATTGCTACTGCACTTTGTCGCCGGGGCCGGGGTCGCTCGGGTCGAGCGGCTTACGGCCGGCGAAGCCTTCGTCCTGACGATGATAAAAACGGATGCGGTCTTCGCCGAGTTTCCAACAGAGATAAACATCCTGATTGTCGATGATCGCGGGAAAATCGAGGAGACCCACATCCAGATCCTTGACGATGCAGCCAGTCTCAAGGATGCGGTTGAGCGCGGACTTTAAACTTTGGGCGAGCTGGGTGTGCTCGGAGCGAAGCTTGGAGAGTTTTTCGTAAGGGACGATGACGCCGCCCATCATCATGATGCGAGCGGATACCGCAGAGAGGTCGTTTTCCAGGCTGGAAAGTTTCTTGCGGCAATCAATAGCTTCAATGAGAAATGGCTCAAGGTCTTTGCGCACACGTTCGGCTTCGGAAAGCGTGAAGAGCCGCTGGGGCGGGTCGGGAGTTTCGTCCTGTTCTGGGTCTTCGTCAGCCATACTTGTCAGCCATTCGTCTCTTTCGATTCAGGTTTCCTGATTAAAACACGGCACAAACGCAGTCTCTTCTAGAGTTGGATGCTTTGCAAGAAGAAACCGGCTGCCGTTTCCGCCGCTTTCGCCTACCGCAACGCGAGCATGCGGTCGAGGGCCAGCCGAGCGTAGTAGCGCGTGCGTTCATCCACGGAGATGCGGTTCACGACGTTGCCGGAACCGAGATTCTCCAGGGCCCAGAGGAGATGCTGCGGAGTGATGCGGAACATGGTAGTGCAGACACAAACGTTGGGGTCGAGGGAAATGATTTTGCGGTCGCGAAAAGCTTTGCCAAGGCGGTTGACAAGGTGGACTTCTGTGCCGACGGCCCACTCGGAGCCGGCGGGAGCGGACTCGATCGCTTTGATAATGCCTTCGGTTGAGCCGATTTGGTCCGCGGCTTGAGCGACTTCGAAGCGGCATTCCGGATGAGCGATTACGCGAATGCCGGGATGCTCGCGGCGCACGCGAGCCACCTGCTCCGGTGTGAAGCGTTGGTGCACGGAGCAATAGCCCTTCCATAGAATGATGCGGGCGTCGCGAACCGCTTCGGCTGAGTTGCCGCCAAGCTCCTGGTACGGGTCCCAGACAATCATCTGTTCGAGGGGGATGCCCATGCGATAGCCGGTGTTGCGGCCAAGATGCTCGTCAGGGAGGAAGAGGACTTTTTCGCCATTTTCAAAGGCCCATTTCATGACCGCAGCGGCGTTGGAGCTGGTGCAGATGGAGCCGCGATGCTCTCCTGTGAACGCCTTGATGGCGGCGGTGGAGTTCATGTAGGTGACGGGAACAATCTTGTGAGCATCGACCACGGAGGCGAGTTCGTTCCAGCAGGCTTCCACTTGGCCGATGTCGGCCATATCCGCCATGGAGCAGCCCGCGGTCAAATCGGGGAGAACCACCCTCTGGTGTTCGCGGCGGAGAATATCGGCGCTTTCGGCCATGAAATGAACGCCGCAGAAAACGATGTAGCGGGCGTAGGTTTCGGAGGCCTGGAACGAGAGTCTGAGGGAATCACCACGAAAATCGGCGAATTTGATCACTTCGTCGCGCTGGTAATGGTGGCCAAGGATGACCACGTCTTCGCCCAGGCGGTCTTTGGCGGCGGCGATCCGTTCATCCAGGGTGTTATCGGGGACGAGGAGGTAGGAGTCAAAGTTGCAACCGACGCCCGGCTCGATCTCAGGCGCGCGGACGGTTGCCGGCGGCTCCGTGCCGATGAGGGTGCTGCTCTCCGAAATGGAAACAAGGTGGCCCATGGCTGGTGCAGTCTTACCTTACCTTTGAGGTGACTTCCTGGCGGTCCCTGAACCGCTGTAAAACTCTATTTTCTCATATACCCCTGGATTGTCCAACTAACCCCCAATGAACACCATGGTTCGCGAAGGGGGCACAAAACCGGGCTCGTTGATGCGGTGGCCTTCCTCTTTTTCGTTCACCACGGAGCGAATGTAGGCTGCCAAATCGTCGTCGCTCGCGCTCTCCCGCAGGAGTGAGCGGAGGTCGTGGTCCTCCTTGCTAAAAAGACAGGTGCGAAGCTTGCCGTCGGCGGTAATGCGGATGCGCGAACAGAAGCCGCAGAAGGGCTGCGTGACCGAGGCGATGAGGCCGATTTCGCCGGGAGCGCTGTCCGCAAAGCGGTACTTGCGGGCGGTTTCGCTACGCTCGTGGGGAATCTGGACCAGCGGCCAGCGAGCGTGGATGCGATCGTAGACCTCCGCGGCGGGAACCACCAGTTCGCGGGACCAGTGGCGGTCGGCATCGAGGGGCATGAATTCGATGAAGCGCATTATGACGCCGCGGTCGCGGGCAAATTCGGCGAAGGCTTCGACCTCGTCGTCGTTGAGGCCACGAACAAGCACCGCGTTCACTTTGGCGGGGGCCAGACGCGAGTTTTGCACCGCGTCGATGCCATCCATGACTTTGGAGAAAGAATGCGTGCGGGTGATGCGCTCGAATTTGGCGGGATCAAGCGAGTCCAGGCTGATGTTGATTCGCCCGAGGCCCGCGGTGAGAAGGCGGTCGCAGCGCTCGGCAAGAAGGTGAGCGTTGGTGGTCATGGAGAGATCGGGGAAACCCAGCGCGTGGAGGCGGGAAATGTAGGCTTCTACGCCTTCGCGGACAAGAGGTTCGCCTCCGGTGACGCGGATTTTGCGGATACCCAGTTGGAGGAAGATTTTTGCAAGGCGGTCGAGCTCCGGCCAGGAGAGAATTTCATCGTGATCGCGGTAGTTTTCCGGGTCGGCAGAACGGCAATACACGCAACGGAAATTGCAGCGGTCGGTGACCGAGATGCGGAGGTCGGTGATCTGGCGGCCGAAACTGTCGTGAAGCGTCATTTTGCCTGTGGGGTTAATTGGATGCCTCTGCTGAGAAAACTGACTCATCCTAAAACAAAACCGCCCGAATCCAGCGCTGGGATCGGGCGAGCCGGAAATCCACACATTTCCGGCGAATCGCTCCTTTCCAAACGCGGGAGGCACGGGCGTTTCCACCCGAACCCTGAGTCCCGAATTGCGCGGGACGTCGCCCCGGCGGCCTTGGGTTGATTCTCCTTTAGGCAGCAGGGGTCGGAGTTACGGTTCTAAGTGTATTCCTGTACGAGAATAAGCGCAATTCTGTAGAATCAGCTGCTGGTTTCACGACGAGCGCAACGGTGAGTCGCCAAGGGGCACAAAACAAGAATTATGTATATCGAGCGCAAGTGCCACTGAAAGAGACGACGACGTCAAGGATGAGTACTGGGCGCGAATAAGAAAACGGCCCAATAACTGTAGTAAATCAGGAGGATTGCTGCGTGGTGCCCCTGCAAGGCGCCACCCCGCCGAGGCGTGATCGACAAACAATACCTGCGCATACTCTGTGATAAAGTCTTGCGCACGCCATGCGGATCTTCGTCTTAGGGGCCGGGGCGACCGGCTCGCTTCTCGCACAATTGCTGGAGCGCCAAGGACATACGGTCTGGTGCGGAGACCGCGATCCAGAGCGGGCGCGGCGGTTCCTGGGGAAAAGAACCACGATTCCGGTCACGGAGGTGAACGCGCGGAATCTGCGCGGCATCGTGAAGGTGGCGAAAGGCTGCCAGCTCGTCGTTAATGCTTCCGCTTCGGTTTTCAATGAGATTGTGCTGCGGGCGGCGCTGCGGCTGCGGGCGCATTACCTGGATCTAAGCTCCCACCTCACGAGAAACCCTTTCAAGGCGGAGCAGTTCCGTTACACCAAACGTCTTGAAGAGAAGAATCGCGCGGCGGTGATTAATGCTGGAGTGGCTCCAGGGTTGACGAATCTTCTCGTGAAGCGCGCGGCCGATATGCTCGATGAAGTGGAGTCCGTGCACATCCGGTTGTATGAAAGCAGCGAGAGCGAAGACCCGATTTCACAATGGTCGCCGGAAGTGTCTTTTGATGAGGCGGTTTCGCACCCACGCATCTACCGCGCCGGAAAATTTGAATTGGGCAAGCGATTTTCGGAAATCGAGAAATTCCGGTTTCCCGATCCGATTGGCACCGTGCGGGTGGTGCTGGCTGCACAGGACGAAGTGGCAACCTTGCCGCACTTCATTCGCATGCGGGACCTGGATGTGAAAATCGGTGGGAACGAAATCGACCGGCTACGGCGCTGGCACAAACTTGGGATCTTGACGAAATCTCGCGGCATGGCGCGGCAGCGCTTCCCCCAAACGTTCTCACCAAAGAGGATTGCAAAGCTGATTCGACAAGGGATTCTACAGAACGCGCGGTTTGCGGCGGCGGTATTGGTCAAGGGTGTGAAGCACGGCAGGACTGCGGACGAGCATTTGTTGATACGAAGCGACTGTATGTTTCCGACGCTTTACCAGATCCGGCAACAAGGACGGCTCACTACTCCCGTGGCTTACGCCACCGCTCACGTTGCGGCGCTGTTCGTCAAGTTTTTTCCGCGAGAGTCGGCGGGGGTGTTTGCTCCGGAGGTGCTGCCAGCCGAAACGAGGCGTGCGATTCTCTCCGGGATTCGCAACAACAGCATTCGAGTCGCGCACAAAACTACTGTCTTGAAAAACAGCGCTGAAGACGACGAGGAATTTTAGGCAGCCCTCTCGATTTTGCGAAAAAGCGACACGCAGACGCCTGCGTGGAGTAGGGCCGAGGTTTAGTCGGCGGAGCCGGCTTTGGCATTCCCAGAAAAATGAATGGTGATTAGGAAGCCGTTCGTGCCGTCGTAAGAAAACTTGTGTCCGTCGCCTTCGAACGCTTCATGCTTGCTCTTCCACATGCGGAAGCCGTTGTTGGACTGCGCTCCCCAGTATTTTAGGTTGCTGATCACCACTTCGTGGTTGGCGTCGTCACCGGCCACTTTTTCAAGGATCACCTCGCCCTTGCCGTCGCTCATTTTGGCGTGAGCTACGCCTGCTTTCGTGTCCACGCTCCAGGAAAAGGCCACAGTTTGCACAGCCTTCTTCTGCCAGGGAATCGGATAGAGCTGGCCGAGAATGTCGGCGAGAGCGGTTTGCTGTTCCTTGGTGACGCTGGGATCGAAGTTCACCACGAGCCAGGAGTCCTTGCCGGTGCTCCAATCGCTTCCAAGATCGCTCGCCAGCCATACCGTGGCTCCATCCAATTTGACGTCCTTGTAGTAAGAACCCTTGCCCACTTTGAGAACAAGGCTCGCGCGGCAGAAATGCTCTTCCCCGTTGTGGTCGCCCATTCCCATGTGATTCGTGGAATGGGTGTTGAAGTAGCAGGGACAGAACATGTCGCAACTGCAGGCTTCGATGTAACTGGCGGTCATGTCGAAATCGGGTTTGGCTTTGTCTTGAGCCGCTGAGTTCACAAGAAGGAGCAACACGGCAAGTACAAGGAGAGGAAGCGAGAGCAAACGAGGTAGTAGTCGCATGATTCCTCCAAGAAGATTTTCCTAAGTAGGCCCGAGCCGAAATTGGGAAGAGTCTAACCCCGTCGAATGACGGAGGCAAGGTTCGAGTGTCGCAGTTTTCAACAGCAGCGGTTGGGGCGGGAATAGTGGCGATTGAGCTGATCCACGTAGAACTCGGCCTGGGTCAGAGTGCGGCACGTGCCAGCGCGATGGGCATTCGAACGCAAATAGCTTTCGTACGCGGCGTCGCCGCACCACTCGCGCAGGCCTCGCCAGAAGCGGCGAAGCAAGCGTTTTGTTCGTTTGGCGGCTTTGCGCATCAGTCGTCTCCTATAGCGTCGCCTACGGCTACGCCGTGACCGGCGCCAGCAAAATCCTTGGCCCAGCGCGTCGCGATGTAGGGTGATTCATGCAGCATGACTTCGCGGCGTTTACCCAGAATCGAGTACCACTGGAAAACGGCCTCGACCACTAAAACGAGCACCATAATGGCGAAAATGGCGGTCACTGCGGCATCGAGGCGCAGATTGAAGATTAGTCGATGCGTATCGACCAGCTGTTTTGCATCGGCAATTTTGCCGGCGGTGATTTGCGAGGCCAGATCGGCTGCTTTTGCCAGGAAACCAAGATTGGGGCTGGGATCGAAAATCTTTTGGTAGCTCGCAGTCATCGTGACAACGACGAGCCACACTGTTGGCGCGAGCGTTACCCAAATCCAGCGAAGTCGGCCCATTTTTAAGAGAATCGTCGTGGCAACGACGAGCGCCACGGCCGCAAGCAACTGGTTTCCGATGCCGAACAGAGGCCAGAGGGAATTGATTCCTCCGAGCGGATCAATGACGCCCTGATAAAGAAAATAGCCCCACATTGCGACGATAAGGGCGCTAGACAAAAGGATGCCCGGCATCCAGCCTCGGCGCCCGAAGGGGGCCCAGACGCGTCCCCCCAATTCCTGGACCATGAAGCGGCCGACGCGGGTACCCGCGTCGAGCACGGTGAGAATAAAAAGCGCTTCGAACATGATGGCGAAGTGGTACCAGATGCTCAGGAGGCGAGGACCGCCGATCGTGTTCGAAAAGATTTGCGCCATACCGACGGCAAGGGAAGGCGCGCCGCCCGCGCGATTCCACAGTGTAATCTCGCCAACCTCGTGCGCGAGATTCGTCATCGTCTCCGGTTGCAGCGGGTACCCCCAGCTGCTAATAGTGGCAGCGCCAGCCTCAGCGGTCGCGCCGACGATGCTTGGCGGGCTGTTGATGGCGAAATAGACGCCCGGCGTCATAGCACAGGCCGCGACCATGGCCATGATGCCGACAAAGGATTCGAGCAGCATGGCGCCGTAGCCGATGAAGCGCGCGTGCCCTTCGCGAAGAATCATTTTAGGAGTGGTGCCGGAAGAGATCAGCGAATGAAATCCGCTAACTGCTCCGCACGCAATCGTGATAAAGCAAAACGGGAAGATTTTGCCTGCCAAAACCGGCCCGGTGCCGTCGATGAAGCGCGTCAGCGGCGGCATGAGCACTAGTGGCCGAACGAATAGGATGCCCGCGGCCAGTGAGAAGATTGCGCCTGCCTTAATAAAGGCGCTGAGATAGTCTCGGGGCGCGAGCAACAGCCAGACCGGCAGGGCTGACGCCAAGAAACCGTAAATGATGATGGCCACGGTAAGCCAAACGCCGCTAAGAGTAAACATGCTCGCCCAATGGGGCGAATCGGCCACCCACTGACCTGCAACAACAACAAAAATCACGAGCGCCACGCCCATGATGGACGCTTCGAGGACCCGCCCTGGCCGCAGGAATCGGAGATAGACGCCAAGAAACAATGCGATAGGAATTGTCATGGCCAACGTGAAAGTAGCCCACGGGGACGATTTCAGCGCGTTGACCACGACCAACGCGACGACCGCCAGAAGTATGATCATGATCGCCAGCACCGCAAGCTGCGCGATGAATCCCCCGCGCCGGCCCACCTCTTCACGGGCCATCTGGCCAAGCGTTTTTCCGTCGCGACGGATCGAGCAGAACAGAATCACAAAATCCTGGACGCAGCCGCCAAATGCAGCACCAACGATCAACCACAACGTGCCCGGGAGATAGCCGAATTGTGCGGCCAGTGTGGGACCGACGAGCGGCCCCGGGCCGGCAATCGCGGCAAAATGGTGGCCGAAGAGGACCCATTTGTTCGTAGGCACGAAGTCACGGCCGTCATCGTGGCGTTCTGCGGGAGTGGCCCGAGTATCGTCGAGAGAAAGAACTTTCGCCGCAACAAAGGCGGAATAGAGCCGGAACGCGACCAGGTAACAACAAAGCGCGGCAATGACAAACCACATAGCGTTGAGCGGCTCGCCACGGTGAATGGCAATCGCACCAAGCGCGCCGGCTCCCAAGAGCGCTACAGCGAACCAAGCAAGAATCGTTAGAATGCGCTTCATTATCCCAGCAGAATTCCCTTCCAAGTGGATGCGAAACGCGATGTGCTGCATCGTAAGCGAGAGTCAAGGCAAGGTCAATTGGCGAAACAACAGAAATCACGCTTTCTTACACGAATCCTTTGGCACGATGGGGGTTCATGGATAGAATGCCTGTTTACAAAGAACTCACCCAGGAGCGCTTCATGCGGCGGATTTTGTTGCCAGCTATCACTTTGTCTTTTCTTCTCGCCGGGCCGGCCGCTCTTGCTTCCCCGCAGGCGGAGCAAAAGAAGGAAGAGCTTCCACATCCAAAAACGTTGGAAGAATTGCAAAAGGCGATGAAGGAAATTGTCGACAAAGAGCACGTTACCGGAGCGGGCGTGGCGCTGGTTTCGAACGGCCAATTGTTGTGGTGCGGCGGAATCGGGAAAGCCGATCTGTCAACGAACCGCGATGTCACCTGCGATACGGAATTTCGCGTCGGTTCGATCAGCAAGACGTTTGTCGCCCTGGCACTTTTGAAATTGCAGGAAGACGGAAAAATCAATCTATATTCGCGCTTGCAGGATATCGCCCCGGAAATTCCAATGAAGAACCGTTGGGGAGGCACAAACCCGGTGCGTGTCGTGAATTTGCTGGAGCATTCCGCCGGATTTGACGATATGGAGCCGAGCGAGGTCTACAATCGCCATGACCGGGAGGATTATCCATTGGTTGAAGTGTTCAAGCGCTTTCAAGAGCCGCAAGAGGTGCGCTGGCCGCCGGGTACGCGTTTTTCCTATTCGAATCCCGGCTACGGCATCGCGGGCTACTTGATCGAAAAAGTCAGCGGCCAGCCTTTCGATGCTTACATCCAACAAAATCTTCTTGCTCCGCTTGAGATTACCGTTGGCGACTTTCGACTCACGGATGCGAACCGCGCACCACTCGCGCGAGGCTATGAGGGGAATCCGCCGCGCGCAGTTCCTTACAAGAATATTTACCTGCGTCCTGCCGGTGACATGAAGGCTTCGCCCGGCGAATTGGCCAAGCTGGTGCAATTCTTTCTGCGGCGGGGCAGGGCTGGCGACGACCAGTTAATAAAGCCAGAATCGTTCGCACGCATGGAGTATCCCGAAACGGTTTCTTCCGCGAAGAATGGCCTGCGCCTTGGCTACGGCCTGGCAAATTATACGGAAAACGACGGCGGCGTCATTACGCACGGGCATGATGGGGGCATCGACGGCTTCATTTCCACCTACCGTTACATGCCGGAGCAAAACTGGGGCTACGTGGTCTTGCTGAACAGTACGGTCTCGTACGAAGCCCTCACGGACATGAATCACCTGGCCATCGAGTTTCTTTCTAAAGACTTTCCGAAGCCGCAGCAGACCGCGATTTCGCTTGCGGCGAACGAATTCAAGAGGGTCACGGGCTATTATGCGCCCCGCGCGCCAAGGGACCAATTGCTTGCTTTCCTTGGCGAGCTGACCGGGGGCACGTGGATTCGCGTGAAAGACGGCAGGTTGGAGTGTTCGTCGCTCTTCGGAAAGGGGCGTGAACCATTGATGCCCGTGAGCAAGAATCTCTTTCGCGGAGAGAAGGAACCTGAGGCTACGGCAGTTTTCTTTCCTGACGCAGACGGCCGAATGATTTATGTCCGCGCTGGCGAAGACGGAGAGGCTTATGGTGAAAGGGTGTTCCCCATCTGGGTGTTCACACGGTTGCTCCTTCTAGCTGCATCGGGCGTGGTAATGGCCGCTGCGCTGCCGTATGCGTTGTTTTGGGGTTCGTGGCTGCTGCTCGCGAAATTCAAGAATATAAAGAGAATGAGACAGGCGCGCGTGAGAGCTATACCGCTTTTTGCAGTGCTGACTCTTCTGCTCGTGCTCTTTGCATTTACCAAGGCGATGGACAACATTGGTACATTCAACCTCTGGTCGTTCCTGATTTGGGTGCTGACCATAGTGTTTACGGTGCTGTCGCTGGTAGGTCTTGTGCTGGCGGTCAGCGTGCCCAAGGTCGATCTGCATAAAGTAGAGCGTATTTACGCGCTGCTAGTCTCGAGCGCTTGCTGTGTCGTTACGCTGTTTTTTTCCGCATGGCACCTGATTGGTTTGCGGCTTTGGGCGCCATGATGTGAATGATGCTCACTGGAATCACGACGTATGTGCCACTAAATAATCGCGCGTGATTTTGTCAACCGAGGTTGTTCCCGCCTGGCGCATGATGGTGCGCAATTCGCGCTGCAGAATTTCGAGAACGGCTTCCACGCCGGCTTGGCCAAACGCTCCGAGCCCCCAGGAATGAGGCCTGCCAATTCCCACCGCAGTCGCGCCCAGGGCCAAAGCTTTGAAAATATCCGTGCCGCGGCGCACACCGCCGTCCACAATCACGGGCACTTTGCCCCCAACCCCGTCCAGAACTTCCGGCAGGCTTTCAATCGTTGGACGCAGCGTCTCCTCCGCTCGCCCGCCATGATTCGAAACAATCAGTCCATCCACGCCATGCTCGACGGCGAGTTGGGCGTCCTCGCGAGTGACGATGCCTTTGATCAGGAATTTGGCGGTAATCGAATCGCGCAGTCGTTTGACGAAGTCCCAGTCCATGCCCAGTCCGTGCAAACCTGTGACTTTCGAAACGTCAAGTCCGTCAAACATCGGCTTCCGAGCCACAAATCCCGCGAAGCCCCCTGATGTTGGAGCGGCCCCGGTCCTTCCTCGCGCGAAAGGAGAGAACCCGCCCGCATGGCACATGGAGCATTGCCGTTTGTCCACGCGCTGCGAACGAAAAAGCGTTTCCCGGTTGCTGCCATCTTGCAGGTCAACCGTAAGGGCGACCGCGGGGGCGCCCGCCGATTCGGCGCGTTTGACGATGGCTCGGCAAACCTCCCAGACATTGGTCGGATAAAGCTGCTGCCAGACCGGCGCACCTCGGGCAGCAATGGCATCTTCAATCGAAGTCGTGGCAACTGCCGAAAGCAACATGAGGTTGCCCTTTGTCCGCGCCGCTCGGGCCACTCCCAGCTCTCCATCGGAATGGAACGCTTTTTGTCCGCCCACGGGCGAGAGCACAATCGGCGTGTCCCACTTCACGCCAAAGATGGACCGCGACGTGTCGATCGTGGTGACATCCACAAGCCGGCGAGAGCGAATTTCGATGTGCGAATAGCCGTCACGATTCGCGCGTACGGTGGCATCGTCGTCTACTCCCGTGGCAAGATATCCCCAATGCGCGGGAGGAATCGCCTTTCGTGCTGCCGGCTCAAAATCCATCACATTGAGCGCCTGGTCGGGAGAGGAGATGACGTCGTCGCTTTGCTGAAGATTTTCCAACCAACCCAGGAACGGTTTTTCTTCGAGGGCCGCAGCGTTCAGAAGATTGGAGAGGCCGCCTGAAAGGACGCTGGAGCCCGCGATCAAAGGGCTTGCGCCAAGCATCTTGAGAAATTTTCTGCGAGTCCGGGACCGGTCGGGCGTCTGGCTCATACGCACTCTTCCTCCCTGCGTCGTTGCCTAGTTTGGCAGCGAAGTGTAGCCCAGCAACGGGTAAAGTTCGCGGAAAATTTTCGCAAGCTTACGCGGGAAGGAAGCTTGCGTTGCGGCCGCAGGACCTAATTTGCGGCGTACGATCCAAGCAAGAATCTTGTTCCAGCTTTCGGCCTGCACCGGCCAGCCAGGGTGCTTCGTCCACTCGCCTTTCTCCGTCGTGTACCAATAGCTTTCGTAGCGGCGGCTCAGGCGCTTTTTCTGTTTGCTGACCCATCCTGGGTCGGCTTGTACGCGAACTTGGCCGATCAACGCGAGGACCGATGCTTTGCGTTTTCCTCCGGAATAGATGCGAAAGCCCGCCGTAACCGAGTCGGCGGAAAGACCGACATAGAGCTGGCCGGTTTCTCCGTTGTCCGGCACCGGAACAGAGAACTTCAGATACATCTGCGTTTTGTAAGGCGTTTTGTCTCTTGCAAAGCGAATGTCGCGGTTGATGCGCGAAAAGTTGGGACCCGTCCGGCCGGAGACGTCGAAGCGCGGGTCCAGCTTCAGAATATCCTGTGACAGTGGTTCCAGCAGCCGGCGAAACGGCTGAACGATGCACGACTGGTAGCGCTCGCGATTGGCATCCATCCAAGCTTTGGTGTTATTGCGGGCAAGGTCTTTGAAGAATCGAAAGGTCTCGCGTTTAAAGACGGGTGTAGGCTTCGGCATGAGGATCTCTTTCCTTATTTCCGGGAGGAACGGAGACTCACAGCGTACACGATTCCCAAACGACGTCAATTCTCCAGCATCCGGATTTGGCGCTTGCAGCGACGCACGTACAACAGCTAGTCTTCGCCCATGAGCAATTTTACGCCAACCGAAAGAACCAAGGTCCGCCGCAAGCCGGACCGCGGAAGTTACGACCGAGAATTGATTTATCGGATTTTGGATGAAGCGTTCGTTTGCCAGGTGGCGTTCATTGACAATGGAATGCCAATCGTTGTGCCGACGAACTATGTGCGCGTGGGCGACAATCTATTTCTGCACGGTTCGACAGCGAGCCGTTTGATGAAGACGCTCGCGAGTGGCGCGCCTTTCTGTCTGAACGTCACACTGCTCGATGGCATCGTCTGCTCCCCCAGCGCGACAGGGCACTCGGTCAATTACCGCTCTGTAGTTGTAATGGGCAAGGCAGAGATTGTTGAAGGCGAAGCTGCGAAACTCGCTGCCATGCGCGACTTCGTCGAGTACGTGATTTGCGGCCGCTGGGCCTCGGTGCTTCCTCCCACCGAGCAGGAGTTGAAGGGTACCATGGTGCTTTCCGTTCCGTTGGTGGAGGCTTCAGCGAAGGTGCGCACGGGCTTTGCTGTGAATGACGACAAAGATTACGTCGCGCAGGTTTGGACCGGCGTGATTCCGATGAAGTGGGTCTCGCATGCTCCCGTGGCAGATCCGCGCGGCAATCCGGCGATTCCTGCCCCCGCGAATATTCAGAATTATTCAAGGCCGCAGTAACATAGGGCACGATGGAACTGCAGCGATACCTTACGGCGGCGGAGTTCATTGATAGCGGCGACGCGGCAGTACGGGAGTTTGCAAAGAAGGCGTCGGCAGGCGCGGGCGATGATGTTTCGCGCACGGTGAAACTGTACTACGCGGTGCGCGACGAAATTCTCTACGATCCCTACTACGGGGGCGCGGAACAGCGGTACTTCCGAGCCAGCGATTGCCTCCGCGCCAAACGAGGGTTCTGTATTCCGAAGGCGGCTTTGCTTGCAGCGACGGCGCGTTCGATAGGCCTCCCTGCACGCGTGGGATATGCCGATGTGCGCAACCATCTGTCCACGAAGAAGCTGCTCGAGCTGATGGGCGGGGACCTCTTCATCTGGCACAGCTTCACGGAGCTTTATTTAGACGGTCGGTGGGTGAAAGCAACGCCGGCTTTCAATTTGAGCCTGTGCCAGAAGTTCGGCGTGCGTCCACTGGAGTTCGATGGGCGGCAGGATTCGCTCTTTCATGAGTTTGATCGCGAAGGCCGAAGACACATGGAGTATGTTCGAGAGCGCGGGGATTATGCGGATGTGCCGTATGAAGCGATTATCGCGGACTTCAAGAAAAGCTATCCGCGTTGGATGACGCTTGTGAGTAACAGCAAGGGTGGAAACTTCGCGGCAGAAGCGCAAAGCGAGAGCCGCTAAAACACAGGATACCTGTCTCGTTTATCTCAGGAAGTTTACTCGCCACTACTACTGACTGGCGATTTTGATCAGCACGACATTTTGCTCAACGGGGCCGCGAGAAAGGGCGATGCGCTTGCCGTCGGGAGACCAGGCAAACTCGTGAATTTCTGATTTGAGAAGATGAGTGAGCTGCTTTGCCGGACTGTGGTCAAAGGGGAGAACCCAGAGATTGGGGACGCCGCTGCGATCATCCAGGGCGGTCATTCCGCGGCCGTCGGGCGTCCATCCGATGACTCCCATAGTGTCAATTGTGGGCGGAGGATCACTCGCGAAGAGCGGAACACCGCCTGAGGCGGGAAGGATGTAGCCTTTGATCTTGCCAGTCTTGGGGTCCATAAGAGCTGCCATGATCCGACTCCCATCCGGGGAGTAGTCTGCTCCTCCCAGAACTGGAAGGTCGGAAAGGGGCGCGGGAACACCTCCGCCTAGGTCCGCCCTATAGAGGAGAGTGCGGCCGTCCTTGCTCGTCCCCGAGAACGCCATGGCTTTCGATTGTATGTTGCAGCTTGGGTAGCCCTCGCCCGCGCCATTGGTGATTTGGGTGAGACTGTTGCCGTCCAGATCGATTTTGAAGAGGTGGGGTGTGCCAGAAGGGTCGGACTCGAAAACAATGGACCGCCCCGATTCGCAAACCGCTGGGTGAGTATGGAAGTAGCGGTCGTTCGTGACTTGATGGGCGTTGGAACCGTCGGCATTCACCATCCAGATTTGATAGGTGTCGCCGACGTTTCCTTGATAAACGATGCGGCCGTCCATGGTCCAAGCAAGTCCGTCAATGCCGTCCATGCGGCCGGCCGTGACCTGCACGGAGGCGTCAGGATCGTTGGCGGGACCAACCCAGAGGTTGACGTTGATATCGCTCTGGATAGCCAGGAAGGAACGGGAATCAGAGGCCACGCCGAGAGAGATGTAACTGTTCACGTCACCGGTGATTCTGTGCACCTCTGCACCGTTCTGTGCGTTCCAAAAGATTTGCTGCGGGGCGCCGGTTTTTTCTTGCGCGGCGATGAGAATGCCGCTGCCGTCGGGAATCCACAGAAGATCGTTGATTGTTCTCCAATGCACAGGCGAAAAGGGTTTCGTGGACCCGTCGCTGGTGGAGACGTTCAGAAGATGCAGGTTCAAGCCGTCGGCCGCCGGATCGGAAACCGCAACGGCGATGGTCCGGCCATCCGGCGCCCAGGAAGGAAGAGCAAAGGGACCGATGTCATTGCCAATGCGGCGCCTGGCCAGCGTGGTTTCGTGACCGCCTGAAGGATCTGCGAGGACGAGGTATGATTCGCCCTTGATAGCATCCTTGCGAACAAAAGCCATTTGCCTGCCGTCGGGAGAGAAAGTCACGGGACTATTCAGGTTTTCTGCGAGCTTGCGCGGCGTGCCTCCCAGCGCAGAAATCTGGTAAAGCGTCCCAAATTGATCAGTCAGATTCACTTTTTCCAGATAATCAATGAAGCTGCCATCGGGAGTGAACTCCGGAATAAGGTAGGCGCGCGGCGCGGGAGGAAGGAGTTGAACACTATTGGTCGAGGCAAGTTGGCGAAGCCAGAGGCTTTTCTTCCCATTGTCGTCCTGACTGTAAACCACATAGCGGCTGTCGGGAGAGAGCCCTGCAGAGAGGGCTTGGCCGGTGGTGGTGATTCGTTGCATGCGGATGGAGGAGAAATCGGTGCGATGGCGGTCCCGAGATAGGAAATAAGCAGCGGCAACGGCAAGGACGGCTGGAATCAGCGCCGCAGTGATGACCAAAGAAGTTCTTGAGCGCGACCCCGCCGTATTTGCAGTCTCCGATTCGACGGCTCCCGATGTGGTTGCAGGTGTCAGGGTCCCGCCTGGTGATAAGGGCAGAACCATCCAGAGAACCAGATAAGCAAAAAAAGGGAACCCTAGGCCAAGCGCCCCAATCAGCCAGAGCACACGGACGAGCGTGGCGTCTACTTGAAAGTAATTGGCCATGCCTCCGCAAATGCCGGCAATTTTTTTGTTGGTCGCCGAGCGCGTTAATTTTCTCACGCTGCGCGTTTGCGGCGATGGCCCCCGCGAAACAGTTTCGATTTGTCGGGCAGCAGTACCGGGGGTGGACTGCCAGACTTTGACTCTGCCGGAAGTGGAGTCGCGCTGCTGGCGCTGAAGGTCGGCGCGCAAGTCTGATGCGGTCTGGTACCGAAGGGCACGGTCCTTTTCGAGGGCTTTGTTCAAGATGCGGTCGAGTTCGAGCGGAAGAATGGGATTGAGGCTGAGAGGCTCAACGGGCTGGCGATTCAGGATTCCATCAAAAACCACACCGGATGTGGGACCGTGAAAAGCTTGTTTGCCAGTGGCCATTTCATAAAGAACCACGCCGAAAGAAAAGAGATCAGTGCGGGCATCGAGATCTTCGCCGCGCACCTGCTCCGGAGACATGTACACAATTGTGCCGAGGGCAGTGCCAGGACTTGTCAGGTTATCGTCGAGCACCGTCGCTCCCCAGGCAGTCATTGCGACGGTTGCCGGAGAAGCGGCACGCGGACCGATCTTGGCAAGACCGAAATCAAGAATCTTGGCCTGGTTGCGGGTGGTTACGAAAATGTTGGCCGGCTTGATATCGCGATGGACGATGCCTTTAGCGTGAGCGGCGTCGAGGCCGTCGGCAATTTGGATGCCGAGGTCGAGAAGCAACTCTAACGGCAGAGGAAGGCCGGCAATTCGGTCGCGAAGCGTTTCCCCCTCAAGGAATTCCATGACCAGAAAATTGCGGCCGCCGGATTCGCCGATGTCGTAGATGGTGTAGATGCTCGGGTGATTGAGCGAAGAGGCGGCGCGGGCTTCGCGCTGGAACCGCTCCAGCGCCATGGGATCCTTGGCGAGTTCTTCAGGAAGGAATTTCAGAGCGACGAAGCGTCCTAGGCGCGGGTCCTCGGCCTTATAAACGACACCCATTCCGCCGCTGCCCAGTCTTTCAACAATCCGGTAGTTCGATACAAGGGTGCCGATCATGCGATGACTTTGTGAAAGTTCATGGTATGCGGCGCTGAAAGGCAAGTCAATCAAAGCAGATGCGGAAGGAAATTCAGATGCCGCCGAGAAAGCGGCCGGGATTGAGAGTACTAGCGGGATCGAGCTGGCGCTTGATGGATTTCATGAGGGGCAGGGAATCGCCAGGCGTGCCCCAGGCGTCGAAAGCGGGGAATGCCGCGGGGCGGTGAAGGAGAACGAGAGAACCGCCCATTCTTTCGAGGTCGGCGCGCAACGTGGTGAGTGCACGAGGTAGGTTGTCAGAGGAGCCTTCAAGGCGGAGCCAGCCGAGACCGGTGGCGTACATCAATGATTTCCAACTGAGACGCACAGAGTCGGCAACGCGGCGGAAGAGTTCGATCGTGCGCGCGAGGTCGGTGGGGAGAGTGCTGATTTTGGCGATGGCGATTTCTTCAGGGTTGGAAAAAGTCCATAGATTCTGACGGGCGTTCCAGACCGCGAGCGACGCCTCGGAAATCTGTGCGCGGTGACAGAGCGCGCGCAACTTAGCGGCCTGCGAGTCGAGGCCGGCCTCGGTGCCTTCAAAAAGAATGTCGATCAGCGCCCCAGGTTCCGTAGAGAGATGCGATTGGAGAGCGACATGAGCAAGTTGCGAATCCTGGATAGCCAGAACAATTTTCTGCGCTTTCTCCGGATTGCCCCCGGAGATCGTGAACGAACGCATTTGATGCGGAAGAGGATGCAAGCGAAAGACAGCGCACGTGATGACCCCAAGCGTTCCGAGCGCTCCGGTAATGAGTTTGGGCAGGTCGTAGCCCGCGACATTCTTGACGACTTTGCCGCCGCTGCTGGCAAGCGTGCCGTCGGGGAGGGCGATCGTAACGCCGATGATGAGGTCGCGCAACGCGCCGAAGCGGAGGCGAAGGGCGCCGCTATCGTTGGTGGAAAGTATGCCGCCGACGGTGCCGCGTGCAGGCCAAACAGGATCGATAGCGAGGCGCTGGCCATGCTGGGCCAGGGTTTGCTGCAAAGTTTGAATGGTGCAGCCGGCTTCTACGGTGATCGTGAGGTCGGCCGAGGCGTGTTCCAGAATTTTGTTGAGGCGCGCAGTCGAAAGGATGAGGTCGGCGCGCGAGGGAGGATTACCCCAGGCAAGTTTTGTTCCGCCGCCACGAGGAATTACGGCAAGTTTGGATTCGTTTGCGAGGCGTAGTGCAGCGGCGAGCTGTTGTTCGGTCGCGGGCTCAAGGACGAGTTGCGGCTGAACGCCGGACAGGACATCGCCAGGAGCGGCGGGACGAAGATTCTCGTCCCCAAGAATGTCCATAAACTTTTGGCGAAGAGAGGAATCGACAACAACATGAGACGATTGCGTTGCGATGTCCATGACTTACGCTGGCGATTGAAAAGAGAAAAGCGCCCGCTTCAGAAAGCGGCTGCTACGCGGAACCAGGAACATCAGAGGCGCTCCGCGAGGCCGGCGGTTTCGACGGGGTGAGGAACGTATTCGCCGGGCTTTTCGCCGCAGAGGCGGGGCGTAGGAAAAACCTTGGTCGGATTCGAAAGCTGCAGAGGATCGAAGGCGCAGCGGACGCGCTGCATGGTAGCGAGATCAGGCTCGGCAAACATTTTGGACATCATGCACTTTTTTTCTTCGCCGACTCCATGTTCGCCGGTGATGGAGCCTCCCGCAGCAAGGCAAAGCTCCAAGATTCTCATCGAGAGTGCGAGGGCAGCCTCTTCCTGCCCAGGGATGCGGCGATCGTAAAGCACGAGCGGATGGAGATTACCGTCGCCCGCGTGAAACACGTTGGCGACGCGCAAGCCGTTTTCTTTACTGAGGCGCGCGATTTCGCTCATCACCCGAGGAAGCGCTGTGCGGGGAATCACGCCGTCCTGGACGATGTAGTTTGGCGAAATATGGCCGACGGCGGCGAACGCCGCTTTGCGCCCTTTCCACACGATAGCGCGTTCGACCTCGGATTGTGCAACGCGAATTTCCCAAGCGCCGTTCGAACGGCAAATTTTATCAACATGAGAGAGCAGGGCTTCCACTTCGGCTATGGGGCCATCGAGTTCGACGAGCAGCAGTCCGCCACAATCGGGATAGTTGGCATGAACGGCAGCTTCGGCGGCTCGAATGGCAAGGTTGTCCATCATTTCGATAGCCGCCGGAAGCATGCCAGCCGCAATAATGCCGCTAACGGCGGCTCCTGCTTCGTTGGTCGAAGGAAAAGCTGCGAGCAGAGTGCGAATGCATTCGGGACGCTTGACGATGCGGAGAATGATTTTTGTGGAGACGCCAAGCGTGCCTTCGGAGCCGACAAAAACTCCGGCGAGATCATAGCCAGGAGTGTCGAGCGTTTTTCCGCCGAGATGAACAAGCGAGCCATCGGGGAGAACGACCTCGAGGCCAAGGACATGCGTCGTGGTAAATCCGTATTTCAGACAATGCGCTCCGCCGGCATTTTCCGCGACGTTCCCACCGATGCTGCAAACGGATTGCGAAGAAGGATCGGGCGCGTAGAAATATTCGTGAGGCTGGACGCGGCCAGTGACATCAAGGTTGATGACGCCAGGTTCGACGACGACCCGCGCATTGGGAATATCGACTTCGAGAATGCGATTCATGCGCGCGAGACCGAGCACGATACCGTTCTCGACCGGAAGCGCACCACCGCTCAGGCCCGTGCCGGAACCGCGCGCAACAAAAGGAATCTTTTCACGATGGCAAACCTGCACGATGGCTTGCACTTGTTGCGTCGAAGTGGGAAGCAATACGGCGCGGGGAAGAACGCGAAAATTCGTCAGGCCATCACATTCGTAGGTATGTAGTTCTTCGGCCGAGGAGACAAGGCCGCCCTCGCCGACGATGGCGCGAAACTCGTTGAATATCCTGGCGTCCATAGCGTGCGAGTAAAGAATAGTACGGTTCCGGGCTCCGGGCGAGTCTGGAACTTAGCTCATAAATATCTTGAAGCCGCGAGAGTCATTGAACATCCAGCCATTGGAGCGACGAAATCACTATGAATGGCTTCTAGTGCACCACAAGCTTGGTGAACGGGAACACGTAGGCCTGCAGAAACACAAAGACGCCGACCAAACATGCCAGCGCAATGCTGTGGAAGAAGACGTACCTCAGAATGGTTCCTTCATGCCCGTACCACTCCGTCGCCGTACTAGCGACTACGATACTTTGGGCATCGATCATTTTGCCCATAACGCCGCCGCAGCTATTTGCGGCGGCCATCAAATTTGGCGAGAGGCCAACCTGCGTGGCCGAGATTTTCTGCAAGCTGCCGAAAAGCACGTTCGAGGCGGTATCGGATCCCGTCAGCGCCACGCCCAGCCAGCCCAGGAGCGTGCCGAAAAATGGATAAAGTACGCCCGTGCGGGCGAACGCCAGTCCCATCGTCGCGTCCAGGCCGGAATAGCGTGTCATGAAGCCAATAGCCATCATGGCCGCGATGGTGATCAAGGAGAAGCGCACTCTGTACAAGGTCTTTGCATACTGGCGCAGCATGGCCATCGGACCAAAGCCCATTACGAATCCGGAGATGATGGCTGCGACCAGAATGCCTGTGCCGCTGGCCGAGAGCCAGTTCAAGTTAAATACCGCGCCCTCCGGCGTCGGTTTCGCGACGACCGGAGGAACCCGCAGGATCAAGTTGTGCAGGCCAGCAACCGGAATCTTGAAAATGGAGATGCTATCCAGGAGCGCTTTGATTGCAGGGAGCCCCCACAGGAATACCACAACCGTGAGGATAGCCCATGGAGTCCAGGCTTTGGCAACTTCACTTGAGTTGTGACCGTGGCTCCCGCGGGCAGTGCGGCCGGCCTCATGTCCTTCAAACCCCCAAATCTTTTTGGGATGCCACAAGAAGAGCAACACGACCACCGCGATCATAGAGCAGACGGCCGAAACGACATCGACCAGCCACGGCCCGTGGTAGTTGGATAGAAGGTATTGAGGAATCGCGAAGAACGCCCCGGCAGCCAGCACGGCGGGCCATATCTCCATCATTCCGCGGAATCCCGCAAAAGCCCACAGCAGCCAGAAGGGGACTAGCACGGAAAAGAAAGGCAGGATTCGGCCAGCCATGGCGCTGAGTTGCAATAAGTCCAGTCCTGTCACTCCCTGAAGCGCAATCAAGGGTGTTCCTAGCGCGCCAAATGCCACCGGCGCCGTATTGGCAATGAGGGAAAGGCCAGAAGCCTGGAGCGGTTTGAACCCAAGCCCGATAAGAATCGCCGCGGTTACTGCCACCGGGGTTCCAAATCCCGCCGCGCCCTCAAAAAAAGCGCCGAAAGAAAAGGCAATCAGCAAAAGCTGTAAGCGCCGGTCTTGCGTAATGCCCATCAAGGTTTCCTGCAGGACCTTGAACCGGCCCGTGACACAATTCATGTCGTACAAAAAAATGACATTCAGGATGATCCAGCCAATCGGGAACAAGCCGTAACAGGCTCCAAACACAGTGGTTCGCGCGCCCATCCCTGTGGGCATTTTGAAAACGCCGATCGAAATGATGAGGCTGGAAGCAAGGCCGACCAGGGCTGCCCAATGTGCTTTCATTCTCAGGAGCGCCAGCGCCCCCAGCAAAACAACGACCGGGATTGCAGCAATGACGGTGGAGAGCCACCAGTGTCCGGTGGGGTCGTAACCTTGTGTCCAAGTCAACGCAAGACCTCCGAGCCTGACCAGCTTGTTTGGGAGTCCTGAGATACTTCGTTACGGAGGCGTTCTTGTCAAGCAATGAGTAGGCAATGAGTAGGGCAAAGCGTCTCCGAGCGTCGGGAATTCAGCCTCATTGGTGCAGGGCCAAATTGTCGGTTGCGCAGCAGCGAGCGGTTGCGCGAAAATTGAGTTTCCGCCGTGGCAGGAAAGTCCCCTGACCGACACCCGTGGGCGGTTCGCTCCTAACAGCGGGAAAAAGCAGCACTCAAAAGAAGGCAGAGCGTATGACTCAACAAATCGGAGAACTCAACCCCCCCGTCCGGCTGATGCTAACGCCGGGGCCGTCTTCCGTCGACCCGCGCGTGTATCGCGCCATGGTGACGCCGCTGGTGGGCCACATGGACCCTTGGTTCCGCGGCTGCATGGACGAGACGCAGGTTCTTCTGCGGCAGATTTTTCAGACGGAAAACCGCATTACCTTGCCGCTTTCGGCTTCCGGTTCGGGAGGCATTGAGGCTTCCGTCTTGAACGCTCTAGAAGAAGGCGACGAAGCAATAGTCGCGGTGAACGGCATATTCTCCGAACGCATGTATGAGATTGCGACGCGCGCCTCGTCCAAGGTGACAAAAGTTGAAGCTCCCTACGGAAAGCCCGTAGACCCCGAGGATGTGCGAAGGAGTGCCAAGGGTAAGAAGATCAAGATGATTGGGGTGGCGCAAGGGGAAACCTCCACTGGGGTGCTTACCAAGCTTGATGCCTTTCGTAAAGTGGCGGACGAGTTGGGGGCTTTGCTAGTTGTGGATACAGTGGCTTCGCTTGCGGCTGTACCGCTGCATGTGGACCGCGAGCGCGTGGACATCTGCTTCAGCGGCTCGCAGAAAGCCATCAGCGCGCCGCCGGGAATGTCGCCCATCACCGTAAGCCCCGCCGCCGAGGAAGTGTTTCGCAAGCGGAAGACCAAGGTGCAGAGCTGGTATTTCGATCTGACCACGGCAATGAATTATTGGGGCAAGGACCGCTTGTATCATCACACGCCGCCGATTTCGCTGATTTTTGCGCTGCGCGAAGCGATGCGTCTGGTGGTCGAAGAAGGGCTGGAAGCGCGCTGGGCGCGGCATCGCCAGAATCAACTTGCGCTCATCGCGGGTCTGGAAGGGATGGAGCTCAAACTGCTCGTGGAAAATCCTTCGGACCGGCTGCCAACAGTTACCGCCGTGATGATCCCAAGCGGCGTGAATGACGAGAAGCTCCGCAATCAGTTGCTCGACGAATTCAACATCGAAATTGCCGGCGGATTTGGCCCAATTAAGGGCAAAATCTGGCGCGTGGGTTTGATGGGCTACTGCAGCCAGAAGCCCCATGTGCTGCTGTTCCTCGCGGCGCTGGAGAAGTGCTTGATCGATCAAGGATTCCGCGTCGGAAGCGGGGTGGGAGTCGGAGCGGCCGTGAAAAGCTATTCACATGCAGAGGCGGCGGTGGTGGCAAGCCGATGACAACACGCCCCGTACTGGCCAATGCCGGCGCAATGAGCCAGTTTGTCGGTCCGTTTGAAGTGACTTCCAAACTGAGCGGGCAAACTTACCAGTGCCGCTTCTCGCACATGTGGAACGGCATTGCGACGCGGCACGCGGACACGATTGACGCAAAATTCTTTGTGGATGGCGAAGCCGACGTCGTGGGGCTTGCTCATACCGCGTTTGTTAAATTCCGCGAAAAGTCTCGACGCGACCTGACCGATCGTGAAGCTAGCTTTGTGGCCGCGGAATATTTGCGCGAGCGCCTCGAAGAAGAAGACATTCGCCCGCTTTACGACGTTCCGGAGAGCGAAGTTCTCCGCCTGATCAACTCTATCGGCATCAAGTAAGCAAACCGCGTGAAGATATCAGCGGAGCGAGGCGAAAGACGTCAGCGAACAAGTAGACTCTATACCAGGTCGGTTGAGATTCTTCGCGCATCCTCGTCGGATACGCTCAGAATGACACGTTTACGAATCTCCAGCCCGATGCTTTCCGGGAAGACTCAGTCAGTCGCCGGGCTCGGCGTGAAAAGCATCCAGGATCGGATGCCGAATGCCGTCGCGCCGGATAAAATAAATCACCAGGAACATCAACAGCGCTCCGCAAACCATGACTGCAACTGCGATCTGAAGGCTGAATTGTAAATCGTGAAAGTCGGAGATTTGGCCAAGCAGGTGCGGCCCCCAGCCCCCGAGAAGTTGTGTGACAAACATGTACACGCCAACCGAAGTAGCATGGGCGCGACGCGGCATCATATCGTGAATCACCGCTGTGACCGGCCCATGATACCAAGACATGAAGAAACCGGCGATGGACAATCCTGCAAGAACCAGCCATTGCTCGTCGGATTGAATGGCAATAATCAGAAAAGGAGCTGCGATCAAGAACGCAATTCCGATGGCCAGCAACCGTCCGAAGTTGAAGCGTTTCTGAAGAGAGTCCGCGACGTAACCGCCAACCAGGACCCCTAATACTGAGGCGATCAACGCAATCAAAGACAGAAAGACGGAGGCCTGACGCAGGCTAAACTCTTTGTAACTGACGGCAAAGTCTACTCCCCAAAACAGAAGTGAGACGCTAGCGAACGTGATGCATGTGCCTGCGGCGATCATGGCGATAAAAGCGGGAACACTTAAGAGACGCAGTATGGGCACCACTTCGGAGCGTGGTCCACGCGCGGGTTCTTCAAGCGAAAAGACGGCGACGCCAGGAATAATACCCAGGAGCCCCACCAGAAACAGGGCGTACTGCCAGCCGTAATGCTGTCCGACGACGCCTCCGAGAGTCTGGCCTCCAACTCCGCCCAGCAACATTCCCGCAGCGAAGATGGCTTGCGCGCGAGCGCGTCTCTCTTGCGGAAAGGCACCCGAAATCATGGATTGCGCCGCAGGCGCATAGGCGGCTTCTCCAAGGCCCACCGCGGCACGTGCAAACAGCAGAAAAATGAAAGTGGATGCCAGGCCGCTAATGAGGGTCGCAACGCTCCAGCACGCGACGCCGATGACAATGATGGTGATGCGATTGAAGCGATCGGCAAAGAATCCGAAGGGAATGCTGAAAGCCGCGAGCACCACAAGGAGCCACATTTGCAAGGCGCCGAGCTGCGCATCGGTGGCATGAAAATGATCGCGCAGCAGAGGAATTAGAGGAACCACCACTTGCCTCGCCGCAAAGTTGACAAAATTCACCAAAGCAAGTACAGCAAGGAGACGAATCTGTTGGGCATTGAGCGGAGTGGACTTTGTTGACATGCCAAGTTTGCCGGGTGACTCGCACGCGACCTGGTGGAGCGGAGAGAAGCTACCAGAAACTGGCTCGAACACGAAATGGTTCGTGTCCGCTCGACCTGTAGAGATTATATTACGACCATGAATGCCGCCCCATCAACGGACGCTACTTCGTCACGCCTGACGGTGGTTGTCTCTTATGGCGTGTTGCTTTTGCTGATTTACCTGGTGTTCCGCATCGCCGAGCCATTTTTGAGTGCGCTAGCGTGGGCTGCCATCCTGGCCACCTTTTTCTACCCGATGCACAAGCGCCTAGCAAAGCGTCTCTCTTCCGTGCAGGCTTCAGTAGCCACCACCGTAGCGGTTACCGTTCTGTTGATCGCTCCTTCCATCCTTATTGGCACGATGTTCGTGCGACAAGCGGTTTCGATTTCGCGGGAGGTGCAACATTCGGTGACCGGGCAATCACCGGCGATTGTCGGCAGTTGGTCGTTGATCGCCAAGGGCTGGTCCTGGATTGCCCATCACCTTCCGGGAATGGATCCCAACGCTGACCTCTTCGAAACGCTCGAGCAGGCAATAGAAAAAGAGGCAGGATTCCTCGCGGCGCGGCTTGGGACGATTGTGAAGAACATTGCGGAATTTGTCTTTGATTTGTTCGTGATGATCTTTGCTATGTTCTACTTTTTCCGCGACGCTGGGAAGATTCTTGGCGCGGTGCGGAGCATTCTGCCGTTCGACTCCCACCATCAAGACGCCATGATCACTCAGATTCGTAACTTAATCTCTGCGAGCGTAATTACCAGCCTGCTTGTTGCAGCCATTCAAGGGGCGCTCGGAGGCCTGGGCTTCGCCCTTGTGCATTTGCCGGCGCCGGTATTTTGGGGTGTATTGATGGCCTTCTTTTCCCTCGTCCCGGTTGTGGGGTCGGGGTTGATCTTTGTCCCAGCCTCGCTATGGCTGGGCCTTACCGGACACTGGGGACGGGCAGTTTTGCTTTTGGCGATCTGCGCGGGGGTCTCGACGATCGTGGACAACATGCTGCGGCCCTTGTTACTCGGAGGGCGGACGGAACTAAGCGGGCTGGTGATCTTCATAAGTATTCTAGGCGGCATCAATTTGTTTGGAGTGCTGGGTTTGGTGCTGGGGCCGATCCTGGTGGCCATGGCCGCGGGCGTTTTGAGTGTTTACAGAGAAAGCGCTGAGAGCCCGCCGCCGATAACCGCAGCGTAACATCAGCCCTGCCGAACGGAGAGTGAGCCTCGCCAATGTGTTAGAGTAACCCGCTCGAAAGGATTTCATGGGTACCAAGCCAGCACCAAAGCCAATCGAGCTTCCCACGGAAAAGCTGCGCTGGAGGTGTGAGCTGTCGCGGATTCCGTTCGAAACCACAGCCCAGGCCGACCCCCGAGAAGGCTTTATCGGGCAGGAGCGCGCATTGCGTGCCTTGAAGATGGGCGTGGAGCTTTCCGCCCCCGGTTACAACGTCTTCGTTTGCGGATTGGCAGGCACCAGCCGCGGCGGAACCATTGCGCACATGATCGAAGAGCTTCATCCACCCACCAAAGCGTCGCTGGACCGCTGCTACGTCAACAATTTCAAGATCACGGACCGGCCGAGATTGCTGACCCTCCCCCGCGGACAAGCCGATTCCTTCAAGAAAGACATGCAGGCGGGAATCGATTTCTTGCGGCGGCGGATTCCCCAGGTCTTCGAAGGCGAACCGTTTCAGAGGCAGAAGGGAAGAATCGTCGAGCGCTTTACCGTTCGCGAAAAAGAATTGATGGACGATTTCACGCGCCGCATTGCGCGCGACCAATTTGCCTTAGGCCACATGCAGGTGGGCGCGGTCGCCCTGCCAGAAATCTTTCCGGTGCTCGAAGGACAGATGGTTCCCATCGAAGATATTTCCAAGATGGTCCACGAAGGGAAACTCGAGGGCACAGTAGCCGAAGAAATTGAGCGCAAGTACGAGCAATTCCGGCAGGAATTCACGGTCGTTTACCGCAAGACTTTGACGCTTTCTCGAGAGCTGGCCAGCGAACTGAGTTACCTGGAGCAGGAAGCAGCTTCTGTGTTGGTGGACGGCGTCATTGAAGAGTTGAAAGAAAAATATCCCGGCACAAGCGTCGCGGAGTATCTCGAAGAGGTGCGGCATCACTTGCTGGATAATTTGGACCCTTTCAAGGAGCGCGAGGGCGAAGGGGAGCAAGACGAGGAACCAACGCCGGACGGCTCGCCCAAAGCTCAGGGCGGCCCGGAACGCGATCCGTTTCGCCTGTACGGAGTTAACGTCATTCTCGCGCACAATCACGAAGAAACTTCGCCCGTGATTTTCGAGACCACCCCCACGTACGCGAATCTTTTCGGCACGATTCAGCGCGCTTACGACTCGCGCGGCGGCTGGAGCAGCGACTTCATGGATTTACGCGGCGGTTCGCTGCTGCGCGCGGACGGCGGCTTCCTCATCATGTATTCCATGGAGGCGCTGTCAGAGACCGGCGTGTGGCGCGCGTTGAAACGCACTCTGAATCACAACCGTCTGGAAATTCAGCCGCTCGAAATGTTTTATCCCTTTGGCGGAAGCGCGCTGAAGCCGGAAGCCATCGAAATCAATGTCAAAGTGATTCTCATCGGCGACCGGCAACTTTACGAACTCCTTTATGAATACGAAGAAGATTTCCGCAAGATTTTCAAAGTGCGCGTGGAGTTCGATGAAGAGATGGCCATGAGCGACGGCGTTATCGCCGAATATGCCGGGCGGCTGCGCGCTCTGTCGGAAAAGGAAAAGTTGTACCCCTTCGACCGCGGCGCATTTGCTGCCATGCTTGAATATGGAGTGCGCCAGGCCGGCCGTAGGAACAAGGTGACCGCGCGTTTCGTAGATATTGCCGATTTAGCGCGCGAAGCGCACTACAGCGCCGCCGCTACAGAGGAAAACACAGTACGAGCCCATCACGTCCGTCTGGCTTTGTTTTCCAAAATTGAACGTCACAATCTCATCGAAACTCGCATCCGCGAAATGATTGAGGAAGGTACGCTGCTGGTGGACGTTTCCGGCACGCGCGTCGGCCAGGTGAACGGGCTCAGCGTGCTCGAGATTGGCGGCTACTCCTTTGGCAAGCCGGTGCGCATCACCGCCACTGCCGCCTTGGGAAAAACCGGATTGATCAACGTCGAGCGCGAGGCCAACCTGAGCGGGCGCTTTCACGATAAGGGTGTGCAAATCATCGCCGGATATTTGCGAAGCCAGTTCGCCCAAGACAAGCCTCTTTCGCTCGCGGCTAGCATTTGCTTCGAGCAGTCATATTCAGGCGTGGACGGCGACAGCGCCAGTTCTACCGAGATCTACGCGTTGGTCTCGGCGCTTTCCGGATTGCCCCTGCGGCAAGAGATCGCTGTAACAGGATCCATCAATCAGCAAGGGGATATTCAGGCCATAGGCGGCGTAAACGAAAAGATTGAAGGCTACTTTGACGTATGCCGCATCGAGGGTCTCACCGGCACGCAGGGCGTGATGATTCCTGAAGCGAATGTCGAGGACCTGATGCTGCGAGAAGATGTGCTGGACGCGGTTTCCTCTGGAAAGTTTCACGTGTGGCCCGTGGGAAAAATTGAGCAGGGAATTGAGCTTTTGACCAACGTCTCTGCCGGAAGCAGGAATGGCACGGGACGCTTTGACGCAGGAACCGTTTTCTCGCTTGTGGATGAGCGCCTTCGCGAAATGGCCAAGACGCTGAAGGAATTCGAATAGACTGAGCGGACTTGACCGCCGCCGCGGCTAGCCAAGTCCCACCGAAATGAAGGAAGCCCTGTCCTGTGTTACTTCCAAGAACGTAGAACAGGGCTTCTCTAGAAATGGAACGGATAACGATCGCTTAAGGCTTGTCGGTTGAAGGCGTCGTCGGCGTTGCCGCGGCCGCCGGGGCAGGCGCGCCCGAGTCCTTAGGTGTTGCAAGGTAGCCGGTAATCTGATTTTTGCCAACGTCGAAGACCACGATTTCATAGGGCGCCATCCGGGAGCTTCCCTTTACATAAAACTGCACCGGCTCGCCGGAGGTTTTATCTCTTTTCTCGATAGTCTTGTCATCAGCAATGACGGTGATGGTGTACTTGGACTTCTTAGCGTCAGTCCTGTTCAACGAAATCTGCACCGGCCCGACGCGCTGCCCATTCTTTGATCTTTGCAATGTGAATTCGTAATAGTTGCGGTCGCCGCGCCGCCTCAGTTCATCAAGATCATCCTTGTTGTGAGCGATCAGCCCGCTCATGACGTTCATATCGCCCATGCTCCGGTCGAGCTTGCCCTTGGTAGCCTCAAGATCAGTCCTGGTCGCTTCCAGGTCTTTTTTCGTACCGCCGACCTCCGTGGCCACAGCGCCAATCTGTTCCTGGCTCGCCTTGATCTGAGTAGTTAGTTCCTGGTCAGAGGCTTGCTGCTCCTTGCGGATGTCTTCAGCGCGGCTCTTGGCCTTCGCGAGTTCCGACTGCGTCAAGCCCATTCTTTGCGTGGTGATTTCCACCTGGCTTTTCAAGTCAGCGATTCGCGAGTTGGCCTGGTCTAATTGCGCGCTGAGAATCTTGTTCTGCTCCCGCTGTCTCCCCAGGTCATCGCTCAACTTTGCCTGGGTCGTATAACCGAAATAGACGACCACAGCCAGCCCAGCAATCACCAGCCCGAACAGAACCGATATCCACCGTGGCGTCCCCGGCGACTCGTATCCGTAGGATTCCTGCGGGCTTGGTATGTTTGGAGAAATGCTCATTCTAGCCTCTCTGTGATTGGTATAACCCTAACAAATAATGGAACAATGGGCCCTATTTGGAAATTATGGCCTGCAAAAGCGGTTCTGTCCATCTTCTCTCGGCCGGCAGCCGTTAAGAATTGGATGCTTTCGACAAAGTTATCGTTTCGATGGCTTGTTCTTAGCGCGTAGCTCGGGCCAGCGCGCAAAGACTGCTGTAGTCAACCCGCCTCGCGGTGTGAATTCACCGCGAACGACGCACCATTCCGGCTGAGCCGCGGCGACGATGTCGTGAAGGATTTTGTTCACCGCGTTCTCGTAGAAGATACCCAGGTTGCGGTACGCCAGCAGGTACATTTTCAGCGCTTTCAGCTCCAGGCACTCTTTCCTCGGCATGTACTGGATGGTGAGCGTGCCGTAGTCGGGCATGCCCGTCTTGGGGCAAACCGACGAGTACTCCGGGAACCGCGTGGTAATGACATAGCCCTGGAATTGATTCGGCCACGTTTCCAGCGCCGGCAACTTTGCATTGAGTCCGGCGCGGGCGTGTTCGACGGTGTAGTCGGGCATGTTTACTCCTTGGGATTTTCATTGTATCTTGCCAGACACAGAGTTTGCTTCTTTCCGTGTTTCATGGTCCCAGCCACTCAGGGAGATTGAAGATCCAGGCGACCGGGCTAGTTTGTCCAGCTTGTCGCGGTTCGAAATTCCGGCGCTCCCGGCGCCGGACAATCGCTGACTATCTGCTAAGCATCGTCGGCGTGTTGCCGTGGCGTTGCGAATCTTGCGAGGCGAGATTTCGCGGACGGCGTTCTCCGCTTCGGGATTTGATGTACGCCCACTGCAGGATTTGCGGCAACTTGGAGTTGCAGCGGATTGCAGCGGAGCATGTCACCAGCCAGATATCCATGGTCGGGCGGCTTCTCGGAATACCCGCTTATCGCTGCATGCCCTGCAGGAACAAATTCTTTTCCGTGAGGCCGCTCCGGCGAGAAAGCAGGAAGGAAGCCGCAGCTTAGAACGGTTGAAGGTCTTTCGAATACCAAGCAGGTACCAACATTATTCATCTCGGGCCGCGAAGTATGGAGGTCTAGTTCTTGGTACCGCACCCCCGTACGCTTTGCAGTCTGTTCTCCTCTCGCAGTTCCCTCTAATCTGCGAACGGTGCCTGTGGTGCTTTTCCGGCAAGGCAGCCGCTGACCCTCCGCAGTTTTCTGGCTGGTTTCCTTCCTGTTCTCCGGGCTGTTCCTTACCTCCTTAACTCTACCCTGCTAAACTCAAGGGCAGAAACCATCGAGGAGCCAGCCATGTCTGAAGCTGCCAAAGCTGCCGCCAAGGGCCCCATGCGCACCGAATCGGACTCCATGGGGAAGATTGAAGTTCCCGCGGACCGCTACTACGGCGCGCAAACCGCCCGCTCGCTCATCCACTTCGCCATCGGCAAGGACACCATGCCGCCGGAGCTGATTCGCGCCTTCGGCATCCTCAAGAAGGCCTGTGCGCTGGTGAATCAGGACCTGGGCAAGCTTCCGCGCGAAAAAGCGCAGCTCATCGTGCAGGCTGCCGACGAAGTCATCTCTGGCAAGCTTAACGCGCATTTCCCCCTGCGCATCTGGCAAACCGGCAGCGGCACACAAACGAACATGAACGTCAACGAAGTGATCTCGAACCGCGCCATCGAAATTGCGGGCGGCGCGATGGGCAGCAAGAGGCCCATCCACCCGAACGACGATGTCAACATGTCGCAGTCCTCGAACGACACGTTTCCCGCGGCCATGCACATCGCTGCTGCCACGGAAACGGCACGGCACCTGCTGCCGGCGGTGAAGGCGCTTCGCGACGCGCTTGACGCCAAGGCGAAGGCGTTCACCGGCATCGTCAAAATCGGCCGCACGCATTTGCAGGACGCCACGCCGCTTACGCTGGGCCAGGAATTTTCCGGCTACGTCAGCCTGCTCGACCGCGACGGTGGCCGCGTGGCGGTGGCGCTCGACGGACTCTACGACCTGGCCATCGGCGGCACTGCGGTCGGCACCGGCTTGAACGCGCATCCCCAATTTGCCGAGCGCGCCGCGCGCAAGATCGCCGAGCTGACCGGCTTGCCGTTCCGCTCGCATCCCAACAAGTTCGCCGCGCTCTCTGCGCATGACGAAATCGTATTCGCCTCCGGCGCGCTGAAGACGCTCGCCGCTTCGCTCATGAAAATCGCGAACGACATTCGCTGGCTCGCTTCCGGCCCGCGCTGCGGCCTCGGCGAGCTGACGCTGCCTGAAAACGAGCCGGGCTCCTCGATCATGCCCGGCAAAGTGAATCCCACGCAGTCCGAAGCGCTCACCATGGTCGCAGTCCAGGTCATGGGCAACGACGCCGCCATCGGCTTTGCCGGCTCGCAAGGCAATTTCGAGCTCAACGTTTTCAAGCCCGTCATCATCTTCAACTATCTTCACTCCGTCGAGCTCCTCGCCGACTCCATGAACAGCTTCGTCGCTCACTGTGTCCAGGGCATCGAAGTTAACGCCACGCAAATCGAGCACTACGTCCACAATTCGCTGATGCTCGTCACCGCGCTCGCTCCCAAAATCGGCTACGACGCCGCCGCCCAAGTCGCCAAAGCCGCTCACCACTCCCACATCAGCCTCCGCGAAGCCGCCATCAAGCTCGGCTTCGTGACCGCCGAAGAATTCGACTCCCTCGTCAAGCCCGAGGACATGACCCACCCATGAACTATTCGGTCCCTCATGGTAGGGGCGCGGCATGCCGCGCTCCCTCTTCGCATGCGCGTAAGCCTGAAGCCTTCTTGCTCTGCGTTTTTGCTTTAAGCTTGATGCCTGTTTCTCCAAGCGCTTACGCTCAGGAGAAATCACGTCCTACGCTGAAGATATGCTATCCGCACTACTCCTATCCGGAGACACTCGCATCTTTGCGCCGTCTTGATCTAAAAGACTCCGAGGTTGTGACTTTTGATGAAGGCGGAAGGCCTGGCCCCAAGGCTCATTTGCGTGCTGGTAAGTGTGAAGTTCGGTTCAAGGAAACCAGCTACTGGCTTGGCTTAAAGTGGTCAATGGTGCTTCAGAATGAGCCCAGCGAGACCGAAATTGCTGTCGCGCAGTTAGATCTTGTCGAGACCGCCGGCAGCTCTAGCGATTATGGAGTGGTCCAGGTATTCCAACTCAAAGAAGGCCGCCTCAGTGTCGTGCAGCAGATCCTTTTCAACACCAGG